>JAHEZM010000012.1 GCA_023251075.1 Flavobacteriales bacterium | reverse complement strand
TAAAGATTTTACATGGTAATCCATTTCTTTAAACTCATTCGCTGGAGCAATTTATTGATCATCGCTATTCTGATGTTGGTTATCAGAATTTTTGTTTTTCAAAAAGGATTGGAACATTACCACCCTATCGAAAATTCTTTTCGCTTACAATTACCCGATTTGGCTTTTTATCTTCTGGTTATTTCGATAATGATGATTGCCGCCGGTGGAAATATTATCAATGATATTTACGATCAGGAAACCGATGAAATAAATAAACCCGATCAAAAAATTATTGGTACTCACCTAAGCGAAACAATAGGATGGGTTTTATATATGGTACTTACTCTTGGAGGAATTGCATTGGGCTACTATTTATCTAATTTATTAAATGATAATGCCTTCTTGATTTTTCATTTATTGTCGCCCGCTTTGCTTTGGATTTATGCCTCCAGCCTAAAAAAAACAGCCTTATTAGGAAATATTATCGTTGCTCTTTTAGCTGCTTTTGTTCCTTTAATTTTAATCACTTTTGAATATGGCGCATTGCTTAAAGTATATGATTATGAAATTCGCTTCAACCGACTAGGACATCCGTTTCAATTCATGTTCGATTGGAGTTTTTATCTTGCGTTCTTTGCTTTTATAAGCACCTTTCTTCGCGAAATAATTAAAGATATTGAAGACATTGAAGGTGATGAACAAACCAACGCAAGAACCTTAGCAGTAATTTTAGGAGCCGATAAAACAAAGAGGCTCGCGCAAAGTGTTACACTCATTTTTATTTCCTTAGTTCTTTTTGCTGCAGCCAAATTAATGATGTTTGAAGATTTGCGTTTAATCAATGCTATTTTTCAAATTGTGTGTATCGCACTTCCTCTCTGTCACTTATTTTATGCACTGGGAAAAGCCAAGCACAAAAATGATTTTCACAAGCTTAGTAGTGAAATTAAATTGATCATGTTGGCAGGTTTTTCTACTTGTATTTTCTATTCGTTTTTTCTTTAAGAATTTTAATTCGCCAAGTATATGCTAAAGCAAAATAAAAAAATCATATTGGCATCGAAATCACCGCGCCGACAAGCGCTTTTAAAAGAATTAAATGTAGATTTTGAAATTCGCTTACAAGAAGTAGATGAAATTTATCCGGAAGGAATGGAAGGTTCTGCTGTTCCTGTTTTTCTAAGTAAACTAAAAGGCGAAGTGTTCAAAAATGATCTTAAAGAAGATGAAATCGTTATCACTTCCGATACTATCGTTTACATCAATCATTCTATTCTCGGTAAACCACTCGACAGAAATGATGCCATTGGGATTTTAAAAACTTTGAGCGGAAATGTGCATCAGGTTATTACAGGTGTTACTTTGCAACAAAAAGATTCTTCTTTTACTTTTTTTGAAAGTACAGAAGTATATTTTAAAAAACTAACTGATGCCGAAATCACTTATTATATCGATACTTTTAAGCCTTTCGATAAAGCTGGTTCGTATGGCATTCAAGAATGGATTGGCTACATCGGAATCGAAAAAATAAATGGCTGTTTTTACAATGTAATGGGACTACCGCTTTTTCGATTGAATCAAGAGTTAATGCGATTAGGAGTGATTGAGATTTATTAAAAATCATCTAATCAATTGTATATAACCATTAAAAAACATACTATCATTATTCTCATCAATGTATTCTATATGATAATAATAAACACCACTACTTAATTCAATTCCTGCAGCTGTTTTTCCATCCCACGAACCATTTATGCCTCTATAAAATCCAACCCGTTCTCCCCAACGATTGAAAACATCACAGGTTAAGCTTTCTTCATTGGTAATGTAATCTAAAAGTTTAATTTGAAAAACATCATTATGTCCATCATCATTAGGAGTAAATACATTCGGTATAAAAAAAGGAATTTTCTTTTCGCACGATTTTTTATTTACTACAATGGTATCTCTATATGATCCACAGGCATTAGTTATTTTTACTGAATACGTACCTGCTTCATTCACCATCAAAGAAGATGTTGTATCTCCATTATTCCACAAATATTTCCCAACAGCATAATAGGGCACAAATATTTCAAGCTTATTTCCTACGCAGATGGAAGTGTCTTTACCTAAAACATTTTTGAAAACACCATTAATTGAAACGCATTGAGAGGTAGTATCGGGCACTCCTGAAACATATACTACTGATTTCACTTCATAAGTTCCTACTTGTGAATACAAATAAGACGAATTCCAATTTTTAGAAATAGAATTGTCATGAAAAATCCAGTGTACCGAATCAATTCCAATAGTATTTTTTAATTGGAAATTAATCATGCCTGTACACTCACCGGTATAAGTAAACTCTCCTTTTGGATGATAAAAATAAGAAGACATGAAGTTGGGTACTCCCCACGGTGTTTTCCCAAAAGAATTATAAGATATTTTTGCAGGATTACAACCTACACCTAAAATATTAGGATCGTTAATTACATATATGAATGAATCCGACAACGTATATATTTTATCATTCAATGCCAATTGGATACCTAAAACTACAGTATCATTACTACCTACAAAATATGATATTGAGTTCGTTAATAAATCAATTTGAAAACTACCCGTATAGAGTACTTCGCTATTTGGAGAGAATTCAACAAGGTAGTTAGAATTAAAAATATTCGGAGGCCACGAAGTAGATGGAATGTTTTTAAAATTAGAAACAGTACCATTATAATTATCAAAAAAAGCATGATTAATACCATCCCAAGCTAAATATTTTCCATTGGGTGATGCCTTCATTTGACCTATATTACTTACTGTATTTGGAGCATCTGTGAAAACCGGTGAATTTATTCCATAGGGTGTAATTAAAAACGAACAAAATTGAGGTGGTAATAATACAGGATACTCAGTTATATATTTTACAGATACCAACCAAACATCTCTATTATTACAATGTTTTACCGCAGTCAATTTTTCTGTCATATTATCACCCATAAGAAAAATGTTTTTTTCTTTCACAGCCCCTAATCCCCCATTAAGATTCATATCTATAATTGAATAAAACAAAGAACCCCCTAAAGCTTCTAAACTGAATAAGTAATAAATATTTGTACTATTGGGCTTTTGAATAATAACAGCAACTTGTGAGGTGGAGTTATCACCTTTTAACCCCGTGCCATTAGGCATAACATAATGATTTTTATCCCAAACAGTAATTCCATCAGAATAAAAAAGTAAATCACCATTAGCATTACTAATACTAGCGCTGCTCTCAATATAGTTGACTAATGATGATCCATCGGTAACAGTGGGAATTCCCCCATTAAAACTTAATTCAATACCACTTCCAAAACACCAATTATTAGTTTCTTTTTGTGAAAAAACATATTGAGAGGTGATACATAAAATAATAATAATAATAAAACCTCTCATAAACTTTAAATTACTTTGTTTAACGTTTTTCAGTGCTATTAAAATTATCGAAAATCCAAAGCAATAAAATTAAAATATTACTGAGGATCTGTGCAAAGATACATTGTGTTTGTGTCAGAATCATCAAACTTATATACTTCAATCATTGCCTCTGTTTCATCATGACCACATCCTTTATAAACTTCACCTACCCTTTTATTTTCAACGGTGTTATACTCCTGACAACTTACACATACTTTTTTTTCACAGGAAACCAATACAAAGGTAATCACTGTTATTAATCCTATTTTTTTCATACTCAATTACTATCTAATTACTGTTATTTTTTCAATATAATCGGTTTTTGTTATTACTTCATAATATCCTTTACAACATCCTCCTCCCATAAAAAAACACCACCATTTTTTCTTGGTACAAACGAATTTCAAGTCGGTAACAGTTCTCCAAGCTTGCCCATCAGGTGGTGTAGAACAATTCCAAAAATATAACTGATAGTTATACACACCCATAGGAACTACATTACCCGCATCGTCTTTTCCATCCCAAACAATATCTCCATTTTTAAAACCATTGGGGTCACAAACCTCAATACATCGTAGTACATGGCCCCATCTGTCCCAAATTTTTAATTTATAACGATATGCATGATATGCTGGACCTGTACCTTCTGCAGGAGCAGTTCCATCGGAATTAAAGTCTAATATTTTCCACCATCTTTTAGGATCTGATGGAATACATCCATTAACAGTAAGCATAGTAGAAATTGGTTTTGTGAAATAGTCATTCGAAACTACATTTTTTATTGTTGAGGTTGTTGAATAACAACCATCAGTTATTGTTACTGAATAATTGGTGACGCCTGATCGTACAGCTATCGTTTGGCTTGTTTCCCCCGTATTCCATGAATATTTCAATTTACTAAGTTTCTTTTTATTCCAATCTGCCGATTCTATTTTTGTTCCACAATATTTAATTGTAGCTACTGCTGTTAATGTTGGTCCGCAAGATGCAGG
Organism: Flavobacteriales bacterium; assembly: GCA_023251075.1. Lineage (GTDB taxonomy): Bacteria > Bacteroidota > Bacteroidia > Flavobacteriales_C > JAHEZL01. The sequence goes on along the minus strand of JAHEZM010000012.1, from coordinate 101,712 downwards.
AACCGGATACGATTTATTTTCATTACAATTAGCATTACCGCAATTAAGATTAGGAATAGCATTAAAAACTATTGAAGAACTTAATGGTGCATTAACAAAAATATCAACAGTATCTGTAGCCTTGCAACCCAACGTTGATTCAGTAGCTACTAAAACGTAGGTATTTGAAGTATTGGTATTAACATTCACTATTGGCAATGTACTTGTAAAACCTACAGGTACAGAACTCCAGCTATAAGTATTTCCTAATAAGCCTTGCGTACCTATTTGAACAGACTGCAAATTATTACAACATATTGTTTTATCAATTCCGGCATCAACCGTTGGACAAATCATTTTAATTATTTTTGTTCCTTCAATCATAGTATAAAAACAATTATTTAATAATAATCTTATTTTGTAATATGCATTACATTTAAATTTCATTTTCTTTTGTACCGTGTAATAGTTTCGAATATCGATTACTCCCGCTTGCTGATTGGCAAAAAGATCTCCTACTGGAAAATCATACAGAATAGTACCATCCTGACTGCATTCCTGAATACTTAAAATAAAACTTTCTTCTTTTGTACTAGATGTCATATCACATAAAACAGGACTGTTACTATTCACGCAAGCAGTATTGGGAAGAGCTATTGAAGGGGTTGGTATATAGTCGTCGCACAAGCCGTCTATATACGCATAACAATAGTGGGATCCCGTATTACAATTTGTTGTTTTAAAGAATATTGTTACTTGCTGACCTATAAATGGGGTTAAATTATATTGTACACACGTCCAAGGAATATGAAAAAAACTTTGTTGATTGACATCATCTCCATCATATACAAAGGCCTGAGGTGTTAGTGTGGCACCAAACACATTACTTTTATTAGGTAAATTAACCCCTGCTGGATTATTGCCGGCTACCATAAACCAGGAAAATGTTGGTTCTAGTCTCTGCTGCCCACTATTGTATGCATTCTCCCTACCTTGGGTTGTTTTTATATCTGTCCAAAAACTAGCTGCATATTTAAATTTAAAATTAGCATTTGCAGCAGTAACATTAATAGTATAACCGGCCATTTGAGTTTTGGTGCTTGTAGGTGTATTTTGGATACTATTATCTCCAATTTTCACAGAATATCTGCCTTCAGTGGCAACAAGATAACCACCGATAGGATCATTTCGCAGAGCTTGCACAGGATTTTGATTATCCGTAATTGAGATTCTACCCGGATTCCCCACCAACATTTGATTAACAGGTGTATTATAAGCATTACCCCAATACAATGTCCAATTATTTAAATTACTGTTCTCTAATCCACCGTTAACACACTGGCTTTGAAGAGTACTTTTAATTATCACAAAAAAAAGCAGAAAAAATATTGTATTTAAATTCTTCATAATATCTTGATTATTAAAAATGAATTATCGATTAATAACTAATGTTTTACTGAGAGGAATTCCGTCGACGGTAAGTGCGATTGTATATGCTCCACTCAGTTTATCATCAATGTTGTAACTGAAGCTGTGTTGACCCAAATCCTGATAATTATTTTGAATAACATCTTTCAGACCTGAAGAACTGCCGCTAAATGTAATTCCCACACTAGCAGCAAAAGGCAAGTTGTAGCTTATTACAACATTACCTCCACTGGTTGGATTGGGTGTTACATTTAAATTTACCTGCTCTTTGAAAACATTTAAATCGAATATATTGTTTGCAGGATTTTGCTCTATTTCCTGGTAATACGCAGAATGTATTCCTCCAAATATTTTTGTTTTTTCTCTATAAATAAAAATAGGAGTAATTGTATTGCTTGGTGAGAACCAATAGTAACTATTGATATTTACAATTACAGTATCAACTATTTCCTCTGTGCTAGAGCTTGTGTAATACTTACATTTTTCCCGAACGCAAATTCTTTTTGTGTTACTATTGTTACCTGAATTCGTTTGTATATCGCCACTTGCATCTGATTCCACAAAATATTCACCAACCTTGCTTAACACAATACCATTTATATTCATTTCACTTTTTTGAAAATTATTTTCAGTAACAGAACCTATTGGAGTAGGAAAATCTGAAAAAAGTATGGCCGGTGAAATTGATGAATGTAAAAGCGGATCAGGCATTTCAATTGGTGCGAATTTTGAAATTTCTATAGCAGATAAATCCCATAATTGATGTTCTCCTGATTTTCTCATAATCTCATTGAGCTGATCTGGCTGAATCTCGGCTGGATTCCCCTCGGGAACAAAAGGTACTGGAGCATTTAAATTATTATTTTCGCCACCATTTGTTACAATGGATGAGCCAGAAACATTAGGAATAGCTGATGCTACTGGTGTAATGTTATTTAAAATATCAAATAATTTATTGGTGCCACAACCATCATAATCAACAGCAGTAACAGTATATTTTCCAGCACATAAAGTGTTAGAGGAATTACTAAATACAACTACCTTCTTCGAAGTATCGGAACAAAGGTAATAGTAAGGTGCTTTTCCTCCAATAGCAATAGCTGTGAAACTTCCGTTACAATTTAATGCGTCGGTATTATTGCTAGAAGAAATACTTATTGAAGGCGAAGATTTTACTGCTACGTTATATTGTTTTGTAATTGAGCAGGCTCCACATTTAATAGTCGCGGTATAATTTCCTGCCGAAAGACCTGTTATAATATTTCCGGTTTTATTGGTTCCAGTCCATTCCACAAAACATGACTTGGCAGCATTTTCGTCAAAATTATCTGGTAATGTAGTACCCAAAGCCGCATTACTGAAGATTGAATTATTTAGCACTTCTCCTCCTGAATTAATGGTTAAAGTAGAATAGGTTGCCATTGAGCCATACAGATTAAATAATGTTCCTGAAACACTCACTGGATTATAAAAAGCAACCGATCCATTGTTATTAATAATTGCAGATCCATCGGGAATAGTTACCGAACAATTAACAGATAAAGAACCATTGTTTGCCAGAACACCTTCGTTTGATATTTTTAAATTTAATATCGACACTGATCCGCAAACAATAAGTGTTCCTCCATTGATCGTTATGTTTGCCCATGCTGTCGTTCCTATTCTTTTTATTTCTCCAGAATTAACAACGATGGTTGTACCGCTAACTAAAGTTCCTGCATTACAGTCCATAAAACTCAATTGACTTGTATTGATATTATCAATACCCGTAAGTGCAATACTTCCATTAGTGTCTCCATTGCATGAAGGAACTATCGATGCTTTGATCATACTAAAATCGCACTGAGCATATGCACTAGATGTCAATAAAGCACAGCATAGCCATAGAGGAAGGAAAAAATTGAATTTCATAGTTAATTAAGTTTGAGGTCTTTCAACAATTATTCAATTGCCAAGATATAAAAAGATTTCATTGGTTGTCATTTTTGACAACCAATTTTTTTTCAAAAACAATGAAATTGCTTTGGATTAAGATGATTCTTGAAAAAGAAAAAAATAATAATACGAGAGAAAAAACTATGGACAGATGAGGAATATGATTTCTTAAAATCTGTAGGTAATAATATCGTACGTCTTAAAAAGGAAAATAATCTAACCTCAAAACAAGTTTGCGACGAATTAGAAATGGATAAGTCAAATTTCAGAAGGATTGAAGCTGGACGAACTAATATTTCTTTATTACTTCTAAGAAGAATTGCTAAAGTTTTAGGAACAGATTTAAGTGAGATTACTGGAAAATAAAACACTACTCATACAATAAATACTTTGCTCTTAGCACTTTAAATTTTTCCAGGTCTTCTTTCCAGCTTGCTCTGATTTCTGCTTCTGTTTTACCGGCTAAAATCTGTTTTCTTAATGTAGATGATCCAGCCAGCAAATCGAAATGTTTTGATAAACTAAAGAAATCTTTCACTTTTGTTTTTTGGTATGCTTCCAGCAAATAACTTAAGTCTAAACCATGCGCACGTATAGTATCTTCGTTCAATAAACTTAAATCTTTGCCGTAACATTTTTCTCCTTTCAAAGGTGGTTCCATACTTTTTCCAGCAATGCTTCGTGGGGTGAAAGAATAAGTAGTATCAGCGTAATTCGGATGTCCGTAAATTTCAAAGGCATGATCGGTTCCTCTTCCAACACTTACCACTGTTCCTTCAAAAAAACACAAGGAAGGATACAAATAAATGGAGGTCATGGTGGCTAAATTAGGCGACGGATGAACGGGTAAATTGTATTTCATTTGATGATTGTAATTCTTCATAGAAATGACTTTTAAATCACATTTTAATCCTGCTCCCAACCATCCTTCGCCATTGATCATTTGTGCATACTCCCCTATCGTCATTCCATGAACTACCGGTACAGGGTGCATTCCAATGAAAGAAGTGGTATCATTTCGTGGCCCGTCAACGTAATGTCCATTAGGATTCGGACGATCCAAAACAACCATCATTTTATTATTTTCTGCACAAGCCTGCATCACATAATGTAATGTGGAAATATAAGTATAGAAACGAGCGCCTACATCTTGCATATCAAAAACCACCACATCGATAGTGGACATAATTTCTTTACTGGGCTTTTTCTTCTTTCCGTAAATAGATAAAATTTTAACTCCAGTTTTAGCATCTACACTATCACTTACGTGAGCACCGGCATCGGCATTGCCTCTGAAACCATGCTCAGGGGCCAATACACACTGCACATTTACACCCATTGCCAATAGGGTATCTAACAAATGTTTTCCATTAATCATTCCTGTTTGATTGGAAACTATTCCTACTCTTTTTCCTTTCAATAAAGGCAAATATTCTGCGGTTTGTTCAATACCTAATTGCAAAGAAGTTGAACCCACTACTTTATTTTCCTCTACAGTAATTTTTGTAGTATTGGCCGGACTTTGAGAAGAACAACTGTTTAATACTAAACAACATAAAATCAAAAGTGTGATATTCCTTAACATGAATTGTTATTTTTGCTAATAGTGAATCTCGAATTTTTCATAGCGAAACGAATCATACTAGGCAAAAAGCACCAGACTTCGCTTACTAATTCCATTGCGAATATAGCCATAATAGGAATATCGATTGGCGTTGCTGTAATGATTTTAACTTTTGCTGTAACAACAGGATTTCAAAAAGAAGTGAAAAATAAAATCGCTGCTTTTGGCTCTGATATTGTGATTACTTCTGATGAAGGTGATTTTTCTTACGAAAGCACTCCTATCTCTAAAAACCAAAAGTTCTACCCTCATCTTACGCAAGATTCTATTTTCCGACACATTCAATATTTCGCCACCAAACCCGGAATAATAAAAACCAAAAACAATATGCAGGGGGTGGTTTTAAAGGGAGTCAGTTCAAACTTCGACTGGAAAAATTTTGCTGATAATATTGTTGAGGGCAAAGCACTCTCTATGTCGGATACCTCCAGAGACGCTCTGATTTCCAAAAAAATTGCTCAAAATCTTAATCTAAGCATCGGTAGTAAATTCATTGTTCATTTCGTTGCCAAAAGCACAGAGGAAGATGATATCATGGAATACAAACACCGGCTCTACCCTTTCTTTGTAAAAGGTATTTACGAAACCGGAATGCAATCGGAAGTGGATGAAAAATTTGTGTTGATTGATATTCGTCACATTCAAAGAGTGAATGGCTGGGGAAATGATAAAGTGGGCGGATTTGAAGTATTTGTGAACGAAGATTCATGGACTCAGCAATTTTTAAATTCATTTCATCACGATTCTGAAGTGATGCAGGTAAAAGCCGATAAAATTTACGATGATTACTTTTTTGTAGCCTCAGGCCTTAAAGCAGAAACTCTCTACAATCGCTTTCCTTCCATGATGAATTGGTTAGATTATTTAAACACTTATATTTTAATCATCATTGTGATTATTTTAATTATTTCTGTAATCAACATGTCTTCTGCCCTTTTAATTCTTATTCTTGAAAAAACACAAATGATTGGAATATTGAAAGGGGTGGGAATGGAAAATAAAAAACTGCGAAAAATATTTATGTATCAGGCCCTGTTCCTTATTACCCGAGGTTTATTTTGGGGAAATTTAATGGGCATTGGATTGTGTTATTTACAGGATTTCACCCATTTTATTCCCCTAAACAAAAGCGCCTACTACATCGATTACGTTCCGGTAAACATTAATCTGCTGCATATTTTAATGATCAATGCCATTACCATCATCACCTGCTATTTAATGCTTTTATTGCCTTCGTACTTAGTATCAAAGATTCACCCGGTAAAGGCGATAAGGTTTAATTAACCTTAACTTCCAACACATTTATTATCTTTACAGCAAACAATCTCCTATGTGGTACAATAATATTCTAGAAACCATTGGAAATACGCCAATGGTGAAGTTAAATAAAGTGGTAGCCGGCGTTCCGGGAACCATTCTGGCTAAAGTAGAAACTTTTAATCCGGGTAACTCGGTGAAAGATAGAATGGCAGTGCAAATGATTGAAGATGCTGAGAAAGATGGCCGACTAAAACCAGGCGGAACTATTATTGAATGTACCAGTGGAAATACAGGAATGGGTTTGGCAATTGCAGCGGTGGTAAAAGGCTACAAACTAATTTGTACCATGCCCGACAAACAATCGAAAGAAAAAATGGATACTCTTCGTGCTATGGGTGCAGAAGTAATTGTTACACCCACCAACGTCACACCCGAAGATCCCCGTTCTTACTACTCTGTAGCTAAAAAATTGAGTCAGGAAATCCCAAATAGTTTCTATCCTAATCAATACGATAATCCCTCTAACTCTAAAGCACACTACTTATCTACCGGTCCGGAAATTTGGGAACAAACAGAAGGTAAAATTACCCATTTGGTAGTTTGTGTTGGAACAGGCGGAACTATCTCTGGTACCGCGAAATATTTGAAAGAGAAAAATCCAAATATTAAAATTTGGGGTATAGATACTTATGGTTCTGTTTTTAAAAAATATCATGAAACCGGAATCTTCGACGAGAATGAAATCTACTCTTACTTAACTGAAGGATTTGGTGAAGATATTCTTCCTGCAAACGTTGATTTTAAAATCATTGATTTGTTTGAAAAAGTAACCGATAAAGATGGAATGTTAATGACACGCAGAGTGGCTCGTGAGGAAGGTATGTTCTTAGGTAACTCTTCGGGTTGTGTGGTGCAAGGCTTATTGCAGTTAAAAGACAAACTTAAACCATCTGACGTGGTGGTTTTAATCATGCACGATCATGGAAGCAAATACATTGGCAAAATCTTTAACGATGATTGGATGCGTGAACGTGGTTTCTTGGATAAAGAAAAAGTAACGGCTGCTGATTTAGTGAAAGGTCATACAAGCGCACTAATTACTGTAAACGATACCGACAAAGTAACAGATGCCATTAAAAAAATTACACATCACAATATTTCTCAGGTTCCTGTAATTAATGAGAAAGGCGATTTCGTTGGTTCGATTAGCGAGTCAGATATTTTCAATGAAATTGTTAAAGATCCTAAAGTGAAATCGAAATTGATTTCTAAAGTAATGAAAGAACCTTATCAAATTATTGATGGTTCTACCGATTTGGAAATTGTATTAAAAGCAATTGGAAAATCAAGCAATGCAATGTTAGTGAAAGTGCGAAATAACGAATATAAAATGATTACTAAGCATGATATTATCGAAGCTGTGGCGAAGTAAAACTCGTTTTGTATTTATTAATCTACTTTTCATTTTTGGCTCATTAATGAGCCAAAATGATATAAGCATTACTACAGATGCAAAAAGTAAAATTGATTTGCAGGAATTTATAGCAAATCATGTTAATTACCCTGAAAAAGCTTACGAAAAAAATATTACGGGTATTTCAGTGATCGGATTTATTGTTAATGCAGCAGGAAATGTTTCCAATGTAAGAATTGTAAAATCAAGTGGTAATATCGATCTTGACAACGAGGCAATTAGGGTTATTAAGTTACTTCCTGATTTCACACCTGCACTGTCGAATGGAACTCCTGTAAGTTATGCAATGCAAATTCCTATCGCATTTACTATAGAGCATGATAACAAATCAGAAAAATCCAAAACTGATTAATTTCTCCTTCCCTCATTTTCAAAAGTTTCTGTAAGTTTGGGGAATTCTAAGGATGAAAGATTCGAAACAAAAATATTGTACCCGCTTATTTTTCCTTTTTACTATTGGATTTGTATTATCAATTTCTACAGTAAAAGCTCAGGATTCTACTTTTATAAAAGTAAGTCGCACTGTAGATACACTTTCTGAGGTGTACACCAAATCCTATAAAACATTAAGTAAAAAACTTACCGATAGCTTAAAAACCGATGAAGAAAAGATAAAGGCCCTTTGCTTATGGATTATGAAAAACATCGATTACGATGTTAAGATGTACGAGAAAGGAAGATTCAAAAGATTGAAACCCAATCAGGTTTTAAAAAAGAGAAAAGCAATTTGTCAGGGGTACAGTGATTTATTCACCGCTATGTGCGATTATATTGGTATTAGAAGTTACGTAGTTACTGGTTACAGCAAATCGGGAAACTATGAACCGGGAGATATTTTAATTCGCGAAGATCATGCATGGAACGCAGTTAAAATGAATGGTTCATGGTATTTACTCGACCTTACGTGGGCCTCAGGAAACATAGAATTAAAACCACGAATGTTTCAACGCAGATTAGCTATTTTATTGGGATTACCTTTCAAGGAAAAACATAAATTCATAAGAAAGTACAATTACAATTATTTATTCGCCGACCCAAAATTTATCGCACTCAATCACTTACCTGTAAACTCTTATTGGCAGCTTCTCAACAATACTCTGCCTGTTGAAGTATTTGAAAAAGATTCATCGGACATCAGAAAATTCATCGCAGAAAAAAAAGGAAAACCTTCCAGTTTCTATTCTCAAATTGAGAAATACGAAAAAATGGAAGAACCTTTAAAGTTCTTGGAAAAAGCAAAACAAGCGTATTCTTTTAACACCAAAAATTATCAAACCCTGGCAGAAGGAAAAATGCAACACGCAGTGCAATCTTTCGTGAACAACTATCGTAGATCGGCTAATTACACTACAAAAAACAGCGTTTACGACACTTGTTTAATCACCATGAAAGAAGCAGAAAAAGATTTAGAGAGTTATGAAAAATCAACACAAAAAGAACGTGATTTAAGAGTAAAGAAGAATGAAAAATATTTTGCAGAAAGCACAAAGAATATCGATAATCAAATGAAGCTAAACGATAAAAGAATTAAAACCATTTATACCCAACAAAAAAACGTAGAAAATGAATTGTTAAAACTTGCTCAGGAAGAAATCACTTTACAAAAAGAATTGAAAGAAATCACAGAAAAAATAATGCCTGCAGGTGGCGAAAAAAACAACGCAAAAAAAGCTTTATCTACCATCACAAAACTAGCGAAGAGCGAAGGTAAAATCAACACTCTTCTCGAAAAGAAAAACGAGAATCAGGCTTTCGATTTTAATTCTTCCTCTGATTCTATATTAAGAATAAGCTTCAATAAAGCCATAGATTACAACAACAATATCGCCACCAAAGCGGTATTTAGAAATTTCTTTAACTGGAATTTAAAATACTATTTGGATTCTATGGAAAAGAAAGAAAATGAAATTGGAAATGATCTTGAAAAACTAACTAATGCAAGTAATAAAAACGCTACGTCAAGAAGTAAGAGTATTAAAAACTTCAATACTATTTCAGCACAATTGAGAAAGGAATACAATACATCTCTCGACTTACTCAAAAAAGTGAATGAAGTAACCAATGACTCCATGAGATTTAGCAATAATATTACCAGCAAATATGAAAACACTAAAAATAATTGGCGCTCTTTCAACAACCAAAGATTGTTAGAAATCAACAAACAGAAAGAAAAAATAGGTAAAGAAATTAATGATTTAGAAACCTTGGGCAAATACCTAACAAAAGCCAATCAGTCTTTAAAAAGAGAAAAGAAAGCAGAAAATATGCGCGTAAAAAAATGTAAAGCTTACTACTTTAAATTTTGCGCTATAGAAATGGAAAGATCTGCAGAAAATAGAGAGCAAATTAAAAAACTAGAGAAAGTGATTATACGCCAACAAGAGTTTTGCAAAAAACAAATTGCTCTTGAAAATCCTCCTAAATAATCTAATACTGTAGTTCTGGTTTACTTTCAAAAACAGGAATGTAATTTAAGTCTTTATCGAGCAAATTCAATTTACAAGAAGAGCCTTTCTTAATCACACCTAGTTTATCTTCCAAACCTAAAAGTTTTGCAGGAATATAAGAAGTCATCTCAATTGCTTCCTCTAAAGAAATGCCCACTTTTTCTACCGCATTTTTAAGAGAATCCTGCATAGTAATTACCGAACCGGCTAAAGCTCCTGCTTCAGTATATGCTTGTCCGTTGCGGGTAACAATTTTATTTCCTTCAAAATAAAACTCTTCAATAGCCTGATCAATAAAACTCGCATCAGAAACAAAATACAAACGATTTTTCATCATTTTTTGAGCAACCTTAACTGAATTGAAATTAGAATGAACTCCATCATTAATAATACCCACATAAACACCATCCGTATCCAATAAAGCACCCACTAAACCCGCTGCCTCTTTTCTGTATTGTGACATAGCATTGTACATATGTGTAGCGGCCTGAACACCCCAACTGAAAAACTCCTTTGCTTGTTCGTATGTAGCATCACTATGTCCGGCAGCTACAATAAATCCATTCTTCAATAATTTCTCCACTTGCGCTCTTTTAAATCGCTCTGGAGCTATAGTAATCTTTTTAATCACTCCTTTTCCTAAATCAATGATTTCATCCAATTCGTAATCTTTAGGCTTTCTGATCAAAGATAAATCATGTCCTCCTTTTCTATCCGGATTTAAAAAAGGGCCTTCTAAATGCATTCCCAAAACACCCGGATTAATTTGCATTTCCTCTCTTATTACCTCTATAGCTTTAATAATTTTCTCGTGAGGCGCAGTAATTAATGTGGGAAACATGTATTGAGTTCCGTACTTGTTGTGCGACCAGTATATTCTTTCTGCACAATCAACAGAAACATCACTGTTAAAAAATGAATTTTTACCCCCATTCACCTGCAAATCAATATAACCTGGAATTAAGTATTTATCAGATGCATCTATTATTGCCACATCACTTCCAACAGAAGGAACTTCCTCTTGAAAAACTTCAAGAACAACTTCATCACTCAATAAAACATGACCTTTCACCAACTTTCTGTCCCCACCGAAATACTGGCAATTCTTAATTAAAATTTTCATCGTAGTTATTTTTTATCACTCAAATGTTGCGCAAAATAAAAGTACAGCGAAAAGATATTCTATGCAATAAAAAATAGGAAAAAGAAAAATCCCTCTATCGATCGATAAAGGGATTTTCTTTAATTATTATCTGAAATTTAAGCTTGTGCTATTGGTCCGCCAAAATTCATTGGAATATTCATTGCTTCCACATCTTTTATTGGCCCGTTCACAGATTCGAATTTCGAAATATTATCGGCCAAAGCCTTCATTAATCTTTTGGCATGTTGAGGAGTCATAATCACTCTACTTTTCACTCTCGCTTTAGGCACACCAGGCATAACCCTAATGAAATCCATCACGAATTCTGAACTTGAGTGAGTGATAATAGCCAAGTTAGAATATTCACCCTCAGCGATTTGCTCACTAAGTTCAATATTCAACTGGTTATTTTGATTTTCCTCTGCCATAAATTAAGCTTGCTCTAACTCTTTTTTAGCTTTAGCTTCAACGATATCGTTATAATCTTCCTTAGATCCAACTATGATTGTATCGTACTCTCTCATACCTGTTCCCGCAGGAATCTTATGTCCAACAATTACGTTTTCTTTCAATCCTTCTAAGTAGTCAATTTTACCGCTTACCGCAGCCTCGTTCAATACTTTTGTAGTTTCCTGGAACGATGCAGCCGACATGAACGACTTAGTTTGAAGAGAAGCTCTGGTGATACCTTGAAGAATCGTATTTGAAGTAGCTGAAATTGCCTCACGAGCAGTAGCCAGTTTCTTGTCCATACGTTTCAATCTAGAGTTTTCGTCACGTAGTTTTCTTACAGAAATAACTTGTCCGTTTTTCAAAACATCAGACTCACCGAAATCGGTAACGATCATTTTTCCAAATACCCAGTCATTTTCTTTATTGAAATCTAACTTATTAACGATCTCTTTCTCCAAGAATCTTGTATCTCCCGGATCAACAATATCTACTTTTCTCATCATTTGGCGAACAATAACCTCGAAGTGCTTATCATTGATAGCCACCCCTTGCATACGGTAAACCTCCTGAATCTCATTCACTAAGTATTCTTGTACTTGAGTAGGTCCTTTAATTCTCAAGATATCAATTGGAGTAATAGCTCCTTCTGACAACGGCATACCCGCTTTGATATAGTCGTTTTCCTGAACTAAAATATGTTTAGATAAAGGAACTAAATACTTTCTGATTTCACCAGATTTAGCTTCAACGATGATCTCTCTATTACCTCTTTTCACTTTACCGAAAGAAACGATACCGTCAACCTCAGCAACCACTGCAGGGTTAGATGGATTACGTGCTTCGAAAAGCTCAGTTACCCTTGGCAAACCTCCCGTAATATCACCACCTTTTCCGGCAGCACGAGGAATTTTCGCTAAAATATCACCTGGTTTAATTTTCGCACCTTCTTCTACATTGATGTGTGCACCTACCGGTAAGTTGTAAGTTTTGATAATGTCTTTACCTTTCAATACGTGAATTGTAGGGTTCTTTTTCTTATCGCGACTTTCAACAATTACTTTCTCTTCGAAACCAGTTTGTTCATCGGCTTCAACACGGTAAGTAATACCTTCTTCAATATTTTCGAATTGGATTTTTCCTTCAAATTCAGAAAGAATAATAGCATTGTATGGATCCCATTCAGCTACTACATCACCTTTCTTAACTTTTTTACCTGGTTTGATGAACAATTTAGCACCATAAGGAATCAAGTTAGTAGTTAAAACAATTTTAGTTTTTTCATCTACCACTCTCATCTCTGCTGAACGACCAATCACCATTTCAACTTCCTCACCACTGTCGTTTTTGCTCTTAACAGTTCTCAATTCATCTACCTCTAAAATACCATCGTATTTCACAATGTTTTTAGAATCGGTAGTAATTGTAGAAGCAGTACCTCCCACGTGGAAGGTTCTCAATGTTAACTGAGTACCTGGCTCACCGATAGACTGTGCTGCAATTACACCTACCGCTTCACCCATTTGAACTTTTTTACCTTTCGCTAAATTTCTTCCGTAGCATTTTGCACAAACACCACGCTCACTTTCGCAAGTTAAAACCGAACGAATTTCAATCATTTCTAACGGAGATGCTTCAATAATATCTGATGCAGACTCATTGATTTCTTCACCTGAAGCAACAATCAATTCACCTGTTTGTGGGTGATATAAATTGTGTACAGATGTTCTACCTAAAATTCTGCTTCTTAATGATTCAACAACTTCATCATCTTTCTTCAAAGCTGTCATTTCCAAACCTCTCAAAGTACCACAATCTTCTTCGTTGATAATTACGTCTTGCGCAACATCAACTAATCTTCTCGTTAAGTATCCTGCATCGGCTGTTTTCAAAGCGGTATCGGCCAAACCTTTACGCGCACCGTGAGTAGAAATAAAGTACTCTAAGATCGAAAGACCTTCCTTAAAGTTAGAAAGAATCGGATTCTCAATAATAGATTGTGTTGTAGCACCAGATTTTTGTGGTTTTGCCATCAAACCTCTCATACCCGACAACTGACGAATCTGCTCTTTAGAACCCCTTGCTCCTGAGTCGAACATCATAAATACAGGATTGAAACCATGTTGATCGCTTTTCAGCTGATCCATCAAATGGCTCGTTAATCTTGTATTCGCTCTACCCCAGATATCAATCACCTGATTATAACGTTCGTTATTGGTGATGAACCCCATGTTGTAGTTATTCTGAATATCTTCAACTTGCTCAGCAGCTTTTTTAACTAAAGAATCTTTCTCTTCAGGAATAATTACGTCACTCAAACGGAAAGATAATCCGCCTTTGAATGCGTGATAGAAACCTAAGTTTTTGATATTGTCCAAGAACTCGGCTGTTTTAGCCATTCCCGTAATTTTCAATACATGAGAAATGATGTTTCTTAAGTCTTTTTTAGTCAATAATTTATTGATAAAACCTACTTCAGCAGGAACAACTTCGTTGAATAGAACTCTACCAACCGTTGTCTCCACCAATTCAGTTACCAATTGATCATCTTTTCTAACAGAAGTTTTAACTTTAATCCATGCATGCAAATTAGCTTTTCCTTCATTGTATGCAATGATTACTTCCTCTGCACTATAAAATGTTAATCCTTCTCCTTTAACCGGGTCTTTTTTTCCTGTAGATTTTCTTCCTTTAGAAATATAGTAAAGACCCAATACCATGTCCTGAGATGGAACCGTAATTGGCTCACCATTCGCAGGGTTCAGGATATTGTGAGAAGCCAACATCAACATTTGAGCTTCCAAAATCGCTGCGTTTCCTAGTGGAAGATGCACCGCCATTTGGTCACCGTCGAAATCGGCGTTGAACGCAGAACAAACTAAGGGATGTAATTGGATAGCTTTACCTTCAATCATTTTTGGTTGAAAAGCCTGGATACCCATTCTGTGCAATGTTGGGGCACGGTTCAAAAGAACAGGATGTCCTTTTAATACGTTTTCTAAAATATCCCAAACTACTGCATCTTTTCTATCAACAATTTTCTTAGCCGATTTCACTGTTTTCACAATACCTCTTTCAATCATTTTACGAATGATGAATGGTTTGTAAAGCTCAGCAGCCATATCTTTAGGAAGACCACACTCGTGTAATTTCAAAGTTGGTCCAACTATGATTACCGAACGCGCAGAATAATCAACCCTTTTACCCAATAAGTTTTGACGGAAACGACCTGATTTACCTTTTAAGCTGTCAGACAATGATTTCAATGCTCTATTTGCTTCAGTCTTCACTGCATTAGCTTTTCTAGAGTTATCAAACAATGAGTCAACCGCTTCTTGAAGCATACGCTTCTCGTTACGCAAGATAACTTCAGGAGCTTTAATTTCTATCAATCTTTTCAAACGGTTGTTACGAATAATAACACGTCTGTATAAGTCATTTAAATCAGAGGTAGCAAAACGGCCACCATCAAGAGGTACTAGAGGACGCAATTCCGGTGGAATTACAGGAACAACTTTAACAATCATCCACTCAGGACGATTATCAATATTGTTTTTAGAAGCACGGAATGCTTCCACCACTTGTAATCTTTTTAATGCCTCATTTTTTCTTTGTTGTGAAGTTTCAGTATTGGCTCTGTGACGTAGATCATACGACATAGAATCTAAATCTGCTCTTTTCAACAACTCATAAAGAGCTTCTGCACCCATTAATGCAACAAATTTATTTGGATCTGCATTGTCAAGATATTGATTTTCTTTAGGAAGAGTATCTAAGATATCCAAGTATTCCTCTTCAGTTAAGAAATCCATTACTGCCAAAGCTTCTCCGCCTTTTTTAGTTGCAATACCAGGATTAACTACTACATATCTTTCGTAGTAGATTACCATATCTAATTTCTTAGTGGGTAAACCTAATAGGTAACCAATTTTGTTAGGTAATGAACGGAAATACCAGATATGAGCTACAGGAACAACCAATTGGATGTGTCCCATTCTCTCTCTACGTACTTTCTTTTCTGTTACCTCAACACCGCAACGATCACAAACAATTCCTTTATAACGAATTCTTTTGTACTTACCGCAGTGACACTCCCAGTCTTTAACCGGACCAAAAATTCTTTCGCAAAACAAACCATCTCTTTCAGGTTTGTAAGTACGGTAGTTGATGGTCTCTGGCTTTAACACTTCACCACTAGATCTTTCAAGGATCATCTCAGGTGAAGCAAGACTAATAATAATCTTGTTAAACTTTGGAGCAACTTTGTTGTTTTTTCTAAATGACATGTATTTTATATTAAAATATTCAACAATTTTTTATTAAACCGAACTAATCTAGAGTGATGTTCAAACCTAAACCTCTTAACTCATGTAACAATACGTTAAATGATTCAGGGATTCCTGGTTCTGGCATCGGCTCACCTTTAACAATTGCTTCGTAAGCTTTTGCTCTACCCACAACATCATCCGATTTAACAGTAAGTATTTCTTGCAGGATATTAGCAGCACCAAATGCTTCCAATGCCCAAACCTCCATCTCACCAAAACGCTGACCACCAAACTGAGCTTTACCACCCAATGGTTGTTGTGTAATTAATGAGTATGGTCCGATTGACCTAGCATGCATCTTATCATCCACCATGTGGCCTAATTTCAGCATGTAGATAATACCTACCGTTGCAGGTTTATCGAATCTTTCACCAGTTCCACCATCATGCAAATAAGTTTCTCCATTCAATGGAATACCTGCTTTCTTGGTATACTCATCAATTTGATCAGTCGAAGCTCCATCAAAAATTGGAGTTGCGAACTTCATTCCGAGTTTTTGTCCGGCCCAAGCCAAAACAGTCTCGTAAATCTGTCCCAAGTTCATCCTTGAAGGTACCCCTAGTGGATTCAACACGATATCTACCGGTGTTCCATCTTCCAAGAATGGCATGTCTTCATCTCTAACGATTCTGGCTACAATACCTTTATTACCGTGACGACCGGCCATTTTATCTCCCACTTTCAACTTACGTTTTTGTGCGATATAAACTTTAGCCAATTGCATGATACCTGCAGGAAGTTCATCACCTACAGTGATGGTAAACTTCTTACGTTTATAGTATCCTAACAAATCACTTGATTGAATATTGAAATTGTGAATTAATCTTTTTACAGAATCATTGGTTTTCTTATCAGAAGTCCAGTTCAAAGGATTTACAACATCATAATCAATGTCTGCAATAACCTTTTTAGTGAATTTACTTCCTTTAGGAACAATTTCTTCTTTATAGTTATTGAATACTCCTCCTGATGCTTTACCATCGATTAAAGTCAATAATTTTTCGAAGAAAACTCCTCTTAATTCCAACAATTTTTTTCTGTGTTCTTCATCAACTTTAGTTAAAACTGCTTTCTCTTCTGCACGAGCTTTTCTGTCTTTAACAGCGCGAGAGAACAATTTTTTGTCGATTACAACACCTGTCATTGAAGGTGGAACTTTTAAAGATGCATCTTTAACATCACCCGCTTTATCACCAAAAATTGCTCTTAGTAATTTTTCTTCCGGCGTTGGATCAGTTTCCCCTTTAGGAGTAATTTTTCCAATTAAGATGTCACCTTCTTTAATGTGCGCACCAACTCTAATCATACCGCTTTCATCCAAATCTCTTGTAGCCTCTTCAGATACGTTAGGAATATCAGAAGTCAATTCTTCCATACCTCTTTTCGTATCACGAACATGCATTACAAATTCTTCGATGTGTACTGATGTATATAAGTCTTCTCTTGCAACTCTTTCAGAGATTACGATCGCATCCTCAAAGTTATAACCTTTCCACGGCATGAAAGCCACTTTCAAGTTAATACCTAAGGCCAACTCACCACCTTCAGTAGCATAACCTTCGCATAATACCTGACCTTTTTGAACTTTGTCGCCTTTTCTCACGATTGGCTTCAAGTTCATACAAGTATTCTGATTGGTTTTTTTGAATTTAGTTAATCTGTAAACTTTCAAATCATCTTCGAAACTTACCAATCTATCTTCGTCAGTTCTGTTGTATCTGATTCTGATTTCCTCAGCATCAACATATTCAACAACACCTGAACCTTCAGCATTAATCAATACTCTTGAATCAATGGCAACATCTTTTTCCAAGCCAGTACCAACGATTGGCGCTTGTGGCGACAATAAAGGAACGGCTTGACGCATCATGTTCGATCCCATCAAGGCACGGTTCGCATCATCATGCTCCAAGAAAGGAATCAATGAAGCTGCAATTGAAGCAATTTGATTTGGAGCAATATCCATCAACTGAACCTGTTCAGGAGCAATCACCGGATAATCAGCATCCAAACGAGCTTTTACCGCTTTGCTTACAAAGGCACCTTTCTCATTCACAGCCTCAGTAGCCTGAGCAATCAATTTCCCCTCTTCTTCTTCAGCGCTGTAATATTTGAACTCGTCAAAATTTGCTTTTCCTTTTTCTACCAATCTGTAAGGAGTTTCGATAAAGCCTAAACGGTTGATTTTTGCGTAAACGCATAATGAAGAAATCAAACCAATGTTCGGCCCCTCTGGAGTTTCGATAGTACACAAACGACCGTAATGCGTAAAGTGAACGTCACGAACCTCGAAACCAGCTCTTTCTCTTGATAAACCACCAGGCCCGAGTGCCGACAAACGACGCTTGTGCGTGATCTCCGACAATGGATTGGTTTGATCCATGAACTGAGAAAGTTGGTTAGTACCAAAGAATGAGTTAATTACAGATGATAAAGTTTTAGCATTGATCAAATCCGTAGCGGTGAACACCTCGTTATCACGAACGTTCATTCTCTCACGAATAGTTCTTGCCATCCTTGCTAAACCAACACCAAATTGAGCATACAATTGCTCACCTACTGTTCTAACACGACGATTTGATAAATGATCAATATCATCGATATCCGTTTTAGCATTAATTAATTGAATCAAATATTTAATGATTGCAATGATGTCTTCTTTCGTTAATACCTTTACATCATCAGGAATATTCAACCCTAATTTTTTATTGATTCTGTAGCGACCTACCTCGCCCAAATCATATCTTGTATCAGAGAAGAAAAGTTTATCAATAACACCACGCGCCGTTTCTAAATCTGGCGGTTCAGCGTTTCTTAAAACACGGTAAATTTGCTCTACTGCTTCTTTCTCTGAGTTAGAAGTATCTTTTTGTAATGTATTGTAGATGATTTCAAAATCAACTACAGAAGTATCTTGTTTGTGTAACAAGATGCTTTTTGAACCAGAATCAACAATTTGGTCGATATGATCGTCTTCTAAAATAGTTTCACGATCAATAATAACCTCATTTCTTTCAATAGAAACAACCTCGCCGGTATCCTCATCCACGAAATCTTCAACCCAGCTTCTCAAAATTCTTGCGGCCAATTTGCGACCAACAACTTTTTTAAGATTTGCTTTGTTCACTTTAATCTCGTCAGCCAATCCGAAAATCGCCAAGATGTCTTTATCTCCTTCGTATCCGATAGCTCTTAGTAAAGTAGTAACAGGTAATTTTTTCTTACGATCGATGTAAGCGTACATCACATTATTAATGTCCGTAGCAAACTCAATCCAAGAACCTTTAAAAGGAATAATTCTAGCAGAATAAAGCTTAGTACCATTCGCATGGCGGCTTTGTCCGAAGAACACCCCTGGTGAACGATGTAATTGGGAAACAACTACTCTCTCTGCACCATTAATAATAAACGTTCCTTTAGGAGTCATATAAGGGATAGTACCCAAATAAACATCCTGAACTATAGTTTCAAAATCTTCGTGCTCTTCATCAGTACAATACAACTTTAATTTTGCTTTTAACGGCAAGCTGTAAGTTAAACCTCTTTCGATACATTCTTCAATAGTATAACGAGGAGGATCAATGAAATAATCCAAAAATTCCAATACAAACTGATTCCTTGAGTCACTAATTGGGAAATTCTCACTGAATACCTTGAATAAACCTTCGTTTTCGCGGTTCTCGGGAGTGGTTTCCAACTGGAAAAAGTTCTTAAAAGACTCTATTTGTATATCTAGGAAATCGGGATATTCCGGGCGTTTGCCAGAGGCAAAACTATATCTTTCTGAAATTGCTTTTGTTGCCAAGGATCTTGAATTTATAGAGTTAATATTAAGAGAACGTTCACATAGCACAAAGGGCTTAGTCTTATCCCGACCTTTCGTCGGGACAGACTAAACCTTTAAGTTGTACAGAGAATTGAATTACTTCAATTCAACTTCAGCACCAGCTTCAGTCAACTGAGCTTTTAAAGCTTCAGCATCTGCTTTGCTAATTCCTTCTTTAACAGGTTTTGGAGCTTGATCTACAAGATCTTTAGCTTCTTTCAAACCAAGTCCAGTGATTTCTTTAACGATTTTCACTACACCTAATTTAGCAGCACCACCTGATTTCAAGATTACGTCGAAAGTTGATTTTTCCACAGCAGCTTCTGCCGGGGCAGCAGCTACAGCTACAGCAGCAGCAGCAGCAGGCTCAATGCCGTACTCATCTTTCAAAATTTTTGCTAATTCATTTACTTCTTTCACTGTCAAGTTTACTAATTGCTCAGCAAACGCTTTTAAATCTGCCATGATTATTGAATTTTAAATTTAAATACTTAATTAATTAATTTTTGATTTACTCTGGTCTTTCTGATAACGTTTTTACAATACCTGAAAGTTTGTTGCCTCCCGATTGTAGAGCTCCAACCACATTTTTCGCAGGTGATTGAAGTAATGCGATAAGATCACCGATAAGATCATTTTTAGACTTGATGGAAGCAAGTACATCTAATTGATCACCGATGTAAGCACATTCTTCTACAAAAGCAGCTTTTACAAGCGGCTTAGGATTTTTCTTTCTGAACTTTTGAATCACTTTAGCAGGTGTATTACCCAATTCCGTGTACAAAATAGCAGTAGAACCTTTCAACGTTGGAATTAACTCTTGGAAATCTCTTCCCTCGGTTCTTTCCATTGCCTTCTTTAGTAATGAATTTTTCACTACGTGGATTCTAATACCTTGTTCATGAAAGAGACGACGCAAACTGTTGGTATCTTCTACCGTCATCGCAGACATATCTGTAAGGTAGAAGTTTGGATTACTTTCCAACTGTCCCTTAAGATTCTCGATTACCTGATTTTTCTCTTCTCTTGTCATGAGTTTTTAATTTATATGAAGCAGCGCGTAACAGACATTATTAATTTCCCATAAAAGCTTTCGCTTCTACAGCTATTCCTTGGCTCATGGTACTTGAAAGTGTTACACTTTTCAAATAAACACCTTTAGCCGCAGAAGGTTTTAATTTTACAATTGTAGAAATCAATTCATTTGCATTCTCTTCGATTTTTTTAGCATCAAAAGATACTTTACCTACAGAAGCATGGATGATTCCACTTTTGTCAACTTTGAAGTCGATTTTACCACCTTTAATATCAGTAACAGCTTTACCAATTTCCATAGTAACTGTTCCTGCTTTAGGGTTAGGCATCAAACCTCTTGGCCCCAGGACTTTACCCAAAGCACCTACTTTACCCATTACAGAAGGCATGGTGATAATCACATCGATATCGGTCCAACCTCCTTTAATTTTTTCAATATACTCGTCCAAACCAGCATAATCAGCACCTGCATCCAACGCTTCTTTCACTTTATCAGGAGTACAAAGAACTAACGCTCTAACTACTTTACCTGTTCCATGAGGAAGAGTAACAATGCCTCTAACCATTTGGTTTGCTTTACGAGGGTCAACTCCTAAACGGATATTCAAATCCACAGAAGCATCAAACTTCGTGAAAGTGATTTCCTTAACAATCTTAGCAGCTTCTGCTAAATTGTATGATTTAGTGTTGTCAAATTTGGCTGCTGCCATCTTTTGATTCTTCGTCAACTTTGCCATAAAAACAAACTAATTATTAATAATTCTACTTAATTACTTTTTAAGAGGAGATTCTCCTTCAACAGTGATACCCATACTTCTAGCGGTACCAGCCACCATCGACATTGCTGATTCCAAAGAGAAACAGTTCATATCAACGATTTTGTCTTTAGCGATCTCTTCTACTTGTTTCCAAGTTACTTTTCCTACTTTATTTCTGTTTGGTTGAGCAGAACCTTCTTTTACTTTAGAAACTTCTTTCAACTGAGCAGAAACTGGAGGTTGTTTAATAATGAAATCGAATGAACGATCTGAATAAACAGTGATTACTGCCGGAAGCAATTTCCCTGGTTTATCCTGAGTTCTAGCATTAAACTGCTTACAGAACTCCATAATGTTAACACCTTTAGCACCTAAAGCTGGTCCAATTGGTGGTGCCGGATTTGCCGCTCCACCTCTAACTTGCAACTTAACGATTGCTGTAATTTCCTTTGCCATTTTACTGTATTTTTTGTGTCAATTACTCTTTTTCTACCTGCATGAAGCTTAATTCTAATGGTGTTTTCCTTCCAAAAATCTTGACCATTACTTTCAACTTTTTCTTTTCTTCGTTGATTTCTTCGATTACGCCCGAGAAGCTATTGAACGGGCCATCAATCACCTTAACAGTTTCACCAACGATGAAAGGAATGTTGATTTCTTCATTACTTTCTGCTAATTCATCCACTTTTCCTAAAATTCTGTTCACCTCAGAAATTCTAAGCGGCACTGGAGCGCCATTTTTATCACCAAGGAAACCGATTACTCCAGTTACATTTTTGATTGCGTGTGGAACTTCACCTGTAAGGGCCGCTTCAATCAAAATATAACCAGGGAAGAAGTTTCTTTCCTTGCTAATTTTCTTTCCTTTTCTGATTTGGTAAACCTTCTCAGTAGGAATAAGAATTTGTTTTACATAATCACCTAAACCAAGTGATCTGATTTCATTCTCAATATAATCGCGAACTTTGTTCTCTTTACCGCTGATCGAACGAACAACGTACCATTTAAGAACTAATTCGGTATTTTTTGCTTCTGCCATACTTTCAATATTTCTAATAAACGAATTCTGATGCTACAAAATTCAGAATGGAATCCATCCCGAAAATAACCAATGAGAAAACCAAAACTCCGGCTAAAACTAATAAAGCAGTGCTTTGAATTTCTTTCCAAGTTGGCCAAGAAACCTTGTAAACTAACTCGTTGTATATGTCTGTCAAATATGCTTTCATCTATCTTCTTTTTAATGCACGGGAGGGGAGAATCGAACTCACAACCTCAGGTTTTGGAGACCTACGCTCTGCCAATTGAGCTACTCCCGTAAGGCCCAACTTTGTAAGGACTAAAAGCTACCCCACTATTAAGCGGGGTAGCTTCATCCTTTGAGTAAGGTCAATTTATTAATCTAAAATCTCAAGTACCTGACCAGCTCCAACTGTTCTACCACCTTCTCTGATCGCGAAACGTAAACCTTTGTTCAAGGCAACTGGCATGATCAAATCAACAGTAATAGTAACGTTGTCACCAGGCATAACCATCTCACGTCCTTCTGGTAAAGCAATTTCACCTGTAACGTCAGTAGTTCTTAAGTAGAACTGTGGTCTGTATTTATTGTGGAATGGAGTATGACGTCCACCTTCCTCTTTTTTCAATACGTAAACCTCAGCTTTAAATTTTTTGTGTGGAGTAATTGATCCTGGCTTCGCCATAACCATCCCTCTTCTGATACCTTCTTTATCAATACCTCTTAAAAGTAAACCTACGTTATCACCAGCTTCACCTCTGTCCAATAATTTTCTGAACATTTCAACACCTGTGATGGTAGATACTTGTTTACCTTCTTGCATACCCATAATTTCAACCTCGTCACCAACATTGATAACACCAGTTTCAATTCTACCAGTAGCAACAGTACCACGACCAGTAATTGAGAATACGTCTTCAACTGGCATCAAGAAAGGTTTTTCAACCTCACGTGGAGGAACTGGAATATCTTTATCAACTGCATCCATCAAAGCTTTAACCGTATCAACCCATTTCGGCTCACCGTTAAGTGCACCTAGAGCTGAACCTTGAATAACACTGATAGTGTCACCTTCGAAGCTATAGAAAGAAAGCAATTCTCTGATTTCAATTTCAACTAATTCTAATAATTCAGGATCATCAACCATATCCACTTTATTCATGAATACAACGATTTTAGGCACACCTACCTGACGAGCAAGAAGAATATGCTCACGAGTTTGTGGCATTGGGCCATCCGTAGCAGCTACTACTAAGATAGCACCATCCATTTGAGCAGCACCCGTAACCATGTTCTTAACGTAATCCGCGTGACCAGGACAGTCAACGTGAGCGTAGTGACGGTTAGCAGTTTCGTACTCAACGTGAGATGTATTGATAGTGATACCTCTCTCCTTTTCTTCTGGAGCGTTATCAATAGAGTCAAAATTTCTCACTGCGCACAGACCTAAGTCTGAAAGCACTTTTGTAATTGCGGCAGTTAATGTTGTTTTGCCGTGGTCAACGTGACCAATTGTTCCGATGTTTACGTGTGGCTTTGATCGGTTGAAACTTTCTTTAGCCATGACTTTCCTAAATTTTAATTAATTAATACTTATTAAACCTACAATATAAAAATTCTTACTACAAAAATGTTAGAGCCAGCTACGGGACTTGAACCCGTGACCTCTTCCTTACCAAGGAAGTGCTCTACCACTGAGCTAAACCGGCTGAAAACAGCCTTTGAAGCTTAAAAGAGCGGGAAACGAGACTCGAACTCGCGACCCTCAGCTTGGAAGGCTGATGCTCTACCAACTGAGCTATTCCCGCTTTTTATCTTCTACTTGACGTCTATCCGAATATTGGTAATTTCTTCCGGAAGATACCCAAGTAAGTGTTTTGTGGGGAGAGCAGGATTCGAACCTACGAAGGCAGGGCCAACAGATTTACAGTCTGTCCTCGTTAACCACTTGAGTATCTCCCCAACGTTGTCAATATTTTAAAAGAACCTAACGAATCTTAATTCCCTGAAGAATTACAATCGTTTTTTGATCCGGCTTTGGACTGTTGATGAAAACCTCCCTCCCCCGTCTCTACGAGCCGGTGGAGGGATTCGAACCCCCGACCAGCTGATTACAAATCAGCTGCTCTGGCCAACTGAGCTACACCGGCAATTTCACGATAAAATGAACTCCTTTTATTTTAAGGACTGCAAATGTAGAGAAACTTTTTTAATTCTCAACAAGAAAAACATAAAGTTTTTGTTAAAAAAAAACGGGATTGAAATTTTCAACCCCGTAGTCTTTGCTGACTTACAGCGAATATATTTATTGATCTTGAATCAAACTATCTATATTTCAATATGTTTCGTTACTTTTTCTTTTGTTTTTTGTTTTCTCAATTGTCTTCTCAAAGCCTCTACAACATTATCTGTGGCTTCTTCAAATGTTCGGCATTGTTTTTTTGCAAAAAGCTCTTTTCCGGGAATTTTCAGTTTTAATTCCGCTATCTTATTCGTCATGTCATCCGACTTATCAAGACGTAAAAAAACCTCACCATCAATAATTCCTCCGTAGAAAGTTTCCAGCTTATTTACTTTGGTTTGTACAAAATCGACTAATTTTTTGTCGGCGCTGAAGTGCACTGAGTTTAATTTAATTTTCATAATGGTTGATTTTTAAGCTCGAGGATGAGCTTGATTATACACTTTTTTCAATTTTTCAATAGAGTTGTGAGTATAGACCTGAGTTGCGGCAAGACTCGCGTGACCAAGTAATTCCTTAATCGCATTTAAGTCGGCTCCATTATTTAACATATGGGTAGCAAAACTATGTCGAAGAACATGCGGACTTCTTTTTTGATGAGTACTTACTATACTGAGGAATTTTTTTACCACGCGATATACAAACTTTTGATATAACTTATCTCCTTTATCTGTTAAAAGAAGGTAGGGCTCGTCACTCTCTATCCTATACGTTAAGTATTCCTTAATTGTTGCTGATGCTTGTAAATTAATTGGAATTATTCTTTCTTTTCTCCCTTTACCAAAAACTTTGATAAAATTATCTCTTAAATCAACATCAGAAATTTTAAGATTAATGATCTCCGACAAACGAATACCAGTTAGATATAAAAGCTCTATAATCAATTTATTTCTTCGTCCGAGAAAATCGTTGGATTCAAAATCAACCTCATCTAATAGGGTATCCATTTTACTTTCTTCCACAAAAGTGGGTAAAGTTTTTTTCAGCTTAGGAAGCACAACGCCATGAGCGGGAGAAGTTTTAAGTTCACCAGATTTCAATAAAAATTTATAAAATGATTTAACTGCTGAAATTTTACGATGAACAGATTTTGCTACAATTCCTTTTTCAACCAACTCCACCACCCACGAACGCACCATTATAGACGAGGCTGATTGAGGTTCTTCTATTTCATAAGTTGTTTTTAAATATTCAAGATAAGTTTCTACATCATTTTTGTAGGCTAAAAGCGTATGTTCAGAATAGCGCTTCTCTATTGTTAAATATTGCAGAAAGTCTTGGAGGGTCATATAAATAAAAATAGGAAGAATTTTTCAAAATTCTTAACCCTTTGAAAGGTTAACAGATTTTAAAAAATTCTTCCTAAGAATATCTATAAGAAAAAACGTAGACTAGATTTCAGTCAACGTTCTTTTCAATTGCTCAACATAAACGGCTTTTTTTCTAGCCTCTCTGTTAATTACAGAAGGTTTTTCAAAAGCTTGTCTGTTTCTAAGTTCTTTCAAAACTTTAGTTTTTTCGAACTTTCTTTTGTACTTCTTCAACGCTCTTTCGATGTTGTCGCCTTCTTTAACTTGAACTACTAACATATTTTTAAATTTCAAATGGGCAGCAAATATATGAATTGATTTAATAGATGCCAAATATATTGATTACAAATAGTGGATTTTATTTCGTTTTACCAATTTTCAACTGCTAACTGTAGGCAAACCCCAAAGAAAACAATGTCTTTAAGAATAAAAGCATTGGGTGCAAAACACCAGTCATCGAAAACTGATAAATGCTCCATTCCCATAATTTTATCTGTAGCATCTACAGCGGCTGGAGTAGTAAAAAAGAAACTTAAAGTGATAAGAAAAGTTATAGTTCCAAAGATACCGCCCATCAATGCTGCTTTTTGGTTTTTAAAGCTAAATAAAATCAAAATTGCTGTAATGATCTCAATAGCTCCAATGATATTAGAAACAAATTGTCGGGATCCCAATTTATACAACCACGATAAAATTGGACTATTTGAAACATCTATAAAAATCCAACCAGCTTCGGTTGGAGTGAATTTAAAAAATCCAACAGAAAGCAAAACAATCGCTACTCCTATTCTCGAAATATTTACACCTAAATTTCCCATATCAATTATTTATTTTAAAACTAAAATTACTTCTGAAAAACATTCTTAAACTAATGAGATGCACCTTCAGCATTTTACTAAAAACAGGTTCAAAAAAAAGTCCCGAAGGTCGGGACTTTGATAACTTTTTAAGTACTATTTTCTTGCTAAAACTTTTTCTTTTTTAGCAATTTCATTTTTTTTTGAATACCTAAGATTATTAATCGATTTGAATTTCGAAGGATCAATAAACAAAGCATCTAATTCTTTTTTAGTTTTTTCATCTACTAAATTCAATAAAGGTTGCTCCACTTTATACAAACTCATCAATGCATCTTTGATCTCTATATCCCATATAGGAGCTAAGTTATCTAAATCCTCTGGTTGAATCACACCTCTGCAGTTTACAGCTCCACAACCACAAGAAAAAGTTACATCTAAATTAAAAATGCCGTACTCATCAGTAATTTCATCACCGGGATTAATATCTCGAATGGCAATTTCAAAACCATAGCCCGTGCTAATTGTATTTCTATTGCAATTGTGATTTACATATTTTGCAAAATCCCAACTTAATATTCTCACCCCTTTCTCATCGATGTATGAATATTTTTCTATTACATCTTGCATTGCTTTAGGGTGCTTTGCATATTGAGCTTCTGTCACTTCTATCTCCAAACTATCTTTAGCATAAACAATAGTTCCTTTAGGAATGAATTTTTTTGCGAAAACGCCGTAGCCGATGTTATCGCTAACGTGCCTGACCTCTGTGTCGGGATGAATCATGTGAATTTTTAATTTTTGATTAACAAGAAGTAAATTTTGAATTATTTGATGAATAATGAAAATTGCAGAGCTACTATTTTCATTTTTTTTATGAACATATTAACAAGCCCTGATAAATCAAGGCATAAAGAAGGGCCGAATTTATTTTAAGGATAGAATTCGGCCCTTCTAAAAAATTTAAATGAGAGGAATCCCTAAATATAAGATTTTGCTTTCTCCAAAGCCTGAGAAATTCCATTCAGATTTGTTCCACCTGCTGTAGCATAAAATGCTTGTCCACCTCCACCACCTTGAATCTCCTTAGCCAATTCACGAACAATATTCGATGCATTCCACCCTTTCGATTTCACTAGGTCATCGCTAATTACCACCGTTAAATTTGGTTTACCACCGATCTCAGCAGCCAGTACCATAAAGAGGTTAGGAACCTCGGCCTTTAACTGAAATGATAAATCCTTAATAGCATCGGCCGACTCTAATTCTATTTTTTTAGCTAAGAAACTAACGCCGCCCAATTGCTCAATTTCTTTGAGCAATTCTACTTTTAATCCTTTGGCTTTTTCGCTTAACAAAGAAGAAATATCTTTAGTTAATTTCGTATTGTCGTCGATCAATTGTTGTGCGGCTTTTTTCAAATCTTTAGGATTCTTTAACACTTCTTTAATCTCTTGCAGCAACTGTAATTTCTCATTAATATAAGTATCGGCTTTCTCTCCAGTAATAGCTTCAATTCTTCTGATACCTGCCGCAACAGCACTTTCAGAAAGCACGATCACTTTACCAATTTGCACTGTAGATTTAACATGCGTACCACCACACAATTCCACCGATTCACCAAACTGAACCATACGTACTTTATCGCCATATTTTTCACCGAACAAAGCCATTGCTCCGCGTTTTTTTGCTTCATCGATAGCGATAGCTCTTTCTTCCTGTAAAGAAATATTAGCACGAATATTTTGATTCACTATATCTTCTACTTGTTTCAATTCTTCCTCTGTCATTTTTTGAAAATGAGAGAAGTCGAAACGCAAATTATTTTCGTTTACCAACGACCCTTTTTGCTCCACGTGCGTTCCTAAAACTTTGCGTAAAGCGTGATGCAATAAATGCGTTGCAGAGTGGTTTGCTTCGGTAGCCAAACGTATCGATTTGTTTACTACAGCCTTCACTTCAGCATTTACATCTTTGGGTAATTTATCTAAGAAATGAAGAAAAACTCCATTTTCTTTTTTGCAATCCAATACCGAATATTTTTCTCCTGCTACTTCTAAAAACCCTCTGTCGCCCACTTGCCCGCCACCCTCTGCATAAAACGGAGTAGCGTCTAATTCTACCTGCACCAATTCTTTTCCTTTAGTTTTTACTTTACGGTAGCGCAATATTTTTGAGTTAGCTTCTAATTCATCGTAGCCCACAAATTTTCCTTCACCTGAGTTAACTGAGATCCAATCATCTGTTTCAACAGCCGATGCCGAACGAGAACGTTCTTTTTGTTTTTGCATTTCTTTTTCAAAACCAATTTCATCAACTACCCAACCTTTTTCAGATGCAATCAACTTAGTCAAATCAACAGGAAAACCATATGTATCAAATAATTCAAAGACAACTTCCCCTGAAATCTCTAATTTTTTATTTAGAGATAATTGTTGCTCCTTAACCCAGTTAGATTTTTGTGCATGAATATGATTTGCCTTCACAGATACAGATGGATCGTACTGATCACCAAATATTTTATCAGCTTGTTTATGTAATTCAGTTACTGGAAATAAATCTATCCTTTGTAATCCTTTCTCCAAAGTTCTCAAGAAATTTTGCTCCTCCTCCTTAATCACCTTCTCAATAAAATCTTGTTGTTTTTCCAACTCAGGAAAGAACTTACCCATTTGTTCATTCAACACTTCCACCAATTGATAGATGAAAGGTTCGTTCATGTTTAATTTGCTGTAGCCATAACGAACAGCTCTTCTTAAGATACGACGAATAACATAGCCGGCACCTGTATTCGACGGCATTTGTCCGTCGGCAATAGCAAAAGACACCGCACGAATATGATCGGAAATCACACGAATAGCGATATCGGTTTCTTCTGTAACACCATATTTTTTATTGGTAATTTTTTCAATTCTATAGATCAACGGAGTGAAGACATCAGTATCATAATTTGATGTTTTACCTTGTAAAGTCCTTACCAAACGCTCGAAACCCATCCCTGTATCAACATGTTGCGCCGGTAGCTTTTCTAAAGAGCCATCGGCTTTGCGATTGAATTCCATGAACACATTGTTCCAAACTTCAATCACTTGCGGATGGTCGTTGTTCACTAAAGTTGCCCCACTTACTTTTTTTCGGTCTTCGTCTGAACGTCCATCATAATGAATTTCACTACACGGTCCACATGGACCCTGATCGCCCATTTCCCAAAAATTATCTTTCTTATTTCCATTAAGAATTCTGTCTTCTGCAATGTATTTTTTCCACTCGTCGAACGCCTCTTGGTCGAAACCTAAATCACTTGCTTTGTCACCTTCAAAAACAGTAACATACAAACGATTCTTATCGATTTTGTAAACATCAGTTAATAACTGCCATGCCCATTCAATTGCTTCTTTTTTAAAGTAATCACCAAACGACCAGTTACCTAGCATTTCGAACATCGTGTGATGATAGGTATCCACACCCACTTCTTCCAAATCATTATGCTTACCCGATACACGCAAACATTTTTGAGTATTTGCTATTCTAGGATATTTCACCGGTGCATTTCCTAAAAAAATATCTTTAAATTGATTCATCCCTGCATTGGTAAACATGAGGGTAGGATCATTCTTCACTACCATCGGAGCAGAAGGAACGATATGGTGTCCCTTACTCTCAAAAAAATTCATAAACTGTTCGCGTATTTCTGCAGCTTTCATAAAAATAAGTTTAATGTTCAAAGTTCAATCTCCACTAAACTCTGAACTACAAGGCCTTGAAATAAAAGAAAAAAGTGATATATTCACGATCCTTGTTTAAAGTGGCAAAGCTAAGTAATCGTATGTCAAAAGAGAAATTTGGAGTTGGGCAATCGATAAAATATGCGAAAAGAAAACCGCGTAAGGCATTCGTTTTTCTTTTAGTAGTGGCATTATTCGGCTTTCTCATTAATATGGCTCTTCTTCCCTATTTGGAAAAATATGTTTCTAAGAAAAAATCAAATGAAATAGAAAAACTGAAATATGAGTACGCTGTATTAAACCTACGAATGGAGCGTATGAACAGAAATTTACAACAATTAAACAATAGAGATGACAGCCTTTATTCTGCGGTATTTGGCTTAAAACCCTTAAGTCCGGAAGAAAGAATAGCTGGTGTGGGTGGACATTCCATCGATGAAAATTTAAGCGGATATGAATATTCATATTTAATGAAATCAACGAATGCAAAGCTTAAAACATTAGAAGCTAAAATTCAGGTACAACAAGAATCCTATAAACGAATACAAAAAAAGGCACAGGATGTAGCGAAAAGAATCAATAACATTCCTGCCATTCAACCTATAAAAAATAAAAGATTAATTAATTTATCTTCCGGATTTGGTATGCGATTACATCCTATTCACGATACTTACAAAATGCACACAGGGCTAGATTTTTCGGCGCCCAAGGGAACGAAAATAATTGCAAGTGGTGGTGGTATTATTGAATTTGCCGGACAAGATCATAGCGGTTATGGTAAACACGTAATTATTAATCACGGCTATGGTTATAAAACTTTATATGGACACATGAATAGCATTGATGTAAAGAGGGGGCAAAGAGTAAAAAGAGGTGATATTCTTGGAGGAGTTGGATCCACAGGTATTTCCACCGATCCACATTTACATTATGAAGTAATAAAAAAGGGAGTGAAAGTAGATCCTATGAATTATTTTTTCGATGAAATCACTTATACCGAATACCGAGAAATGATGGAAATATCAAAAAGAATTAACAAAGCACTCGATTAGTAATATTTTGATTTTTCTATATTTACCCTAAATATTCCACCGTGCCTTACAAGGAAAAAGAAACATCCAAATTATATTATACTATTGGCGAAGTTGCCGATATGTTTGAGGTTAATACCTCTTTGATTCGTTTTTGGGAAAAAGAATTTGAATTACTTAAACCAAAAAAAAGTAAAAAAGGAAATCGTTTATTCACCAATGAAGACGTAGATAATTTCAAACTCATACATCACCTTGTTAAAGAAAGAGGCTTCACTCTCAACGGAGCTAAAGACAAATTAAAGAAGCATAAATTGGAGGCTAAAAAAGAGATTGAAATGATTAAATCTCTGGAGAAAGTGAAGAAATTTTTGCTAAGTCTGAAAAAAGAATTGTAGTCTTCCCAAAAATCTTTCTGGTTTATTGTAACCTTTCCCGAAATTCACAGTAGCACAATACCCAAACCCTTTAAATCATTCATTCATTCTATGAAAAAGAAAATTCTAGTTGTAGAAGATGAGCAAATGCAGGCCAAGCTTATTGTGAATACTCTGATTAAAGAAGATTCTGAGGTTTTTCTTTGTGAGGAAGGGAATTATGCCAAAACGATTCTTAATATCAATAAGTTCGATATGATTTTCTTAGATATCAATATCCCTAATATTAGTGGATTGAAACTTCTAGAGTTAATTCGCTCCGATAAAGAAAATACAAATTACAGCACTCCTGTGGTTATTTGTACTACGTCCGACGACAATAAAGACAGAATGGAATCCTTTAAAAACAAGGCCAACGAATACTTTTTAAAACCTATACTTCCTGAAAAAATAAAATCAACGATTTCTTTTTATTTGAGTTAGTAAATTTTTCTCTCTTTTAAGTAATTCTTCACATAGTCCTCTACCCCATCCTCCAAACTAGTAAATTCTCTCGTGTATCCGGTTGCTTTTAGTTTAGCCATATTGGCTTGTGTGTAGTATTGGTATTTATCGCGAATATCAACAGGCGTATCAATAAACTCAATATTTGGTTCTAAATTTAAAGCTTTGAAAGTAGCAATTGCTAAATCGATAAACGGTCGAGCCTTCCCTGTTCCCAAATTATAAATGCCCGAATGTTTTCTACTTTCCATTAAAAACACAATTACATCAGCCACATCTTTCACGTAAATGAAATCGCGCAGTTGTCCGCCATCTTTGAAATCAGGACGATGAGATCTGAATAACTTTACCTTACCGGAAGCCTGAATTTGATTGAAAGAATGAAAAACAACAGAAGCCATACGCCCTTTATGGAATTCGTTAGGACCATAAACATTAAAGAATTTCAAACCAGCCCAAAAGAAAGGTTTTTTCTCTTGTTGTAAAGCCCATATATCGAAGTTATTTTTAGAATCTCCGTAAGGGTTCAATGGTTTTAAATTAGGAATCACTTCATGATTATCATCGTAACCTAATTCCCCACCACCGTAAGTTGCAGCCGAAGAAGCATATATTAAAGGAAGCGCATATTTAACGCAAGCTTCCCACATATCACGACTGTACTTTTCATTCAACTCATTAAAAATAGCCTTATTGAATTCAGTGGTATCGGTGCGCGCACCCAAATGAATGATGAATTGTGTGAAACGTTGATTTTTCTCTAACCATGAAAAAAAATCTTCACGCTCTACTTTCTCTTTGTATATCTTGTTTTTGTAATTATCTTCTTTTGCAGGATAGGAATGAAAATCATCTACCAACACAATATCTTTATAGCCCAATTCATTGAGTCGGCTAACCAACACACTACTAATAAAACCTGCTGCTCCTGTTACTACAATCATGAAAATAAATTTTCTCAAAAATAGTAATCTTTTTGGGAGAACAATCTTGTATATTTGCCTCACTAAAAGAGAAACCATGATTTACCTTACCCGCAGAGAACGCTTCAATGCAGCTCATAAGCTTTTTAATGAAAACTGGAGCTCAGAAAAAAATGCTGAAGTATTTGGCAAATGTGCTAATGCCAACTGGCATGGGCACAATTATGAATTGTTCGTTACTGTGAAAGGAGAAATCAATGAAACAACAGGATTTTTGGTTGATTTAAAAGAATTGAGTTCTATTTTAAAAGTCAAAGTTGTAGAACCTTTAGACCACAAAAACATAAACATGGATGTTCCTTTCATGAAAGGCAAAATGGCCTCTACAGAAATATTAGCCATTGAAATCTGGAAGCAAATTCAAAAAGACATTGAAGCTTTAGGCTGTGTTCTACATAGCATAAAAATTAACGAAACAGAAAATAACTCGGTAGAATATTTTGGATAATGAGCAACTATAAAAAACATGAAGAATACAATGAAGAAGCCACACAAAAAATGGCTGTCTTCAATAAAGAAATTCTTAAAATAATAGGTGAAAACCCGGAAAGGGAAGGTTTACTTAAAACTCCCGAAAGAGTTGCCAAATCGATGCAATACCTTACCAAAGGTTATTGCGAAAATCCCGATGAAATTATGCGTTCAGCGATCTTCAATGAAGATCACAACGAAATGATTATTGTAAAAGACATTGAGTTGTACTCGTTGTGTGAACATCATATATTGCCATTTTTTGGTAAAGCACATATCGCCTATATTCCTACTGGAAAAATTGTAGGCTTAAGCAAAATACCAAGAGTTGTAGATGCCTACTCTCGAAGATTACAAGTACAGGAAAGATTAACTACCGATATTTTGGAGTGCATTCAAAGAACACTAAACCCTTTGGGTGTGGCTGTAGTGATTGAAGCTCAACATATGTGCATGCAAATGCGTGGGGTTCAAAAGCAAAACAGTGTTACCACTACCTCATCTTTTAAAGGTGCTTTTGAAAAACAAGAAACAAGAAATGAATTTATAAAACTAATATCTTCAAACTTACATTAACATGAATGCTTACGTATTTCCCGGACAAGGTGCTCAATTCCCAGGAATGGGAAAAGAATTGTACAATTCAAATCCTGAAGCAAAAAAATTATTTGATAGAGCCAATGAAATTTTAGGCTTTAATATTACCGATATCATGTTCAACGGAACAGAAGAAGATTTAAAACAAACCAAGGTAACTCAACCTGCTGTTTTCTTACACTCTACCATCCTCACTCTCACTCTTCCCGACTTCCATCCTGGTATGGTTGCTGGACATTCTTTGGGAGAAATATCTGCATTGGTAGCCAACAAAACTATTTCATTTGAAGACGGATTGCGTTTGGTTTCTGTTCGCGCGCAAACAATGCAAAAGGCCTGTGAAATCAATCCATCTACAATGGCTGCTATTTTAGGATTGGAAGACAATGTGGTAGAAGATGTTTGCAAAACTATCGACGGAGTAGTTGTTGCGGCAAATTATAATTGTCCGGGCCAATTGGTTATCTCCGGTGAAAACAAAGCAGTAGAAGCAGCTTGCGCAAAATTAACTGAAGCAGGCGCTAAAAGAGCATTGTTACTTCCTGTAGGCGGCGCATTTCATTCGCCATTAATGGAACCAGCAAGAGTTGAATTGGCAGCAGCGATAGATGCTACAACATTCACTACTCCTATTTGCCCTGTTTACCAAAATGTAACTGCATCATCCGTTACCGACCCAATAGCTATCAAACAAAACTTATTGATTCAGTTGACTGCTCCGGTGAAATGGACACAAACTGTAATCAACATGATTGCCGGCGGAGCAACTAAATTTATTGAAGTTGGTCCGGGTAAAACCCTACAAGGCTTAGTGAAAAAAGTAGACAGAGCAATGCCTACTGAAGGAATTTCTTAATGAATTTTTTACTTGATATTACTCGATATGCAGGTGCGGGTAAAAATACTTTACCGCACGATAGTACTAGGGGAGTTCCGCCATCAATGACAATTTTCTTTTGGTGCTTATTAATTGGAATTACAATATGGCTTTGGTGGATAATTAAAAAAAAAACTAATTAATTCTTTTTACTTCAACCCTTGATTCATCAATCTTCCCGACTCCACCAATCTCAATAATTTTTCGGAGCGGAGAGCTCTTTCAATAACATCTAAATGACTTTTTTTGTGGATATCCGTTCCAACAAAATCAACCAGATTTTCATCGATTAACCAATCGGCCATTTGGTGAACTGCCGGACCATAATGACCAGCTAAAGAATTCAAATTAATTTGAAAATATACCCCATGCTCACGAAGTTTCTTTAATCCCTCTTCCCTTCCATAATAGAACGGGTATCTTTCGGGATGAGCCAATAAAGGTTTATAGCCTAAATCCTTTATTTTATGAATCAAAGGAAAAGGATTTTCAGGTTCATTGATATATGAAAATTCAAATAAAATGAACTCATTGGCTATAGGCAAAAGGTCATTCGTTTCTACTCTCTTAATGAAATTTTCATCGAAATAATACTCAGCCGAGGGCTTAATTTCAGCACTAATGTTTTGTTGTTTTAAATAATGATTAAGATCTTCCGTGCCGCATTTTATTTTTTCACTTGAATTGTTATAAAAATCAAGCATTACATGAGGAGTAGTATAAAAAGAAGTGAAACCGAAATTCTGAAGTCCCTTCACCAAAGCAAGAGAGTCTTCCAATGAAGTAGCACCATCATCAATTCCTGGAATTAAATGAGAATGAATATCTGCTCCAATTAATTTCGCATCAAGGGGGGGAAGTACAATAGGTTTTTCTTTCTTTTTAAAAAACCCAAACATAACTATGCTTCTTTAAGAAAATATTTTTTTTCAAACCACTCAATAGTTTGTTTCAAACCTATATCCATTTTCACTTGAGGATCATATCCTAACAAGCTTTTTGCTTTAGAAATATCAGCTAAAGAATCCTTTACATCTCCAGCTCTTGGAGCTACAAATTTTGGCTCCAAAGTAGAATTAACTGCTGTTTTAAGCATTTTAAAAAGATCTAAAACAGAAGTTGCCTCACCCAAAGCTATATTGAACATTTCTCCTAAAGCATTCTCTTCTGTGGTAAACAATGCTTTAATATTGGCCTCTACAACATTATCGATATAAGTAAAATCTCGAGATTGATCGCCTTCCCCATGAATGATAGGTGATTGGCCAGATAACAATGCCTGCATAAACATTGGTATCACAGCAGCATATGGTCCGTTTGGACTTTGGTGAGGACCAAAAACATTAAAATATCTCAACCCAATTACGGGCATTTTATATACTTTATAAAAAACCTTTGCATACATTTCATCTACATGTTTAGAAACGGCATATGGTGATAAAGGATTTCCCACAATAGTTTCTATTCTTGGCATACCAGGAGCATCGCCATAAACAGAAGATGAACTTGCAAACACCATTCTTTTCACGCCCTCATCTTTCGCAGCAGTTAGCAAATTTAAAAAAGCGGAAACATTGGCTTCATTAGTTGCTATAGGATTATTAATTGATCTTGGAACAGACCCCAAAGCTGCCTGATGAATAACATAATCGATTCCTTTAACCGCATTTTTACATACTTCAAAATCAACCAAAGATGCTTCTATAAATTTAACTGAAGGAAGTTTTAAAAAGTCTTGAATATTCTCCACATATCCATTCGACAAATTATCTACTATTCTAACTTCTTTTGCATTTTGCGAAACCAAATATTTCACAATATTTGATCCGATGAAGCCTGCCCCACCCGTTATCAAAAAAGTGCAATTACTTATATCTTCCTTTTGAAATTTCATCATTTTATATTTTATCTTCCCTCATATTGAACTTGGTAGTAATTAGCGTATTCTCCTGAGATTACATCATTCACCCATTTCTGGTTTTGCAAATACCAATCTACAGTTTCTTCCAACCCTTGTTCAAACTTAGCATTTGGTTTCCAACCTAATTCTTTATTTAATTTTGTGAAATCAATGGAATAACGTTGATCATGTCCTTGCCTGTCTTTAACAAATGTAATCAATTGTTCCGATTCACCTTTTTTTCTATTTAAACGATGGTCCATGATACGACAAAGAGCCCTCACCAAATCGATATTCCTCCACTCATTGTCACCACCAATATTATAGGTTTCTCCAGTTGTTCCTTTATGAAAAATAAAATCAATTGCACTAACGTGATCCAACACAAATAACCAATCCCTGATATTATCACCCTTTCCGTAGATAGGTAAAGGTTTTTTATCAATAATATTTTTAATGCAAAGAGGAATTAATTTTTCCGGAAATTGATTAGGCCCATAATTATTTGAACAGTTACTGATCACCGTAGATAATTTAAAAGTCTCATGATAAGCTCTAACAAAATGATCAGAAGATGCCTTACTGGAAGAGTAAGGAGAGCGAGGATCATAAGGAGTAGTTTCCAAAAACTTTCCACTCTCCCCTAAAGAGCCATAAACTTCATCTGTTGAGATATGATAAAACAAATGTGATTCTTTCTGGTTCCAAAAATTTTTGCAAATATTCAACAACACTACTGTACCCACCACATTAGTTTGAACAAATTCCAGAGGATTTATAATAGAACGATCAACATGAGATTCTGCTGCACAATGAATCACATGGTCGATTTTAAATTCTTCAAAAATTTCGGAAACCTTAATTCCATCACAAATATCAACCTTTCGAAAATGATAGTTAGGTTCATCTTTAATATCTTCTAAACTAGCCAAGTTTCCTGCATAGGTTAATTTATCAATATTAACTATCAGATAATGAGGATATTTTTTCACGAAAGAACGCACCAAATGGCTACCGATAAAACCGGCACCACCTGTAATTAGTATTCTTTTTTTATATTCCATTATGTTTGTTTTAGTGATCTTTTCCATGCAGAAGACAACATTTCTTCAATAGAAAAATTGATTTTCCATTCCAACTTTTCCTTTGCCAAAGTACTATCAGAATATATATTAGAAACATCGCCCTCTCGTCGTCCCACCACTTTAAAATTCACCTTCACATTATTTACCTTTTCAAAGGTTTTAATCAACTCAAAAACAGAATAACCCTTTTCTGAACCAAGATTAAAAGCTTCAAAGGCTTTTTCCATTTTACCTTTACGCATGCGCTCCATTGCTTTCACATGGGCCGAAGCAATATCCATTACATGCACGTAATCACGAACACAAGATCCGTCAACAGTATTATAATCATCTCCAAAAACGTTAAGATGCGAAGAAATTCCTTTTGCTACTTTAATAATAAGCGGCATTATATTATCGAAATTCTGTGGATTATCTCCCAACAGGTAGGTTGTGTGGGCGCCTATAGGATTAAAATACCTCAGAGCAATAGCCTCTATAGCACCTATAGAGGTCATATCTCGAATAATTTCCTCACATATTTTTTTAGTATTGCCATAAGGAGATAAGGGCTGTTGGATAGGCGAACTCTCCTTTACAGGCACTTTATCCACTTCACCATAAACTGTACAAGAAGAAGAAAAAATTAAATTCTTACATCCTGATTTTTGCATTAATTGTATAACATTCATCAATCCAACAATATTATTTTCATAATATTTCATTGGATTGTCGGAAGACTCCTTCACTGCTTTATAAGCGGCAAAGTGTATTACACTGGTAAATTTATATTTAGCAGCTAATGCTAAAACTGCTTCTTTATCAATTAAATTAATATTTTCGAAAAGGATAGTTTTACCGCATATTTTTTCCATATCAGCAATTACTGATACAGTGGAATTACAGAAGTTATCGACCACCAAAACATCATAACCATTATTGATTAAATCAACAACCGTATGAGATCCAATATATCCGGCACCGCCTGTAACTAATATCATTCTAAAAACTTAAATAATCGGCAACAGTAATTTTGTTTCTAAAAATACCTTTCACATCAACAAGCACTCCTTTTTCGGTCATATGCTTACTGAAAAAATCATTTCCTAAACCAATGTATTCTCTGTGATTAACAGCAACTATTATTGCATCATATTTTCCTGTAATTTCAGGTACTAAACCATACCCATATTCTTCCATAATTTCATGTGGATCAGCATGTGGATCGTGAACTTCTACATTGATTCCAAAAGATTTAATTTCATTCACTACATCAGCAACTTTCGAATTTCTGGTATCGGTTACATTTTCCTTAAAAGTAGTACCCATCACCAACACTCTTACTTTAGAAATTTCCTTTCCATTGGTAATCATTTTTTTTACTGCCAAACGAGCCAGATACGGGCCCATAGAGTCATTGATTGCTCTACCTGAAGTAATGATTTTAGCGTGTACTCCTAATTCCTCTGCTTTATAAGTCAAATAATAAGGATCAACACCAATACAATGGCCACCTACTAAACCCGGAGAGAATTTCAAGAAATTCCATTTGGTTCCTGCAGCTTCCAGTACTTCATAAGTATTGATATTCATCTTGCTAAAAATAAGCGACAATTCATTCATTAAAGCAATATTCACATCTCTTTGTGTATTTTCAATAATCTTTGCTGCTTCGGCTACCTTAATACTTGATGCTTTATGAATCCCTGCAGAAATAACCATTTCATACACTTTTGCTATTTGATCGGCTGATTCTGCATCGCATCCAGAAACTACTTTTACAATTTTTGATAAAGTATGTTCTTTATCTCCCGGGTTAATTCTTTCAGGTGAATAGCCTACTTTAAAATCTACCCCAAATTTCAATCCTGACTCTTGCTCCAAAACAGGCACACAATCTTCTTCGGTACAACCAGGGTAAACAGTTGATTCAAACACCACATAATCTCCTTTTTTCAGAACCTTACCAACAGTTTTTGAAGCCGACAATAAGGGTTTCAAATCCGGCAAATTATGCTGATCAATAGGAGTTGGAACCGCAACAATAAAGAAATTCACATCCCTCAAATCATTTAAATCTGCCGAAAAATGAATATCGCAACCTTCAAATTCCTTTGCGTCCAACTCATTACTAGGGTCTATTCCTTTTCTCATCAATTCAACTCTGGCAGCATTAATATCGAATCCTACCACCTTTGCTTTTCTCGCAAATTCTAAAGCAATGGGCAATCCTACATAACCTAGTCCGATAAGTGCCATTTTACATTCTTTATTGGCAATTTTTTGAGCAATCATATTCTATTTTGTTTCTTTGAGTTTATAAATTCTTTCAATAATTTCTACCACTTTAAGACCCTCCAAAGCATTGGTAGTAGCATAGTCACCGCGTTTTAAAGTATTAACCACATTTTCTATCACATAATGATGATTGGCAGCAGAACCTTTATAATCACCGTAATCATTAGGTGCATTGATAGGAGCTAATTCCGGCATCACATAATCCTTAATATTGCAATATTCAATTTTATCCATGTATTGACCCCCTACTTTTATACTTCCCTTTGAACCAATAATGGTAATACTACTTTCTAGATTTGAATTGTAAACAGCGGTGGAATAATTGATGGTACCAATACCTCCATTTACAAATTCGAAATTCACAATTCCAGTGTCTTCAAAATCTGTAGATTCTTGATGACAAAAATCTTCAAAACGTGCAGCAATATTTTTGATATCACCAAACAACCAATACATTATATCAACAAAATGTGAGAACTGAGTAAATAAAGTTCCTCCATCCATATCCATAGATCCCTTCCATTTACTTTTTTTATAGTAGCGATCATCTCTGTTCCAATAACAATTTAATTGTACCAAAAATATATCTCCTAATAATTTTTGATCAACTACCTCTTTTAGCCAAACAGACGGAGGAGAATAACGATTTTGCATAACACAAAAAACCTTTTTGGAATAATTGAGTGCCTTTTCAATTACCTTCTCACAATCGCTTTTATGCAATCCCATTGGTTTTTCACAAACCACATGTTTACGATTGCTTAATGCCAAAATACTTTGCTCGGCATGTAAACCATTAGGAGTACAAATATTTACTACATCAATACCTTTGACGTCGTTTAACATTTTCTCTAAATCCGTAAAGTAGGGCTGTTGAAATTTAGAATCAATATTTAATTCCGATTTATCTAAAACATCACAAAAAGCAAGCAATTCAGCCTCTGGATTTCTTTCGATCATTTCCATATGGCGCTTCCCAATATGACCACAACCCACTACCGCAAATTTTACTTTATCTGCCATTATTTTATTTTTTGAATTGAATCTTTATTTAATAGATACTTTTCACCTGAAAACTTACAAACAGCTTCTGACTTCTCATTAAACTCTAACTTCTCCCCGTGCTCACTCATCCAGCCTATTTGTCGGGCAGGATTTCCAACTAACATCTCATAGGGTTTTACGTTTCTTATTACCACTGTTCCGGCACCCACAAAAGCATACTCACCTATTTCAATACCGCATACAATAGTAGCATTGGCACCAATAGTAACGCCTTTTCTTAAAATTGTTTTTTTATATTCATTCTTTCTGCTTACTGCTGATCGAGGATTCATCACATTGGTAAATACCATAGAGGGTCCTAAAAAAACATCGTCTTCACAAATAACCCCTGTATAAATAGATACATTGTTTTGAATTTTAACATTGTTACCAATTACAACCTCAGGAGAGATTACTACATTTTGACCAACATTACAATTTTCTCCAATAGTACAGTTAGGCATTATATGACTAAAGTGCCATATTTTAGTGCCTTTTCCAATAACACATCCATTATCAACATAAGATGATTCATGAACGAAATAGTCTTCAGCTTCCAAAGTTCAATTCTTTTTTAAATAGTTCATCTTGGGGCAATGATTTGAAATATTCCAAAGTTTTTTTCAATCCTTCAGAGCGTTTCACTTTAGGTTCCCAACCTAAAATTTCTTTTGCCCTTGTAATATCTGGTCTTCTTTGTTTGGGATCATCTACGGGAAGATCTTTATAAATCACTTTTGAATTAGTTCCCGTTAATTTCACCACCTCTTCGGCAAATTCCTTAATGGTAATTTCATCAGGATTTCCAATATTTACCGGCTGAGCATATTCGCTTAAAAGCAAACGATAAATCCCTTCAATTAAATCATCTACAAAACAAAACGATCTGGTTTGAGAACCATCTCCAAATACAGTAATATCTTCACCACGCAAAGCTTGTCCCACAAATGCAGGAAGTGCTCTTCCATCATTCAATCTCATTTTCGGACCATAAGTATTAAAAATTCTAACAATACGTGTTTCAACTCCATGATAAGTATGGTAAGCCATAGTCATAGCCTCTTGAAATCTTTTTGCTTCGTCGTAAACCCCTCTCGGACCAATTGGATTTACATTTCCCCAATAAGTTTCTGGTTGAGGATGAACATCAGGATCACCATATACTTCTGAAGTAGAAGCGATCAACATTCTGGCATTTTTTGCTTTGGCCAATCCTAATAAATTGTGTGTACCCAACGATCCCACTTTTAAAGTTTGGATTGGGATTTTCAAATAATCAATTGGACTCGCAGGTGAAGCAAAGTGCAGAATATAATCTAACTCACCCGGAACGTGAACAAATTTACTCACATCATGATGATAGAATTCAAAACTTTCCAACTTAAAAAACTCTTCAATGTTTCTTAGGTTTCCTGTAATCAAATTATCCATAGCAATCACATGGAAACCTTCTTTCAAAAACCTTTCACACAAATGCGACCCTAAAAAACCAGCAGCACCGGTAATTAAAACTCTTTTTTTCATTATGCTAAAGAT
Organism: Flavobacteriales bacterium; assembly: GCA_023251075.1. Classification (GTDB taxonomy): domain Bacteria; phylum Bacteroidota; class Bacteroidia; order Flavobacteriales_C; genus JAHEZL01. The sequence continues at coordinate 58,247 of JAHEZM010000012.1, read as the reverse complement.
TTTTTATGTGTAACAACGGCCTTTCTTCCAATACTGATATAATCGAAACCTTTAGATTCAACACTTTCCAAATCGAATAAATTTCTTCCGTCAAAAATCACTGGATTTTTAATCATCTTTTTAATCAAATCGAAATCGGGAGCTCTAAAAACCGACCATTCGGTAGCTATTACCAATCCATCCACACCAGAAATTGCCTCGTATTGATTTTCACAAAATTCGATTTCTTTTCCAAAAACCCCCTTCATATTTTCCATCCCTTCAGGATCAAAAGCCTTAATACTTGCCCCTTTTTTCAACAATTCCTGAATAACATAAATTGCCGGTGCTTCTCGAATATCATCAGTATTAGGTTTAAAAGCCAAGCCCCAAATACCAAATGTTTTACCCGATATATCGCCATCAAAATAATCTTCTATTTTAGGAACTATGATTGTTTTTTGAGAGGCATTTACCTCTTCAACGGCAGTCAATATTTTAAAATCATAATTCACTTCTTGTGATGATTTTATCAATGCTTTCACATCTTTAGGAAAACAACTTCCTCCGTATCCAATACCAGGAAATAAAAATCTTTTTCCAATACGTGTATCCGATCCAATTCCAATACGCACCATATCCACATCAGCACCCACCAATTCACATAAATTGGCAATTTCATTCATAAAAGAAATTTTTGCAGCAAGGAAAGAATTGGCTGCGTATTTGGTTAATTCGGCAGAGCGCTCATCCATAAAATACACTGGATTTCCCTGACGAACAAAGGGTTTATACAGCTCATCAATTAGTTTCTTTGCTCTCACACTTTGAGTACCCACCACCACTCTATCTGGCTTCATAAAATCATCCACTGCATATCCTTCTCTTAAAAATTCAGGATTACTTACCACGTCAAATTCCACCTTCGCATTTTTAGCAACTGCTGCTGTTACTTTTTCGGCAGTACCCACCGGAACAGTGCTTTTATCAACAATAATTTTGTATTCTTCCATGATATTTCCCAACTGTTCAGCAACTCCAAGAATATAAGAGAGATCAGCAGAACCATCTTCACCAGGAGGCGTTGGAAGGGCAAGAAAAATGATACTTGATTTTTTTACTGCATCTTTCAGATTAGTGGTGAACTGTAATCTTCCCTGTTTAGTATTTCTCTCAAAAAGCACATCCAAATCGGGTTCAAAAATTGGAATAATTCCCTCTTTTAATTTGTTTACTTTTTGTTCATTGATATCTACACAAATTACATTGTTTCCGCTTTCGGCAAAACACGTACCTGTTACCAATCCAACATATCCTGTTCCTACAACTGCAATATTCATAATATTATTTATTAAAGAAATCTTTGATTTGTGAGCAAATATAGGCTAATTGATCATTTGTTAATTCTGTATGCATAGGTAATGATAGTACCTGACTAGCAAGCAATTCACTTACAGGTAGTTTTTGAGCAAGCATAGTTGATTTAAAAACATTTTGCTGATGCAAAGGAACAGGGTAATAAACCATTGCTGGTATTCCTTTTTCCTCTAAATGTTTCTTCAATTCATCTCTTTTACCATTCAAAACCTTCAATGTATACTGATGAAAAACATGAGTTGAGTTTTTTGCTCTGGATGGAATCTGTAATTCTTTTACACTCCCCAATTCTTTATCGTAATATGAAGCTGCCGTATTTCTTCTGGATGAAAAATCATCTAGATGCTTTAGTTTTTCGTTGAGAATGGCCGCCTGCAAAGAATCTAATCTCGAGTTTATCCCTACTACATCATGATAATACCGAACTTTAGAACCATGATTTGAAATCTCTTTTGATTTTGAGGCTAGTTCTATATTATTCGTCATTAAGGCACCTCCATCACCAAAACAACCTAAATTTTTTGAAGGAAAGAAGCTTGTTGTTCCGATATCTCCAATCGTTCCAGCTGTTTTTTGATCTCCGTTTTTGAAAGTATATTTCGCTCCAATCGCTTGAGCAGTATCTTCTACAACAAATAATTTATTTTCATTGGCAATCTCCATGATCGCTTCCATATCCGAACATTGTCCGAAAATATGTACCGGTAAAATCACCTTTGTTTTTTGAGTAATTGCCTTTTTCACACACTCCACATCAATATTAAAAGTATTGGGATCAACATCCACAAAAACAGGCTTTAAACCCAATAAGGCAATTACTTCTGCAGTAGCAATAAAAGTAAAAGCCGATGTTATGATTTCATCACCAGCCGTAAGCGGTAAAGCCATTAATGCAATTTGAAGAGCATCGGTACCATTGGCACAGGGAATAACATGATTTACATTCAAATATCTTTCAAGATTAGTGCTGAATTGTTTAACAGCAGGCCCACTAATAAAAGTAGTTTCTTCTATCACTTTTTGCATAGCCCCATCGATCTCCGATTTTAGTCGTTGATACTGACTTGCCAAATCAACCATTTTGATATCTTTTACCGAAATTTCAGGCATAAAAAAACATTTAGCGCGAAGATAATAATTTAACTATAACTTTAAGCGCAATTTGAACATGAAAAGAATAATTCTAAATATTGCATTTAGCTTGACGTTGACACCTTTTTTGTTTGCACAAAACAAAGACCTAAAACATATTCTCAACCTGAACTACTCTACTAACTTCGGAAACAAAGAATTAAGTACAAAATCAAATTTTATCAATTGCTTCGGTTTGGAGTATAATTATTATCCTAAAAAGTTTTATGTGGGTGCTCAATACCAGTTACTTTTTGGTCAATATACTGGTGTGGATTTATTCAAAAACATAAGAACAAGTGAAGGCTTAATTATTGCTGATGATGGTTCATTAATTGATCTAAAAACACAATTCACAGGTAATCAAGCCCACCTTCTTTTTGGTTTTCCTTTGTTTACCAATACCCATTGGCATACTGAAACAACATTGGGGGCCGGATTCATGCAAAATCAATTAAAAAGTAAAACTCTCGAAGGAACCTCAGCATATCTTTCAAAAAGCAATTTAAAAGGCTACGATCAATGGTCGATAGGCCCCTCTACCATACAAGAAGCACGTTTGATTTACCTATCGGAAAACAGAAAAATAAATTTTAAAATTAGCACCTATATCCAGGAGGTATTACTTTGGAACATAAGAAAATACAATTATTACAACAATACAAGCGATACCAATTCTCACTTTAATTTTATCTTTGGTATTCAAATCGGCTGGATAATTCCAATTTATTCATCTGTCTCTGAAGATATTTTTGAATAGATGCAAATTATTTATAACATATCGATTAATGTTTACGGACTCATCATCAGGTTTGCAGCACTTTTCAATAAAAAAGCGAAGTTGTGGGTAGAAGGAAGAAAAAATATACTTGAAAAAATTCCCAACAACACCGGTAAATCAATGTTCATCAACTGGTTTCATTGCGCATCGCTGGGTGAATTTGAACAAGGACGACCACTTATAGAAAAACTGAAAGAAAAATATCCCCACGAAAAAATATTTGTCACTTTTTACTCTCCGTCGGGCTACGAAATCAGAAAGAATTATGCCTTTGCCGACTGGGTAAGTTATTTGCCTTTAGACCGAAAAAAAAACATGCAGGAATTTATCGGAAAAATAAATCCTTCACGTGTTTTTATCATTAAATATGAGCTATGGTTCAACATGTTAAATGTATTAACCGAAAAAAAAACGCCTACTTATCTTATTTCCGGGAAATTTAGAAAAGAACAAATATTTTTTGCTTCGGGAGGTTCCTGGTTTTTTGAAAAACTAAGAAAAGCATTCACTCATTTTTTTGTTCAAGATGAGGTTTCTAAAAATCTGCTTCAAATTCATGGCATTGAAAATTCATCAATAGTTGGAGACACCCGAATAGACAGAGTAATGGAGCACTCTAAGAATCCACAGAAATTTCCAACGCTGGAAAAACTACTCGTTGGAAAAAAAGTAATTATTGGCGGTAGTATATGGGATAAGGAAAATGAATTTTTACTTCAATATAAAAACAAAATCGACGATGACACCATCATCATTTTGGCACCACACGAAGTGAATGAAAGCAGAATAAAATCTCTTCAGAAACAGTGGGCCGAATCGGTGCTTTGGTCGGATATTGACCAGCAAAATATTTGCCCAAAAATCATCCTTATCAATTGTATCGGCATTTTATCTTCACTCTACCAATATGGCAACGTGGCTGTAATTGGTGGTGGCTTTAATGCTAGTATCCATAATATTCTCGAACCCGCTGCTTTTGGTTTACCTGTATTATTCGGACCCAAACATTATAAATTCGATGAAGCCTCTGCGATGATCAATAACGGTAGCGGATTTTGTTTCGAAAAATTTGAAAAATTCTCTTCATCCCTAAATTCTATTTTGCAATCAGCCGAACTTAGAACTCAAATAAAAGAAAATCAACTAGAGTATTTAAACTCACAAAGTGGCGCAACAGAAAAAATATTATCGCTTCTGCTACAAATTTAAATGCGATAAAAAAATGCTAGTGAACTATCTTCCTTGAATACCCTAATTCTGCGCCTCAGCTCCATAGCGTATTGCCGCCTCAAGTACATCAATATTTATATCTTTTAGTGTTTTAAACTTGATGCAATACCCGCTTATACTTGCCTTTCCTAGTTTTTTTCCATATGCATGGGCTAAGTATGTCTTATCCTCGATACCAAGGATATATACCGAGATACCGGTTGTGTTTGCACTCAAACCAATTTGATAAAATTCTCTGGTTGTTCCATCTGCATATTTTATGGTGTAAAACCCATATCCTATATTAGGATTAGAAACAGTTTTACCTTCGCTGTTTTTACCATCCAAGAACCATAATTTACATACTGGCATTACTTGCAGAATAATGCGATGCAACTCTTGCATGTCAGTGCGTTTTGGCTCTGATTGGCCAGTAATATACTTTTTGATTTGTTCTTGTACATTCATGATTTAATCAATTTTTCGAAGTAAATTTTGTAAATATTTTATTTTCAAAACTATATTTTCTTCAAGTAAATGAAGAAATTAAGAAAGAGTGAGTGTGGGAGTGAGTTTGGAGAAAAACAGAGTGAGTGTGAGAGCGAGCTTTGAGAAAAATCAGAGTGCTCGTGGCCACTCTCGTGTCTCACTCTCACTCTGATTTTTAGTACCTCGGAAGGGACTTGAACCCTTACGGCATTGCTGCCACAGGATTTTAAGTCCTGCGTGTCTACCATTCCACCACCAAGGCAAACCATAAAATGAAAATGGTAGTTTTCATTCTACTTCAATTAAAAAAACCCTGTGAACAGGGTTTTCTATGGAGCGAGAGACGGGACTCGAACCCGCGACCCCGACCTTGGCAAGGTCGTGCTCTACCAACTGAGCTACTCTCGCAATAACCATCTAAAAGAACTAATGGGCTGCAAATATAGCGCTTCAATTTAAATTTGCAAAAATATGCCCTACTTTACTTAGCGTTTTTCTTAATCTCAGTAAATACCTAAACAAAACAGGATTATTTAACTGAATTAAAACTTATGAATTGGAATAGCGTATCAAGCTTGCCAATAATTCGAATGAAAAAGAGTACAACACTCATATGTTTTTTATTTTTTCTAGCTGTTTCCATGCGAAGTCAGCAATATCATTTCGAAAATATTTCTGTGGGAGAAGGCTTATCTCAAGCCTCTGTTAAAACAATTATAGAAGATAAAAATGGACACTTATGGATTGGTACCGATAACAATGGATTGAACCTCTATGATGGTACCCAATTCAAATATTATCACCAAAGTAACGGACTACCCGATGAAAACATCACTACCCTTTTTGAAGATAGTAAAGGTAAAATATGGATAGGTACTGAAAACGGAGGAGCTTGTTATATAGAAAATGAAATAATTAAAGTTTTTGATATCAGCAATGGATTAAGTGATAATTGTATCACTTCTATTTGTGAAGATAATTTGGGCAATATCTATATAGGTACCAAATACAACGGCTTGAATATCCTGCATGAAAAATCAATACAAAGCTTCTTTCGGAAAGATGGATTATTTAGCGATGCAATTTTTGATCTTACTAAAGATAAAGAGGGTAACATTTGGATAGCTACACAAAATGGATTGAATTATATCCATTCGAAAACTAAAAAAATAATTGGTATAGAGATATTGAAAGACTTAAAAATAAATTCGCTTTTAAAAGATTATCAAAATAAAATATGGGTAGGAACAAATAATGGCGTTTGGATACAAAAAGAAAATTCATTTAAAATGGTGATCGACACCTCTATGATCCACACAAAAACTATTAATTGTTTATTTCAAGATTTCACCCATAATTTATGGATAGCTACCAACAAAGGTGCTTACCGAATACGACACAATAATTTTGAAGAAGACGAAGTAAGAATTACCTTGATATCGAAAGAAAACGGACTATCAAACAATCAAATTAGAGGTATAGAACAAGATAAATCGGGTGCCCTGTGGTTTGCCACAAAATTTGGAGGAATAAATAAATATCTTGGCGAAACCTTTTCTATTATAAACAGCAATAGCGGATTAAACGATCCTATTATCACCGCAATTTGTGTACTTCCCGATTCAAGTGTTGTACTGGGAACACAATCCAATGGAGTAGTCATTCGAAAAAGAAAAAAAATATCATCACTAAACAATTCTGAGGTACTAAATTCAACAACAATAACAGCACTGTGTAGTGATTCTTCAGGTACACTATGGATTGGAACTGAAGGAAATGGAATTTACCGCTATGAAAACAATAGGCTTGTAAACTTCAATAACATTACTGCCAATGAAGTAAATTGTTTTTATGTGGATAAAAAAGGAATTATTTGGGTGGGAACAAATAATCATGGAATAAAAAGTATTGGTTTCGATAATAAAAAAACTGCACTATTTTATGATTATGAAAATCCAGAAAACATCGAAAATTGTAGTGTTTATAGTATTTGTGAAGATGACCAAGGAAATATTTGGGCAGCATCGAACAAGGGAGTGATCCAAATCACGAATACTGCAAATGCATCGAAAGAGAAATTAAAAATAAATGTATTTTCTAAATGCACTGAAGGATCTTTGCTTCATGTAATAAGCTGCTATTCTGAAATTGACAAGCAAAGAATTTGGTTTGGTACTCAAGGCGACGGAGTTTATTTCATGCACAAAGGGAAATTTTATACCCTACCTAGTCACAAAAGTCTTAAAAACATTGTAATCAATTCAATTTATGCAAACGACAATGCGATATGGTTAGCTACTGATAAAGACGTGAAAAAAATATCAATGAATACTTTCGAAATATTCTCTTATGGTATTAAAGAAGGATTCGAAGGGATACAATGTAACAGGAATGCCTGGTGTATTGATAGCAAAGAATCTTTATGGCTAGGGACAATAAATGGTGCTTGTAAAATTAAAACTTTGAATCCCTCGCAAACTCCAGAAAATTTTATTCCTAAACTAGATTTCACCAATATAAAATTTAATTATTCAGATTTCGATTGGAGACCTTATTGTGATTCATTGACAGGATATTATCATACACCCAATAAACTAATATTACCCTATAACATCAACCATTTAACTTTTGAGTTTAAAGCAAATGCATTAATTAACCCAACAGCTGTAGAATATAGATTTCAACTTAAAGGTCATGATAATGAATTATCTCCTAGTGGCTCATTAAACAAAGTTACATACTCTAACATTGAACCTGGTGAATACACACTTGAAGTTTACACCAAACTGAATGGTGGTAAATGGAGTAAAAAACCTTTGAGCATCAACATCACTATCATTCCACCTTTTTGGGAAACATGGTGGTTCAGAATCCTGCTAATAATAAGTATTGGTTTAGTTCTTTGGATAGGGTTTAAATGGAGAATTAAGAGGTTAACCAAAGAAAAATTACAATTGGAAGACATTGTTCAGTCGCGAACAAAAGATCTTGAAATAGAAAAGAAAAAATCTGAAGAGCTGTTACTAAATATTCTTCCGGAAGAGATAGCCACTGAGCTGAAAGATTCGGGAACAGCAAAAACAAAACTTTATGAAGATGCAAGTATAATGTTTACTGATTTTAAAGGATTTACAAGTCTTTCAGAAACATTGTCGCCAGATGTGCTGGTTAGTGAATTGAACAATATCTTTATTGAATTTGATGCTATTACCGATCAACATAATCTCGAAAAAATAAAAACCATTGGAGATGCTTATATGTGTGCAGGAGGAATACCTGTAAGCAATAAAACACATGCAGTAGATTGTGTTTTAGCAGGTTTAGCCTTTATCGATTTCATTGCTTCATTCGAAACAAAAATCGGACATTCCTGGGAAGTACGTGTGGGCATTCACAGTGGGCCACTCATTGCAGGAGTGGTAGGCAAGAAAAAATTCGCCTATGATATTTGGGGTGATTCTGTAAATGTAGCCAGCAGAATGGAATCAAATAGTATTCCGGGGAAATTAAATATTTCAGAAAGCACTTACCTTGAAATAAAAGAATATTTTATTTGCAATGCGCGCGGTGATATTCATGTTAAAAACAAAGGGGAAATGAGTATGTACTTTGTAGAACGACTCTTACCACAATACTCTAAAGATGAGCATGGAAAAATTGCCAATGAATTACTTTACCAAAATGTAGTAAAAAAAGAAAGCCAAAAAGCGTAAACTTTTTGGCTTTAATATTCGAATTTTATTTAGGTTAAATTTCTACCAATCTATTTTTAATCGCATAACGAACCAACTCAGCAACATTTTTCACTTTAACCTTTTGCATAATGTTCGTTCTATGCGTATCAACCGTTCTGTGGCTGATGCACAATTGATCGGCAATTTTTTGATTGTTCAATCCTTCAGCAACCAACTTAACAATTTCTAATTCACGTTTCGTAAGAATTTCATCTTTATGGTAACGAGAATCTGTTGTTTTTTCAGACAATAAATAATTTTGAGCCATCATTTTCGAAACCTCCTGAGCAAAATATTGTCCGCCATTGGCAACTTCCATTACTGCTTTAATTAAGTCTTCGTGAGGAGAATTTTTAAGAATATATCCTTTAGCACCTGCTTTAATGGCTTGTTTGATATAAGATTCTTGTAAATGCATAGAAAGAATAATAACCTTCAAATTAGGGTATTTCTCTATCAATTCTTTAGTTAAATGAATACCGTCGGCATCTTCTAAAGAGATATCCATTAAAACAATATCAGGAAGAGCTACTTCTGCCAAATGAAAGCATTCTTCTTTGTTGCTGGCTTCGGCAATTACCTGAATGTCAGGTTCACCATTAAGAAGCGTGGAAATTGCTTTTCTGATCAAGCGATGATCATCAACCAATAGTACTTTTAATCTGTTCATAATTAACCCCTTGTTTTTAATTAAAAAATGTATCTGGAACTATGTAGATTTTACCCCTTTGTAAAATGCCTTTTGTAATGTAGTGAATAATTGAAGGTAAAGCAATAATAATCAGTAAAATATCTTAATTATTTCGACAATTTTAGTTTATTTTTCGACGAATTAAACTTTTTTTTCGATGAAAACTTGACTTTGTAAAATAATGTTGTATATTTGTAATACTAAAATATACTCCCATACAGTTTTAAAAACTGTAAATAGTTTAGTTAAGTTTAGTTAGGTTAGGTTAGAAAAAGTTGGATGCCCGTCCAACTTTTTCTTTTTGTATTAATCTGCAAATCTCTTGAGTTGAGATTTTTTGAAAGTCCATTCAGGGGAAAGCAGCAAATCAGTGCCTTTTAAATTGTACCACGGTGAAATATTTAAATCATTTAAATTTCTAAGCAAATGAATGTTTTGTGCAGGCATATAACTTTGGGCTATCATAAAAACTCTTTCACCTGTTCTAATATGCTGAGCCACATCGGTAACAATTACTGCATGACCTGGAGATCCTCCGTAAATAAAAACATCTCCTGCAACAATGCTGTCAACAGATATTGTTTTTAACTCTTTTGATAAACTCAAAGTGCCTGCATAAGAAAAAACCAATTCTAAATATTTTCTGAAATTTTCATAAGAATAATCTTTCTCCGCTCCGGCATACCATGAAGTATTATTCCCCGAAATTTTCACTCTGCTGCCTTCTGCCCATTTAATATAATCGGCCATAAAACCATTGGTAAAATTGAAATGGATTTTCGAATACATTTCATGCTGATAAAGATATTCGGCTCTCAACCGCATTACAGCATCGGCACATTGTTGTAAATCTTTAGTGCCCACATCAATATCTAACACTGCCGCAACACCTGCTTGAAAAAATTTCTCTTCGCCATTATACAATAACACCTTGCTCCCATCTTTCTTCAGAGGAAAAGATCTTAGAAAAAAGGCAAAGGAATTTGAATCAGCAACCAATCGAACAAAACTATCGGGAGGATTAAAACGAGTTAAAACAGTGGTTCCTTCTTTCACCATAATTTCTTTGGGTTCAATCACTGAATCAACCAAGATATTTTCTGGTTGATTGGCACAGGTAAGGAGAAGAGCTGGGATAATAAAAACTAAAAAAATATTTTTCATAAAAAGATTACCAACCGGTGACTAATAAATTTCGAGCCCCTTTAATTCCACATTTTTGATAAAGGTTATAGGCTTGAGCTGCTTTTTCGCGGGTAGAAGTAGCCACTTCTTTTACAATCCAGGAGTCAATGGCAGCATCCAAAGTATAGGCTTCGGGACTCATTAAATGAGTACTCCACAACAAAGGTTGAGCACCAGTTTTAAGCAAATGAGGTTTGAAATAGTTTTTACTGTAACAAGCCAAAGCTATGGTTTGTCGCTGTTTTATATCTACCGAAGCAAAAGTAGTATCTAAAGAAAAATCCATCAACCCATCATGACCGATATAACAAATCAAATCGGCATTACCTCCCGCTTTCACCGTGGTGAGTGAATCTACTTTAATATCCATTTTATTTCTACCAGAAGAAAAAGCAAAGAAATCAATAGTAGTTTGTTTAATTTCTTTACCATCATAGGCATCGGCAATTAAATAAATAGAAGAATCGCGATGTTTAAAAATCAAACGTTCTAAAATCTGAACACTGGGCTTATCAATTTTCTTCACCAGTTTCCAATCGACTTGTTTTTTAAAAAAAGTTTTTACTCCATAACCACATCCCCAATACAAGTTGGTAGCAGGATCTTGTCCGTTACCAATTCCCGCAGGAACAGGAACTATACCTTGGTATTTATTATCGCAAAGCGCCACTAAAACATGAATGTATTTTGTGGAGGCAAAACTTTGAACACTTATAAAGAGAAAAAGGAATATTAATTTTTTCATACTTGAATATAGAGTATGCAATACATAAAAACAATTTGGTTACACTTTTAGTTTTCGGAACTGCACCCATTCATAAATCAGCAATGAAGGTACCCATGATAACCAAGCTGCTAAAGTGTACATCTGTACTCCCTCATAATTAAAAAATTGAATGAAAATAAAAGTAAGAATTCGAAGATTGATTGCCGATAACATTAAAATAAAACTGCGGGTGATATGTTTTTTATGCTCTACAAAATTTTTATTTCGGGCACTTTGATACGCTTTATAAGTAAAGAACATCCACAACATGGCCAGCAATAAAAAACACAATTCAGAAAGCTGTCCGCCTATAGCAGAAAAAGCCATAATAAAACCACCCGGAACCGCTAAAAATAAAACCGTAACCACATAAATTTTTCCTGCTTTTCTATGGAGTTGAGGAAATTTTTTCTCAAAGCAAAAAAAGATCTGAAGCGTTCCAATTACAATACAAACAGGAGTACCTATGATATGAGCATACAAACCATATTTATAAATCCCATCAAAATATTCTTTCTTACCAAAAAGAAATCCGCGGGTAAAATCAGGATGAAAATATTCGAGTGATTTCTGAAATATTAGAAATGCAATACAAAGAATTAGAATACTAACAACTACCTTAATAGCCGTAACCATAATTTACATAGGTTGGTTTCGTAATAAGATTTTCATTTTTAAGTAATTCTTGCTCTTTCTTTTTTATAAACTCAATGTTGTGTTTATCTATAGGACTTAAAAAACGATCTATATTATCGTACTCCGCTTTATACCAATATTTAGCAGAAAAATATTTTTTCCATTTTTCATTTTTAAACTTATAACCATAATCAGCAAAGATCTCATTTCTCATTAATTCTAAATCCACTAAACGTAAATGACTATAGTGAATTCCGTTGGTATCAGAATTTGCATTTAGATCAATAATAAAATCACCATCAAAATCAGATTCATGCATCTCCATAAATTTTGTGATATCATAAAGTCTATTACTTTCTATTTTTTCAATAAACCCTTGCTTATCTATTTTATAGAAAACATTATATGTAGCGTAAGAATAGTTGGGATTTCCATTCATCGAATCTCTTATACAATTCACCCGAACAATACTGTCGTTTTGATGAAAAACACGATAAAAATCAGTATTAAAATCACAATTGTTTTCCAATGAATAGATGTAAAAATAATCTTCTATAACGGAGACAGAGCGATCTATTTCCATAACATCACGATTATCACCTACAGAATCTGTTACAACTATTCTGTCTTTTCTATTAACATAATCTCGTCCGCTTACCCCTCTTTCAATAAATGTGCTTATAAAAGAATTAATATCTGATTTACGTCCATAGTAAAAATTGAAATTAAATTCTAATTCATAAATTGATTCAAATACATTATCAAAAAATTCAACTCCTATGTATTTCTCATCGAACTTAAGATCATATAAAAAAGAAGGTGTTACTACAACTCCTTTCGCGATACTGTATTCCTCATCTCTAACTACTTTTACATTTAAATCATAGATCAAATGTAAATTTGTATTCTTATTGACTATAACTTGTTTTAAAAGATCTCTCCATCCATCATATTTACCGAAAATCAATTGTTCTTTTCTTCCATCAGAATATATTTTATAAAATTTCCTAGCAATTCTACCCACAGCAATTGCTTCCCAATTATTGTAAGGAAAAATAACATCATATTCTGGGGAAATAATTTTTTTAGTATGATAATTTACCAAACCTCTTTTTCCGTTTTTTTCAAATTCTATATATCCCCTTGCTGTACCATCAGGATTATAAATCTTGTTGTACTCTGCTTTGAGAAGCACTTCTTTTTTCTCATTTAACAAACCCAATTTATAATGCCCAACAGCAAAATTTTTAGCATTGGTATCTATCCAATTTCCTTTCACCACATAAAAAAGATACTGATCATCTAACTTTGTAAAATAGGGCACATCTGAATATTCTTTTTTCAAACCCGGAAGCATGGCACGCACTATCGAATCAGGTGATCCAAAAGAATCCTGCGAATCCTCCACTCCATCATCCATCGACGATTTAAAAGAAATAAACGACAATAATACCGCTGTAAAAAATATAAACAAAACTGACTTATTCATCCTGAAGAATTTGAAACGAATATAGGAAACTAATTCAGAAGTTTTTTCAAAATAACACTTATTTCAGTTGCCTTATTCAATGTCATAAAATGTCCACCACGCTCAATCATAAAATCACTTTCCACATAACGAAAAGGCAAAATTCTATCCGATGTTCCATGAATATGAGTGAGATTCCCTGGAATAAAAGTATTTCTCCAAGTCACGATTTTATCAATTCCCCAACGATTAAAATCAGGATCGCTTTCGAGAAGAATTGTTTTCAGTAATAATTTTTCTTCAGGAGATTGTACGCCAAAAAACCAATTAAGCATCGCATTGCTTCTAGTGAGTATAAAATCGGGAAGTACTCTATGAATTCTTGTTGTACCAGCTAACCTGAAATACCAAGGAATTTCGGTTTTTATTTTGGCGGAAGAAATCAAAATTATTTTTTCAGTATCTATTATTTTTGCCACTTCTATCGCCATCATTCCACCGAAAGACAATCCGATTAATATGGGGTTCTCCGTTTTTATTTGCTGAGATATTCGTTTCGCATACTCTTCAATTGCTTCATTTTTTTGAGGAATAATCCATCTGATGTGTACAGTATCATAATCGTGTAAATCCAGATTTCTAAATACTCTTTCATCAACTCCTAAACCACTAAATAGATAAACGGTATTTTTCTTAGTGGAATCTATTGTTAAGGTATCTTGTGCCATAGATATTAAGCTCAATAATGTAAAGAAGAATAAAATGAGTTTTTTCACTTCAAAACTTCAGTTAGCTGCACTGTTTTTCCTCCCACACTTACCTTTCCTTCCTGAATTAATTTAGCCACATCAGCTTCTGCAGAAAGAGATTCAAACGGAATTCGAAAAGCGCACCCTGCCTTCCACTCGCTACAACCATAGGCGGTTTTCCCCTTAATAATTTTTCCTGTTTTGCATTTCGGACAAACCAAAGGCTTCGCCTCTACCGGACGGATATCGTAAATAACCTCTGTTACCAAAGTGTTTACCATTTCCTCCATCTCTTTAATAAATTGGGTGGATGAAAACTCGTTATTTTCAATTTGTCGGAGTTTTTTCTCCCACATTCCCGTTAGCTCAGGAGACTTTAAAGTGGGATTATGAATCACTGAAATCAAATGAATACCCACCTCAGTAGGCAATAATTTTTTACCTTTTTTTTCTATATAATTTCTTTTAAAAAGCGTTTCAATAATATTTGCACGTGTTGATGGTCGGCCAATTCCATTCTCTTTCATCAAAGCTTTCAACTCATCGTCTTCAATAGCTTTTCCTGCAGTTTCCATTGCACGCAACAAAGTTGCTTCAGTGTATTCTTTAGGCGCAGATGTTTTCTTTTTATCTACCAAAGGTTGGTGTGGTCCACTTTCCCCCTCATCGAAATGAGGCAATACTTTTTCTTCTTCAGAAGTTTCTTTTTTCTCAGAAGTATCGCGTTGTTTTTCGGTACCCAAAACAGTTCTCCATCCAGGCTCTAAAATTTGTTTACCCGTAGCTTTAAAAGCGTGTTTTCCCACAACGGCATCAATAGTAGTATTCGACACTTTACATTCAGGATAAAATGCTGCAATGAAACGAAGCGCAATTAAATCGTAAACATCTTTTTCATTCCCTGCAATATCATTGGCTACAACACCAGTAGGCGCTATGGCGTGGTGATCGGTAACTTTATTATCATTAAAAACCTTTTTAGGCTTTGGTATTTTTTTACTTAGAATGGGTGCTACTAATTCTTTATATCCTGTGAGTCCTTCCATCATCCCTTTGATTTTAGGATACATGTCGTTGGGTAAGAAAACCGTATCAACACGCGGATAAGTCACTAATTTTTTTTCATACAAGCTTTGCACCGTAGCCAAAGTATTTTCTGCAGAAAGACCTAATTTGTTGTTCGCTTCAATTTGTAAAGAAGTTAAATCGAAAAGATTGGGAGCAAATTCTTTTCCTTCTTTAATGCTGACCTTCTTTATTTCTAGAGGTAAATCTTTTATTTGATCTAATAATTCCTTTGCTTTTTTCTCTTCATCGATTTTTCCTTTCGCATAAGAAAAAATAGCTTCTCGATAATTGGTTTTGAGTTCAAAATAAGTTTGAGGAACGAAATTGGCAATTTCATGATAACGCTGTACTATCATTGCCAATGTTGGTGTTTGAACTCTACCCACGCTAAAAACCTGTTGTTTTTTACCATATTTCATAGTAAACAAACGAGTAGCATTTATTCCATACAACCAATCACTAATAGCTCTGCATTCACCGGCATGATACAAAGAATCAAAATCTTTGGCATCCATTAACTTTTTGAATCCGGTTTTAATCGCTTCTTCAGTTAGCGACGAAATCCACAACCGTTTCACCGGCACCTTACATTCAGCATGCTTCATCACCCATCTTTGAATGAGTTCCCCTTCTTGGCCAGCATCACCACAGTTGATGATTTCCTCACATTCATTCACTAATTTTTTAATGGTATTGAACTGCTTTTCAACTCCTTTGTTCGCGATGAGTTTTATGCCAAATTCTTTAGGAACGATGGGTAAACTATACAAATCCCAAAACTTATCTTTCTCCTTGTATTCATGTGGTTCTTTTAACCCGCACAAATGCCCGAAAGTCCACGATACCCAATAGCCATTTCCCTCATAGAAACCATCTTTCCGACTGGTGGCTCCCAATATCTTAGCTATTTCCCCTGCTACACTTGGCTTTTCGGCAATACATAACTTCATAGTACCAAAAATAAAATTTTGCTTCGGCAATATTTTATATTTTTATCCACAACAAGTTGATAAGTGAAGTGCTTTTTAGATTGACGATTTTAGAATTTAGATTTAGGAATGAAAAAAAATATTCAAAAATTAATTTTACTATTTTGCTTTGTGTTGATAACTCAAGTATCGAAAGCGCAAGTAATTCAGGAATGGGGAGTAGGTGTTGGAGCTATTTGCAATTTCACAGTACCTAGTTTTGGAGGAGAAGTTAGAGGGCTATTTATATTAAATGATCGTTTCACTTTGGCACCGCAGTTACAGTATTATCCTAGTTTTAATCGCTTTGTAGATTTTTATGCTGGAATGTCATTGCATTTCAACTTCACACCTTCTGCCCGTTGGGGATTATATGCGCTGGCTCATGCCTCTTATCACGATTGGATTAATTATTATGACTCCTATAGCATTCTGGCAAAACAACACAATTGGAATGCAGAACCAGGAATTGGGATTATAAGAAATTATGGCTGTTTACGGCCTTATGCGGAAGCCCGTTATAATATTAAATGGAATGAAGGCAACCTTCGGGTAGGACTTGCGTTTTTCTTTGGAAGCTGTGGCCGGAAACATGAATATTGCCCAGCATACACTTACAATTACAATTAATTTTTATGAAAAAATTTATTCAAAAAATATTAGGATTAGTGCTTGCTATTTCAGCACTTACAATGGTTTCATGCGAAAGCGCTCGTGATGATGAAGATGCTGAATATTCATCGATGGATGAATTTTACACCAAACACCGTCAGGAAGAGCAAGAATTTATTATCGACTCAGCAGGAACAGGCCCTATTATAGGAAAACAAGGAACTCAAATATTGGTTGACACCTCCATATTTATGCTTCCGGGTGGTGGCGATCTTACTTTTCCTTTTACTTTAAAATTAATTGAACTTTACCCTGAAAGCGATTTTATAGAATTTCCAATGAGCACAGTTTCAAACAGCACTGTAACTGAGGCTGCTGGTGCAATTAGAGTTAGAGCTTACAAAAACAATGTTGAACTGGTTTTAAAACCAGGGAAAGTTTACGGTGCGGCTATGACCAATGCAAACAACTTAAAAAATACAATGGCTATTTTTTACGGAGAAAATAAGGATACTGATGTTAACTGGACTCCTGCCACCGACCAACTTTCAACCGTAGTGATATCAGGAAATACATACGCTATGGCTATGTCGCAAATGGGTTGGGCAACTTGTGCTAAAACCCACACCGGGGGCGCTACTACTATCGTTACTTTTAAAGCAAAAGGATCGGGAACAGATAAGATTGACGTATTTATTATAGCGAAAGATTATTTCTCGGTAGTAAAAGTAAAAAGCCTACAGTCTATTCAAATTCCAACAGGTGAAAATGTAACTGTAGTTGCAATGGCAATGGATCAAAACAAAAAATATAGATTACACTATTCCAGTGAAATTATTACTTCAGGAAAAACCATCGACCTAGACATGAAAATCGTTACTGAACAAGAAGTATTAGATAAATTAGCTGCTTTATAAGGCAGAAGGAGCGTAGTAATCATCTTCCGCTGCTCTTGATTTTTTATACTTGTTTCCTAAAGAATAACGCAAACAAATTTGATCTAGCGGGTAATTAAATGTATTATTTTCGGGTAGAAAAAAATTATGCACATAAGAAATCACTAATTTTTTAGGATTTCCAATACCAAGAAATACTGGCATATAAGAATAGCTTGTTTTAAGGTCATTCAAATTCGCATACTCCAATCCAATATGTGCTAAAAAGCCAAAATGAAAACCTACGCGACCTACATAAGCTCTCTTCAATATATCGTAATCTGCACCTAAATTAACATAATGCTTTGCGTTTTTTCTAAGAATTGCTCCTCCTCCTAAAGTGATTGAATTCAAAGTTAAAACCTCTAGGTAAGGACGCACATAATAACCAGAAAAAAAAGAAGATTTATAGCTATCGGAACTACCAAAATTTGGTTGAATAAAATCTCCCGTTTGAGCCTTAGCAAAAGAAAACGATAAGAAAAGAGAAAGAAGAGAAAGATATTTTTTCATGTTATTTTTTTTATTTTCCATACTTTTTAAACAACCACAAACCAAGCAATACTACAGCCAAAGATACACCTAAGAAAACAGGAATTAAAACCGGATTTACTTTTTCGTACCTCCGCGGTTGTAATACACCATTCTTGTTCGATGCTTTTCCGAATAAACTTTGTAATAAATTATTCTCTTCCAAAAAAGTTAATCCTGAAGTAACAGCATATACATCCTGCTCTTGCGCAGTAGGCATTCTCCGTGTATGCGAGCAAAACTGAGCACTTACCTCTTGTGCATTATTCAAATCACCATAGATAATCCAGGTAGCGCCTTTTGCAAAATAAAAGTCACAGGATGTACCACATTCATAATTAACTTCAACAGTAGAAAGAAATTTTCCTTTGTATAAATTATTGATGGTAAAAACTGCCTTTCCTTGATTTTCAGCACAAGTAAACAGGGTATCAATGGTTCCTTCAAAGATCACATCATATCTCCCACATTCTTCCAAAGAAATGGTTTGCAGTGCCTCACATTCACAAGCGAAAACGACTTGCGAAAAGAGGAAAGAAAAAAAGAAAATCAATATTTTATTAAAAATCATTTCTGGGTACTTAAAGCAAATGTATAAATTTACCGCATTAAAAATTTTGGAAATCATGGCTATACGCACAATAATTAAATTTTTATTCTTAACTACTCTTTTTAGTGGTTGTGGATTAGTGGGCATTTATTTTTCAATTCACAACCCTAAATCGGAGGGGAAATATAAAACAAGTAAAGATGACATCTTATTAGGCAACTTAACAGAACTAAAAACCTGTTATGATGTTTTACATTATGATATAGCGGTACAACTATTTCCGCACAATAAAACCATAAAAGGAAAAGTAATCATGAAAGCCATTGCTGTAAATGATTTCAATAAACTTCAAATTGATTTACATCCGAATTTAAAAATAGAAAGCTTTACAATTAATGGTGAAAATGTAGTTTATAAAAGAAACCACAGTGCTATTGAAGTTGAACTAAAAAATACTATTCAAAAAAATCAAAATTTCACCAGTATTATTTCTTACAGCGGAAAACCGGTAGAAGCCAATCGCCCGCCTTGGGATGGTGGAACAGTTTGGAAAAAAGATGCAAATAAAAAACCTTATTTAGGTGTTGCCTGTGAAGGTTTAAATAACGGATCGAGCCTATGGTGGCCAGGGAAAGATCACAGCAGTGACGAACCTGATTCATTCGCCATAGCCATCACCGGACCGAGAGGATTAGTAGGCGTTTCAAATGGTGTATTAGAAAAAGTAGATTCGGTTTCTATTCCCGATTCTACCACATGGTTTTGGAAAAATCATTACAAAATAAACAGCTACAACATCACTTATTATCTGGGTGATTTTAAGTTGTTGAAAGATTCTATGAAATCGGCAGAAGGAATGCTTCCAATGAATCATTACGTTTTATCGTACAACTACGAAAAAGCAAAAATACACTTCCAACAAGTAAAAAAAATAATCCTTTTTTATGAAAAGAAATTTGGTCCTTATCCATGGTTTAAAGATGGATTCAAATTAGTAGAATCTCCCTTTGCAGGAATGGAACACCAATCGGCAATTGCTTATGGAAATGGCTATAAAAATCAGGATCACAGTACTGATTATATTATTTTACATGAAACTGCTCATGAGTGGTGGGGCAATAGTGTGAGCGCAGCCGACCTTGCACATGGTTGGATTCACGAAGGGTTTGCTACCTACTGTGAGGCTTTGTTTTATGAAGAAATCGCAGGAAAAAGTGCCTATGAAAGTAAGCTAGCTTACGATCGTTGGTTTATTAAAAATTCCCGTCCGGTTGTTAAACCCATGAACATGCGCTGGTTTTACTACAAAGACAGCGATATGTATATGAAAGGTACATGGATTTTAGCTACCATGAGAACACTAATAAATAATGATGCGCTGTTTTTCGATATTTTAAAAACATTCTACATGGAAAATCAACGCAAAGAAATTTTGACGGATGTGTTACAAAAGCTAGTAGAACAAAAAACGGGTGCCGATTGGGATTGGTTTTTTAATCAATATTTATACTCCCGAAAAACGCCCATTTTAGAGTGGTGCATAGATGACAGTGCAAATCTTTATTATCGTTGGATAGATGCCAATGATGATTTTGTTATGCCCATAAAATATTCTCCATCTTTTATAGCATCAGATGCAAACAGAAATTGGGTAAAACTTTCACCTTCAAAAGAAATAAAGAAAACTAAAATGCTGATTAATGCATCCTTTGTATCATTCGATAACAATGAAAAACTATACGGTGCTTATAAAAACAATAAACTGATTAAATTGTTCGAGAAACAGAAATAAAAAAGTCCTGAACTAAAAGTTCAGGACTTCCTCATTCGAATATTTAAAACTAGTTTTTCAATACCATCGAAGAAAGCTCTTCATTGTTGCTATTTTGAATTTTCACAATGTACATTCCATTCGATAAATTATTGAAATCAAGTTGTTTGATTTGAAAAGAACCTGATTCAGAAAAAACTTGTTCTCCTAACACATTATACACTGTTATTTTTTGAATTCCAACACCAGAAACTGTTACCAATCCATCGGTTGGATTAGGATAAATACTTACCCCATTTTTAGAAACTTCTTGTGTTGAAACAGTGCTGCAAGAACTTGTACTCATTTGACTTTTCACTGCCGACAATAAAGTATATTGTTGTCCGGCATTTCTATCCTGAGTAATTTCCCAAATGGTAATTCCCATTCCGCCTTGGTTACAAATCAAATCAACCTTATCACGTAAAGTTTGATTACCATTATAATACCAACCATTGTATGAATCGGCACCAAAAGCAGTAGCAGGAGCAGATGCAGCTATAACACTATATAGCTCAGCATTCCATCCATTAGCATCTTTTCCGTAAAAAGGAACCGCTAACATAAATTTCGATTTAGGGAAATTCAATGGCGCTGAAGAATAAGCATTGATAGCATCAACTGCCATTTGATAAGTAGAGTGGTTATTTCCATAGCTTGCCGGACCATCGTACACCATTAAATTAATAAAATCGCAATACTGAGCAGCACCGGCATTAATATACATACTATGGTTGTTGGGTTGTGATACCACATCACCTCCTACAGCAATCGATAATTCATACTGACGGCTGTCTTGAACTTCTCTGGCATCCAAAGCAGTTCTTAAATCTTTAAGAAAATTTTCGTGTTTGTTTTTTTCCGTAGTTCCTTGAGGAAATTCCCAATCGACATCAACACCCGCCAAAATATGATTACCAGAATTAGTACCGGAAACAAAATTCACGATATTGCTGATTAAAGCCGTTCTTGCGGAAGGAACATCGATACATTGTGATAACTTATAGCTCAATCCACCACCACCAATTGAAATATGAACCTTAACTCCATTGGCTTCAGCTTTATCAGCAATATAGTCAAACAATGCAGTATGCTGAGCGTATTCAGGCTGATCTAATACGCCAGTATTAATAGTTGGATTCGCAAAAGCATATACTACATCGGTAAGCTTTGCCCAATCCACATTATCAGCATCAGTTGTTGAACGATAGTAAGGGAAGTAAGCTAAAATACGTTGTGCGTTAATTTGAAAGATAAATAGAAAACAGAATGAACTGAGTAAAATAATTTTTTTCATAATTAAAATAGTTAAAGTAATAAAGCCCCAATAGTTAAA
Organism: Flavobacteriales bacterium; assembly: GCA_023251075.1. GTDB lineage: Bacteria > Bacteroidota > Bacteroidia > Flavobacteriales_C > JAHEZL01. The sequence continues at coordinate 36,242 of JAHEZM010000012.1, read as the reverse complement.
GCTCAAGTTAGGAAAGCGCTTTTTAATATCCAAAACTATTTTTGAGCATTATTACGAATTACTCTAAATTTCTTTGTAGTTCTTATACTCACCAAATCTTTTACCGGTAAGCTTTTCGGTAAAAATTTTAAACTTATCTTTTAACGTAAGTTTATTGAAAGAAGGATCGAAATCGAAGATCCAACCCATTTTATTAATGCGTTCTTGCATCACTTTAGGATGTGTGCCATCGAACTTAAACAAGGCATCTACTTCGTCGTAATTATAGAATTGCATCATCTTATTCGGGTCGTCGTTATGCATGGCCTGATTGAAATTCATTTTCTCTGCCAACTTCTTTGGATCGCGTACATATCCATAATGATACATTGTTGCATCAATTTGTTTAACGTTCAATTTATCGTTGGGTAGTTTGCGGAAACCTTGCGCATCTTTATAAGAAAAAATATCTGCGCGATTACGAATGATGCGAATTTCTTTGCGGTACCAACGTGGCGAAGCACCAACATAATCATAGCTTCCGTAAAAATGTTTGTAGTTGAAAAGCAAGCCTTCTACCCTTTCGTTGTCTTTCCACTGCTGCATGGCTTTATAGGTATTATCGAGATATTGTTCGTGTAAGGCCTCATCACTTTGAATATAAAAAGCCCAGTCGCTGTCTTTCGAAATTTCTTTAAATGCTTTATTGGTTTCTACAGCTAAGATTTCTAAATTTTTTGAACGATATTTTTCTTCTTCCCAAACGGTGCGCACAATTTTTATTTTAGGAGAAGAGATAGATTGAATCAGCTCTAAAGTTCCATCTTCACAATCGCCAACAGCTACAATAAATTCATCGCACAGAGGTAGAACGGATGAGATAGCTTCTACAACGGGGAAGTCGTATTTGATAGCGTTTCTGATTATGGTGAATCCTGAGACTTTCATTTTATACACATTACGTCATTGCGAAAATTTTGTACTCAAAATTAAAGTAATCTCATCATGTTTTAATTACTAATGTATGATAAGGTTGCTTCGTCGTGAGTACACTCCTCGCAATGACGTACTAAGGTTTATTTATTTCGTTTATAATATCTGCTACATTAATTAATTTCTGTTCCCCCGTTGTCATGTTTTTCAACGATACTTTATTTTCGTTCATTTCATTAGTACCAATCATAGCCACAAAACGAACCGCTTTATTATCGGCATAAGTCATTTGTTTGCCCATTTTAGCATTCGATGGATACAACTCGCAACTCACTCCAGCAGCTCGCAATTGCTGCATCACTTTCATAGAATACATGGCTTCATTTTCACCAAAATTCACAAACAACACATCGGTAGTTTGTGCTAAGTTTTGAGGAAATAAATTATTCTCTTCCAACACATCAAAAATACGATCGGCACCAAAAGAAATTCCAACACCACTCATCCCTTTCAAACCGAAGATTCCAGTTAAGTCATCGTATCTCCCACCACCACAAATACTGCCTTTAAAGTTTTCTGCACTTACTTCAAAGATTGCTCCGGTGTAATAGTTTAATCCGCGAGCCAATGTAATATCAAGAATCAGTGAAGAGTGAACAGAGAGGAGTGTGCAGTTTTTAAAGATGAATTCCAATTCTTCAATTCCTTTTAATCCAATTTCAGAAGAAGAAAGCACAGTTCTTAAAGTAGCAAATTTCTGTGTTGAACTTCCACTCATTTGAATAATTGGTTGTAATTTTTCAATCGCTTCCTTACTCACTCCTTTCTCCAACATTTCTTCGTTTACTTTCTCTAAACCTATTTTATCTAGCTTATCGATAGCCACCGTAATATCAACAATTTTATCGGCTGCACCCACCACTTCAGCAATACCCGACAATATTTTTCTGTTGTTAATCTTAATCTGAAATCCAGGAACTTTTAAAGCTGTTAATGCTTCAGAAAATATTTGAATAAATTCAATTTCGTATAGCAACGAATCGCTTCCTACCACATCCACATCACATTGAAAAAACTCACGGTATCTTCCTTTTTGCGGACGATCGGCTCTCCATACCGGTTGTATTTGAAAACGCTTGAAAGGAAAAGACAATTCGTTTTGGTTTTGCACAACGAAACGGGCAAAAGGAACAGTTAAATCATAGCGCAAAGCTTTTTCCGAAATATGTTTGGTTAATGAACCCGAAGTATGTTGTGTTATATTTTCTACTCCACCTAAATAATCACCCGAATTCAAAATTTTAAAAATCAATCTATCTCCTTCTTCACCGTATTTACCCATCAATGTAGATAAATTCTCCACCGCCGGAGTTTCAATAGGCAAATAACCATATTTCTTAAAAATGCTTCGAAGTGTATCGAACAAATAATTTCTCTTTACCATTTGTGCCGGTAAAAAATCGCGGGTTCCTTTAGGAATAGATGGTTTGCTCATATTTTATTCTTGAATGAAACAAAAATACATTTTTTTACTCTACTTACGATTGTGGTACGGTTTTAGACAGTGCGTTGACACAACTATAAAACTACATCTATGAAAAAAATTATTTTTACTCTTTGCGTTTTCGCTGTTTCAACCCTATTTGCCCAAACAGGAAATTTAGTGATCTTCTCTTCCGGCGGACAGCCTTTCTACCTTTATCTTAACGGAGAATTACAAAACAATCAACCCCTGAATTCGGTGAAAGTTGAAGATTCTCCAGAAGGGTATTATTCGGCAGAATTAAAATTTTTCGATGCCACAGTAGGTGAATTCAAAAAAGATGTCACTATCATGGCAGGTGCCACCCACACCTACAAAGCAGCATTTTTCAAAAAAGAAAAAACAACCGACATTGTTAGAATCAATGCAGGAACCACCACTACTACCACACAACAAAACGGAGCAGAGGTTGAAGTAGTGAAACCAAAAGGTTATAAACATGGATATTGGAAATTGATCGCCAATTCAGAATCGGTAATTGATGGATATATTGGAAAAAGCAGTGCTTTGAATTTTGGCAATTTTTTAATGAGTACTAACAATGTTAATACTACGCAAAATACAACTGTTTCAACTAATGTTGTTACCGATCCTGTGGTAACCAATACAAGCAACAACACTTCTACAAATGTTAGTAGCAACTCTAGTGGATCAAATAAAACCGGTACAGGTATCAATATGAATATGAATGGTACAAGCATCAACTTGAATCTCAACGGAGCTTCTTTGGAGAATGATGATATGACAGGATTTCCAAACGGACAAGTTCCCACCACCACTACTACTACCAATTCTTATTCTCCCACCACCACTGTTGTTCAAGATGATTATTCAGGTGGATCAACTATTCCGGGCAATACTGTAATCACCAACTCAAGCTATAGCAATCCTTGCCTTAACGCTGCTACAACTGGTGATATGGAATCAGGGAAAAGATCTATTTCCTCAAAATCTTTTGAAGACACAAAATTGTCAACTGCAAAACAATTCACCGGCTCACATTGTTTGAATACTAGTCAGATTAAAGAGATTATGAAATTGTTCGCTTTCGAAGAAAGTAAAATTGATTTCGCTAAATATGCTTACGATCATTGTACTGATCAAAACAATTATTACAAGGTAAATGATGCTTTTACTTTCGACGGAAGTATTCAAACTTTGCAAGAGTATATCGACTCAAAAAAATAAAATATTCTGTTGGAAATAAGCGGTTAGTGGCGAAAGCTACTAGCCGTTTTTTATTGATCTTATTCTTGAATGGAACACCAATACATTTTTCCACCTTTAAAAACATCACATATCACCCTTAAATTTGAACTTCAACCGCAGAAAAGGTTTCTCCACAAAATAATAGGAAAGCATTGCAGCCAAAAATATGAGTAGAATATTAAGAGGAAATACATTGATCCAATAACCTGCTTTAGAAATAAAAAGCTGCTGCCACAAATAAATACTGAACGACAAAGTTCCTAAAAACTGAACCCACCTCCAGGTTAAAAATTTATACCAAACGCTTGTTTCATTAGCAATAGAAAACATTAAAATCAAGCCAATCATTATATTCGCAATAGTTCCCGAAGTAGTGCCAATAAACTGGTACAACAAACCAAAATTATAAACAGAGAGAAGCGAATCCAGATAACTCAGTAAAAAAAGACTTAAAACCGCAACATAGAAAACATACTTCCCATGAGCTCCAAATAAACTTGTTAGTTTATCCTTATAAAATGCACACAAACAACCAGTAACTATTGCATCCATTCTTGTGAAAAAAGAATATTCTAATATCCAGTCAACCGGATAAAAAAACAATAGTAATCGTACCAAGGGCACTATCAAAAACAAACTCCAGGCAATTTGTTTTCTCTGTGTTTTGAATTTTCTCAAAATAAAGGGCCATAAAATATAAAAGTGAATTTCAACACTAAGAGTCCATAAATGCCCCGTTAACCAATCTCTTTTGTAGTTAAAATATTTGTTGAAGGTAAACGACGTGAGATAAGAAGGATCACTCAACCAAATGAAATCTAAAAAATCTAAGAGTACAAAAATGAGAAGTAAAAAATAATAGGCGGGAAAAATTCTCAGTGCTCTTCTTTTATAAAAATTCATCACTGAAAAATGTCCATTTTGCTCTTCTTCCTGCAGTAATAAATAAGTGATTAAAAATCCCGATATAACGAAAAACACATTAACGCCTAGTTGTCCATCGTGTAAAAGGGAAGATATGGATCCAAAAAAATCATACGATTGCATATAAACTGATCCGTTATAGAGGACATAGCAATGACCTGTTATTACCAGGAGAATACTTAAAGCACGCAATCCATTTATTGAAGGATATTTCACTTTCTAAAGATACACGATTCTATTGTTTTATAAGTAGGCAGGAAGAACTCTACTCCTAAATAGTTTGCGGTAACCAAAATAAATATTTTTTTACTTCATCAACTTCTTAAACCTCATTCTTTTCGGGCTCACATCACCCAATCGTTTTTTCTTATTTTCTTCGTATTCAGAGAAAGAACCTTCAAAAGGATAGATAGTTGAATCACCTTCGAATGCTAAGATGTGTGTACACACACGATCTAAGAACCAACGGTCGTGAGAAATAATTACTGCACAACCTGCAAAATTTTCTAATGCTTCCTCTAATGCACGTAAAGTATTTACGTCGATATCATTCGTTGGTTCATCTAACAGCAACACGTTACCACCTTCTTTAAGCGCGATAGCCAGATGCAATCGATTTCTTTCTCCACCCGATAATACTTCACATTTTTTACCTTGATCGGTTCCACCAAAATTGAAGCGGGAGCAATAAGCTCGGGCATTCATCATTTTGCCTCCTAAGTTGATATTATCTGCACCTGCAGAAATAACATCATATACCGTTTTATTGGGATCGATATCTTTATGGGCTTGATCTACATAGGATATTTTCACTGTAGGACCAACCTTAAATTCTCCACTGGTAGGTTGTTCTGCACCTAAAATCATACGAAACAAAGTTGTTTTACCGGCACCATTTGGTCCGATAATACCAACGATACCCGCAGGAGGTAATTTAAAATTTAGATTTTCATACAATAACCTGTCGCCATATGCTTTTGAAACATCTACAGCTTCAATTACATCATTACCCAAACGCGGACCATTGGGAATATAAATCTCCAAATTCTCCATTTTTTCTTTTCCTTCATCGGCCAACATTTTATCGTAGTTCGCCAAACGCGCTTTCGATTTTGTTCCTCTTCCTTTCACACCCATACGCACCCACTCCAACTCACGCTCTAATATTTTCTTACGCTTGCTTTCAGTCTTCTCTTCTTGGGCTAATCTTTTTCCTTTTTGATCTAACCATTCAGAATAATTTCCTTTCCACGGAATACCTTCACCACGGTCTAATTCTAAAATCCATCCCGCTACGTTATCTAAGAAATATCTATCATGCGTTACAGCAATAACGGTACCTTGATACGATTGTAAGAATTGCTCTAACCATTGAACAGATTCAGCATCCAAGTGATTGGTAGGCTCATCTAACAAAAGAATATCAGGTTTTTTCAAAAGCAAACGGCAAAGGGCAACACGTCTTCTTTCTCCTCCCGATAATACGTTTACCGGAGTATCGCCTTCAGGACACTGCAATGCATCCATCGCGCGCTCCAATTTATTGTCGATTTCCCACGCATCCATTGCATCAATTTTCTCTTGAACAACGGCCTGACGCGCAATTAATTTCTCCATTTTATCAGGATTCTCCAAAATCTCTGCATCCATGAATTTATTGTTGATTTCCTCGTATTCTTTCAACACATCCATCACCTCCTGTGCCCCTTCACGCACAATTTCCATTACGGTTTTTGTTTCATCCAATTGAGGCTCCTGCTCTAGGTATCCAACAGAGTAACCGGGAGAAAAAACAACATCACCTTGGTAATTTTTATCGATGCCAGCGATAATTTTTAATAAGGTAGACTTACCCGAACCGTTTAAACCGAGAATACCAATCTTCGCTCCGTAGAAAAACGATAGATAAATATCTTTAATAATGGTTTTTCCTGAAGGCAACACTTTGGAAACCTTCGACATGGAAAATATAACTTGACGACCTTCTGACATGAGTTTGATTTTAGTTCGGCAAACTTACACCATTCAAGAAAGAAGAAAAAATATTAATGAAAATTTAAAATGAAAATAAGTTATTCCGATTTCACGTATTTTACCTCCGAATAAAACCCACTTGCGTCGCCCAGTTGTAAAGAATAGGTACCTGAAGAATAATCGCTGGTTAACAGAGTAAATTTATTTTCACCAACCATAGCTGGTAATTGAGCTGAATAGATCATTTTTCCATTGAAATCAATAACTCTTAAATTGTACATTCCACCCTCTTTTGAATTAAAATAAAGAACTGTTTTATCGGAAGATGGATTAGGATACAACTGTGTTATCACATTCAATTCGAGATTAAAATTGATTCCTATTAATTTAGATTCCTGAGTTTTTCCATCAAAATCTTTCTCTACTAATTTATAATAATTATAACCTGAATTAGGGTTTTCATCTGTATAGTAATAATGAATAAAACTACTGCTATTTCCTGCCGCTGACAGATCAGCAATTTTTTCGAAGTTTTTTCCATCGGAAGAACGCATCACAGAAAAATTTTCGCTATTAATTTCACTAGCTGTTAACCATTCTAATTCAACTTTAGAATCAACTATTTCAGCAGTAAAATCAACCAATTCAACAGGCAAAACACTTGTACCAAAAGCAAAATAATAATTTACCGAGTTGGGTGCCTGAACATTGGCATGAGTACCAATTTGAAAACCAACGGGAGATGAATTAAATGCCTGTATTTTATTGGTGGTTTCGCCATTGGCAGTCATTTGCATGGATGCATCACCGGATTCATCATTAAAGCGAGCAATGGGATTATTATTTGCGGTATCGTCGATATCCAAAACAAAAACTGGTTGAAAAGCAATAGTAATATTGGTATTATCAACAGCAGTACCAGGATTGGTGTAACTGCCGTAATCAAATGAAGAGTTATCATCATTTAAAGCCACATAATGATAAGTATAAGCGGCTACTGCACTCAAACCCGAAGATGTTGTAAAGCCATCGGCTCCCCAAGTATTTATTCCAGCGGTTCCAGGAGTTCCCAAGCTAAATTTCACTGTCTCTGTAGGCTTTCCGCGCATCGACATATAAATACCTTCGTTTGTATATGTTGCATCTGCAAAATCAGGAATAATGAAAAGTACTTCTGGTTGAAAACCAATCCCCGAAATGGTCTTTGCCGCTCCTGTTCCTGTATAAGAACCAACTTTACACCCAGTGGAAGATTTTATTGCCAGATAATGATAGGTAGTAGACGCTGTATTCGTTTGCACAGTATTTTTAACAGTAAAGCCATCGGAATTCAGCGAACTCATATAAGTAGTAACGGTTGCAGAATTAGTGGTGGAGGTCATTAACTTACTGTTGCCTGCAGTCATCGTAGAAGTAACCATTACTGGAGCATTAGCTCCTGCGCATTTAATGATCAAAACGTTGGGAGAAAAACCAACCCCAGTAATAGCCTGAGTTGCATTACCATCGCCAGTATATGAACCGCATTTAAACTGAATTTGCCCCTTGCACAAAGAAAAAAATAACAAACCTGATAAAACTAAATGTAAACGAAACATTTTAATAATCTTTTAAATTAAATCCCAATTATCTTATCAAAGTAGTTTTCCGCTGGAAACAAAAATACACCCAATTTTAAAATAAATCAACTATTTTTAAGCTTGCAAAGAATCATGCCCAGAAAGTCATCATCAAAACTCCACGAACTTATTCACTCTTTAACCAAGGGAGAAAAGCGCTATTATAAGCTGCACGCTTCCTTCGTAATGAAAAATTCTGAAGAAAATCAATACTTGCGTTTATTCGATATTTTAGAAAAAGCCAAAGAATATAACGAAGAGAAAGTGATGGTAGAATTAATCGATGTAAAAGAGTATTTCGTGATTAAAAATGTGTTGTACAGTAGCATTTTAAAGAGTTTAGCGTCTTTATATTCCGAAAAAAATTCGCGAATGTTTACGCGCAGTAAACTAAATGAAATTGATGTTTTGTTCCGTAAAGGCTTGTACAAACAAGGGCATAAATTAATTGATCAGACCAAGAAAAAAGCGGAACAAAACGAACAATTCGAAACGCTTTTACAACTCATTAATATGGAGCAGAAATTATTGGTTTCTGCCATGTCGTTTAAAAGTTTGAAATCTTACAAAGAGCGTATTAAAGTATTGATGGATGAAACAAAAAGTGTACTCAATATTATTGAAAACATTAAAGAATATGATACGCTCCTGCTTCCTATCGCCCGTTTGCATTTTGAAGGGGCACAATTTCAGCAAAAAAAAGATTTGCATTATTTAGAAGAGTTAATGAAAAACGATTTACTCTCTTCGGAACAAAAAACTTTATCACTGCGCGCCCGACTCAACTATTACTATATATGGGGAATGTACCACAAACTCATTTTTCAAAAAGACAAGGCCCTTCCCTTCTTTGAAAAACGTTTAAAGCTGTTTGAAAATGTTGATGTTTTCATGCAAGAACTTTTTTCTGATTATTTGTTCACCTTACAACTTACATCAGAATTAGCAGAAGAAAGTGGTAAAAAAGAATTAAGCACAAAAGTGATTGCTCAACTCACCAAAATGTATTCAGCTCAAGATGATTTTGCACCTGAACATCAATCGAATTTATTTGTTTACTACTATTTGGCAATTTTAGAAAAACACAAACAGAATCATCAATTTGAAGAAATTATAAAGTTTGAGAATGACATTCAAAAAGGATTAGTAAAATACAATGCCCAAATAAATTTAGGATTGCAACAAGAGCTAGTTTACTACATTGGATATGCCTACTTCGCTACAGGAAAATTTATTGAAGCACAAAAGGTTTTAGAACAGGTTTTAAATACTAAATCAACCGGAGTTAAATCAGATATTTTCAATATTTCAAACATTTTATTTCTATTGTGTTTGTTTGAAAACGGAGAGTTTGAATTGATCAAAAACACTTCCAAAACCTGGCTTAAATCTTTAGATGAAGAAAATGTTTATTTCGAAATCGACTCAGAGATTATTCAATTGGTATTGCGTTTAATTCGCTCTGAAAAAAAATTCATTCGAAGTCATTTCTACGATTTTCGAGATTTTTTAATGAGCCGTCAGTTTGATATGCAACAGCTAAAAATTTACAAATATTTTGATGCAGTGGCATGGTTGGAAGGGAAAATTCACGGCAAAACCATTTTTGAACATCATTTAGAATTAAAACAAAAAAAATGAGAACACTTTTTATAATCGTCTTACTAATTTTTAGTCACGGTTCTTTTGCACAAAAAATAAAATACATCAACGCCGATTCTTCGGCTTTTGTTTTGGCTATGGAAATTGGAGATCAAAGCGCTGCAACAGATGCTTTGATTCGCATTGTGAGCAAAGACCCTAATAATATTGAAAAACTTTATTCTTTAGCTGAATTTTATTTCGATACCGAAAGATACGATCAATGTATTAATACCAGTTACATAGTAATTAAGAAAAAAGAAAATCATGAAAAAGCATTGCTTCTTTTAGCGAATTGTTACGATAAAAAAAACAACCCCTCGGCGGCCATTGTAGTATATTCAAAATTAGATTCTATTCAGCCCAGCGCTAACTTAAAATATCAATTGGCTACTATGCTATTTCAAAAACAAAAATTTCAGGAAGCGCTAATGAAATTAGAAAGTATTATTCAAGATTCAAGTTCAATGAAAACTTCTATCCAAATCACCTATATCAACGATCAGAAACAAAACACACAACAAAGTGTTCCGCTTATGGCTGCAGCTTTCAATATGGCTGGATTTATTTTATTACAACACAACGAAAAAGAAAAGGCCAAACAATTATTCACGCAAGCGCTGCAAATCATGCCCGACTTCCATTTAGCAAAAGGTAATCTAACTTCTATTTCAGAACAGTAGTGGGTAGTAATTTGAAGATTGATTTTTCTGTAATATTAATTATAACCATTATAGCTGATTTATCGTAACCAGAGTTCCTGTATAGGATTTAATACGGCTATAAAATATGACAAGAATTTTTGCGACCTCAGGGCTATTGTGTCTTAGCTTGTGCATGAATGCGCAAGTTGGAATTGGCACTACATCCCCCTCTGAAATACTTGATCTCGAATCAAGCAATGCCACCAAAACAGCATTAGATATTAATAATACCGGAGGTGGTGATCCTAAAATAAATTTTCAATTGTCAAGTGCCACTACCTTTTCAATGGGTATTGACAATAGTGATTCCGATAAATTTAAAATAGGAACCAGTGCAGTAGAAACCAGCACAATGCTAACCATTGACAATGGGGGCAAGATAGGAATCAATGATGCCAGTCCAGACTATTTACTCGACGTAAAATCCGGATCAATCAATGTTTACCCATTAACCAATTCAACAGATTTTTACAGATACAAAGATGTTCATGCTTTATCTTTACCCAACACTAACAATGTATATGTTGGCGAGGGGGCTGGAGCTCAATTCAATTCGGGTGGAACGGATAATGTTTTTGTGGGGTACAACGCGGGAAACACTAATACTACAGGAGACTACAATGTATGTGTTGGTTCAGGAAGTGGTAATAGCATTAATGTTAATGCATCTGTATTATTAGGGTATCAGGCAGGAAATTCACTATCGTCGGGATTTAATAATACGCTGGTGGGTTATCAATCGGGATACTCCATGTCAAACGTAGGTAACAACACTTATTTGGGCTACCAATCGGGATACAACTTAACAGGAGCTAGTGGTATTTGCATAGGATATATGGCGGGACCAACATCTGGAACAGCCACTAGTAATTTGTTATATGTTGATAATTCCGCAAATGACAGCCCACTTATTTGGGGTGATTTTGGGAATAACCGTTTGGTAATTAATGGGAGTTCCTCCGACAATACGAGTAACAGAACATTTTTTTCTAATGGAAATGCAGGAGGAACTGCAGCATGGTTTAATGATTCTGACGTACGATTGAAAAAAGATATAACAACCATCTCTTCTCCTTTGCAAAAAGTGTTGGCCTTGCGTGGAGTAAATTATAACTGGATTGATACAATTAACCACGCAAAAGGATTACAAATGGGATTTATTGCTCAAGAGGCACAAAAAATCATCCCAGAGGTGGTGGACACTACAGGTAAGTACTACAGCATGCAATATGCTCCCGTAACAGCACTTTTAGTAGAAGCAGTAAAAGAACAACAACAAATTATTGAAGAACAAAAACTATTACTGCAAAACTTACAGAAAGAAATAATAGAAATGAAAAAAAATCAACCTATGTTCACTTCGGAAGTGAAAGTAAAATAATTGAAAAAGATACTTTCCATATCACTTTTTCTTATTCATTTTTTGAGTAGTAATGCCCAAAGCTCCTTGACAAATCTGGGTACAACCTCCACATTGTTTATTGGATCGAGTTTCACTTTGCATTGTGACGCAAATGTAAATAACGAAGCCGGCGCAACTTTACAATTCGATGGTTCATCATCAAGTTTATTACAACTTAAAGGTCATTTTACAAATAGCACTTCAGGGGTATTAACGAGTGGTGTGGGAACCATCTCTTTTGTAGGTAGTTCAGCACAAAATGCCGATTTTGGTGGCGACAATTTATACAACCTAAAAATTAGTAATACCAGTGGTGATGTAACATTAACAAGCGCTGCAACTGTTACCAATAATTTGAATTTCACCAGTGGTGACCTGGTGACAACAGATGCCAATATAATTTCTTTATCTGCTGCTGCTACTTCCACAGGTGCTGCCGACGGAAATCATGTAAATGGCCCAATAAATAAAACCACCGCCTCCACCTCACAATTTACATTTCCTGTTGGCAATGGATCAAAATACCGACCTAACTATATTACTCCAAGCACTAATTCATCTACCACATGGAAAAGTAAATACTACTTTGCAAATCCGTTCTCACACGTCATCGACAATACATTTAACCACATGACTTATGTTGAATACTGGAAATGCGCCAGAACAAGTGGAACCGCAAATGGAGTTGTTACTTTATCATGGGATGCCGTTAGCGGTGTACAGGAAACATCATCCATGACCACTCTCTTTTGGACTGGAGCCACCTGGACAAATGGAGGCGGAAACAATATAACCGGAACAACATCGGCAGGAACTGTTGACAGTGACTCATGGACTACATGGAATGGAAATGCGTCTGATTTCTGGACCCTAGGAGCAAAAGGTCTTCTTAATACACTTCCCGTAGAATTAATCGATTTTACAGCAACCAAAAACAATAGCGCTGTATTATTAAAATGGCAAACTGCTTCGGAAATAAATAGTAATTATTTTGATTTACAACATTCAACAGATGGAATCAATTTCAATACTATTAATACTACAAAAGCAGCAGGAACATCAACAGCTTTACACAACTATTATCACGTACACGAAAACCCCGCGCAAGGAACAAATTATTATCAACTAATTGAATATGATTTTGACGGAAAATCACAAAAATCAAATATTATCCCCATCAATTTCAGCAATGAAATCAACCAAATCATACAACTCTACCCCAACCCATCAAACGACATCACCACACTTTATTTTAATTCAGAAGAAGGAGGAATTTATTATTTGAATATTATTGATGCCGGAGGGAAGAATATTTTCTCAGCTATGATTCCTGCACTATTAGGTGAAAATAAATTCAGCTTGTCAATGGAAAAATATGCCGGTGGAAATTATTATATCAACTTAATTGATCCGCAACAAAAATCATCTTCCACCCTTTTTGCAAAACAAGATTAAATAAGTTTTTGCAATTCATTTTTACTTCTGTTATAAAACTCAAATAACTTGTTTCAGCATTTTTTATTTCGTTTAGTAAGTTTGTCTCACTAACTAAACAAATCATTATGCGTCTCATCACTCTATTGGCCTTTTGCCTATGCTTTTGCATTGGTAAAAGCAACATATTCACTAGCGTTCAAAGCGGGAATATTCTATCATCCACCACCTGGAATTCAGGGGTTCCTCCCACAAAAAACGATACTCTTATCATTTCAGAAAATCATGAAATCTCAATTAATAACGCCTCATTAGAATTCAATTGCATTGAACTAAGCGGAACTTTAAAATGGAATTCATCCCACACATTTCTTGTGCATTTTTTAAACTGTTCCAAAAACGCAATACTGAAAAGTAATTTCGTTATTGGTACGCTAAGTTGCGATAGTTTGCTTCATGTATTTAATGGGAAACTAAACATTCAAAACACCAATATTCAATGTACCAACAACACTATTTTGAATGGCGAAATTATTTTTGAAACAGAAAGTAGTTTTAGGCAATTTAAAAACATAACTATCCACGAAAATGGTTCATGGAATAATAAAAGCTCTTGTAATCCTGTAATTTCAGGAAACATAAACAACAACGGAAATTTTACTGCATGCAAAGACAATGCTTGCACTTATTACTTTACAGAAAATACTTACCTATCAGGGAACACATTAATTTCTATCCCTCATTGTAATTCTTCTGCACTTTTATTCAATAATGGAAAACTGGAAATTACACATTCAATAGAAGGGAGCTGCAGTTTACATAACGCAGGAGAATTGCATATTTATAGCTCACCATTAACATTTCAAGTGAATGAATTCAATACCTCCTACACCAACAATTCTGTTTATTATGAAAACCATGAAGACCAAAATATCTTTCAACCCCTCAATGGATTTTACCAAAATTTATTTTTAAAAAACGGAAGAAAATTCCTCACTCAAGATTTGCTTGTAAAAAATAAATTAAACCTAAGTGATAGTGCTAAAATTTCAATGGGAATTTTTAATGTGAACGGAAATAATTCTGCGCAACTTTATGTCGATTCTACCAGCATGATTCAAATTGGAAATAATGAAAATGAAGCCTCATCAGGATTTCCCGTAAATTTCATCAAAACCTTACTCCATCCACTTTCCACAGTTGTATATCAAAGTAAAAAGAACGAAACAATAGATTCTAAAGTCATATATGGGAATCTGTGGATCGACGATGGCGCTGTACAAGAAAGCATTAAAATCATTTCTAATGACAGTTTAAATATTCAAGGAAATTTTTGGATTGCGGAAAGCTCAGTAAAAGTAAAATGCAATGAATGTAAAATAAATGTGAAAGGAGATTGGGATGGGATTGGAAATCTTCAAATGAACAAAGGCACCTTCTATCTTAAAGGAAATGGAAACAATTACGGCATTCTTTATCCCGGAAATAGCAAAGTAATATACAATGGAAATGAAAATCAACTATTAAAAATTGGTGAGTACTACCAAGTGGAAATTAACAAGTCTTTAGGTAAGGCTATTATTAAAGGAAACGACAATATCTTTAAAGCAAACAAACTATTACAAATAAAAGGAAAACTAGAAATTGGAAATGAAACCATGATCATTACCGACAGCCTGATTATTCGAGATCATATCCAATTCACCTCTACACAACAAAGCAGAACAATAAAAAATGTAAACATTAAAGAAAATGGAAAGTTGGAGTGCAAATCTCCCACTAAAATTAATGTGAATGGAAATTGGATCAATGACGGTATTTTTGTTCAAGGAGAAAGCACAATAGCTTTTACCGACACTATTACGGCACAATTCATCAAAGGCAACAACTCATTTTTTAAAATGGAAATTCAAAAAAAGAAAAGCTCCCTTTTTTTATCGAACGATATTATCATTCAAAATATTCTATTTCTGAAGTCTGGAAAAATAAATCTATTAGACCATCATCTATACCTTAACAATACTGCTAAAATTCAAGGTGAAAACAATGAAAACTACATCACGGCTGAAAACGGAAGCATACATTTAGAAAAAAACATTTCTGCCAATAGCACCGATTCTATAGGAGGTTTAGGATTGATAGTGGAATCGAAAAACAATTGGGGAAATACGCTATTTATTAGAAAACACAAAAGAATGAAAATCGAAGGACGAAACACTATTCTCCGACAATTTGAAATTCATCCCCAATTCAATAGTAACCTGAATGAAAAAGTAAGTTTCAACTTTTTAAATCATGAATTAGAAAACAACACCAAAAACAAATTGCAATTATTTAAATCGGAAAATGAAACAGATTGGTATTTAATGCCTGCTCAAATTGATACGTCAAATAACAAAATAGTTGGTGATAAAATAAACTCTTTTTCTACCTGGACTATGATTTCTAAACTAGATGATCCTTTAGCTGTTAACGAAATAATGATACAATGGAATCGTATCGAAACAAATTTATTGGAATGGACTACACTGGGAGAAACTCAAATACAAGAGTTTTGCATACAGATTTCTTCCGATGGAATTAATTTCAATGATATAGACTGTGTTCCAACAAATGCTGAACATTCAACAACCAATCATTATCAATACAAAGTGAATCGGCTGAGAGAAGCTAAATATGTTAGAATTATGAGTATAGATGGGAACGGGCAAGAAAATTTTTCACAGTCGATTAATTATGAAACAATAGGAAGCGAAAATATTTTTATTTCAAACTCTATTCTTTACAACCACACAGGCTCCCCTATTTTTATCTACGACGAATCAGGAAAACTAATTTACAATGGATCAAATCTGAACAACAAAGAAATCGACCTTTCAAAATGGTCGGCTGGGCTTTATATATTTAAATGTGGAAGAAACGCTGGGAAATTTGTAATTATATAATTAATTACTTCTTTTACCATCTACGAAAGTAACTACATAAGCTCCGGAGAATCCTGATTTCTTAGCTTCTTCCATTCTCTTTTCAGCATCTGCTTTAGAACTAAAATTACCAGAATAATATTTATACACCTCACCTACTTTTTCATTTGAAATCTCTCCTAAATTTTTGAAAACACTAGCCTCTTTTTGAGCACCAAATGCACCCAACTGAACTTTATAAGTGGTAACAGTTACTTTTTCTTCAACCTTAGCAACCTCTACTACCTTTTCACTAGTAACTACAGGTACATTAGTAGTAGCTGCACTTACATTTTCAGTATTGGTTTTAACTGCAACGTCTTCAACTACAACTTTCATTACCGGTTGATTCGCAGTAGTTGCACCACCTTCTTTACACAAAACAACTCCTTCTGATAAAAAGAATTCCTCTTTTAAGTCATCAACTACATAAGAAAACTTTCCAATGATGTGGTAATCGCCCTGAACCGGACCTTCCTGTTTCAATTTATAACTTACTTTGAAACTTGTTTCTTTGGGGATATCCAACCACATGATTTTCACTTTTTGTTGCTCGAAAGTAAAAGTACCATTCATACTATTTACTTCGAAAGCCTTCATCCCATCAGGAATTTCTTCCACTAACTTAGCGATTCCCTTAGCATCACCTTTATGAATATCAACTGTTACTATTACTTCACCATTAGGAGCAATGGTATAAGTTGAAAAAGATCTTTTACAAATTGCCGGAGCACTAGCGAACGAAGTAGAAAAAATACTTACGATTAACGCGAAAACAAATACACAACTTCTCATAGTTTCAGTTTTATATATAGGGATCAGCCAAATATAGTGCCTTGACCTTGTATTACAAAAAAAAATAGACCGAAACTTCCATTTCAAGGATTTAAGTATCAATTTAAACGATAACCGACTTAATGAGTATTTCATATTTACTACATTTGCGCCATGAGTATCAAGGAAGAAATAGAGAAAAGAAGAACTTTCGGGATTATTAGTCACCCCGATGCTGGTAAAACAACACTAACCGAAAAACTGCTTTTATTTGGTGGTGCTATTCAAACCGCTGGTGCGGTTAAATCAAACAAAATCAAAAAAACAGCTACCTCCGACTGGATGGAAATTGAAAAGCAAAGAGGTATCTCTGTTGCTACCTCAGTAATGGGATTTGATTACAAAAACACCAAAATAAATATTCTGGATACACCCGGTCACAAAGACTTTGCTGAAGATACATACAGAACTCTAACTGCTGTAGACAGTGTTATTGTGGTGATTGATGTTGCAAAAGGTGTTGAGCCTCAAACTGAAAAACTGGTAGAGGTTTGTAAAATGCGTGCTACTCCAATGCTTATTTTCATCAATAAAATTGACCGTCCGGGAAAAGATGCCTTTGACTTGCTAGATGAAATTGAAAAAAAACTAAATGTTAAAGTACAACCGCTAAGCTGGCCAATAGGAACTGGTGATCAGTTGAAAGGCGTTTACAATATTTACGATAAAAACATTCTTCTTTTTGAAGGCAATAAGCAAAAAATAGCCGAAGAAATTGTTGAAATTAAAGATATCAACTCTAAAGAATTAGATGCCATTATCAGCGAAGAATCAGCCAATCAGTTGCGTGAAGATTTAGATTTAATCAATGGGGTTTATTCTGAATTTGATACTGCCAAATATGTATCAGGTGAAATTTCTCCGGTAATGTTCGGATCGGCATTAAACACTTTTGGTGTAAAAGAATTGCTCGATACCTTTATTCGTATTGCTCCCTCTCCCAAACCAAAAGAGACAGAAGAAAGAATGATTGTTCCTACAGAGGAGAAGTTTAGTGGATTTGTTTTTAAAATTCATGCGAATATGGATCCTAAACATCGCGATAGAATTGCCTTTGTAAAAATATGTGCAGGAAAATTCGAAAGAAACACCAACTATTATCATGTTCGTTTAGATAAACAAATTAAGTTTTCCAATCCAACTTCTTTCATGGCTCAGAAAAAGGAAGTAATCGATGATGCTTATCCTGGAGATATTGTTGGTTTATATGATAGTGGTAATTTTAAAATTGGTGATGCGCTTACTTCTGGTGAAAAGCTACATTTCAAAGGAATTCCAAGCTTCTCCCCCGAACTCTTTCAATACATTGAAAATGGAGATCCAATGAAATCCAAACAATTGGCAAAAGGGATTGATCAGTTAATGGATGAAGGAGTTGCCCAATTATTCATTAGAACTCAAAATGGAAGAAAAATTATTGGAACCGTTGGTCAACTTCAGTTCGAAGTAATTCAATATAGATTAGAACACGAATATAATGCCTTGTGTAAATATGAGCCTGTTCAATTACACAAAGCCTGTTGGATAGCCAGTGAAAACAAAGAGCAATTGGCCGATTTTAAAATGCGAAAAGCCGCATATATGGCTAGAGACAAAGACGGCAAAGATGTTTTTTTAGCTGACTCTGCATACTCTATCGATGTTTCTAAAGAAAAATATCCTGATTTACAATTCCATTTCAAATCGGAATTCTAATACGGCTAATCACGTATTTTTCAAAAAAAATACTTTTTATTGTAACGAAAAGTGCTAGTTATTTGTCATATTAATGACCAGGACAATTATACTACTATTTTATGAGAAGAAACTTACTGCTTGCCCTTATGGGATTGCTGTCTATTTATACCTACAGCCAATCTTGTTCTACTACCAGTAAAAACCCATGGCAATGGCCATCACACAGAAATTGGTTTTTTGCTCCCAATGGGTGGACGGGCATGGTAAGAAACATGTCCACATCAACCAATACTTCGGTAGGTGTTGTTGGAACAGTTCCTGTAACATCTTACGAAGGTGTTTCGGCAGCAAGTGATGATTCTGGTAATTTATTGTTTTATACCAATGGGCGAAAAATATGGACAGGTACAGGAGCATCCACTGTTCTGAAATTCGGTGGAGTAATGGAAGGGAATGAACAAGGTTCTACCAACATGGCTAATGGTAGTGCTGCTCAAGGCATAATCACTGTAAGACATCCATTAAATCCAAACAATTACTACATATTCACAACAGATGATGCCCAGGGAACAACCTTAGGGTTTAACTATGTTGTAGTTAACAATACCGGGGCGGTAGTTTCACCAGCAGCAAGATTAGGAGGATATAGAAGTACAGAAGGTGTAGCTGCCACCTGGCATGCCAATGGAGTTGACATTTGGATTACCACCTGCGGATCTGGCACTTCACAGTTTTATACTTATTTGTTAAAATGTAACGGATTGGTAACAACACCTGTAGTTTCCCCTGCCCCATCGATTAGCGGACAACAAGAAAGGGGAGGTGTGGCATTTTCATGGGATAGTAAATATTTCGCCAGTGCTCACCCCAACAATTGGCCCAATGAGAAACAAGCAGTTTCTATTTATAAATTCAATAATGCTACAGGAGCAATAACTGATGAACATGCAATTACTCCGGGAGGAACATTAGATACTCCTTACGATGTTGTGTTCTCTCCTGATAATTCTAAAGTTTATGTTTCCGGACAAAATACAAATATTTTCTATTACGATATCACCTCATGGAATGTAGCAACAATGAGCGCTTCCAGAACTTCAACAGGAGTTACTACCGGATATAGCGCCATCGAAATAGGAGCGGATGGAAATTTATACACTGTTGTAGGAGGGTCATTGGTAAAAACTACCGGATCATTAAATGCCGGAGGGGCTTTTACTTCGGCTACTGTAGCTGGTACTGCCGGACAAGCAAGTTATGGCCTTCCAACTATGTTTCTTCCTCCTCAAGAGGAACCAGATATTCAGGAAGTGGGTCCTTATTGTAATACTGATGCTCCAGTGGATTTATCTACAAAATGGCTATGTAGTGGGCTAGATGCCGAAGATCCAAGTGGTAACCCTGCCAGTGTTTACACCGCTTCATGTGGTGCTTGTATCACTGCCGGAACAGGAGTATTTAGTCCTTCTGTAGCTGGTGCGGGAACACATCGCATCATATTTACCAAATGCAGTGTTGATGATACTATTTTCATTGTTGTAAACACCTGTTCTTGTCCTGATACAACACTTAAAAATCCTAAACCAATCTGTGCCGGATCCAAAATTGATTTAGATACCATGAGAATTACAACAGTTACGGGAAATTGGACTATACAAGGAACCCCCGGGGCTAATTGGCCTACTTTAGCAGGAACTGTTTTTACAACAAATAGCAATACTGCCGGTGGAAGCTATGTGGTGAGATATACCTTAAATCCAGCTCCTGCTGATCCAAGTTGTCCGAAATACGCTGAAAGAACAATAGTTGTTAACGCCAAACCTAATATTACTCTAACTGATACTACTATTTGCAGTGGATCTCCTAATCATGTGTTTAATCCAGGAAGTGGATATACCTCCTACAACTGGAATGCCGGATTAGCTACCACTCCTACTTATTCTACAAAAACAGCCGGACTCTATACTGTAATAGTTACCACTAATAAAGGATGTAAGGATACTGCCAGTGCAACACTTACAGTAAATGCTAAACCTAATATTACATTAAGAGATACAGCTATTTGTAATGGAGGTACACCTATTACTTTAGATGCTGGTGCAGGATTTACAACTTATGCCTGGACACCCACTGCTTCTAGTAGTCAAACCAAAGTAACCAGCAACACTGTTGGTGCTACTTACCAAGTAATAGTAACCGATGCCAAAGGGTGTAAAGACACTGCCCAATCCATCATCACGATTAATGCGCGTCCGAATATTTCTTTAACCGATACCGCCATTTGTGCTGGCTCTCCCGCACATGTATTTAGTCCGGGTGCTGGTTACACTTCTTACAATTGGAATAACGGACTAGCAGCCACTTCAAGCTATAGCACCACTATAGCCAACACTTATACAGTAATTGTTACCGATGCAAAAGGATGTAAAGACACCGCTTCAGCAATTTTAACTGTAAATGTAAAACCTAATATTACCTTAAGAGATAGTGCTATATGCCAGGGGAGCTCTGCTGTTGTTTTAGATGCCGGTGCTGGATTTAGCAACTACAATTGGGACAATGGTGCTGGTGCAACACAAACATTTAGTACTGGAATTGCCGGACCACACAGTGTTATTGTAACAGATAACAAGGGATGTAAAGACACTGCCAATAATGTACTTACAGTAAGTGCTAAACCCAATATAACCCTACGCGATACTGCAATATGTGAAGGTACGACTCCCATTGTATTGGATGCAGGAGCAGGTTATGCAAATTACAATTGGAATAACTCTACTATTACCACATCAACAAGAAGTACAAGCAATACTTTAGATGGAGTTTATATTGTAATTGTTACCGACTCAAAAGGATGTAAAGACACCGCTCAATCTACGATCACAATCAATTCACGTCCAACTATTTCAATGCAAGATACCACAGTGTGTGAAGGCTCTCCTGCACATGTATTTAGTCCGGGTGCTGGTTACACTTCTTACAATTGGAATAACGGACTAGCCACTACTTCAAGCTATAGCACCACTACAGCCAACACTTATACAGTAATTGTTAGCGATGCCAAAGGATGTAAAGACACTGCTTCAGCAGTTTTAACTGTAAATGTGAGACCTAATATTACTTTAGCTGATACTGCTATTTGCCAAGGTGCACCAGCAAAAACATTTAAAGTTAGCGGTACTTTTAGCGCATACAATTGGAATAACGGAGCTAGTACTTTAGCGACTTATAGTACAAATATAGGTGGACCCATTTCGGTAATTGTTACTGATAACAAAGGGTGTAAAGACACTGCCAATGCTACCCTTACAGTAAACCCTAAACCGAACATTACCATAGCCGATAAAGAAATATGTACCAATGGTGCTGCTGCTACTTTTGATGCAGGAGCAGGATATACCTACAAATGGGTTAGCGGTGAAACCACTCAAACGATTAGTAAAACAACTGCAGCTACTTATACTGTTGAAGTTACCGATAATAAAGGATGTAAAGACACCGCTAGTGCTAACTTAACCGTTAATGCACTGCCTGTAGTATCTCTTGGTCCTGATCAAACAATTTGTCCGGGAAGCACTGCCACTCTTGATGCCGGCGCAGGGTTCACTACTTATTCATGGTTACCTAACGGTGAAACATCTCAAACGATTGGTGCTACTACTGCCAACAACTATATAGTAACTGTTACAAATGCTAAAGGCTGTGCTAAATCAGATACGTTGGTAGTAAATGTGAATGCTAACTTAAGTATCAACTTAGGACCAGATAAAGAAATTTGCGCAGGTGATTCTACTACTTTCACAGTAAATTATGCGGCGGCAGGTGTCACCTATACATGGGATAACGGGGCAAGTACCAAAACCATCACCGTTAAAAACGCAGCAACCTATAATGTGCATGTACAGGATCCTATGGGTTGCCAAGGTGATGGTACAGTTAAGTTAACTGTAAACAGTTTACCAACACCTACTCTTACACCAGGAATTATATGTGCAGGTGCTTCGTATACTTTTGACGCTGGAAATTATTCTGCTTATTCATGGAGTTCGGGTGAAATAACAAAAACGATTAATAAATCTGTTGCCAACAATTATACTGTTACCGTTACAGATGCAAAGGGATGTAAAAATTCAGCAAGCGCAACCTTAACCGTAAATAACAATCCTGTTGTAGCTGTTGGAAATGATTATACAGGATGCGGAGGAACATCTGCCACTTTTGATGCAGGAAATACAGGATCTACTTATTTATGGAGCAATGCACAAACCACACAATCAATATTAGTTCTTACAGATGGACAATATTCGGTGGTAGTGACGGATGTAAATGGTTGTAAGGGATATGATACCGCAACAGCAACATTTATTGTAGTACCGCAATTAGAAATTGGTGAAGATATCCATATTTGCCCGGGAGAAAGTGCTTCAATCACTGCCATATTCAATCCGCCAAGTTCAGTACTTACATGGAGTACGGGTCAAACCGGAACAACTATTAATGTTTCATCAGCGGGTAAAATTATTGCTACTGCAAATAATGGAGGAATGTGTTCCGCTATTGATTCTTTGCAAGTAATTGTAGATGATATTCCAAAAGTGGTTACCATGAATGATACTACAGTTTGCTTTCTTCAATTGCCTAATGGATTAACCCTTGATGCAGGGGGAACTGCCGACTTATTTACCTGGAGCAATGGCACAACAGGTCAAACCAACACCGTTACTTCGGAAGGAGTTTACAGCGTAAAATTGACCAACGAATATGGATGCACAGCAAGCACCTCGGTAACAATTTCTGAAGATTGTCCTTCTTCACTCTTTGTTCCTAATGCCTTTTCACCAAACGAAGACGGACTAAATGATGTTTTCCAGGTAAAAGGGGAAAATATTTATGATTTCGATTTATATGTATTCGATCGTTGGGGAGAAATGATTTTTCATTCATCGGATATGGCAAACCCATGGAATGGAAAACGAGATAACAATATGAGAGATGCTCAAATAGATGTATATGTTTGGAAAGTGACTTACAAATATTGGATAGACAAACATGAAGGTGGTGCATTGCGTCAACAAGTTGGAACGGTTACTATTATCAAATAAGAATAAATAGAATCCAAAAAAGAAAAGCCGCTAGTTAAATAACCAGCGGCTTTAATTGTACTAAAACACTCCTCCCCTGACCTTAATTTTTTAAAACATTTTCTAATTTCATATATTCATTTACCAGCTTATATTGAGCGGGCAATCTTCTATTAAAAATTTTCAACTGGTAGTGATCTACTGCTTGCAATAAAGCTTTCAAGATATCCGACTGTTGTTTACTTAGTGCATTTAAATCCAATAAATCATCTATTTTTTTTAGTATCTCGTTGTACTGAGTGGCAGATTGTATTTTCATGATGTAGTATTGAAATGATTACAAGCATATCTACGGGATACTACGTAACAATGTTCCAGAAAATGAAAAATAAAATAATTAGAATTTCGAAATTCCTTCGAATATTAAAAGATATAAACCAAGCAGAACAAGCACTGCAGAAATAATTATGCGGAGATAAAAAAGTACTTTATTCCCAAATCTTTGTGCTCCGTACTTTAAAATTTTAATAAAAAAAATGAACCAAAAGAGCTCACCAAATGTGATTCCTATTAAAACAGTGATTAAATGAGTAGAATTGAATTCAACTGTTTTACCTGTGAAATACTCAACGGATCCAGGCATAAGTGTAGCAATAGATATCCAGAACAATAGTAAACCTGGATTTAAACCACAAAGGGCAAGACCTTTAATAAAATCTCCTGAAATTTTTTTTGCTGTTTTAGGAAGCTCTCTCTCTACATCTTCTGCCGACTTCTCTTTACCAAATGCGGAGATAATTCCTATTATTCCAAAGGCTACTACCAAAACACCCCCCACCAACCCAACCCACGCACTTACTTTAGTACCTTCCAATAATTTATAAAAACCAAAAAAAGCAACAAAGGCCAAAAACACATCGGCCAATATAATTCCCACTACAAAAGGAACAATTGCTAATTTTTTTCTAATTAAATAATGATTGGCAATTAATAAATTGATAGGACCCAAAGGAGTGGATGAAATGAAACCAAAGCTTACTCCAAAAATCAAAATGAAAATTAAAACAAAAGCTTCACTAATCATTTCTATAAAGGATCGCCCATTTCAACCTGATCACCTACTTGTGACTTCAAACATGGCTCAGGAGCTGCGATACAACAGGTAGAGCCCAATAGAAAACTGGCTACTTCTTGTCCGATTAATACACTAGCTCCTACAAAGGTTGAATGCGTTAAAACAATGCTTCCTACACCTGGCCCACCTACAATACTCATGTACCATTTTCTTCCTTTATTATCTTCAATGTCAACGTTAATTCTCTCGTTTCTCAAAGCTGGCAATGATGGATCTTTGTAGGCCCATGGGCGCAACAATACTAAATCTCCCGGCACATGCTCTATTCTTTTTACTACTCCGCTAATGGGAGCATGAATTCTATGGTAGTTGTTATTATGTAAAAATACATTCGAGAAAAAATAATTATCTGGAATTGCTTTTCCTTCCTCACCAAATACAGCTCTTAAGTGGCGACGTTGCCCTTTCACTTTAACCAACTCCAACTCACCTACTTTACCATATTCACAAAGCAAGCCTTCGCAAGCCCATACGGTATCAGAGATAATTTGAGGAGGAAATCTTAATATTCTGGTGAAAAAATCTTGAAAGCTGAGATAATCATTCGCTCTACTCGCTGGTAGGTAATTATCTAAATAATTTGGATCATCATAATGCGCACGACAATAAGGTTTGATCAAATGTTTTGTCCATCTCTTATTGTAAATATTGGCATAAACTCTAGAGATCTTTCTTTGCATTATTCCCGGCAATACTCCCCAAACACTAATCGACACAAACCGAAACGCTCTAGCTTTAAACCCCTTACCTGTTCTGTTGTTCTTCATAAATGCTTAAACTTTCAAAAAAAACTTTTAACCGAATAGTTTCACCATGAGTTTCACTATTGCAATTGTTTTAAAAAAGGTTTACAAAAATACTAAAAAATCTGTTTAATGCAAGGATTAGGACTCAATCCATTCACTCTGGTACTCTAAGGGCCTACGATGACTCTCTGGCCACTCACCCTTAGGATAACCTAAATAGAAAATTCCCAAACATTTGTCTTTTGGCCCAAGTCCTAAAAAAACATTCATTGCCGAAGTGTACATTAATTCCGGACTACTCCAATACCCTCCCAATCCATAAGCCGTTGCTGTTAAATGTAAATTCTGAACAGCACAAGCCACTGCCTCTATCTCTTCTATTTCAGCAATTTTTTCAATTTCCTGACGCTTCATACAAACAGCAATTACCACAGTTGCCATATTGGGACGAGCCTTTAACTGCTCATATTTCTTTTGCATGAACTTATCACTTGGCATTTGTTGCTTATATATTTCACTTAAAAAATCACCCAACTTTGTTAGCCCTCCATCAACAAAAACCTTAAAAAACCAAGGCTGAGTATGTCCGTGCGTTGGTGCCCACAAAGCATTGTTCAACATTTCCACCACCATTTCCTTGTGTATTTTTCTATCAGAAAAATCTTCAGGCTTAATGGTTCTTCTATTTCGAATTATCTCTCTTAACTCACTTAAATTGTATTTCATAGCTAATTGATTCGATCGATTATTTTATCTTCGAAAGCAAAAATACAGCAAATGTCAGAGATATTATACGATACTATTCCCTCCTTCGACTTAAATGATTTTATTTCAGGCGATTTAGCTGCCAGAAAAAAATTCGCGGCAGCTATTGGTGAGGCATACAACAACATCGGATTCATCGCTGTAAAAAATCATGGTTTTGCAGAGGAACTTCAAGAAAATCTATATCAAGCCAGTAAAAAATTCTTTGCTCTTCCACAAGAAATAAAAACAAAATACGATGGAGCAAAAACACACGGACAACGAGGTTACACTGGAAAAATGAAAGAACATGCTGCTGGCAGAAAAGTAGGCGATTTAAAGGAGTTTTATCATTTCGGAAGAGAGATAACAGGAAGCACAAGCCCCCATTACCAAGCTAATATTTTACCTGAAGAAGTAAAAGAATTTGGAGAATATAGTCTTCAATCCTATCAACAGTTAGAAAAAGTAGGGAGAACGATTTTAAAAGCTCTGGCTCTCTATCTGGAACAAGAGGAATATTATTTTGAAAACAAGGTAGACAAAGGTATTAGCATCTTGCGTCCTATCCACTACTACCCACTTACACAAGAAGAAGCCGCATCAGAAGCAGTACGTGCTGCAGAACATGGTGACATCAACCTCATCACCATTTTAATGGGTGCAAGTGCAGAAGGGTTACAGGTAAAACGACAAGATGGAAAATGGATTCCAATCACAGCTGTACCTGAGCAATTGGTAATCAACGTAGGAGATATGCTACAACGCCTAAGTAACAATAAATTGAAATCAACATTACACAGAGTGGTAAATCCAAATGGAGACAAAGCAACATCACCAAGATATTCCATTCCTTTCTTTATGCATGGAAATCCTGATATGAGTTTGAAAGTTTTGGATTCCTGCATTGACGAAAAACATCCAAAGAGATTTGAAGATGCTACGGTTGAAGAATTTTTAATGCAAAGATTAAGAGAAATCGGGTTGGCGAAATAAGAAAAAACTGAAAACCATCTACCAATTTGGTGTTAATGCAGGAGCTTCAATTTGAGTTTTTTTATAAACTAACTTGTATCCTGTTTCTAAAATATTTCGGGAAGCATGGTATCTTTTAGAAATATGTTCGTGATCCATTATAATATTTCCGTTACTTATAATTCCATAATTGTGCTCTAACATACCTCCTCCACCTTCATTAAGATGTTGTGCATTGACAGTAAATAGTTGTACTCTCATAATATCTTTATCTATGTGACAATAACCAACACCTCCTATATTAATATCAGAAAAAGCATTCGTATCAATTTTTCCGAAAAATCGATAAACAAGAACTCTTTCACTCGAAAAAAATCGATAACAATCAAAATAGTCAGGGGAATCCACAGGATAAGCATTACAATAGATTTTAGTTGTATCAATTAAAGAATCAATGGAGGAAAAATGTTTTTTCTTATAAGTAAATACATTGCTATCAAGTGGCCTGGCATAATCTTTTTCTGTTCGGTAATACTTAATCCAACAACTACTTAAAAAAAGCAAAAACACTAATGCAATAATCTTATTCATGTTTAACCTGTAATTTGTGAATCTAAAACTTATACCCAATAGAATAACTCGCCCACAAGCTTACTCCATTTTGAGGATTACCAAAACCAGGTACGAAGAGTGTTTTATAATCTGTTCTGTTAAAATCATAAATCAATAAAGATCCTCTCACATCAAATCCTAAAAAGAGATTTTTGAAAGTCTCAATCCTTGCTCCTAAAACCCCTTCAGTCCATAAAGCGACATAATTTGCAGATGGGACAGAAATAGAAGTTGACCCCCAATACGGACTAGCTTCTACAAAAGAAGGATATTGTAAATTATAAACACTTCCTGAAACCCGCGCTCCTACATACAATATATCATAATCGCGTTTGCTATTGTATTTCATCAAACTTCGATTAACACCCAATCTTAAAAATTCACCTGATGAAACAGTTTGAAAAAATGTTTTTGTGAGATCCATTCTATGATATCCTACTTCCGCTAAAAAAAACAAAGTGTCATTTTTAGAAAATTCTAACATTGCTTCTCCACCCATTCTTTGTTTAGGAACATCAGAAAAATAACCATAAACAGGAGAAAGCAAATCTATATTCAAACGAAACAAACCCTTCCTGATGGTAGAATCACTTTGAGCTTGCGAAGCAAAAGCCATTAGCATTAAAAAACTAATAATATAATTTGATATTTTCTTTAACATTTTGCTCTAAAGATGAATTTGAAATCGCTACCGAATCTACAATATGCTTAGTGCATTCGATTCCTGTAATATCTTGTTTGTATCCATAACCACAAGCCTGTGAAATATAAAAATGTGCTGTTGTATGTTTAATTGTAAGGGTATCTTTCACACTGCTGCTTACTATCACAAATAAAGAAGAATCATTGGTTAATCGGAGGGGTAAATTGATAGTATCCTTATTTGCTTTTTTTGTATATATCTCAACCGTTTCTCCCAATCCCCAAACACTAATCGTATCTAATGAATAAACTGTTTCAGGATTTGAACCATAACTATAAAACTTAATCTTTGCTTTATGAGTAGTGCTTTGGTTACATACATCGGGAGCGCACGCGAAAAACAAGGAAAACAAAAGAATTGATAATGCCGAAAAGAATTTCATTGCTCTAATTTAGTCAACGTGCAATAACTAAAAAAATATATCGTTAGAAAAAATACTTGCGAACAAACTGTAACTTTCATTTAACTTTGTATTAAACTACTAAACTCCGGGAAGAGTGGCTGGTCAAAACTTAACAAATAGCGCGGACGAATGGAAGATCATTCAAGCTGCCCAAAAGGACATTAGGTTCTTTCGGGAGCTTTACCAACGGCACTTTAAAACCGTATTTCGGTTTGTATATCTGCGGTCGGGGAATGATCAGGAGCTTACTGCCGACCTCACGCAGCAAGCTTTTGTAAAAGCTATGGCCAACCTCCATCGTTACGAATACAGAGGCGTTCCTTTTGTTGCCTGGCTTTATCGCATTGCGTTAAATGAAATAAATCTTCATTATAGAAACTCTGCTAAAGCACGTACCGTAAGTATTGACGAAACCATTGTTAAAGATTTCATTGAAGAAATAGATGAGGATTTCAGTGAACTCAAATTACAGGCTTTAAAAGAAACCCTGAGTGAACAAGATGAAGAGGTAGTGCAATTGATAGAAATGAGGTTTTTTGAAAAACGTTCATTTAAAGAATTAGGAGAAATTTTAGGAATAACAGAAAGCAACGCAAAAGTAAGAGTGCACAGAATATTAAAAAAACTACAAGTAGTATTGCTTAAAAAGTTGAACAAATTATCCAGTGAAAACAGATAAATACGATATTAAAACGAACCCTCGCGCGATTTCAGAAAAGGATATTGAAAAGCACATGAATTTCGATAAGGCCTATGAGACATATACTCATTGGGCCTACCGACATCCATGGCACCGCTTTCAGCGTCATACCAGTAAAAATAGAAAAACACTATTGTGGATTATTCTTATTACGGTGGTAGCTGCATTGGTAATCCTATCGGAATTTGAATAAAGAATAATTTCAAATCAATTGATTCTTTTTAAAATCACCACTCCTTCACCTTTGAACTGAATTTTCCATTGTGGTGAATTCATTAATTCCTGAGTGAATTTTTCAAATTCTTCTTTGTTCAACGGATAAGGTTGTTCAATGCTTGAAAAAATAATAAACTCAGCATCTTTCACTATTGGAAATTGATATATTTTATCTCTCAAAGCCAAATGAGGCAAGTAGTTGGATTGAGCACTTATTACTGCCTCTGCCGGAATTCTATTCAATTCTTCATGAATAATTTTCACATCATAGTTTCTTCTGTAGTGATTGGGCACATAAACTCTAATTCTTTCTCTATCTGTTGAAATAAGAGTATTGTCCATCACTCTAAATGTAGAAATAACACAACCAACAAGTACCGGCAACATCAAAGCGTTTTTTGATTTTATAGAAGTAAAAATTCCAATAGCGAATACAGGCGCGAATTCAATACAATAATGAGTAATTACACTCCACATTTGCATATTATCATGATACATTTTCTGACAAAAGATAGGCACCAACATCAATAAATACTGAGGTTTAAAGAACAACATATACATTCCCGAAACCAACAACAAAATATAGGCTTCTACTTTCACATAATCGCCCGAAGGATTTCCGGAATGATTAACAAACAACAACTTCAACGAATCAATCGGATGAGAAAACAAAAACACTAAAGCACTCTTGAAATCATTACCCAAACAGTGATAGTCGAAATGCTGATACATTGACCCTACCGACAAAGCAGGCATTACAAAATAAATAATAGTGATAAAATAAAGAGCAGAGAAAGAAGCAAAAGCAAACAAATATTTTTGTGCCAATTTATCTTTTTTATAATTGAATAATAAACCCAAACAAACAAAAATCATCCATAAAGAAATGTTTTCTTTTGATATTAAAATCGCGACGAACACCAGCGACGTTTTCACCATTTTTCTTTGATGAAAAAAATAAAAAAACCAAGGAACTAAAGCTGCTGCTACCACATTACTATGATAATCAAAAGACAGGGCTGAAAACACTCCAAAAAATAAATAGAAATATACTGTAGCCCACAAAGACAAAGATGAATTAAAAGTATAAACCTGAACCGTTCTATATACTCCTACTCCACCTAACAACACAAAAAATATTTGCATTACGAGTAAAGTATAAGTTCCAAAAACATAAGAAAAAGGAGAAAATAAAATCAGATAAAAATCGAAATGATCGGTCAATAAATTTTCATTTATTTCTTTAAATACAGAGCTATCGTTCCATTGAAAATGAGCATAATCGTAAAGCGCATTAGTGTATAAACCAAGGTCTAAAGCGTAGGTCCTAAAACAATAATGATTAACAAAAGAAATTAGAGAATATAGGATAGCAAAAAGAGAAACAACTAAAATTAATTTTCTTTTGTTGTTTCTCTCTTCCATTAGATTTTTATTATTGTCCGCACTCTTCTCTCAACGCATTCAAAAACATATCACACTCTAATTTTGTGATATTTAGCGGAGGCAATAATCGTAAGATATCGGGATTAGAAGCACCTCCTGTGAAGATACTGTGCTTGAACAATAGATTGTCGCGAATTTGTTTTCCATCTTCCAGCAAAACGCCAATCATTAAACCTTTACCGGTGATATTTTTTACTTTATTGATGTGCGTTAATTCTTTAATTAAATAGTCACCCAACATTTTTGCATTCGTTATTGCGCTCTCTTCTTCCATCACTTCCAACACCGCCAATGCGGCAGCGCAAGCCAAATGATTTCCACCGAAAGTAGTTCCCAACAAACCGCTGCTTGCTTTAAATTTTGGATGAATCAATACTCCGCCAATTGGAAAGCCATTACCCATTCCTTTGGCGATGGTAACAACATCGGCTTGAATACCTGCATGTTGATGCGCGAAGAATTTTCCAGTACGACCGTATCCACTTTGAACTTCATCTAAAATCAATACTGCTTCGTATTTATCTGCTAAACTTCTTAGTCCTTGCAAAAATTCTACAGAAGGCTCTACAATTCCCGCTACACCTTGAATTCCTTCAATGATAATTCCGGCAACATCACCTTTTTTCAATTCATTTTCTACTGCAGCTAAATCTTCCAAAGGAAGAAAATCGCTTCCTGTTCCTGCGTTGAAAGATGCTTTCATTTTAGCGTAATCGGTCACTTGTAAAGCGCCCGAAGTTCTGCCGTGAAAAGCTTTATCGAAAGCAATTACTCTTGGTTTTCCGGTGTGGAAAGAAGCCAGCTTCAAAGCATTTTCACAAGCTTCTGCACCCGAGTTGATCAAGAACAAATTGTAATCGGGATAACCCGATGCATTACCTAATTTCTCTGCCAATTCTTTTTGAATAGAGATCACCACCGAGTTAGAATAGAAAGCGATATTTTCCAACTGCGATTCAATTCTTTTCACATAATGCGGATGTGTGTGTCCGATAGAAATTACGGCATGTCCGCCATAAAAATCCAAATATTTTTTTCCTTCTTTATCGAAAACATAAGAGCCCTGAGCCTTTACCGGTTCGATATTAAAAATAGGATATACATCAAATAATTTCATACTTCTAATAACCTATAGATTTCAAATTCAATCCTGAAGTTTCCGGCAATCCGAAAACCAAATTAAAGTTCTGTACCGCTTGTCCTGATGCACCTTTCAACAAGTTATCAATACAGCTTTGCACCAATATTTGTCCGTCGATTACTTCTACTTGCAAAAAGCATTTGTTTGTCGCTACCACTTGTTTCATATCCAAATCTTTTTGCACGATATGTACAAAAGGATGCGATTTGTAATAATCGGTATACATCTTCAAAGCCTCTTCTGCGGTGCCTTTGAACGGAGTATAAACAGAAGCCAGAATTCCCCTTGCGAAATTTCCGCGGTAGGGAATAAAGTTCACCGCTTCGTTAAATCCGTTTTGTAATTTTTGAAGCGTCGCTTTAATCTCATTCAAATGCTGATGAGAAAATTGCTTGTAAACACTAATATTTCCTTCTCTCCAGCTGAAATGCGTAGTATCAGCCAAACCTCTTCCCGCTCCGGTAGAACCAGTAATTGCCGAGATATGAATCGCACCCGTTAAACTTTTACTTGCAGCTAAAGGAAGCAAAGCCATTTGAATAGCTGTTGCAAAACAACCCGGATTCGCAATTCTTTTTGCCTTCTTAATTTCTTCTTTTTGAAACTCAGGCAAACCATAAACGAAACCTTCAAAATCACGATTTACATCTTTATAGCTGTGACGGAAATCAGTACTTAGATCGATGATTTTTGTAGAATCAGCGATGCTGTTGTCACGCACAAAATCTTTCGATTTTCCATGTGGCAAACACAAAAACAAAGCATCAACTTCTTGAAGTTCGCTGCTGAAAGTCATTTCTGTATCACCTAGCAAATCACTATGTACAGCATACAATTTATTGCCTGCATTACTTGTGCTGTGCACAAATTTTATTTCAACATTTGGGTGATGCAACAACAAGCGAAGAAGCTCTCCTCCTGTGTATCCTGCACCTCCAGCTATACCAACTGTATACTTCATATTATTGTTCGTTTACTTTGTAGTAAATAATATTTTGCATTGCAGCGATTTTAGAGAAACCTCTAACATCGTTACCACTCCATGAGTTGTTCATTTCACCATATTGTCCGGCTTTTGAAGCCATCAAATCAAATTTCGATTCAATACCTTGCAAATAGAAATTGCGCGGCGACAAATGAACGTAAGCTTTTCCTGTTACCGTTTTTTGAGTGTCGGCAAGGAAAGTTTCAATATTTCTCATCACCGGATCGAGGTACTGACCTTCATGCAACAAAGTACCGTACCAATTGGCCAATTGCTCTTTCCAGTACATTTGCCATTTGGTAAGCGTATGTTTTTCCAGCAAGTGATGCGCCTTAATGATTATGAGCGGAGCAGCAGCTTCAAAACCAACTCTACCTTTAATTCCAATGATGGTATCACCTACATGAATATCTCTTCCTACTCCGTATGGAGCAGCAATTTCTTGAATTTTACGAATAGCATCTACCGATTTGTAGCTCACGCCATTCACCCCTACAGGCTCACCGTTTTTAAATTCAATCTCAATTACTTCCTCTCCGGTTTTGGTAATTTGAGTAGGCCAAGCATCCTCAGGCAAATATCCTTTTGATGTTAATGTTTCTTTACCACCAACACTTGTTCCCCAAATCCCTTGATTGATAGAATACATTGCTTTTTCGTAGTTTCCTTCGATGCCGTGTTTCTTCAAGTAATCGATTTCTTCCTGACGAGAAAGTTTTTCATCACGAATTGGAGTGATGATTTCTACATCCGGACAAATAATCGCAAACGCCATATCGAAACGAACCTGATCGTTACCAGCACCAGTACTCCCGTGAGCAATAGCTTTAGCACCAATCGACTTAGAATATTCGGCAATAGCTACAGCTTGAAAAATACGCTCAGCAGAAACACTTAACGGATAAGTATTGTTCTTTAAAATATTTCCATAGATCAAGAACTTGATACACTCGTTGTAAAATCTATCGTGCAAGTTTAAAGTTGTATGTGATGCTACACCCAAGTATTTAGCGCGATCTTCAATTTTTTTCAACTCAGCATCAGAAAATCCGCCAGTATCCACCAAAGCAGAATGAACCTCATAGCCTTTATCGGCCAAATATTTAACGCAGTAGCTAGTGTCTAATCCTCCACTAAATGCCAATACAACTTTCTTTGTCGCCATAATTTATTTCTTTTCAGTGTTATTATCGTCGTTCTTTTTCTTTTCGTTCGGGTCCATGATCATACCGGTACACAAACACATTTTACGGTTAGTGCGGGTCAAAATATCGTAGTTAACGCAGCTCTGACAGCCTTTCCAGAAGGAATCATCATCGGTTAACTCAGCAAAAGTTGCTGGTCGGTAGCCCAGTTCGGTATTGATTTTCATTACTGGTAATGAGGTGGTTAAACCAAACAATTTCGCATCAGGGTATTTGCTACGTGAAAGTTCGAAAGCCTTGTATTTAATTTGTTTTGCTAAACCGTGCTGACGGTAGTTTTCGTCTACAATCAAACCAGAATTAGCCACATATTTGTTGTGACTCCAGGTTTCGATGTAGCAAAAACCTACTACTTTTTCAGAGTTCTCTTCTTTATCTAAAGCAATGATGGCCTTACCTTCCATCATTTTCGATTTCACATATTCAGGATCTCTTTTTGCAATACCGGTTCCACGTTTTTTGGCAGCCTCTTCAATCATGGTGCAGATTGAGACTGCATATTTAACATGATCTTCGGTAGCTACTATAACTTCAATTGCCATTTCCTTAAAAATTAAGCTTAATAAATAAATTGATTGTTAAACTTTCCGTCAGCTGACGGACAGCCGTCCGCTCGGGAGGCTATGTTAGCACTATACCCCAAGGGGCCTGCTACTCGGTCTACTAGACCTAGTAAAGGAAGGTAATTTGTTTGCAATATGTTTTTCGTTTAAAAACATGAGGGGCAAAAGTAAGAAAAAAATGAAATGGAAGATGGAAAATTTTGATATTTAAAGATAGAGGGAAGTTATAATAGAATTTTAAGTAAACTAAACAAAAAAAAAGGCGCAGTGATGCGCCTTTTTGAGAAGAATAACCTTGCTTAATTACTGCCCTTTTTCTTCTGTAACAGGTTTGGTTTCAGGAGCTACTTCCGTTTCAGAGGTTTTCTTGATTGAATCTCCTTCAGAAACTTTTGCTTCTGTAGTAGCAGGATCTGTTACCGCTGCTGGTTCTTCTGTTTTTGTGTCGCATGATGTTACGGATATTGCTACTATCATAGCTAATAATCCTGTTTTAATTGTGTTTGTCATAATGAATGATTTTTAACTTGATACCCGGAAGATGAAGAAGGTAACCCGAGGAAGAAAAATATTTTTTTTGCGTGTATTTCTGGAAGTAATTTTTCGGGTGTGGGGCTCCCTCTCGGCGGAGGGCGATGACCCATATTAAGGCAAAACAGCAACTATCATTCTTTTTAACAGGATATCAAAGCCTTTATCTTGAAGCTTTCTGTGATTGTATTTGTAAGCCATTTCATCAAGATAATTCTGC
>JAHEZM010000011.1 GCA_023251075.1 Flavobacteriales bacterium | reverse complement strand
CCATCAATGTTCCTGTTTTGGGAATAGTAGAAAATATGGCTTACTTCACTCCTGCTGAATTGCCCAACAACAAATATTTTATTTTCGGAAAAGAAGGAGGAGTAGCTTTAGCGGAAAAATTAGGTATTCCATTATTGGCACAAATTCCTTTGGTACAA
The DNA here is from genome assembly GCA_023251075.1 of Flavobacteriales bacterium. GTDB lineage: Bacteria > Bacteroidota > Bacteroidia > Flavobacteriales_C > JAHEZL01. Next base: position 106,785 of record JAHEZM010000011.1, on the reverse strand, counting down.
AGTATTTGTGAATCGGGTGAGGCTGGCCGACCAGCTGTTTTACAAGAAAACACACCTCAGGCATTGGCATTCAAATCCTTGGTTGAAAATGTAGAGAAGGTAGTGGAGATGAGAAATTCAACTCAGGAGCCCACCAAAACATTGAAAATTACTCACGGTCAACATCACTAAATATTAAACTATGGGTTATTCAGAAGTACTTCAAAAAGTGGAAGATTCGTTAACGAAAATTCGTCCATTTTTACATGCCGATGGTGGTGATGTTAAAGTAGTGGAGTTTACTCCTGATTATATTCTTAAGCTTGAATTTATTGGTGCTTGCAAAGATTGTTCAATGAACAGAATGACTTTCAAAGCGGGCATTGAAGAAAATATCAAAAGAGATGTACCTGAAGTAACGCGTGTTGAGGCTATTGGTGTTTAACTCCAATTAGTTGTGTTGGGTGTTGGGAAATTTTACGCATTCAAATCATCTTCCTGCAAAGTGATTTTATTTTTTTGGTATAAATCCATCACTACTATAATTGCAGTCATGCCGTAGAATGGGGCAGTGATTTTATCGGTATCCAAAAAGTTATTTAAAAATCCGTGAATCATATAGGTTACTAAACCTATCACACAAAAGATGGAATAATTTTTAAAAAATTGGGTGGTTGAGCGTTTGTAAACTCTCACAGCGGTGATTAAAATTGTAATGAAGAATACAAAAACAATTAAAATTCCTAGTATTCCTGATTCACTCATTGGGCCAACAAATTCGCTATGTGCATTTCCCCCGTCACCAGCATTGGTACTGATAATAGTTTTATCACTTGCTTTTTGAAATTTCCCGTAATTGAAAGAATAGGTGCCTGGTCCCCAGCCAAAAATGGGTCTTTCTTTAAACATTTCAAAACCCGATTTCCAACGATTGATTCTTTCTTTGTTTGAGGCATCGGAAGAAACATTCGACATCGATTTCACATGCTGATCGATTTCAGTAGAAGAGTTTACTTTGTTTTTGCTGAAGTAATGTTCAATTTCATTTTGCATTACTAAGCCGGCAATGCATAAAGAAATAAAACCTACAAATAAAATCTGCCATCTTATTTTAAATTTTAAGATGATGTACACCATTAATCCTACCGCTAAGCTTAACCATGCAGCTCTCGTGTATGAAAATATAGTAGCAACTATAAAGTACAGTAAAATGAAAAAGTAGAGCGGTTTAAATAAAGCTTCTTTTTTATTGTAGTTAAAGGTTATGCCAATTAAAAAGGGAATGAATAAAGCCAGTGCTGCGCCATACGAAGTATGATCATTGTAAAAAGGCTTCATTACCCAGTTTCCAGGATGTTGATCGAAATTAAAACTTGCGTGTCGTACCAAAGTGTATGTAATCACAATAGAAAAAGGAAGGACGTACAGCCAGAAAAATTTTTTAATGTTTCTGATTTTTAAAAAAACATGCGTTGCAATGAAGTAGAAGGTGGCGAAATACCAAAGTTGAGCCGTAAGGTATTTAAATGAAATAACAGGCATAGTGCTGGTGAGAGAGCTAATGAACACCCACGCCAATTGTATGTATATGATAATAGATACGGGATGTTTCAAAATATTGGTGTTGAAACTTTCTAAATACAAACTTTTAATAATCACCAGCAATAGTAATCCAAACAGAATAGGATCTGTGGGTAATGTCATTCCAACCCCCATTCCAATATCATCAAGATTGACGGATAGAGGAACTAAAAACAAAAGAAATAAATAGAGGGTATCGAGATGAAAAAAAGCCAGGTAAACAATCAATAGAACTACAGGGATCAATAGAACTTCAAAATGCTCCAAGGCAATACCAACACAAGCAATTGCAATGAATAATCCTGCAAATAAATACAGCCATTGTGTTTTATTCCAATTGCGCATTTTTATTTTGCAGCTTTACTTTGTTCGTAGAATGAAATACCGGTGAGGGTAAGTAGCATGGATGACATCACGGTAATCAATACAATCAACCATCTTACAGGATAACTTTTTCTATCGGCAACGAAAGGTTTTACAATTAACTGAGTGTAGTTCAATTCACGATTCAATTCTTTCATTGTGGTTTCAAATTCAAATTTGGCATTGTTGTAAACTGATCGTGCCTGATCGATATCATTTCTCAGTTTAATAAAAGTACCTCCTTGTTCACGAAGATTTTTAATTAAAGAAGTGGAAGCTCCATCAGTTCCTGGGGTATGTAAATCGGTAGTTACTTTTTTGTTTTCACCCAGGTAACGAATTTGATTTTCGTAATCGAGAATTCCATATTCAACTCTTATTTCTTTCATTTTGTTTTCCAGAGAATCAAGCTCTTTCGCTTTGGTACCCACTCGAATATGGAGGGTGTTGGCCACTTCCCAAAGAGAAGCGTTATTAATGTTTTGTACTTTTTTATTGTAAAGTTTAATCAGCTTATTCAACATTGCATAAGCAATTTTAGGGTCGGTATCTAAAACAGTAATTTCTACCGATTCAAATTTTGTTTTGGTGTATGAAATATTTTCTGCGTATTCTAAAATCACATCACTATAATAGTGTTTGTTGGTAGAAGAATCGATATCATAATGCTCTAACAAATTAAAATTATGAATGATAGAATCTCTTAAATCATTGGCTTCTAAAACTTGCAACATTTGCTCTACCGGTGTTTCTGTACCGTAGGGTTTAGTGTTTACAGGATACAGGATGGCAGTTGACTTAAACTTAGGTTTAATAAACAGGGAAGAAGAAAAAAGAATGGATAGAACCAGTGAACTCGAAAAAACGATGATTAATAATTTCTTCCATTTCCAAAGTACATCGCTTAGTTTCTTGATATCGAAAATATTTTCCATAATCGTGGGGTGTGGGGTTTTTTAAACAGATCTGATTTCTTTAACTTTTTCGTAAACCAATAAACTAATTAAAGAGAAAACAAAAGTTACTACTGAGCTTACCAAAACAATTAGCCAACGGATAGGATAACTTTTCTTTTCCGCTGCTGTAGCGTGGTCAACCACAAAGAAGTTAGTCATTTTTTCGTTGGCGTCAATTTTTGCCTCCTCATATTTTTCTTTCAATTGGTTAAACTGAATAGCGGCATTTTGCAATTTTTCTTTTAGGTTGTATTGTTGCGCCCCATATTTAGAAATCACATCGAGTTTCTCATTAATGGCTTTAATGGCTGCGCTATTGTTTTTAGAAACCGCTTCAGCATAGGCTTGTGTAAGTACTTCCGATTGTTTTTCAAAATCGTGAACGCCCAGGCTCATAATGAACTTCAAAGAATCTTCTAATCCTTTCACATAAACCACATAATCATTGTAGGTTTTCTCCACAATTTGAAAACCTTTAATGGCTCTTTCTTTTTGAATGGTGTTCATTCTAATGTCGAGTATTTCGGCAATACCATTGGCAATTTCGGCTGCTTTTTTAGAGTCTTCATCCAAAACGCTGATTTCCACTGCCATGAATTCATTCCTTTTGAACTTGATATTGCTTTCAAATTTTTCTTTCAGCTGGGTAAATTTATTGTCGGCACTGGTGTCTATCTCGTAATGCTCCATCAATTTAAATTTATTAATCACCTCATTGCGAAGCATATCAGATGATAAAACCTGAAGTAATTGCTCTGTTTTTTCTTCTTCACCAAATTCCATTAAATCGGTTTTTGCTCCGGAATTAATATTAATCAAGGCTTTCGAAATAGAGCTGGTGCTGGAAGGATAAACAATCACTTCTGATTTGAATTTATTGGGAATAATTAAAGAAATCACTGCAGAGGCCAACGCAGCAACTGATGTAATTATTATCAGCGTTTTAAGATTACGCAGTATAAATCGTAATAAAACGCTTGAATCACTATGTTTTGGGTTTGTTGACATGGTATTTTTTAAGATGGCTACAAACCTAATGATTTTAACTAAAAATACCCAATCAAAAAGTCCTTAATTCTCTTTGAATTTCAGAAGTTTAGAAATAGAGGGGATAGGGATTGCCTTAATTAAAACAGCCACCAAAAGGGAAATAGCCACGGAAGAGATACATTCACTAATCCAAGGAAAGTCAATTTGCTGGAAGAACCATAAAGTGAGCCCTAGGGTTAACAAACTAGATATATATCTGAGAATAAGTGATTTTTCTAATTTTAATTTGAATCTTTTTCTCATGTAATAAATTTGAAAAGTGCAAACAAAAGTTTGTGTGATTAAACTTACTACCGCCGCTCCCTCTACTCCATAGTAAGGAATTAACAGCAAATTGCAGCAAACGTTAAGCAATACTGCCAATGCTGCTGATATGTTGAGTACTTTCATTTCTCCTGCTGCTGTTAAGAAAGTTCCGTAAACATAGAGTGAACTCATGGGAATGAAAGTGAGAATACAGATTCGGAATACATCAATAGATTTTGCAATTTCATCGGCATTTTCAATATTATTGAGTTGGCCGTTATAGGAAAGAATAAGTTTTTGAATTAGGCCCAAACTGTCTTTTTTCGCATATAAAGCAGTGATGATTTCTTCTGCGTAAATAGCAAAAGTAAACGACACAAAGATGGTGGTTAGAATTAATATTGATCCCGATAAGCGTAGTAATTCGGTAAAAGGTTCTTTCTTCGCAATCATGCGCGAAAACATAGGTAGAAGTGGGATTGAAAATAAATAAGAAAAATTAATAAGGGCTAGTAATAGTCGCGATGATTGTGCGTAAATTCCAGCTTCAGCCTCTCCTTTTATTCTTTCTAAAATTACACTGTCGATGAAGGAATAAAACAACATTAAAACACCAATTAGCGCGTAGGGAAAACAGCGTTTCAGATACAGTACGGAAAACTTGAAGTTGAAACGCGGTTTGAATTTTATACCGCCATGAAAGAATAGGAAGATAAGAGCCAGTAAAACAGAAACTAAATAACCGGCAGTTTGAATATATACAAACCATTCAATTTGAAATTGATCGCTAGAAACAGCATAAAATACATACAAAATAAGAGCGGCCATTACTACCCTGTCGGCAATAGAAACAATACTATCGCTTTTGAAAAAATGCATTCCCTGTAAATTCGATCGAATGAACATGAGGGTTGCCAGCAAAACCTGATTTAAACCAAGTGTACAAAGAATGAAAACGGCATGAGCGCTGTATTGCAATATAAATCCGGCTACTAAAAGAATAAGGAAATAAATTCCGGCCAGAATAAAACGAATGGGAACCAAGCGGTTTAAATATTTAGAGGCTAAATGCGGTTTTGCTGCAATTTTCTTGTTGTTGAAATTCACCATTCCTGCATCAAGAATCATATTCAATACCATTGATAAATTGAAAAGAGCGAAATACAAACCAAAAGCTTCGGTACCTGTTTTGTTCTGAACTTCAATTTCAATGAATACCCACAATGGTTTGATAAGTAGATTCAGAAAAATCAGCAGAACAATATTTATGAGAAAGCTTTTTTTCATTAATTCACCTGATACTATTTCGTGGGCTAAATTTAATGGAAAGCTAACGATTATCTGGTGAAAAACAGAGCGCTATTTTTAGAATTTACGAGGAACTATTGTTTAATAAGTTTTTGAGTAGTGTGACTACCATCGTTTTTGTACACTTCAAATAAATAAACTCCGGGAGATAAACTTGTTGTGTTTATGGTTTGCTTTTCATCTTTCAAATTAAATGAATTTGATTCAATGATAACTTTACCAAAAACATCAACAATTCTTATTAATGTAAGAGGGGCTCCAATTTCAAAATTAATTTCATTTTGAAAAGGATTAGGATAAATCGATAGGGGAGCATTTAAAGAAGCTATTTCCCCCACAGAATTAAATAAAGAGTCAGGATAAATGGATCCAAAGACTTCTCCGTTTTTAATGCATCCTACCAATTTCTTTTTCGTTTCCCATGGGTAAGGGTTATACCTGTATTCGTAATAATAAGATTCTAAAAGTCCAAATCCTTTTCCATATGAGAAATCAGAAAAATAGGGGCCTGGGAATCCCCGTGTTCCATAAATCATACTATCTCCCAATTCTTTATATTCACAATAGGGAACACCTTTTTTTACACATTTGAATGTGTCGTCGATAGAAATAATTGTTGGTTTGTAAATATCTGTGTTGTTAGATTTTACAACTTGCTCGTTATGCTTTGAATTAAAAAATGTATTATTTGTATAAATGAGTGTATCGGTAAATGAAAAGTAAGTTGTTTCCGGAGGACCAACAGATAGAATGTTTAAATATTTTTTAGCCTTCCCATTTACAATATAAGCTATTGAATCGTTTGAAATAAATTTATTTACAATTGCATATTTTAATGTTTCTTCAAGTCTAAATATATGGTTGTCTTTGTCACTGTTTTCGTATACAAAAGTATCACCGATGTTAAAGTCAAAAATTGATTGGAATGTTGGGGTTACTAAACCTTTGTTGTTCAACTCGCTTCCTAATAAATATACGTTTTTATTATTTTTAAGAGGGAGTTGAATGATACCATAATTCTTTGATAGTATTAAGGTGTCGTTATTTGAAAGATGCACAATCTTTATAGAATCAGTAATATTAAAAATCACTTTTTCTTTTATCTCAATAACTTCCGCCATTATATTTGATTTTGGATTAAATAGCCACAAATCACCCAATGCTGCGTGTGAATTAATGATAAGCGTATCGTAGTTTGTTATTAGGTAATAATTTTGGGCGTTTACTACAAGTCGATTTCCCAAAAAGCTGGAGCTATCAGTAAAGTAGAAATTTTCATAATAAAAATCGACTTGGCAATCTTCACATTTTATTGCCGCTCTACTCAAATAGTATGTAGTGTCGCCATTATTATTACTTTTCACAGAATCGACCCAAATAGTAGAAGTGATATTTATACTATCAATACTGTAGTTTAAAACATCTTTATCCTTGATGATTTCCCAGTTCTGTGCCGAGGAAAAACCATTTAAGACTAGAATTAATCCTAAAGTTATTGCTGATTTCAAAGAATTAAATTGATTCATGCGTATTGTTTTTAGTAGGTTTTGTCAAGTTAATATTTAGAATATTTTTTCATGATTTTTTAGTTTAGTTTTTTAAAATTATTGGCAAATATATTTCGATAATAAAATGATCATTTTATTGTTCTTTTAGGATAAAGTAATTCAATGTTTTTTGAGAAGGAATTTGAAAAAAATAAATTCCCAGAAGAAATTCTAAATGAAATTTTTATTGCGTTAAAAATCCATGCAATACACACACACACACACACCGAAGCTAGAAGAGCAAATGATTTCGATTTTATTCATGTTTGTTAGTTTAAAGGTTATTCTAAATATATGGCGTTTTATTTTGAGTACAAAATTTAGAATGATAAGTTCAACTAAAAAATAAAGGTTTAACGAAATAGTTTGTAGCTATTTTCCACAAACCCCCATTCCTTGTTCTTTACATTGACTTGATTTTGGCTGATAATACTAATAATATGGGATCAATCCGAAAAGTTGGGGAGGTTGAAATAAAAATTCTACTTTGCAACAAAAACCGCATAAACGTTTAACTATATCTTCTTTTCTAAAGAAGCAAAGATTTACTTTTTGAAAGATCAAAAAGTAAACAAAAAATCTTCCGCCAAAAGATCCTGCCCTCGCTCTCTCCCAAAATTACGAAAGCTCCTTAGTCCGCTTTCTATTTTGGGTTCACTGCCTTTCCGCACGCCCGGCTTTTGGCGACGGCCAACGCACAATAGTATTGGCATTATTCATAAAAATAAGCAAAATGGTAATACTCCTCTACGTAAGCCGGTTAGTATTGAAGAATTAAAGGAGAAGATATAGAGAACTCACCCGATGGGATGAATTTGTGCATATAATTGCGATATGTACAAAAAAGTGAAATAATTGTGCGTATTATTTTAAAACAGAATTACCCAATGAGACGAGGTTATTCTCCAACCGGATAAGTAGGGAAATTACTTTTAAGTATGGCTAAAGCATCCTTTTTCAAGACTGGCAAATGATTCATAAGAACACCCCAAACTAACTCATCAGAAATGGTATCATAGGCATGAATAACTACATTTCTGAATTGAACAATTTTTTCAGCCGATGAAATATTAATGTCGGGTTGTTTTTTAAGAATACGATTAACAGCTTCACCAATAATCTCTAAGTCTCTTTCAACAGCTCTTCTCAACATTAAGTTTTGTTGATAGGTGTTAAGTTCTTTAGGATTGGTTAAAAAGTAAGAATCAATTTCTTTAATACAATTGATAATATCAATAAGACATTTACCGATTTCCTTATCCATAAATTAATTGGCGGGATTGTTCAATGGATTCTTTAAGAAAAGGGTTCTTGATAGTTTTGTTTTCTACCAAATCAACAGGTTTTCCCAATAACTTTTCGAGTTGGATTTTTAGATCAATATAATTATCGAAATAGCTAAGTAGCTCCACATTACCAAATTTTACTAGGAAATCTACGTCGCTATCCTCATGAGTTTTGCCTGTGGCATAAGAACCGAACAAATATAACTCATCGACTTTGTGATTTTTACAAAGCTGTGTAATGCCGTCTATTTTATTTGATATTGCTAAGTGCATGATTCAAATATACGAAAAAAACTTTCAAATGTTATCGAATAAGTACGGTTAAGAAGTTTAAATTCAAAACGTTAAATGAAGCCGTATTTCAAATAAATACAAGCTCACGAAATGCAATGTTAGTGGTGGTGTTTTTTGTTTTTTTCGTGTCTAAGTATGCAGTTTATAGCAAGGTGAGATAATACTTTCTCCTATAGAATGGTGTGTTCATTTTTTTTAACAAAGGCTTAACGAAATAGTTTATAGCTATTCTCCACAAATCCCCATCCTGCATCTTTTAAATTGGCTTCGTTGCATAAAATGATAATGACTTCATTTTTTTTAATTTCGTTTTCAAGTGAAAGCTTACCCACTTCTTCAGGTTTAATAAATCGATCGATATATTTTTCGCGATTGTAAAACCAGTAATCAAAATTATTGAAGCTGTTCAAAATACCTGCATCTATGAGAGTCCAGAAAAAGCTGTCACCAATCGTTAAAACATTGGGTTTAGCGCTTCCTTTGGTGAAAATAATTTCAGGATATCCCATTTTTTCCAGTTTAGTATCGAAGAGTAAGTTCAAACTTCTCGATATATCAATGTCATTGTCGTGAGCATTTTCAAGATTCACTTTTTGCCAGGTTAAATTGGCCAGATCAATGTGTTTTTTATTTTCAATATATCGAATAATCGAATCGGAAACCAGGCACGATCCGTAGTGACTCCAGTGAATACCATATTTTGGATACAGTAAATAAGGAGAATCTTTTTTGTGTTGTAAGAAGTAACGATTGAAATCGATATGGTTTATTTTATACTCACTCAATAAGCGTTGATATACCTCGTAATTGGTGGTACTTTTTTTATACTGTTGATATTCTTCAGGAAAATATTCGGGATAAAAACTTCCCTTGCCCGGAGCGATCACAAAGAAAATAGTTTTGCCTTTTTTTTCTAATTCCTCCTGCACGAATTTTAGTTTTTCAATTCGTGTTTTAATAGAATCTTTACTCACAAAATCTACTCCGAAATAGGATTTAATATAATCTTCTTCGTAGAGGTAATTTCCTTTTCCAACCAGTACTCCGTTGGCTTTTGCTTTGTTGAAAAAGGAAAAGAGAATTTGATTTCGAATACGGATAGCATCATTTCTAAAACCAAAATTTTCGCTTAAATATTTTTCTTTTTTTTGCTGATATCCGTTACTGAAAATACTATCTGTTTTAAACGTTACATTTTCTGTAGGTGTGAAAGCGCCACGCAATCCGCGAATTTTGAAAATGTTGAATTCACCTTGAATAATAGGGGTAAGCAGTAGCAAAAAAACTATTCCTAATAATATTTTATGGAATACTTTCATTAGAATCGGAAATAGATAAAAGGGTTGAAATCGGCTGCTGCTATAAAGCTTACGCACAACACAAAAAGTATAATGCTGGTAAGTGTCATGGAGATATGTTTGGCTGAATTATAGGGATTGAAGTAAATAGCGTTTTGCATTTTTTCTCCGGAAGGGGAGAGGGTGAAAAAAGCAAATATTGCGGCAAGTGCCATAAAAAAAGAAGAGTGAAAATCTGCCACAAAATGAATGTTTTGATGTGGAGAAAATAACCTTTCAATGAAGATAAAGGCGTCACTTAATTTTTCTACTTTAAAAAATACCCAACCTATTACCACTAAAAAAAAGCAGAGGAGAACACTGGGTATTTTCCCCATTCGAGTATAAAATTTTAGTAAAAAAGTTCTTTCTAAAATAAGTAGCACACCATGGTAAGCGCCCCAAAACACAAAGCTCCACGTGGCACCATGCCATAGGCCAGATGCGAGAAAAACCAGAGTGAGGTTGAGGTAAATTCGATATTCTGAATTCACTTTATTTCCTCCCAGCGGGATATACAAATAGTTCTTCATCCATGCGCCCAGTGTGATGTGCCATCGTCGCCAAAAATCGCTGATGCTTTGAGCGGCATAGGGGTTATTGAAATTCTCGGGAAATTTAAAACCAAACATTTTCGCCAGTCCTATAGCCATATCTGAGTAGCCACTGAAATCGAAATACAATTGAAAAGAAAAAGCTAAAATTCCTATCCATGCTTCTTGTGTGCCTAGTTCACTAATATTGCTTTTGAATACGAGATCAACCAGTGGTGCCAATTGGTTGGCGATTAATACTTTTTTAGCCAATCCTAAACAAAACCGGTAGAATCCTAATAGTTTGTTTTCATCATTTTCGTGAAGAGATCTATCGCTGATTTGATCACCAATTTGGTGAAAACGAATGATGGGCCCCGCAATTAATTTAGGGAAGAATAAAATGTACAATTGGTAATCCCAAAAATTGTGTAGCGGTTTGTGTACTTTTCTGTATACATCTACCACATAGGTAATGCTTTCGAAAGTGTAAAAAGAAATACCAATGGGAAGTACTAGTTTGGTCCAGTAAACCGAGGTCATTCCTAGGCTTTGGAGAACCACATTGAAATTATCGATAAAGAAATTAGAATATTTAAAATAGAAAAGTAGCGAGAGATTAATGGATAGAGAAAGAATTAAAAGAGCGTTTTTCAATTTTTTGTTTTCTTGTTTTGCCATTTTTTGCACCAGCAAAAAATCGATAAGCGTAGTGCCTAAAATCACATAAATAAACAGCGGTGCACCCCACCAGTAAAAGAAAATACTGGCCATCAACAAAAGAATATTTTTAAAATTTTTAGGAATGAAATAATAAGCCAGTAACACAAGCGGTAAAAAATACAAGAGGAAAATGATACTGCTGAAAACCATGTTTTAAAAATAGGAATTATTGTTTGCAGGCCTACTAGTGTTTTAAAACAAATTAAATATATTTTGTCTCTTCTATAAAAAATAGGCATTTTAGCATAGTGTTTCGTTGGAGGTGTGCTGTTTTAGTCAAAAAATTATATTCGATTTATGAAATTCAAAGGAGAAATTACTACTGCTCTATTAAGCTTGGTATTTATTATAGGTTTTTATTCCGATAATGTTTTTCACCCCAATAGGTATTTGTTTAGTACTGAAGGCGATGGTATGAAAAACTATTACGTTTATCTCTCTCATATTACAAAGGATAGCACTTATAATCAATTTGAAGGATTGAATTATCCCTATGGCGAAATAGTTATTTATTTAGATGGTAATCCAGCTATAGCGAACGCTTTGAAATTTCTTTCTAATTTTTCTCCCATTTTTGAAACGCATGCGATTGGAATTCTCAACGGCTTGATGTTATTTTCATTACTAATCACTGCATTGGTGTTGTACAAGATATTTCAGTGGTATAAAATTGATTTTATTTCAGCCTCCTTTTTTGCTTTGGCGGTTACTATGCTGGCTCCCCAGATTTACAGGATGCTGGGGCATTACAGTATGTGTTTTAGTTTTGTGGTTCCTTTGGTTTATTGGTTGTTGCTGAAAAAGCATGATTCCTCTTTTTCGCGAAAGTATGATCTTGCTTTGTTGTTTATCATTTTTACCTTGTTTTTTATTCATCCTTATTTATCGATTATATCTACTGCATTTATTGTGGTGTATGATTTAATGCGTTGGTGGGTAAATAAAGGAAACGCAAAGGGAAGATTACTTTCTTTATTTCTTTCGGCTTTATTACCACTGATACTTTTTCAGTTATATACTTTTATTTTTGATGGTCATGAAAACCGACCGGCTACTCCGGGTGGGTTTTACGATATTACTGCTAAAATAAATTCGGTATTTGTGGCGCATGATGAATATATGGCTCATGTTTTTAAAGAAGTGTTTAATATTGCAGAACAGCCTTGGGAATCGTGGTGTTATATCGGACTATTTTCTATCTTGATTTTGTTTTTCTCTTTACAGTTCGGATTCTTTAAAATGCTGCAAAATAAAGTTGTAAAACTGCGTGAAGTTTTTTCAAAAGAAGAAAATATTTTATTGTTCGCCGGTTTTTTAGTTTTACTGTACAGTTTTGCTTTTCCCTTTACTATTGGGTTTGATTTTATTTTAGATTGGATACAACCCATCAAACAAATTCGTGCTTTGGCCCGGTTTACCTGGGTATTTTATTTTGCCGTTAATATTTTCTCTTTCGTTACAGTGTATAAGTGGATTTCTAGTACTGGTTTGGTAAAAAGAAAAGTGCTGTATATCACAGTGTTTGTGTTTATTTCATTGATTAACATGAGCGAGTCGTGGATTTATCATTGGCGTGCAGCTCAAGACATTAATAAACAAATGAATCTTTTTATTGATCCAAAGAAAGATGCTGAGTTGGTTAATTTGATTAAGAAAGCTGGAAATCCTGAGAAGTACCAGGCGATGATAGCCTTACCATTCTATCATGAAGGTGCCGAGGAATACGGGATTAATTTCCCAACGCATGATAAGAAATATTCTATGCTGTTGGCCTATCACTTAAAATTGCCAATGGTAAATTCAGCTTTATCAAGAACCTCCACCGTTGAAAGTAAAAATATTATTCAATCGATTGGCTTGCCATACCTCGATAAACCAATAGCCAAGGATATTCCTTCTAAAAAGCCTTTGTTGATTATTAGGGTTAAGGTTGAGGTATCTACTGAGGAAAATATGTTGCTGAGCAGGGCTACAAAAATAGGAGAAACAGATAAATATGAATTGTATGAGGTAACGGTGGATCAGTGGTTAGCCAATACATCGGCTCAAGAAATTAAGGATTTTTTAGCGCAAAAAGATAGCTTAATTCGTTTGGGAAGTTTCTATGTGCATAATGCCGGTGATTTGTTTTTCTTTAACGATTTTGAGCAAGATAAATTTTCTACAGATTTAGCTTTTCATGGTAAACGCACCTTTAAAGGAAAGAAAAACGACTATAATGTTTTTTATAGAGGAAGTGAGAGTGGTGATGTGGTGAAAGATCAGGAATATACTATTTCTTATTGGTACAGTACTGCCCAGGAAAATGCATTGGTAAATATGGGTATTTTTGAAGAAGTGGATAAAACTACTGGTGCATCAGAATGGTCAACTTACGATACCCGACATTCTTTTAATACCTATAAAGACTGGCAATTGGTATCTCAGGATTATAAGTTGAAAAATCCGAATGCTTCTCTAAATGTTTTAACCAAAACCTATTCGAGTGAAGATCCTTATTTTTATGTGGATGCTTTTATGATTCAAAAGAAAAATACGGTAGTTTATAGAGTGAAGGAGGGTGTTTTGTACAAAAATAATTTTCCGTTAGGAAAAATTTCACTGCCTAATATGGACAAGGGTTTTGTTGTAAAAGCTTATCAGAATTCGTTTGCCGGACAAATGGGAAATGGTGTTGATACAGGTAGTGTTTTATTATCGGCTGAAAACCCTTATGGTCCTGGTTTACAACAAACCTGGAAAGATGCTTTCTGGAAAAATTCGGGAAGAAAATTAACCGTGAAGGCTAAAGTTAAATCGTTGGAAGAAGGATTGCATGCAGCATTGGTGTTCGATGTTTCGTCGGGAGATAAATCTAAAATTTACATTGGTGAAGATTATAAAGAGTTGCCAGTAAAAGAATGGGTGGAATTAACCAAAGAATATGATATTCCTATTGGATTGGAAGAAGGTGATATTGTGAAAATTTACATTTATACCGCCAATGGCAAGAAATTTTTGTTGAGTCAGTTTGATGTTAATGTGGGCTGGAATGAGTAAGTACAGTCAAAAAGTTGTATATGTGAAAAGTTTTTGATTACTTAAACGTTTGTTTCACCACTATGAAAAAGTATTCAGTTTTATTTTACAAGGTTTCATTTAATCACGTATGAAAGTAGCCGTAATAGGGGCTGGTCCCGCAGGAATGACTGCAGGCTACCAATTGTCCAAAAGTATATCCGATGTTGAAGTTTTTGAAGCGGGTGCGTCGGTAGGTGGAATGGCCAAAACTATAGAATTATGGAATCAGAAAGTAGATATTGGTCCGCACAGATTCTTTAGTTCAGATAATCGTATCAACGAATTATGGCTGGAGGTAGTGGGTAAAGATTATGAGATGGTGGACCGACTCACCAGAATTTATTACAATGGTAAGTTCTTTCACTATCCTATTAAAGGGATGGATGCTTTGAAAAACCTAGGATTATGGGAAGCAGTAAAATGTGTGAGTTATTATGGAGTAGAGAAAATTAACCCCACCAAAGATATTTCCACTTTTGAAGGCTGGGTGACCAATCGTTTTGGAAAAAGATTGTATCAAATATTTTTTAAAACCTATACCGAGAAATTATGGGGTATTCCTTGTAATGTGCTCGATGCCGATTTTGCAGCACAGCGAATCAAAAAATTTAGTTTGGGCGAAGCAATGAAAGCCGCTCTTTTTGGCAACAGTGGCAAGCATAAAACTTTGGTAGATCAATTTGCTTATCCTCACGGAGGAACGGGGGAAGTATATGAAAGAATGGCCGCTTTTGTGAACAAGCAAGGAGGCCGAGTTGCTTTAAAATCTCCTGTTCATCGCATCATTACTAAAAATAAAAAAGTAGTTGCCGTAGAATTTCAGGATGGAATAGTGAAAGAATACGATCACGTAGTTTCTTCAATGCCTATTACTCAAATGGTTTCACGCTTACCCGAAGTTCCCGCAAATGTTTTGGAGGCAGCTCAAAGTTTGAAATTTAGAAATACCATTATTGTTTATTTGAATGTAGAAGCTAAAGATTTGTTTCCTGATAATTGGTTGTATATGCATTCGAATGATTTGAGAATGGGTAGATTAACGAATTTCAGAAATTGGGTTCCGCAATTGTATGGAAATGAAAATAGTACTATTTGCGCTTTGGAATATTGGTGTTACGATGAAGATGAATTTTGGAAATGGGACGATCAGAAGTTGATTGATTTAGGGAAAGAGGAATTGAAAAAAACAGGATTGATTGGTAATTCCAGTATCAGCGCTGGGTCGGTTTACCGCATTCCAAAATGTTATCCGGTTTATGGTACAGGTTACAAAGAAAAATTAAAAATTGTGGAAGATTATTTGTCGGGTATCGAAAATCTCCACGTGATAGGTAGATACGGTGCCTTCAAATACAACAACCAGGATCATAGCATTCTAATGGGTATGTTGGCTGCAGAAAATATTTTGAAAGGCACTAAACACAATTTATGGGAAATTAATACCGATTACGATAACTATCAGGAATCATCGGTGATTACAAAAACAGGATTACAAAAGAAATGATGAATTTTAAAACAATTAATATCTCTATACTGGTGAGCATATTTCTGCTCTCGGTGTTGGTGAGAGTTCCGGTTTTATCAAAACATATGGGTAGGCACCATGAATTTATTACTGGACACGTACTGGTAGTAAACAGTAATTTTGAGAATGATGATGCCCTGAATAGGCATTGTTCTCCGGTGTGGACGTTCAATAATACAGCGGATAAGCATGCGCATGCTAAACTTGATTTTAAAGATCAGGATTCATCTCATTATTATGTGTCTTATCCTCCTGCAACTTTTTTAATTCCTTACCTGGTTTTAAAACCTTTTGGCGGAACCAGTGTGGGTGGTATAAGAACTATTGGTTTGGTAAATCACTTTTTTTGCGGTTTTTTTATTTTCTTAATAATTAATGCTTGCTTCGGAGTAAATATCAGAGAGAAAGTTTTTGCACCCGCTATAGCTGCTTTTGTGGTATATACTTTTGCCGCAGGTAATTTATGGTTTCATGCCAACACTTATTTTGCCGATATGCAGGTACATTTATTTGTACTGGCTTTTCTTTATGTATTTATACTTTTTTTAAGAAAGGAAATTTTGGTAAAAAAAGCTTCTTTATGGTTTGGACTTCTTGCCTTTTTAGGAGTTTATACCGAATGGATAATGCTATTTGTGGCTTTTTTTGTTTTTTGTTTTTTTGTTTTTAAAGCATTCAAAAAGAGTGAAAATTGGCAAATTGTTTTCTTTATTGGTTTAGGCGTTTTTTCTGCGTTGGTTTTAACATTGATTCAGTATTCCTCTATTTCCGGAGTGGCAGATTTATTCAATACTTTAGAGTTTAAATACAAACAACGAAGTGGAATGGTGGAAGGGTTTGCAGAGTATGGTTTTAGTTATGCCAGTGAAAACCCTTTTAAACGATTGCTTGAACATTATGAAACCAACTATGGAGAAACAGGCTTACTGGTTACTATTCATCTGATCATTTTGGCTTTTTTAGCATCTTTTGTAACTAAACAAAAACAGTGGTCGAAGTATTTTCATATTCTAGCATTATTAGCCCTTGTTTTAAGTGTTATTTTAATTCATCATTTCGTGTTTTTTAATTTCACTTTGGTGCACGATTTTTCATCCTTGAAAACAAGTATTTTTTATTCCTTGTTTGTAGCATTTGTAGCTGCCATTCTATTCGATTTCATTAAAGAGAAAGTGGCGAAAAAGAAATGGTTGTACATTTCATATTCATTACTATTACTTGTTTTTGTTGCCTTGTCAACGCAAGAATATTTAGAAGTTAATAATGATGATAAATTAAGTTATGATACCTATAAGTTTGGTACTTTAATAAAGGAGTATATACCAAAAGATGAATTGGTTTGTTCTCCTTATGGCACAACTCCTGAAGCTTGGTATTACGCTCAACGAAATGTTCAGTACACTGTTGACCTTAATGAGGCAAAAGCAAAACTTTGCTATATACATTATAATAAAGCAGCATTTATTGAGGTAAAAGATAACGGCTATACCGTTACAAAAATTGATTCTTTGGGCAATAAAAGGAGCGAAGAATATTTTACCTATAGGAGCAAATAATATTAAAAGATAAAAGTAAAGTACCAATGCAGTTGAAAAAAATCATATATCTACCTATTATTTTAGCTTTGGTGGTAGAGCATTTCTTTATTTATCAATTTTTTGTTCATCAGGATGGAAAAATTGAACCAACGACTTTGGCTAAACCTCAGGAATTATTAAGTTTTGTGGCAACTTTTGAGAAGGGCGAAAAGATTAACTTTATTCCTTGTGACACCTTGCGCTTTGAAGGTATAACTAGTGCTTATATGGCTCCTGAGTATTTGTATGGCCCTACTTTTATTAATGAATCTCTTGCGGTTTTAAGGGGATTGAAAAAGACCGAAGTTTCTTTTTTGGTTTTTTCACCTCATACTGTTTTAGATGCAGATATTGTTTTTTGCGTGGAGAGTGGAAGTGAAAAATTAATTTATGCCTCAAAAAAAATTACTCAAAACTTAGAGAAAGGAAAGTGGAATAAGGTGGAGGTGTCTTTAGATATTGATCCTACAATACTTCAAGATAAACAGCCTTTGAAGTTGGGTGTTTATCTTTTTAATGGCAATAAGCAGAAGTTATTTTTAGACAATTATTCCGTAAAATTATTAGGAAATTTATGATCACCTGTGAAGAGTTTTTTGAATTGCTTTTAGAGGAGTTAGAGTTAAATCCAAATCTAAGGGGTTATTACCGGTTTTTAAATAATTCCAGTGAATCTAAATTTACTTTCAGAAAGAGATATTTCATTCAGCGTTTACAATACATTCACGAAAAAGTAAAAAAGGGAAATGCTGCGATTTGGGATTGTGGTTGCGGCTATGGCACCACTGCTATTTTCCTTACGCTAAATGGCCATCAGGTTTATGGTAATACTTTAGAATATTACTTCGAACAAATTCCTGAACGATTGAAATATTGGAGTCAGCTTGGTGATTTAAGCAAACTGAAATTAGATTATGGAAATCATTTTGATATGCAGAATAAAGGGGTGTACGATTACGTGATTGCACAAGATACTTTACATCATTTAGAACCGGTAGATGAAGCATTATCGATTATTGGTAATTCATTGAAAACAGGTGGACAATTAATAGCCATTGAAGAAAACGGAAAAAATATTTTTAACCGAACCAAGAATTATCTTCGAAGAGGAAATAAAAGAGTAAAGGAAATTTACGATGAGCGTTTGAAGAAAAATATTTTAATCGGCGATGAAAATACAAGAACGTTGAAGGCATGGGAAGAGCTTTTGCAGAAATGCAATTTATTGGTTGTTTCTGCTGATGTTGATTACGTTCGCTTGTATCTTCCTTTTTCATACAAATACATGCCGGTAGATAAAATTGATCAAAAGGAAAAAGCGATCTGGAAAAAAAATGCTTTACTTAAAAAGTATTTTTATTTCGGAATCAATTTTACAGCAGAAAAAAAATAATGCTCAAATCGTATTTCAAAAAAGGAGTTGTTGAAGCTGGCTGCGATGAAGCCGGTAGAGGTTGTTTGGCTGGTCCTGTTTTTGCTGCTGCTGTAATCTTGCCCCCTAATTATAAGAATAAATTGCTCGATGATTCTAAAAAGCTCAATGAAAAGAAAAGATTTTCGTTGAGAGAGGAAGTTTTTTCTGATGCCATTGCTTATTCTATTGCACAGGTGAATCACCTGGAAATTGATGAAATCAATATTCTAAATGCTTCTTTTTTGGCCATGCACAGGGCTGTAGAGAAATTGAAAAATACACCTGAACTTTTGTTAATTGATGGAAACAGGTTTAATCCCTATCCCTCTATTCCACATGAATGCGTAATTAAAGGAGATGGTAAGTTTTTAAGTATTGCAGCTGCTTCTATTTTGGCAAAAACGGAAAGAGATTTGTTTATGCATCAATTGGATGAAGAGTTCCCAATGTATGGATGGCGCGTAAATAAAGGGTATCCTACAATGGCTCATCGAAAAGCGATAAGAGAACATGGTGCTAGCTCTTACCACCGAATGAGTTTTACTTTGCTTCCTGCAGGAGAGCAACTTTCCCTTTTTTAAATTCTTCTATGGCTTTTTAACCGGTGTTTTGTTTATAAGTATTGGTTTTTAAAGGGAAATCACCCCGCTTCTAAAATACATTTGTGTCAACTATTTTCATTTCGATATGTCGAAAAAAGTTGGCTTTATCTTAATTGTTGTTTTAGTGGCTGTTGCCGCTGTAGTAGGCTATTTTTTATATACTCCCAGCGAGAGTGAAAAAGAAATTCAACAAACCTTAAATGCAATTCCTGAAAATGCGGGTTTAATCATTCGCGTGAGCAATCCTTTTGATAAGTGGGATGTAATAAAATCTAAAGGTCAGTTTTGGAAAGAAGTATCGGGCATACCTGTGGTGGCTAAGTTGGATAGTCAAATGTTTCGTTTCAAAAAAGTGTTTATGGCCAATCCTAAATTACGTCCATTGGTTATGGCTGAACCAGCATTTTTATCGTTGCACATGGCAGGTGTAAATCAGTGTAATATGTTGTTTTCCTTTCCGTGTAAAGATGAAAAAGTGTTGGATGAATTTCAGAAAATGATGAACAATGGAGATAGTTCCATTAAAGTTTTTACAAGAAATTATGAGGATGTTACGATTTATCAAAATTCAAATTCGTTGAATGGCGAACAATATTCCATCGCATTAACCAATTCTATTTTGGTAGTAAGTGAAAGTCCGATTTTAGTAGAAGATGCTTTACGTTCCATTAAACATGGTTCCCCACTTTTACGCAACACTTCTTTTGTAAAAGTTTTTAAAGCAGCCGATCCGAAAGCAGATGCAAATATTTTTATCAACTATCAGAAATTACCTGATATGTTGGGCTTAATAGTGAATAAAGAATTTTCTAAAGAATTAAAAATGTTTTCGGGTTTTGGAAGTTGGAGCGAATCGGATGTAAAAATTCGACCAGAAGGTTTTTCCATGACGGGCTGTGCTTACGAACCCGATAGCGTGAATACTTATTTGAAATTATTCAACGATCAAAAACCACAAAAAATTGGTGTTACGAATATCTTACCCGACAACACTTCCTTTTTCTTGAATTTCGGAGTAGAGGATTTTGATAAATTCAGAAAAGGATACCGAAATTATTTATCGGCTACCAAAAGCTTGTTTGATTTTGAAAAGGATTTAGCGTCTATTTCTGCTAAGTATGAGATTGATGTGGAAGAAGATATTTATTCGTGGATGGATAAGGAAGTTTGCTTGTTTTTAACCCAATCCAATGCAGAGAATTTTAAAGAATCGGCCTTTTTAGCTTTGCATACTTCCGATATAGAACAAGCCGATGCCAAGTTGAAAGATATTCAGTCGAAAACCAATCCTGCCGCAGAATTAATTGAATTTCAAAAATTCAAAATAGAGAATTTAGGAATTACAGGATTACTTCCTACGATCTTTGGAAATTTAGGCTCTTCAGTTCAAAATTCTTATTATATCATCGTAGATGAATATGTAGTTTTTGCTAACGAACAGGGTGCATTGAAGCATTTCATTAATTCCTACTTAGGTGGTAAAATTTTGAGTAAGGATGTGAATTTTATTCAGTTCATGGAACAGTTTTCGGAAAGCAGCAATATCATGACTTATTTGAATTTTAAGAAAGCCGGAAATTTATATAAAACTTTTTCTCATCTTGATTTTTATGAAGATTTAGAACCACACATAGACACGATTGCGAAATTTGAGGCCTTCGGTTATCAGTTAAGTTCGAATGGTAATTTATACAATTCTAACGCTTATTTGAAATACAATCCAAAAGCCACTCAAAAATCGTCTTCATTGGTTGAAACGCATTTGGATACCACTTTCTCCATGCGACCAATCATTGTTGTAAATCATTTAACAAAAGAGAAAGAGATTATTTTACAAGACGATAATTTTAATTTGTATTTATTGAATAAAGCGGGAGAAATATTGTGGAAAAAACCAATTGGAGAAAAAATATTGGGTGTGATTCATCAGGTAGATTGCTATAGAAATAATAAACTTCAGTACTTGTTTAATACGGCCAACAAACTTTGTTTGGTAGATAGAAATGGAAATGACGTGAAAGGATTTCCGGTGCAATTTAAATCGAAAGCAAGTGCAGGCTTAACTTTATTGGATTATGATAAGAGCAAAAACTATAGAATTATAGTTCCTTTTGTCAACGGTAAATTACTCAATTTTGATATCAATGGCGGAGCGGTTAAAGGCTTTGATTTTTCAGGGATGCCTGCAGAAATAATAACACCGGTAGAGTATTTTTCTTTTGCTCAAAAAGATTATTTAGTGGTAGCAGATGTTCAGGGAAATGTAAAGGTAATTGGAAGAAGAGGGGAAGAAAAACTTAAAGTAAAGGCAAAACTTCCTAAATCTAAAAACAATAATTGTGCTTTCATCAAAGCTTCTACCTTTGAAAAATCTGCGGTAGTAAATACGGATGAAAAGGGAGCTTTACACTTTTTATATTTCGATGGTACTTCTCAAAAAGTGGTGTTTAACAATTATGATGCATCCCACAAATTTTATTTGTTTGATGTAAACAAAGATGGAAGTGATGAGGTCATCTTTTTAGATAACAATGTGGTGGAGGTTTATAAGATGAACAAGTCGGAGCTTTTCACTTTAGAGCTGGGCGAAGTAGATACCAAAAATCAATTGTATTTTGATTTCGTAAAAGGAGAAACATTCAGAATGGGTTATTCCGACTATTCGAAAAATAAAATATTCTTAATCGATAATTCAGGAAATAGTATAGATGGATTTCCTATGGATGCTTCTTCTCCCTATGTGATGGAGGATTTAGAGGCAGACGGAGCTTTTGAAATGATAGCAGGCGATAACAAAGGTAACTTGTACATTTTCCCTTTACAGTAAAGAAACAGAAAAAACAGAACCTTCTTTTTTCTTTACCGTAGGAAGTGAGTCAATTACTTTATTTTATGATGAGATTAGTACTGCTTTTTACAATTCTATTGGGTTTTTCTTCCTGTTTAAAAGATAAATACGACTTTGATAATTTAAATACTACCGGATACAACCCTTCGGTTGCGGCTCCTTTAATTAATACCGATTTGGTATTGGGCGATTTACTTGAAAAAGCCGATACTACTTATATAAATACTGATGTTAATGATTTATTACACATTACTTATTCTACCGATCTTTTCTCTTATAAAGTTGCTGATTTGATTAGTATTCCCTCGCAAACTATTTCTCAAAGTTTTGGTGTGGGTGACTTTTCAATTCCTGATATCAATACCGGAACATCTATTACCTTAGGAAATGTAGTGGGGAATATGAATGATCCTGAGAAAACCAATATTCAATCGGCCAATGGTAATACTGCTCCGTTTCCAGCTATTCCCGCACAAGATGGTGGTACTTTTCCGGTGCCTGCTTTAAGTGGATTTAATTCGGTTTCTTTTTATCAGGGTACTTTAACCTTAAGCATTACTAACAACTGGCCAATACAATTGGATAATGTTCAAATTGAAATTAGAAATTCTGTAGGCAATTCATTAATCGGAACTTTTAATTTCCCTTCTATAGCAGCTTCCTCTACTGATTCCAAAAATGTAAATCTAGCGGGTGTTACTATGAGTAACTCCTTAAATATGGTGATTGCTTCTTTTAGTTCTCCTGGTACTTTTCCTGCTGCTGTACCTATTGATCTTACAGATGATTTATCGATTGGAATTGCTACAGCAAATATTGGTGTATTGAGCGCTTCTGCCATTTTTCCTAGTCAGCAGGTGGTGAATCAAACTATCAATACCAATTTGGCTTTAACCAATGGTGAGGAATTAAATACTATTGTTTTAAAGGGCGGACAAATTTCTTACGATATAGATTATGGAATTAGAGAAAATGCACAAATTATTTTAACTCTTCCTTCAGTGAAGAAAAACAATGTTGCTTTTTCTCAAACAATCAATATTACTTCTGATCATATTAATTCTACTAACGTTACAGGAACATTCGATTTAGCAGATTATACTTTTGATTTAACCAACGGGGGACTTACTTACAATTTTCTTCCGGCAACTATTCAGGCTAGTGTGATTTCTAGCGGACAAGCTATACCTATAGATACAGGAGATGTAGTGAGTGCGCAGATCACGATTGATCAATTGGCTTTTTCTTATTTGGAAGGATATTTGGGCAATCAAACTTTAAACATGGCCTCTGATTCTGCAGCAATGGATTTCTTTAAAAGTCCTTTAGGTGCTACCATTACTTTAGCAGATCCTAAAATTACTTTGAAGTTGAAAAATTCTGTTGGTATTCCAATGGATGCGGATCTTTCAGCTATGGCTGTAAAAGATCAAAACAATACTTTAATTCCATTTACCGGAATAGCTAATCCTTTAACGATTAATAGTCCGGGTGTTGTTGGTCAAACTGCTATCACCAATATTTTAATCGATAAAAACACTACTAACATTCAGCAGATTTTAGCCAGCAATCCTAAAGAAATTTATTTTGGAATTTCAGGTACCATTAATCCTGGCGGTAAAGTAACGAACTTTATTACCGATACAAGTTCTATTACTGTTTCAATGGATTTGGATATTCCATTGTACGGAAGTGTTTCAGGCTTGAGTATTAAAGACACTATTGCCTTCCCTTCTGATGCATTTAAAAATGTGAAAACAGCATCCTTGAGAAGTATTATTACTAGTGAGTTTCCTATAGAAGCGAATGTTCAAATGTATTTTATGGATTCTACCAAAACAGTAATTGATTCTATTTTCCATTCTGGATATGAGCAGGTAGTTCCTTCTTGTATAGTGGATGTAAATGGAGAAATGACTGCTGCTTCTGCACCCAAACAAACCGATTTCTCGGTGGATGAAGCAATGGTAGAAAAATTGAAAACAGCTAAATATATTATAATTTGTTCAAAGATGGCTACCGCCAACAATGGTGCAACAGCAGCCAAATTTTATGCACATTATAAGATGAATGTTAAGCTGGGTGTAGTGGCAAAAGTATTTATTGATATTAAAGATAAACAATGATAAAAAGAGTTCTCTTATTACTGTTGGTTACAGTAGTTGGTAGTTCAACTTTCGGGCAGGGGTTAACTACTTATAATATGGATATGATTCCGCAAAGTACCAGAACCAATCCGGGTATAATGCCGAAAGCTAAATTCCACTTAGGATTACCTGTTATTTCATATCTCGATATGAGCTTGGTGAATACCGGTTTTGTGTTTTCTGATTTATTTTCCTCTTCAACAGATATCTCAACTGCAGAATTGGTTAAAAGTTTAAAGAAAGATAATTACTTGTCTTTGAATCTTAATGTTGATTTACTGAGTTTTGGTTTTAAAATAAAGGAAAAAAATTATTTTTCGTTTAATGTAACAGAACGTGTTGCATTTAACTTCGATTATTCGAAAGATTTCATGAGGTTGTTAGCAGAAGGTACTGCTCCCTTTATAGGCCAAACGATGTCGATGTCGGGAACAGGATTCAGATTCTCCTCATTCTGCGAATATGGGTTGGGTTATACTCGTCAGTTTAATGATCGCTTGAGTGTAGGTACTAAGTTTAAACTTTTACAAGGTTTGAGTCATATCAATAGTGAAGATTTGGATATAAAATTAGCTACTGATGCTACCGACTATTCTCTTACAGCTACCTCAACCATTGGTTTTCGTACAGCAGGCTTGGGTTTTCTTACCGATAGTAACAAGAAATTTGATCCCCTTTCTTATTTAACCAATTGGGAGAATAAAGGTTTTGCGATTGATTTAGGTGGAAATTATAAATTGACTGATAAGATTTCTGTTTCTGCTTCATTGACCGATATAGGTTTAATCAATTGGAAAACCGATGCGCGTAGATATTATAATAACAAGGCGGAATTTACATGGAGCGGATTAGATATCATGAAATATTTGACTGATACGGCTGCATCAAGAAATTATGCTTCTCATCTCGCGGATAGTTTACAGAATGTTTTTGGCTTGAAAAAAGACGAGTTGGCCTTTTCTACTAAGTTGGTAGGGAATATGTATTTGGGCGGGCAGTACAAGTTTAATAAATGGTTCAACGCGGGTGCTGTTTTTCATGGTCAGTTATTCGCCAACCATATTTATCCTTCTTTTACTGCTTTAGGTGGAGTTAATTTAGGCAAAATGATGCAGATAAGTGCTAGTTATTCTATTTTGAATAGTAGTTATACTAATCTGGGTGCTGCATTTGCACTGAATCTCGGACCAGTACAAATTTATGCAGCAGGAGATAATGTTTTTGGATTTACTCAAATGGATTATGCCAAAACTTTGAATGCCAGAATTGGAATTAATATCATGACTGGTTATAGCAAAAAAATGTCGAAAGAAGAGAAGAAAAACGAGAAGATCAAACGTGATTTGTCGAAGAAAGATACCGATCAGGATGGTGTTAACGACTACGAAGATAAGTGTATTGATAAAGTGGGTAAACCAGAGCACAAAGGTTGTCCTGATCAGGACGGTGATGGTGTAGCCGATAATGAAGATATTTGTCCAACTGAGTTTGGTCACTCAGAAACCGGTGGTTGTCCTGATGCCGATAATGATGGTGTAGCCGACAGAACAGATCAGTGCCCTACAGAATATGGTAAAATTAAAGGTTGCCCCGATTTAGATAAAGATAGTATTCCGGATAAAGATGATGCTTGTCCGAATGTCGCAGGTGCTCTGGCTATGAAAGGCTGTCCTGATAGAGACAATGACCAACTTTCAGATGCTGATGATATGTGTCCTTTATTGAAAGGTGATTTAGCTCATGGTGGTTGTCCGGATTCAGACGGTGATGGTGTTTTTGATAATGAAGATAAATGCCCGAAAGATAAAGGTACTGTTGAATTAAAAGGATGTACAAATTTAGATACGGATCATGATACAGTTCCCGACGTGTTAGATGCATGTCCTTTCCGTGCAGGAACTCCTGAAACAAACGGTTGTCCTGTACAATAAGCTAAAGTTTAGAGTTTAAGTTTTATTCACTTAATTAGGGAAAGCTTAAACTCTAAACTTTTTGCTATTTTAGCTCTCCAAATTTTACGTAGTGCAAGAAATTAAATCTCAGGATTACTCTGTTTATATTGGTTCGGATGTTTTAGATCATCTGCAATCATTTTTGGAGCAACATCCGGTAAAATATTCCAAATGCTTTGTGATGGTGGATGAAAACACGCACAAACATTGTCTCTCCATTTTATTGGCAGAAGTAGAATATTTAAAAGATTCAGAAATTATAGAAATAGAAAGTGGCGAAATCAACAAGTGTATTGAGGTAGTTGCACAAGTGTGGTTAACTCTTAGTGAAGCCGAAGCAGATAGAAAAGCTTTGTTTGTAAATTTAGGAGGAGGAGTGATTGGAGATATGGGTGGATTTATTGCATCAACCTACAAAAGGGGAATTGATTTCGTAAATATTCCCACTACTTTATTATCACAAGTGGATGCGTCGGTGGGAGGAAAATTAGGGATAGATTTGAATGGATTAAAAAATCAAATAGGCGTTTTTAATTTCCCTCAAGGCGTTTTTATTTACACTCCATTTTTAAATTCTTTACCTAAATCTCAAATTCGTTCAGGATGGGCGGAGATTTTAAAACATGCTTTAATTCGTGACAAAGCGCAATGGGAAGTTTTAAAAAATATTGATTTGAATACTGTAAACTGGGATGAGCAAATTGCCTGGTCGGTAAAAATTAAGAATGATATTGTATTACAAGATCCAAAGGAAAAAGGATTGAGGAAATTATTGAACTTTGGTCATACGATTGGTCATGCTGTTGAAACTTTATCTTTAGAAAAAAATGAAATAAAAGATTTGTTGCACGGTGAAGCAATTGCTGTTGGAATGATTGCTGAATTGTATTTGAGCAATAAAATTGCGGATATGCCGCAAATTGAAGTGGATGATGTTGTAAAATCATTGGTGAAACTGTATCACCCGGTACCATTAAAAGAAGAACATTTTAATAAGTATGTTCGGTTGATGGGTAATGATAAAAAGAATGAAAAAGGAACAATTAATTTCACTTTATTGAAATCGATAGGAGAAGGAGAAGTGAATTATACAGCTGATAAAAATCAAATTATTGAGGCATTGAAATATTTTAATTCTGTATTGTAAAGTGCTTAAATTAAACAAGGAAAATAAAAGTATAAGAGGAGAAATTGTGCTCACTGCATCAAAAAGTGAAAGCAATAGAGTGTTGATGATTCGTGCTTTATGTGATACACTATTCCCCATTCACAATTTAGCGGCCGCAAAAGATACCCAAACGATGATTGATCTTTTGCAATCGAAAGGTGAAACATGGGATGTTGGCCCGGCAGGAACTACCATGCGTTTTCTTACAGCATTTGCTGCTTTATCGGAAGGCACTCATGTTCTTACCGGCAGTGAAAGAATGAAAAACCGACCGATCAGAATATTGGTAGATGCACTTAAGCAATTGGGTGCAGATATTCAGTATATGGAAAAAGAAGGTTGCCCTCCGCTGAAAATAAAAGGCGGGCAGTTGAGAGGCGGAAAAATTTCTATCGATGGAAGTGTAAGTAGTCAGTATTTATCGGCTATTTTAATGATTGCTCCAAAATTAAAAGGAGGCTTAGAAATGCATTTGGTGGGAAAAGTGGCGTCAGTTCCTTATTTAAATATGACCTTAAGGTTAATGGCATATTTTGGAATAAAATGGTTGTGGAAAGGTTCGGTGATTAAAGTGGAAGAGGGCGAATATCAACCTAAAGAATTTGTGGTGGAAGCAGATTGGAGTGGTGCAAGTTATTGGTACCAAATGGCAGCTTTTGCGGATGATTTAGACTTAACGATAAAAGGATTGAAACAAGATAGCACTCAAGGCGATTCGGCTATTGTTGCTATGTACGAACGATTGGGTGTAAAAACACAATTCATTCAGGATGGTGTTAAGCTTACTAAAAATAAAATTGCTCCGGTTTCTGATTTCAAACAAGATTTTACCGATTGTCCGGATGTAGCACAAACACTAGCAGTTACTCTAGCCGGAATGAATTTAGGTGGAAGATTAACCGGATTGGAGAGTTTAAGAATAAAAGAAACTGATAGAATTACAGCCGTTCAAAATGAATTAAAAAAATTCGGAATTAAAGTAGATGCTGAAGGTGATTTTGCGATGGAAGTAAATCCAGGAAAATTAGAAGCTTCAACCGTTTCTGTTTGTACTTATGAAGACCACAGAATGGCGATGGCTTTTGCACCTTTGGCAATGTTGATAAAAGGACTTGAAATCGAAGAGCCGGAAGTGGTAGCTAAGTCATATCCTGATTTTTGGAAGGACCTGCAAAAGGTAGGATTTGAATGTAAAGAATAAAAAAAGGGTCCCGAAATTCTCGGGACCCTTTTTTATGATTGGTGATTTTCTATTTTACCATTTTTCCGGTAGATAGAATTTCATTGTTTCCTTTTAAAACATAGTGATAAAATCCTTGAGATAAATTCGTTGTAGATATTGTCATTTGATTTTGACCAGTGTTAGCTACAAACAAATTTGAGTGCACCAATTTTCCTTCCATATTGTAAATTTCAAAAGCAGTTTGTTGCGCTACTAAGGAATTGAAATTCACAGTCAATTGATTTTGGAAAGGATTAGGATAAACAGATATATTGCTATTGGATAGGGTCGTAATTCCTACAGAGATGTCTGATTTAAATTGCAGATCATCAAAAATAACAACGCTTCCAGAATCGCTATGAGTGTAAGGCCATGAAGAAGAGTATAAAGTTATTAAAATGCTATCTGGAGCACTGTTGCCCGAAAAGGGAATTTCAAAATAAGTAAAAGATCCGGCAGCAGGAAGTTGTTTCACAACATAAGCCAGATTATTTCCTTGGTTTTTTAATTGAACAGTAACAGTTGCTGAATCACTGTTAATAGGAATATATTTATAATACCCGGTTAAAGTATCTGTTTGATTGGTAAAAGGTGTGCCTCCGATATATTCAGGTTGACCTTGACCTTGAGCTGGATTTTTGATACCATTGGAAACAGAAACAGCATAATCTGTTTTGTTGTCGTGATTAATTTCTTGTGTTGTGATTTTGAGGGCGTGGTTACCCATATGCATATCGGTTGTTTTTTCAATATAATCAGGAAATCCTCCTTGTACTAAATTAACACTATAGGTGGACCAATTATCGGGTTGATCTACATTTACGGTATTCCACATTTCAAAGTCGAGGTTGGGTATTTGAGTGTTCACTCCGGTAAATGAAATATCATCATATATAATCCAGCTTCCTGGCTGAACACCTATATTATTAATAACATTACTAGAGGTAGCCACCATAAAAACAGTATCTACTGCACTCATCATCATGTAATCAATTTTATAAGCGAAACGACCATAATTGTTTTGTGTACCGGTGATGTTGTATGTTCCGGCACCAATCATTTGTCCGCCTGATTTAACTATCACTAAAAGTAATGCGGTATCTCCAGGTTGTATGTCGTATTTTGAGTATCCCACAATGGAGTCGGGCATTTCGTTGTAGGCAATACCTCCCTCAGGGCCATTACCAAAATTACCATACATAAAATAACCAAAAGTGGTATCTCCGCCATTAATTGCAGTTTCCAATTTAACTGCTGCTTGTCCGCCATGAACATCAACTGATTTTTTACTTTGTGATTGATTTACCACATCCAATACATCCCAACTGGAATTGCTCCAGTTTTCAAATCCTCCGTTAGAGATTTGAGCTACAGTATTGAAACCAATACTTATAGATAATAAAAAAAGTAATTTTTTTCTCATGAATTTTTGATTAATGTTTCCTGCAAATATACTTTTTAGTTTCTAGGGAGTCAAATAAAAAAAGGGCTGATATATATCAGCCCTTTTCAATATAAAGTATATCGACTATTTCACTAATTGTCCAGTTGAAAGGATGCTATCGTTTCCTTTTAAAACATATTGGTAAATACCTTTCGATAAGTCTAAGGTTGACATAGAAATTTGATTATTTCCATTTACAGCTCCAAAAGTTTTTGAACTTAATAGTTTTCCTTCGATAGAGTATATCGCTAAAGTAACAGTTTGATTTTCTGTAGATGAAAATTTAACGCTTACCATATCTTGTACTGGATTAGGGTACACAGATACGCCATTATTTGTAGTTACAGAACTAATTCCTGTTGTTAAATCTGATTTTAACGCAAGGTCATCAAGATATAAAACACTTCCGCTATTACCTTGGTTGTATGGATACTTAGTAGCATCAATATCAATTTGCAAGGTGTCAGGTGTTCCTCCTGTGTTAATAGGAATTTCAAAATAAGTGTAAGAATTAACAGGCAATAAGTTTATGTTGGCTCCTTGTCCGTTTACTCCATTTCCTACATAGGCCAATCTTATATTTGCAGTATCTGTTCCTACCTGTGAGTATTTATACCAGCCTACTAAAGTATCAACAGTATTGTGAAAAGTAAAACCTCCTATTGAACCATTTTGAACTCCATAGTAATTGCTTATAGAACCTTCGTTTCTGGCACCCCATTGTTGATCAATAATTACATCTGCAGTTAATTTTAAAGCATATGTTCCAGAGTGAGCATCCATTGATTTTTCAGCAGTAGATTGTTTATGGTCTTTATAACGCCCACTATTTTTAGTCATCCAGGAGTCTAAGTCTTCATAACCACTAGTATTCCAGTTTTCGAAATTAGTATTGCTGAGTTGGGTAGCGTTCGCACCAACAAACATTGCATCATCCAAAATGATCCAGCTTCCTGCAACAGGGTTACTCATAAAGTTTCCAGAGGTGAAAGCCAGGGCAATACTATCTACATTTCCTCCATGATTCATCGGAAAAGAAAAACGCTTGAAAGAATTAGAGCTTCCGTCGATGAAGAACATATTCTGACTAGGTACATCCGCATCGTAGAAGAAAACTATGACTAGTGCACTATCTCCTGCTGACACGTTATATTTAGCATAGAATACCAATGAATCAGGAGATCCTGAATAAGGTACACCTCCGCTAATTCCGTTATTTCCTGCATGTCCAAACAGTACAACACCTACATCTACATTACCTTGATCTGTAACGTTTTCTAGTTTTACGGCATATTGTCCTTCCACTTTATCTCCACTTTGTTTTATGTGCTGTGTAAAATCGGCACCTGCTACATTTTCATAGTTAACTGGTGACCAATTTTCGAATCCACCATTGGGGATAATTTGTGCATTTAGTCCTAATCCTAAGGTACAGGAAAGAACAGAAAAGAGTAATTTTTTTCTCATGTGATTTTTGATTAATGTTTTTTAAGATGCTCGTTGAACGATTCAACGTGGTAAAAGGTTACAATAAAAAAAGACTGCTCAAAAGAGCAGTCTTCCTTAATTTATTAGCAAAGATATTCTAGTATCTGTATGCGTCTGCTTTGTACGGGCCTTCAACAGGTACACCTATATATTTAGCTTGTTCAGTATTTAGAACTTCTAATTCAACACCAATTTTAGCCAAGTGTAATCGAGCTACTTTCTCATCTAACGATTTAGGTAAAACGTATACTTTGTTCTCGTATTTACCAGGGTTCAACCACAACTCCAACTGAGCTAATGTTTGGTTGGTAAAAGAAGAAGACATTACGAAAGAGGGGTGACCAGTTGCGCAACCTAAGTTTACTAAACGACCTTCAGCCAAAATAATGATGTCATTACCTGCTTTGTTCGTGTATTTATCTACTTGTGGTTTGATATTTTCTTTAGTGCTTCCGTAAGTTTTGTTCAACCAAGCCATATCGATTTCGTTGTCGAAGTGGCCAATGTTACAAACGATAGCTTTGTCTTTCATGTTGTCGAAGTGTTTTCCAACAACGATGTCTTTGTTACCAGTTGTAGTAACAATGATGTCAGCTTCTAAAACTGCCTTGTCCATTGGTTTAACTTCAAAACCTTCCATTGCCGCTTGTAGCGCACAAATTGGATCAATTTCAGTAACGATAACACGAGCACCTGCACCTCTTAATGAATCGGCAGAACCTTTACCTACATCACCAAAACCAGCAACAACAGCAACTTTACCAGCCATCATTACATCGGTAGCACGACGGATACCATCTACTAATGATTCACGGCAACCATATTTGTTATCGAATTTAGATTTAGTAACAGAGTCATTGATATTGATAGCAGGTAATGTTAAAGTTCCTTTAGCATGTCTTTCGTGCAAACGGTGAACACCGGTGGTAGTTTCTTCAGAGATACCTCTGATTCCTTTTACCAATTCAGGGAATCGATCCAAAACCATGTTGGTTAAATCACCACCGTCATCCAGGATCATGTTTAATGGTTCTCCGCCTTCAAAAGCGAATAACGTTTGCTCAATACACCAGTCGAATTCTTCTTCGTTTAAACCTTTCCAGGCAAAAACCGGAATTCCTGCAGCAGCAATAGCAGCAGCAGCGTGATCTTGTGTAGAGAAAATATTACAAGAAGACCAGGTTACTTCAGCACCCAGCGCTTTCAAAGTTTCAATCAATACAGCAGTTTGAATGGTCATATGAAGGCAACCTGCGATACGCGCACCTTTTAAAGGTTGAGCTTTTCCAAATTCTTCACGAAGAGACATTAATCCTGGCATTTCAGCTTCAGCAAGGCGAATTTCTTTTCTTCCCCACTCAGCTAAAGACATGTCTTTCACTTTATAAGCGAGCTTTTTTTCGGTCATTTTTTCCATGTTAAAATTTAATTTGCGCAAACTTACAAAATGTTCATACTTAATACAATTATAAATTCATTATTTTAGCCGACCTTATATGAACATTTATCAACACATATTTAATAGGTCGGCCGAAGGCAAAAAGCAGTTTGCTGTTTTAATTGATCCCGATAAAGAAAACGAAGATTCTTTGGAAGCACTTTGTGACTTGGCTAATCAATATAAGGTGGATTATCTTTTTGTGGGAGGAAGTTTGCTTACACAAGATTGTTTAAGCGATTGTATAGAAGTGATTAAATTGCATACACAAATTCCTGTGGTTTTGTTTCCTGGGGATAATTTACAAATCAATTCTCATGCTGATGCGATTTTGTTTTTATCGTTGATTAGTGGTAGAAATCCCGATTTATTGATTGGTAAACATGTTATTTCAGCACCTATTATAAGAGATTCTGGTTTAGAGGTTATTCCCACAGGATACATGCTCATTGATGGTGGAACACCTAGTTCTGTGAGTTATATGAGTAATACAACTCCAATTCCTGCCAACAAAAGAGATATTGCGGTGTGTACAGCGATGGCGGGAGAGATGCTCGGGCTCAAACTTATTTTTATGGATGCGGGTAGTGGTGCGCTAAATCCAGTAAGCGAGGTTGTAGTTTCAGCAGTAAAAAAGAATATCGATATTCCTTTAATTATCGGTGGCGGAGTTCGTTCTGCCGAAAAAGCAAAAGCTCTTTTTGATGCCGGTGCTGATGTGGTTGTGGTGGGTAATGCAATCGAAGGGAATAGGGAGTTGATTAGGGAAATAGCAGGGGTGATAGTTTAACCTTTTGTTTTTGAATCAAAATAATTTTGGATTAAGAATTATCTGACGAACAGCGGCAAGAAATTCAAATTGCATTAAATCAGTTGGATAAAGGAGGGAAAATTTCAGTGGATAAATTTTTCAGGATTAATCCCAACTTAAAAACCTGTCTTTTTGAATTTCTATCAACTGTGGATTTTTTTCATTCAATAATTTTCCGTTCAAAACCACTTCGTATTTTTCCGCATAATTTTTTGCCATCTTTTCAGAATTGAAAAATTCTATAGCATAGTCGTGACATTTTTTTCTGTCGTATTTATTTACGTTTTGAATTTCTGTTGCCAATTCACTGGAGTGTGAGGATAAAAAACCAACTTCTTTGTTTACAATTTCATTTAATGATCCGTAGGGAGTTCCAAAAACCGGACAACCGAAATACAAACTTTCCACAATAGACAATCCAAAGGGTTCATTCCACAGTACCGGAAAAATCAATCCTTTTGAGTTTTGTAAAACTTGTAATTTCTCTTTTCCTCCCAGCATTCCATGAAAGCGAACTCTTAAACTGGTGGTGAATCTGAATCCCATTGAAATATTTAATCTTGTTCCACCAATTACATGTAATTTTTCTTTGGGTGTTTGTTCAATTACTGAAATGGCACCTTTTACATTCTTCACTCTCCATGCAGCTTTTGCTAAGAAATGAAAATATTTTCTTTCGTTATTCAGTTGTACTTTTCCATAGTCGTTCCAATCTAATCCATTGTACACATAAGAGTTTGAAGCATATCTTTCAGCGTGATTTTTCGATACAAAAACCGAGTTTAAATCCAATTCATTTTTGTCGTTGCTGTTGCCATGTATAGTAACGATATACGGTTTTTTTATTTCCTCTTTTGGGGAGTAATTAAAATGAACAATATCTATTGAATCAGGAATTTGAG
The DNA here is from genome assembly GCA_023251075.1 of Flavobacteriales bacterium. Classification (GTDB taxonomy): domain Bacteria; phylum Bacteroidota; class Bacteroidia; order Flavobacteriales_C; genus JAHEZL01. The sequence goes on along the minus strand of JAHEZM010000011.1, from coordinate 71,984 downwards.
AGCAGATACTTTGTTCCGGATTACGAATAATTACTGTAGCAAAATCGCAGCTTGATCCTTCTTTCACCAAATAAAAAACTTTGTGCCCCAACTTCACTAATTCCTTTCCTAAATACCAAATTACACGCTCTGTTCCTCCGTAATTTATGGCGGGAATTTTTCCATTATCGGCTATCAAAATATTCATGTTCGTAAAGTTATTTGTTATGCAAGATACTTAAACATTTCTTTCCTATTTTTATAAAATGGGTGATGTTCTAAAAACATCTATAGAATTTTTAAAAGGAGTGGGGCCGCAGCGTGCCGCTACTCTCCAATTGGATTTGAATATTTTTTCTTTTGAAGATTTATTGAATCATTTCCCCTTTAAATATGTGGATCGATCTCAGTTTCAAAAAATAAATCAACTCACGCCTGAACTTTCTTATGTACAATTGAAAGGTGTTTTGTTGAGTGCCGAAGAAGTAGGCACAGGTAAGGGAAAAAGATTGAGCGCCATTTTTAAAGATGATACCGGAACTCTTGAATTGGTGTGGTTTCGCGGTGCACAATGGATTAAAAAATCTTTGCAATTAGGGAAAGAATATATTGTTTACGGTAAACCCACTTTGTTTGGTAGTAAGTTTAATATTTCTCATCCCGAACTCACGCTTTATACCGTTGCTTCCTTGCAAGAATTAAAAGGTTTACAGCCGGTTTATAATTCTTCGGAAAACATGAAGAATAGAGGAATGGATAGTAAAGGAATAAGAAAAATGATTTCTGTTTTACTTCCTGAATTGAAAGGAAAAATTTTGGAAACATTGAATGCGGAGATCATTGCCGATTTGCAATTTCTATCGAGAGAACAAGCTTATCACCAAATTCATCAACCTCAAAATTTAGAAATGGCCAATAGAGCCATTGCCCGTTTGAAATTTGATGAATTGTTTTTTGCGCAGTTGAGAATTTTGAAAGTGAAACAAGGTCGACAAATTAATTATGCAGGGTTTATTTTCGATAAAGTAGGAGATCATTTCAATGGTTTTTACAGCAAGCATTTACCTTTCGAATTAACCGGTGCTCAAAAGCGTGTGATCAAGGAAATTCGTAAAGACATGGGTTCAGGGAAACATATGAATCGTTTGTTGCAGGGTGATGTGGGAAGTGGTAAAACGATGGTGGCGCTCATGAGTATTTTAATTGCTCTCGACAATGGTTTTCAGGCAGCCATTATGGCTCCTACAGAGATATTAGCGCAACAACACTTTACTACTTTTTCTGAGTTGCTCGAGCCGCTTAATATTCATGTTAAATTACTCACTGGTTCCATTAAAGGAAAAGAACGGCAGTCTATTTTAGAAAATTTAAGTGGAGGTAGTTTACAAGTAATTGTAGGTACTCACGCATTGATTGAAGATCCTGTAGTTTTTAAAAATTTAGGATTGGTGGTGATCGATGAACAACATCGTTTTGGTGTGGCGCAACGTTCTAAATTGTGGAAAAAAAATACGCGCGCTCCTCATGTTTTGGTGATGACTGCAACACCAATACCCCGAACATTAGCAATGACTTTATATGGTGATTTAGATACCTCCATTATTGATGAATTGCCGCCGGGAAGAAAACCAATTATGACCAAACATTTTACTGATGGTGCACGATTGCGCGTGTTTGGTTTTATGCGCGATCAAATAGCTTTGGGCCGACAAGTATATGTGGTATATCCTCTCATTGAAGAATCGGAAGCAATGGATTACAAAGATTTAATGGATGGATATGAAAGTTTGTTGCGTGCTTTTGAACCTCCGCATTATCAAATTGCAGTAATGCACGGACGAATGAAGCCCGATGCCAAAGATTTTGAAATGAAACGTTTCAAAGATGGGGTTTGTCAGATCATGGTGGCCACCACTGTTATTGAAGTAGGCGTGAATGTTCCTAATGCATCGGTAATGATTATTGAAAGTGCCGAACGTTTTGGCTTATCGCAATTACATCAGTTGCGTGGTAGAGTGGGGAGGGGTGCAGAACAATCTTATTGCATTTTAATGACCGCCGATAAATTAAGTGCGGAAGCAAAAACACGTATGCGCACCATGTGTGATACCAACGACGGATTTAAAATTGCCGAGGTAGATTTGAAATTGCGTGGCCCCGGAGATATCGAGGGAACACGACAAAGCGGAATGCTGGATTTTAAAATTGCCGACTTGGTGAAAGATTCGCAAGCGCTTCAAATAGCCCGACAAAAAGCTATTGAGATTTTGCAGGAAGATGAAAATATTTCTAAACCCGAGAACAGATATATTGCCCAAAGATTAAACGAAATTACCGATCCTAAAAGCAATTGGAGCAGGATTAGTTAAAATAAGCTAATTGCAGAAAAACACATTGAAGTAATTGTGAATTTTTTACATTTACTGAAATCAATTAACTAAATAAAATTATGACACTCTTGGATTTTTTCACAAACTACTGGTGGGTAGTAGTGATTGTTCTTATGGTAATTTTCTACAAATTTATTTTGCGTGTTCTATTTGGAATGGTAATTATTCCGGAAGATAAAATAGGTTTGGTAACTAAAAAATTCGTGTTGATTGGCAGCAATCGGGAAATGCCTGATGGAAGAATTATCGCAACAAAAGGTGAAGCTGGTTTTCAAGCTAAAACTTTAGCTCCTGGTTTGTATTTCTGGAAATGGGTTTGGCAGTACGAAATAAAACAACAGGCATTTATCGTAATTCCTCAAGGTAAAATAGGTTTGATACTGGCTAAAGATGGAGCAGAGATTCCTACTGGTGCCATTCTGGGTAGAAAAGTAGAGTGTGATAATTTTCAGGATTCTGAAAATTTTTTAAATAATAGTGGACAAAAAGGTCGTCAAACTGCTTATATCACAGCAGGTTCATATAGAATCAATACGCACTTATTTGATGTGAGTGTGGTAGAAATGGTGCAAATTCATGAGAGTATGGTGGGTATTGTTACTACGCTGGATGGTTCTCCTATTGAAGGCGGACAAATTGCAGGTAAACAAATCGAGGGACATAACAACTTTCAGGATTTTGATACTTTCTTGAAAAATAATGGTAATCGTGGTTTGCAACCTCAAATTATTTTGGCGGGTTCTTACAACATTAATCCGTGGGCAGTACAAATAGAAGAAATTCCAATGACTGAAATTCCTATTGGTCATGTTGGGGTTGTCATTTCTTATATCGGACAAGAAGGAAAAGATCTTAGTGGTGAAGAATTTAAACATGGTAACATTGTAGAAAAAGGATTTAAAGGGGTATGGAATGAACCCTACGGTCCGGGTAAATATCCTTTGAATAAATACATCATGAAAGTTGAGTTGGTTCCTACCACCAACCTGGTATTGAACTGGGCAAATGCAAGAAGCGAATCGCACAGTTTAGATAAAAATTTATCTACCATTACAGTACGTTCAAAAGATGGTTTTCCATTTAACTTAGATGTAGCACAAATCATTCATATTCCATCTACCGAAGCACCAAAAGTGATTGCGCGTTTTGGAAATATGGTGAACTTGGTTTCGCAAGTTTTAGAACCAACTATTGGTAACTATTTTAGAAACTCTGCGCAGGATAGCGATGTAATTTCTTTCCTGGGAACACGTAAAGAAAGACAACAATCGGCAAAAGATCATATTAGGAAAGTGTTGGATGAATACAATGTTAATGCGGTAGATACCTTAATTGGTGATATCGTTCCTCCTGCATCTTTGATGAAAACATTAACCGATAGAAAAATTGCGCAAGAGGAAGAGTTGACTTTTGAAACACAGAAAAAAGCGCAAGAAAAACGCCAGGGTGTAGAAAAAGAAACTGCCATTGCCGATATGCAAAAGGAAATTGTAAAGGCCCAACAATCTGTTGAAATTGCTGAGCGTACAGCAAATGCTACAGTGAAAAAAGCAGAAGGTGATGGTGCCAGCGTGAAGCTACAAGTTCATGCAGAGGCAGAAGCAACAAAAATGCGTGCACAGGCATCGGCAGAAGCAACACGATTAAAAGCACAAGCCGATTCGGAAGCAACAAAATTAATTGCCAATGCAGAAGCCGAAAGAATTTCTGTTACAGGTAATGCAGAGGCAGAAAAGATTATGGCTATTGGTAAATCAACAGCTAATGCTTACGAGTTGCAAGTTAAAGCAATGGGCGGCGACAACTTTACGAAATACAAAATCACCGAGGAAATTGGTAAAGGTCACATTAAAGTTATTCCTGATGTTTTAATTAATGGCAATGGCGGTGACGCCAATCCTATGAGTGGATTATTGGGTTTAAAATTAATGGAAATGATGGATGCAGGTAAGAAAGATAAAGGTGAAGAAAAGAAATAATATAAAATCCTAAAATGAAAAGGCGACTAATTTGGTCGCCTTTTTGTTTTTTTGATTCCCCCTTGGCATCCGTCAGCCGCTGGAGGCGACTTTACGAAACTAAACGTTTGTGTTGGAAGTTTTCATTTTCATTTTTTGCAAAAAAAAATATTGTGTTTTATTTCAATGTAAGAAGCTGGAAACTTTTACAGGAGAGGAGTTTCTCTAACTTAAAAACTTAAAGGGCTGGGGAAAATTGTATTATGTAGTCTTCATTATTGTAATTAATTTTTATTTTCGTTCTAACTAAACAAAATATTTAACTAAACACTTGTTCGCTAAAGCGAACTTTTGTAATTTCACATTCACGGTCATGAGAGTACGATTGATTGTAGAGGAAACCATTTACGATTACTGTAAAAGGAATGCTCGAGCAAAAGGTTCATTTAATAGGTTTTTAGAAATTGTAAGGGAAGTCGATTGGCAAAAACCTGAAGATATTTTAAACACTTTTAATTCTGCGGATATATTGAATTGCGGAAGAGTTGTATTTAATATCGGTGGCAACAATTATCGATTGATATGTGGCTACGCTTTTGGAAAGAAATATGTGCATCTTTTTATCAAATTTATCGGTTCGCATGCCGAGTATAATAAGATTGATGCTTGTAAAATAGAATTATAAAATAGGTATGGAATACTCTAGAATAAATACCAAAACACAATACCAAAAATACTGTAAACAATACGAGAAAATCGTAAGTGATTGCATTGCAAAAGGTTTAGATGAAAGTAAGAATGAATTGGCAGAATTACTTTATGTATTAATTAAGGATTATGATGTTAGAAATCAATCTAAAGCTGCGGAATCGAATCCCGTTGAATTCATTAAAGCATTGATGGAAGAAAATAAAATATCTGCTGCAAAACTTTCTGCTGAAACGGGTATTTCTAAAGGTACTATAAGTGATATATTACATTACAAAAAAGGAATGGGTAAGATTTTTATCAGAAAAATTTCCGATTATTTTAAGGTCAATCAAGAGAAATTAAATGTGCCTTATGATTTGAGAAATTATAAGATGGCATCGTAATGAATTAAATTCTTTTTTATATGAAAAAATTTAGAATTCCTCGAAAAACAAAAAAACAATTAGAAAAAACAATTTGGTTATATCAGCCAGATAAGAAGGGGAATTCTAAAGCGGCTTTTCCTATAAAAAACAAAGAAGATTTTTTGGCATGGAATCAAGGATTGTTAAGAGACATGTTTGCTGATGACGAATCAAAATCTCAAAGGAAAGAACAGAACAAACTGTTAGATCAACCAATTAATATTACTGATGAGATTTTGCTTAAATATGTTGAGGATATATTTCGTGAGGATTACCGACGAAAGGCGTTTAATATTTTAGTGGAGGCAAAGAAAAATAAAAATACAGTTCGAGCATATTACAATTTTGTAAATGCATATCATTTCGATAAAGAAGGTGATGATTCTTGGGGAAATATTTGTTGCTTATGTATTGATTTAGCAGAAGATTTGCTTAGAAAGGAAAAATGGAAAAAGAAGAAAAAGAAAGCGCGAAAGAAAAGATCTGTTTCACGCTAACCAGATGAAATTTTAACTGCCTCATGAAGTTTAGCGAAGCGCAACTTCGTGAAGTTACGAGTTTACATGGAAGTTTAAAATTTCCTTTTTCTGCAAGAAAATTATCTTTTATTTCAGTGTAAGAATAATCTGAAAAGGTTTCGGAAAGAAAAGAATCTAACACAGGTGGATTGTGGGGTGGATGAGCGCACGATTAGGAGAATAGAAAACGAAAATTTCAATCCAAGTTTTCTTACACTAGTACAGATAGCAAAGGCGATGGGTAAAGAGGTGGCTGATTTAGTGAAAATGGAATAGTGAATATTGTTGACTCCTATTAAAGGTTTTTCCCGATTCTTTCTTCCAAAAACTTTGTTTTTTCTTCATTAATTAAAATGAAAAGCGATAAAACTAAAAATGGCAAAGCCGGAATTTTATATCTCACTAAAGTGCCAATGATAGGAGTAACTACACCCAATACGGTAAACAACAGAAGAGTAAAGGAGAAGAATAATAAAAAGTAACTCAGGTGTTTTGAATCGGGTTTTTTAAACCATTTAACAGCAAAGAAGATTAAAACAATCCATAATAAATTTTCCAGCGCTGCAGCCATTACCACAGGAGATGAAAATCCTTGCCAGATAAACGGACGAAAAAATCCATTGATGAATCCTTCAGGAAGATTTAAAATGAAGCTAAGTAAGTTGTTTTCTAAATCTTGCGTTTCAATTACACTGCCCGACTCCATTGTTTTTGCTAAACCATAGAAATTTTTCTTTTGCCATTTTAATCCATTAATGAAAGAATGAAAAGGACTCACGAAATGAAAAATTAAAAAGGCAATAACACAAATTGCATGAGTGATTCCCATCTTTAAAAATGGTTTTTTGTATTGCGTTCTTTTCAACCAAAAAATGGCAAGAATGCCAGGAGTCAGCGTAATTACTACATAGAATTTCACGAAAAACATTCCCCAAACACTCAATACAGAAATTAGAAAATATTTTATTGATTTGGGATTTTCTGCCCAGCGTTCAAATCCTAAAAATAAGAGCCCCAAAAGAAGAAGTAATAATCCTTCTTTTAAAATTCCCGACGACCAGAAAACTACAGAAGGGATTAGAAAAATGCTTAAAAAAAGTAGTGTTTTTCTTTCTTTGAAAACGTTTTGAAACGCTTTGTAAATAAATAGTTTTCCGAGGAAAGAACAAAAGCAGAAAAACATTAGATGTACTCCATAATTTCCAAAAGAGAAGATCATCAATATTGCATTAATCCTAATTAAAGTGCGGTTATCGTTGTAGAAATATTTATTGTTGATTTGATACCAATTGTTCATTTGTTCGAAGACGGGTTTCAAATGAATATTGTCGCTTTTGTATCCCACTATTATTCTAAAAAATTCAATTGGATCGGTGAAAAGAAATTCATATAAAACTTTACTGTCATCGAAGTATTTGAATGTATCTGCTAAATTCCTGTCGGGATAATGATAGCTGTAAATTAAGGTAAGTGCTATACCAGCTAACACATGAATTCCATATACTGCCAGTAATGTTTTTCGTTGTAATCCGAATTTACCAAATAAGGGAAGTTTCCAAATAATAAAACCAACAACGGCAGCCCATACTATAGTAATGATAATTCCCATTTAAAATCCTAAATCTAAATCCAAACGTTTTTTTAATTCCTCCAACATCGGATTTTTTTCTGCCATTTTTTTGAATTTGTCGGCTGAGGTGTATAAACCTTTTTCTTCTGCTCCCTTTTCAATAAAGGTTTTTAATTCTACTTCGAAATTATTGAGTCGGTGACGAATAAACCCTAAAAGTTCAACTTTTATTTCTGTTACTTCATGCTCCTGTGCTTTGTTATCCAATTTAAGAAGCACCGTTTTTTGTCCTTCTAATTTAGGAGTATGGCGGGTGAGCGTTGTATAAATATCTAAATCCCTCTCTTTAATCTGTTCGGCGTATTCTTTCCAGGCTGTAAGCAAATCGGTTTCATTAAAAGCTTGCCGTTCTAAAGGAGTGTGTTTTTCTTCCTTAGATTCTTCAATTTTTGGATTGAGAATTTTATTTATTCCCACCGATTTTAATGAAATTTTCGGACGAGGTGCGGTGCTTACTACCTTAGGTTCTTCTTCTTTAATTGCACTAGTTATTGGTTTAGGAACAGGTTTAATTGGGGTAGTGCTTACTGATGGAGTGGAAACTTTAGGCAAAGGAATTCTCAGTCGGCGAAGCTTTTTTTTTTAAGCTCTGCTAAATTTTCTGAGCAAAGTTTTAATAAGCTAAGTTCAACCAGCAATCGTTTGTTTTTGCTTGATTTGTATTGAATATCAGCATCATTGATGAGCTCTAAACCACACAATAAAAGATCATCAGAACATTTAGCGGTTTGTTCAAGATATTGTGCTTTATTTTTTTCTGATGTTTCAATGATTCCTGCTGTAGATGCATTTTTACACAACAATAAATTGCGGAAATGCTCGCCCAAACCTAAAATGAAATTGTGTTCATCAAATCCTTTTTCAATCACTTCATTTAAGAGAAGTAATATTTCAGGGATATTTTTATTCAGTAGTAAGTTGGTTGCTTTGAAGTAGTAATCGAAATCCAACACATTCAAACTGGTAATTACCGATTGATAAGTTAAATTTTTATTGGAGAAAGTTACCAGCTGATCAAAAATGGAAAGAGCATCACGCAAACCACCATCTGCTTTTTGAGCAATAATATGTAAAGCTTCTTCTTCGTAAGCGATATTTTCTTTTTTAGCGATGTTGGCTAAATGACCTGCAATGTCGTTAACGGTAATTCTGTTGAATTGAAAAACCTGACAACGACTTAATATAGTAGGTAAGATTTTATGCTTTTCAGTGGTTGCTAAAATAAACACTGCATGAGCAGGGGGTTCTTCCAATGTTTTAAGGAAAGCGTTGAATGCTGCCTGCGATAACATATGAACCTCGTCGATGATGTACGCTTTTTTTGTGCCTATTTGTGGGGCAATACGAACTTGATTAACTAAATTTCTAATATCATCTACCGAGTTATTGGAAGCAGCATCTAACTCATATATATTTAATGATTGTCCGGAATTAAACGAAGTACACGACTCACATTCATTACAAGGTTCAATATCTTTAGTAACGTTCTGGCAATTGATGGTTTTGGCGAGGATACGGGCACAGGTCGTTTTTCCAACTCCACGGGGTCCGCAAAAAAGAAAAGCCTGAGCTACTTGCTGACTCCGGATGGCATTTTTCAATGTGCCTACTAAAGAAGGTTGGCCTACCACCTGATCAAAGGTGGCCGGGCGGTATTTCCTGGCAGATACTACGAATTGTTCCATTGGGGGCAAATATAGAAAAGAGTTCACAGTTCGCCCTTCACCCTATAAAGTTGTTTTGAACATTTTATGAATAGGGATTGTATTGCGTTTTTGGGTAGTTAACTTTAAACTTTGCATGATTAACCTTGAACTATTAACGAGAATGTGTTAATAAACTTTCAAAAAGATTTGGAGGTAACAAATTCTTTTGTATTTTTGCCCTCCGCTTTTTTTAGAGGCGGATTGAATTTTTTAAAAACAGATTGATAATGAGTCAATACGAGACAATTTTTGTGATGACGCCGGTTCTTTCGGATGAACAACTGAAAGAAACTGTGAATGAGTACGTTAACTTATTGAAACAAAAAGGCGCTGAAGTTATTCATCAGGACAACTGGGGTTTGAGAAAACTTGCATATCCGGTGAAAAAGAAATCAACTGGGTTTTATCACCTGATTGAGTTCAAAGGACCTGGTTCTGTGATTGCAGAATTAGAGTTGGCATACAAAAGAGATGAGCGTTTACTGCGTTTTTTAACAGTAAATCTTGATCAACATGCTGTTAAATTCAATGACAAGTTCAGAGGAAAAGCAGTAGCATCAAGAGCTAAGAAAGAAGAAGTTAAAGCATAATAAATAAAGCAATGGCAGCAGACGATATCAGATATCTAACACCTCCTTCAATTGAGGTAAAGAAAAGCAAATATTGCCGCTTTAAAAAGAGCAAAATCACTCATGTGGATTACAAAAATCCAGATTATTTGATGAAGTTCTTGAACGAGCAAGGCAAAGTTCTTCCTAGAAGAATCACTGGTACATCTTTGAAATTTCAAAGAAAAGTATCTCAATCAATTAAAAGAGCAAGACAATTGGCTTTGTTGCCATTTGTTGCCGATAACCTTAAATAAGAATAGCCATGGAAGTGATCTTAAAAAAAGATATGCAACCACTTGGATTCCAAGATGATGTTGTAGTAGTGAAACCGGGCTACGGAAGAAATTTCTTAATCCCTAAAGGATTTGCAGTATTAGCGACTGAGGCTGCTAGAAAAGTGCACGCTGAAAACGTTAAACAAAGAGCTAAGAAAGATGAGAAAGCAAAAGCAGATGCAAATGCATTGGCTACTAAATTGTCTTCTTTATCTCTTAAAGTTGGAGCTAAAGCTGGTGAAACTGGAAAAATATTTGGTTCTGTAATAAATGTACAAGTAGGTGATGCTTTAAAGGCTGCCGGTGTTGATATCGAAAGAAAAAATATCAAAATCTTGGGTGGTGGTATCAAAAACTTAGGTACTTACGAAGCTGAAGTAAAATTACACCGTGAAGTTACTGCAAAGTTCTCTTTCGAGGTTGTAGCAGAGTAATCACAAGTATAATAAAAAAAATAAAAAACCCTTCGTTATTCAACGAAGGGTTTTTTATTGAGCAAATTTGTGTTTTTGTAGGGGCACCCCTTGCGGGTGCCCCTACAGGAGAATGCAGCCAAAATTAATAAATCAGATTAATGTCCTACTTGTGTCCTGTGGTTAAAATTATATTCGCACTAAAAAAGTCTTATTTTTACCACCAGCATTACAACTACTAACATGAGAAAACTAACTTTACTATTTCTTTTATTCTATTCCGTTTCTTTTACTCAGGATATTCAAATTACCAATTGGTACAACAATAAGAAATGTGCGGTGGTAATGACTTTTGATGATTGGTTGGAAGGACAAGAGAAGATTATTGTTCCCGAATTAATCAAAAGAAAATTAACGGCTACGATGTTTGTTACGGTTCAGGTGGCTAATTGGAGAAAGACGGCCTTTCCTGTGATGCGACTGGCGCATGCCAATGGAATTGAAATTGCGAATCATACTATAACACATCCTAGTTTGACTAATATTCCTTTTGAAAAAGTAAAAATCGAAATAGACAGCGCCCGAAAGGTGATTATGGATTCTGTTCCTGGGGCGCAATGCCTAACATTTGCTTATCCTATGGGAACCAAAAATCCTGAAGTAATTCGCTGGATAGAAAGAGAACATATTGCTGCAAGATCGGTGAGTGCTGCCGACGAGAAATTTATTAATTATAATTTTGATTTAGATAGTGCCGATTATTTTAAAATCCCTACTGCTAGAATTTGGAATATCATCACTCTGGAAAAAGTATCAAAATGGCTCACTTATGCTGAAAATGGAGGGGGTTTACTCACTTTTATGATGCATTCGGTTTACAATAATGAAATTGAGAAAGGATGGGATGCAATGCCTGAAGATTATATGCTAGCAATGATGGATACTTTAAAATCTCGTGAAGATTCTATTTGGGTTACTACTTTGGAAAGTGCTGTAAAATATCACAAAGAGAAGAAAGCTTCTTCAGTTAAAATTTTGAAGGATAAGAAAGGAAAGATGGAAATTTCTATTGAATGTCCCTTAGATTCTAAAATTTTCAATCACGAATTAACAGTGAAGATGAAAAAGAAAGCAAAAAATATGATTGTAGCGCGAGACATCACCAATATTAAATTCACAGAGTCGGTAGATGGCCAATGGATTTATTTTAATGTTTTACCCGGAAAGGAAAAACTTATAGTGACTTATTCAGAGTAGGGTATATACTTAACACCCAGCTCCGTTATCCGTCAGCTGACGGATTGTGGAATCCATTCTTTAGGATTTTATCTTGTATAATTCATGAAGCTGAAAGATGCGGGAAAAGATTCAGCAAAGTTCGTTGCGCTAAACTTAGCAGAGAGATGAAGTTTTTAATAATAGATATATATTGATTAAGCTGTTAGCAAGGAAATTCAATATTATTAAGGTGAAAACAGAATAAAAAACAGGGAAATATCCACCTAAGCTAAAGATGAACAAAATAAAGAGTGCATAACCCAAAATACCTAATAATACTAGTAAAAATAGGAAAGTAATTACTTTGGCTTTTTTGAGCTCTATTAAGAAAAAGGTAAGAACTAGAAGTATTAGTTGAATGACAAGAATTTCATTATGCAGTTTGTCGCCAAACATGAATTTTTCGAGTAAAATGGCAACAATAATCAAGATATAGGAAACTAGATTATAGATCGATTTTCCTAATAAAGACATAAAAGAGAATTAATTATTTTTTCTTCTTCATCTCCTCCACACTCTCCATCACTTTAACTTTTAATTGCTCTTTAAAATCAACAATACGTTGCAATATTTCAGCATTAGAAGAACCAATAATTTGAGCTGCCAGTATTCCTGCGTTTTTTGCAGCATCTAAAGCTACAGTAGCTACAGGAACGCCATTAGGCATTTGAAGTATAGATAAAACAGAATCCCATCCATCAATAGAGTTACTTGATTTAATAGGAACTCCCACCACAGGAAGGGGAGTTAAGGAAGCCACCATACCTGGTAAATGTGCGGCACCACCGGCTCCAGCAATGATTACTTTTAATCCTCGGCTTGCTGCAGATTTGGCATAGTCGAACATTCTTTCGGGAGTGCGGTGTGCAGAAACCACTGTGATTTCGAATTCAATTTTCAATTCTTTCAACACATCGGCAGCGTCTTGCATGATTCTTAAATCAGATTGGCTACCCATAATAATTCCTACTTGTGCACTCATGCTATAATTTTTAAGGTGTCTTTAACAAATCTTGCTTTTTCTTTGGCTTGGTTGAGGTCTTTGTCGACAATAGTGACGTGTCCCATTTTACGAAAAGGCTTCGTATCGCTTTTTCCATAAAGATGAACATTTACTCCGGCGGTTGCCATTACTTTCTCAATGCCTTCGTATTTTGCTGCACCGGTATATCCTTTTTCTCCCAGGAGGTTAACCATTACAGAGGGGATAGTAATATCGGTGCTTCCTAACGGCATACCAATTAAGCATCTCAATAATTGATCGTATTGTGAGGTTTCATTTCCTTCAATGGTTTGGTGGCCGCTATTGTGCGGACGAGGGGCGACTTCATTCACCACCACTTCATTGTTGGGAGTAACGAACATCTCCACAGCCAAAATACCCACTATATCTAGTTTTGTGATAATATCTTTAGCCAATTGCATGGCGTGTGTTTCCACTTCTTTTGTAATATCGGCAGGAGAAAAAAGAAACTCTACTAAATTGGCTTCGGGATTGAATTCCATTTCTACCGGAGGGTAAGCTGTTACACTTCCATCTTGTGCCCGGGCAGCAATTACAGAAATTTCTTTTTTGATATCTACTAGTCTTTCTAAAACCGATGGAGCATCAAAAGCCTTATCTAAGTCGGTGACATCCCTTAATATCTGAACACCTTTTCCATCATACCCACCTTTTCTTAGTTTTTGAACCAAAGGAAAGAGATCCATAAAAAGAATGATTTCTTTCTTGTTTTCAATCAGGAAAAATTCTGCGGTGTTGATGTTGTTTTCTTTATAGAATAACTTCTGTAATCCTTTGTCCTGAATAGTTTTTAAAGCGGAAGGTTGAGGAAAAACTTTGATTCCTTCTTTTTCTAGTTTGGCCAGAGCCTCTACATTTACATTTTCAATTTCTATGGTTACAACATCGCATTTTTTACCAAAATCATAAACCAAATCAAAATCATTTAAATCGCCTTTGTAAAACCAATTGCTAATTTCTCTGCAGGGAGCTTTAGCATCGGGATCAATAAAAGCCATTTCTAAATTGTAGCTATACGACTTTTGAAGTAGCATTCTGCCCAGCTGTCCGCCACCCAGAACGCCAATCTTAAATCCTTTATAGAAGGGTTTTTGCATGGATGCGAAGATAATAAAAAGTTCAAAGTTTAATGTTCAATATTTAAGGTTGATTATAAGTGGTGATTTTATCCCTTTAACTTTAAACAAATATGACTATCTTAGGGCCCTTGTTTTAAAAAATAACAATATGTTAAACATCGTTTTATTTGGCCCTCCGGGCGCAGGAAAAGGAACTCAGTCAACAAAGTTGTTGGAAAAGTATGGATTGGTGCATCTTTCTACAGGAGATATCCTGAGAGCAGAGATGAATGCTGCTACAGCATTAGGTTTACAGGCAAAAGCATTGATTGAAAAAGGTGAATTGGTGCCAGATGAAGTGGTAATTGGAATGATCGACAATAAGATTTCTTCTAGCGCTAATAAAAATGGATTTATTTTCGATGGTTTCCCTAGAACTACTCCTCAGGCTCAGGCTTTAGATAAAGTTTTATCGGCTAAAGGAACAGGTATTTCCGTAATGTTGTCGTTAGAGGTTCCTGAAGAAGAATTGGTAACACGTTTACTTGGGAGAGGAAAAGTAAGTGGTAGGGCTGATGATCAGGATACTAAAACTATTCAAAACAGAATTAAAATATACAATGAGCAAACACTGCCATTAAAAGATTATTACAAATCACAAGGTAAACAAGTAGGAATTGAAGGTGTAGGCACTATAGATACTATTTTTGAGGCTTTGTGTGAGGCGATTGATGGCGTAAAAGCATAATAAATAAGTTCTTTGTTCGGTGTTCAATGTTCAAAGTTTCGTACTGTAAACATTGAACATTGAACTTTAAACATTGAACTAATTACATGGATTCCAACTTTATTGATTACGTAAAAATTTGTTGTCGCTCTGGTGCAGGAGGTGCGGGGAGTATGCATTTTCATCGCGACAAAAGTACGGCGAAAGGTGGACCGGATGGAGGAGATGGCGGCAGAGGGGGGCATATCATTTTAAGAGGTAGTCACCAGCATTGGACCCTCATTCACCTGAAGTATCGTAAGCATGTTATTTCTCCCAACGGAGTACCTGGAGATGCGGGCAATAGAACCGGAGCTCGTGGTGAAGATGTGATTTTGGATGTTCCATTGGGTACTATTGTTAAAGATGCTGAAACAGGAAATGTTGAGTGTGAAATTGTTGAAGAAGGTCAAACTTTTATTGTAGCACCAGGTGGTAGAGGAGGTTTAGGCAATGCCAACTTTAAGAATTCTGTAAACCAAAACCCACGTCATCACCAAACGGGTGAGCCGGGGAGGGAAGATTGGAAAATTTTAGAATTAAAAGTATTGGCCGATGTTGGTTTTGTTGGTTTTCCAAATGCTGGAAAAAGTACATTGCTTTCTGTTTTAAGCGCTGCCAAGCCTGAAATTGCCGATTATGCATTTACTACTTTAACCCCTAATTTGGGTATTGTAAAATACGGTGAATATAAATCGTTCATTGCTGCTGATATACCAGGAATTATTGAAGGGGCCAGTGAAGGAAAAGGTTTGGGTCATCGATTTCTGCGTCACATCGAAAGAAATTCCATTTTACTTTTTGTTATTCCAGCAGATAGTGATGATATTAAGAAGGAATACAAAATTTTGTTATCAGAATTAGAAAAATACAACCCTGATTTGTTAGATAAAAAAATCATCTTAGCGATTAATAAATCGGATATGCTGGATGAGGAATTGGAAGCGGAAATTAAAAAAACACTACCTAAAAAGGTGCCTTATATTTTTATTTCTGCTATGAAAAAACAAGGATTAGATAAATTGAAAGACATGCTTTGGAAAGAGCTTAATTCATGATGGAAACCATTATTCAATGGGATAAAGATCTTTTTCATTTCATTAACCATAATTTTGCTAATGAAACACTTGATGCTGTTATGTGTTTTGTTAGTCAGCGTTGGTCGTGGCTTGCTCTTTATACCATAGTGGTGGGGGTGATTATTTATGTTTTCCGAAAAAAATCGTGGATCATTTTATTGAGTGTTGGGATTTTGGTGGCTACCACTGATTTGATTTCTTACCGTGTGTTTAAGAAACAAGTGGAACGTTATCGTCCGTGCAGAAAAGAAGCAATGTTGGAGTTTGAGGTGCGCCAGTTACCTTGCGCCACTTGCAGTGAATATGGTTTTGTGTCTTCTCATGCTGCAAATTCATTTGCGATAGCTGTTTTTGTGGGACTATTATTCTATAAAAAAAGCAAGTGGTGGATAGCAGGAGGTCTTCTGTGGGCCTTTGTTATAAGTATTAGTAGGGTCTATTTAGGAGTACATTACCCTTTGGATGTTTTAGGGGGTGCAATTTTAGGAACGAGTCTAGCGTTTCTTTTTTATAAAATTATTCGTTTAAAGATAGAATAAGGGCCCGATTGTTGATAAAGGAACTATAGCTGTTTTAATCAAACTTTGAACAAAGCAGTTTAAACTGTAACTTTCATCGAGTTTAAAGGTCTTACAAGAAACAAATTATCTTTTGAAATTTAGTCGTTTACATATCAATTTTAGCGTTTTATTCCTGTTGCTTTTCATAAGTAATTCGGGTTTTTCGCAGTTGGTAGTGGATCCTAATCAGAATATTAATCTTTTGGTACAGAAGCTTTTGGGTTGTAATAAAATCAAAGTTTCGAATGTTACTTTCAAAGGAAATTCTGAGATGAAAGCGTATTTCAATAGCACCAACTCGAATGTAGGTTTGAAAGATGGTTTGTTACTAAGCAGTGGTAAGGCAACCGATGCTATTGGCCCCAATAATGATGCAGGGGGGCAAGGAGTTAATTACAGTGTTCCGGGAGATGTTGATTTGAATGCTTTGTGTCCGCCTTATGTTACCAAAGATGCAGCGGTTTTGGAATTTGATTTTGTTCCTATTACCGACTCTGTAGCCATTAAGTATGTTTTTGCTTCTGAAGAATATTTGGAATGGGTGAACTCTCAGTTCAATGATGTTTTTGGTTTCTTCTTAAGTGGGCCAGGAATTTCGGGGCCTTATACCAACAATGCGGTTAATTTAGCGATAGTTCCCAATACCAATACAGTTGTATCGGTAAACTCAATCAATAAAAATGTGAATTCCGGTTCCTATGTAGATAATGGTACCGGAGCTTCCGGAACTTCTCAATACAGTAATGGTTTTGTAAATCAGTTTGATGGTTTCACAAAACCATTAATAGCAAGGCATGTTGTTATACCCGGACAAACCTATCATATTAAATTAGCAGTGTCAGATGTTCAGGATGCTGCTTACGATTCAGGGGTTTTTATAGAGGCGGGTAGTTTCTTTTCTAATTTTTACAATCGACATGAAGTAGCTACTAATCCTCAGTTATATGAAGGTTGTGATAGTGCTATTGTAAATTTACAAATGACTACCAATCTTTATAACATAGGTAAATTTCCAGTGCTTGTAGCAGGAACAGCTACCAATGGAGTGGATTATGTTTTGATTGATGATTCGGTTGCTATTAATCCGGCCAATGGAAAAGGACGAATTATTATAACGCCCATTAATGATCATATTCCTGATGACAATCAATATGTGGATCTTATTTTTCAAAAATCGGCTTGTTTGCTTGATACCGTTCGTTATTTTATAAGAGATTTAAACCCATTGGTAGTTACAAATTATGATACTATTTATTGTGGTGGACCGATAGTAGTAAATTCAAAATATTCAGGTGGAGCAATGACAGTGATTACCTGGGCTTTAGATGGTAGTAATAACAATAGTTTAGCGGTGAATCCGGGTTGGAATACTACAGATTATTTTTATACTGTAGATGATCATTGTCATCAAGGTCCGCTGCAAGGTAAAGTGAGGGCAGTAGTCAACAACAAAAAACCTGATGCTGGTCCTGATCAAAGATATTGCAGTGGTTTGTCAGCTAATTTGGGTGGAGCTACAACGGCCGGCTATACTTATTCATGGACTCCTGCCACCTCATTAAGTAATCCTAATTCTTTACAAACCACCATTAATTTAACCAATAACGGAAGCACAAAATTAGTAACTCCTTATGTGGTGGAAAGTGATAATGGGATGTGTAAGGCAAAAGATACGGCTGTGGTAACTGTAATTCCAATGCCTGATGCGATTATTGATCCTGCCCCATATTCTGAATGCCCGGTGTTTAAAGTGAATCCGAAAAATACTTCTGTAGCGGCAAGTGATTCCAGCGTTTGGGAATGGTCAACCAGCAACGGACAAACAGTATTTGGAAAAGATGGTATTCTTACTTTTGCTACTGCGGGAACCTACGATGTATTCCTGAAAATAACGAATTACGGGATGTGTTCCGATAAAGATGATGCTTTAAGTCACATTACAATCATGCCTAAACCAGTAGCAGATTTCACTGTTGATCCATCGGAGGTAGATATGTTGTATCCTACTGTTAATGTAGTAAGTAATCCTATTGATGCCGATACAACTTTCTTAAGGATATATAGTGAAAAAGGAGATTTGGTTTACGAACCTAGAACCAATGATTTTACTTACGACATACCAACTACAGGATACAATAAGGTGATACAATATGTTACCGCTGCCAATGGATGTAAAGATACTTTAGAAAAAACCGTTTATGTAAAACCTGAATATTTTGTGTACGCACCTAATGCGTTTACCACAAATGGTGATGACTTGAATGAGGAATATCGAGTGTATTACTCATGGGCTATTGAAGATTTTAATTTTTACATTTTTGATCGTTGGGGACAAGAATTATTCCACGGTACAGGCAATGGTAGAGAAGTGGTGTGGGATGGTAAAACAAAAAACGGAGACCTTCAACCTATTGGGGTTTATGTAACGATGTACACTTATAGTAAACCTTCTGCAGGAACTTATCGAGAAAAAATTCAGGTCTTAGGTACTGTTACTATCATTCGATAATTTCTTTTCCAACTAAACTTTTCACATTACCTTTAGCCCATGAAGATTGCGTATTTAAGTACTTTCTATCCTTTTCGTGGTGGTATCGCTCAGTTTAATGCTTCTCTTTTTCGCGCATTAGAAAAAGAAAATCAAATGAAGGCTTTTACTTTTTCCCGACAATATCCTGAATTTCTTTTTCCTGGAAAAACTCAAATGGTACAAGAGAAAGATAATGCCTATAAGATTGATGCAATACAAACTTTAGATAGTGCAAATCCGTTTACTTATTTCAGCACAGCAAAAAAAATTAATGAGTTTGGTGCAGATATTTTATTGATGAAATATTGGATGCCTTATTTTGCTCCTTCTTTAGGTACCGTTTGCGCTAGAGTAAAAGCAAAAAAAATTGTGATCATCGACAATGCTATTCCCCATGAAAAACACTTTTATGATGTACCACTTTCTAAATATTTTTTGAATCGTTGCGATGGTTTTGTAGTGATGAGCGATTCAGTAAAAAATGATTTATTGAGCTTGAAACCCGATGCCAAGTATATTTTACACGCACATCCATTTTACAATCATTTTGGAGATAAATTAAATCCCGAAGAAGCTAAAAAAAAATTGAATATTCCTATAAACCAAAAAGTGATTTTATTTTTTGGTTTTATCAGAGCTTACAAAGGATTGGATATTTTGTTGGAGGCATTTAAGAATGCGGGTTCGGAATATACATTGCTAATTGCGGGTGAACCTTATGAAGATTTTTCAAAATATCAACCCGCAGTGGATGAATTAAAAAAGCAAGGAAAAAATATTATTGATATAGTTCGTTACATTGATGACCATGAAGTAGCAACTCTTTTTTCTGCCGCTGATGTTGCCGCTTTATCTTATAAAAGTGCAACGCAAAGTGGAATTGCATCTATTGCTATGCATTTTGAAACGCCTATGATTGTTACCAATGTAGGTGGTTTGCCAGAGGAAGTAGAAAATGGTAAAACAGGAATGGTAGTAGAAAAACCAGATGCTTTATTATTTTGGAATGCTATAGAACAGTATTTCAAAAACAATTTGAAAGAAAGTTTTCAAAAACAAATCGCTTTAACAAAAGCAGAGAGATCATGGGAAAAATTGGCCCAAAGAGTAGTTGATTTTTCAAAAACTTTGTAATGAAAAAAATAATTTTTATTCGTCACGCAAAATCCAGTTGGGATGATCCTTCTACCAAAGATCATGATAGAATATTGAATCATAGAGGAGAGGATGCTGCCGCTTTAATGAATAAAATTTTAAAATCACAATTGAAAGAAGCAGACGCAATTTTTTCGAGTACGGCGAAGAGAGCAAAACAAACCATTGAAATTATAAGCGATGGAAAATATACAATTGAATTCAAAGAAGACTTGTACACTTTTGAATACAATGAACTGATAAGATTTATTGTTAAGCTCGACAATAAATTAAATACTGTTGTAATTGTAGGACACAATCCAGCATTAACCAATATTATTGGTGCTTTGAGTGCTAATAAAATATTCAATATGCCTACTTGTGGTGTTGCAGCGTTGTTATGGACGGAAGCATCAAAATGGACAGAAGTAATTGATAATTCTGCGCGTTTGGTTTTTTTCGATTGTCCGAAAAATCATTTGTAAATAAAACAAAAAACCTCCCGAAATTTCGGGAGGTTTTTTGTTTTATTTGGGGTTATTCAGTTTACTTTTCTTTATTCCGTAAAAAAAGTAGATAATAAAACCAATCCCCAACCAAACAAAAAGTCTTACCCAGGTTTCCCATCCTAAGGAAACCATCATTCCTAAGCAGAAAATAATTCCTAAAACAGGAACTACAGGAACCCATGGTGTTTTAAATCCATTGGTTACAGTTTGAACTCCATCAACAGTATTGTGATTTTTAAATTTCTTTCCATAGCGCATGATTAATACCCCAATACAAACCAGAACAAACGCGAACAGGGTTCCAATACTTGCCATTTCTCCAACGATATCTTTTGGTACAAAGGCAGCAAAAAGACTAACTAAAGCCAAGAGAATTAAATTTGATTTTGCAGGAGTACCAAACTTAGGATGCAATTGAGAAAACACCGGAGGAAGCAAACCGTCTTTCGACATAGAAAAGAAAACTCTCGATTGTCCCATCAATGAAACCAGAATTACAGAACCATATCCTGCAAGAATAGCCAGAATAATTGCTTTTTGAATCCATAGGTACGGAGTGTGGGAAATTGCGGTAGCAACGGGAGCCAGTCGATCTGTCCCTTCACCAAATTCTTTGTAGTTAGCCAATCCCGTCATTACATGTGCAAAAAGAATATATAAAACAGTACAGATGGCTAAGGAAACTAGAATGCCAATAGGCATATCTCGTTTAGGATTTTTTGCTTCTTGTGCGGCGGTTGAAACAGCATCGAAACCGATATATGCAAAGAATACGATAGCGGCACCCGCCATTACACCGCTCCAACCAAAGTCACCAAAAACACCTGTATTTTCAGGTAGATAAGGAGTATAATTGTCGTAATTAATATATCCCCAACCTAACAAAATAAAAGCAAGAACTACCGCAACTTTTAACGATACAATGATTCCGTTTACCCAAGCCGATTCTTTTGTTCCTTTCATGAGCAACAACGACATCATGGTGACAATTAGCACTGCAGGTAAATTGATGATTCCTCCCTCTGCTTCATCAAACACCGAAGTGGTTAAACTTACGGGTAAATGAATGTCGTAAAATGCCAGCATCTTATTCAAATAACCAGTCCAACTTATTGCCACCACAGCAGCAGCAACAGAGTATTCTAAAATTAAATCCCAGCCAATTATCCAAGCAATGAATTCCCCGAAAGTCGTATAGGAATAGGTATAGGCACTTCCAGCAACTGGAATCATAGAGGCAAATTCAGCATAACACAAACCGGCAAAAGCACAACCTAAACCAGCGATGATGAAAGAATAAGTAACAGCGGGACCTGTGTTTTCAGCAACAACCTGTCCGGTAATAGAGAATAATCCTGCTCCTATTATCGCTCCAATACCTAACATTACCAATGCTGTTGCACTTAGAGTAGGTTTTAATCCTTTCTCTTTATCATCAGCTTCTTTTAAAAGAGAACTGATGCTTTTTTTTATCCACAAATTTGCCATAACTTTTATTTGTATATTTCGCTAAAGTAATAACTTAGAATAGTTATTTTTGTTTTAAACTGGAATTTTACCAAGATATAATGTTAGTAAAGTCAAACTACTATGAGCAACATGAAAATTTTTAATATCGAAACCATTGCAGAGCCATTAAACTTAGTGGATGTTGTAGATCAAATGATAGTTTTACCCGAACTCACAGAAAGAACAAATTCTATTTTAAAGGGAAATGGAAAAAAACCATCGGCTGCTTTTCAACAAAAAAGTGATTTAATTTTTTTAATTGGTACTTCAGTGGATGATATAGCGTCGTCTCTTTATTTATCCAATATTCATGATATTCAAGATTCAGGAGCACCTTATTTTAATGCGCAGCAAGATCAAGAAATGCGTGCTGAAATTAAGAGATTAAGCGAAGTAGGTATTTTGCAATCGGCGCATGAGGTGGGCGTTGGTGGTTTGTTCTTTGCTTTGTTTGAATCAGGAGCTCCTAAAGAATTGGGTTTCGATATTACTCTGCCTATTGAATTTCGTAGAGATGCCTATTTGTTTGGTGAAGCGAAATCCAGAATTGTAGTTTCTATTAAAGATACTGATCATGATAAATTTTTGGAAGTATTAGACGATTCAAAAGTTCCGCATACATTATTGGGGCATGTTACTAAAAATGAATTCAGAGTGGATGATGAGAGCTATGGATTTATGGATGAGCTGAAACCTAATTGGTTAAATGCCTAATTAATCCACTTCATTTTCGAATGAAAAATATATTCAATTTCAGTGTTTTCTTTTTTCTTTTTTCTTGTGTTCAGCCACAAGAAGATAAGCCAATTCCTGAAACTCAGGCCATCATTCCTCCAATAGAAATAAAAGAACTTCCCACTCAATTTAAGGAGTTCGGAGATTCTGTTTTTATTCAAGGAAAATCGGCACTTTTTTTCTGGCCCGATAGTTTGAAAATAGAAGAGTTAAAAAAACAAAGCACCTATGAAGATGATTTTTATACCGTTGCCGATGATAGTCAGTTTTACTTAGCAGAGTCGCGCCATTTCATGGATAGCATGAAAGTTACTACCAAAGACAGCGACCAACGCATTTTAGTTTTCACAAAAAATAATGGAGAAAGAAAAATTATCGATTTGTATTCGGGGGAATTAATTTGGGGAATTTATTTATTCGATGGAAAGCAAGATCCTAAATCTATCGACATAGTAATGCCGGCTGACGATTTTCATAAATACTTTACAGATAAATAATATTTCGTTCAATGAAATTTAAAGATATAGCTATACTGTCGCTTGTTTTTTTCAGCGCATTAGTTCAAGCTCAAAACACCCCCATCGAAAATACTCTTCTTTGGAAAATATCGGGTAAAGGAATTAAAACTTCTTACTTGTATGGAACAATGCATGTGCGTGATCCGCGCGCATTTGATTTTGCAGATTCTGTATTGTTGGCTTTTGGCAGTTGTGATGCTTATGCCATGGAAGTGCATCCCGATAGTATGAATAAAATGTTGTTTGGTTCTATAGAAAAATATGTTTCAAAATCTTTTTATTCCGACGATGATCAACTGAAAAATGAAATTGGAATTGATGAGTACAATATCATCGATGAAAAATTACAAAGGGAATCGGGAATAAGTTTGAATCAAATCAAAAACAAAAATCCTGAATTGATTCGTTCATTATTGAGTGAAGCAAAAAAAACGGCAAAAGATAAACCTGTGTTTGTTGATTTGTATTTGTACGATTTAGCGGGAGGTGAAGAAAAAAAAATATATGGTTTAGAGTCGATGGAAGCAAGCACCAGGCGCTTGATGAATTATAAATACAGTGTAAAAAAACAATATCAGTTAGAAGTAGATGCTATAGAACAAATACGTTCATGGGCAACGTTGGTAGATGATTATCAGCGCAATGATTTGAAGAAAATTTATGCGCGTTTCAGCGATAGTTTATCTTTTGATCAGGAGTATAAAAAAGTGCTGCTTGATGATAGAAATGAAATTATGGCCCACAGTATTGATACCATTGTGAGTAAAGCAACTTGTTTTTTTGCGGTGGGTTGTGGTCATCTTCCAGGGGATAAAGGATTGGTGACTTTGCTTCGCAAATTAGGGTATACGCTTACCCCTGTGATGCCTGTAAAAACAGGTAAAGCAAGCATGTATCCTGTTAAAACAGCAAAACCACATTGGAAATCAATGACCGATGAAATGGCAGCATATGAGATTCAATATCCTGGTGAATCTTCTCCCATAAAAATTCCTTTCACCGAAACAGATATGCATTGCTATTATGATTTAGGAAAAGGAATGGTGTTTTTTAGTTATGGTGTTTTTACCTCTTCAGAATTTGAAAATACAAGCAATAAAAAGTTTTATTCGATGCTTCTTACTCAAATGATCAAAAAGAAAGAGGGGAAGTTGATCAGTAAAGAAAAAATTGAATTGTATGGAAGTGATGCTTTGAAAGCGCATGTTCAAATGCTTTCGTATGATTATAATATTGTGCTTTTTCGCAAAGGTAAAATGCTTTATCTTTTGATGCTAGGGCATCAAAATCATCCTGATGCGGTAAAATATTTTGATCAGTTTATTGCTTCATTCAAACCGAAAGATCTCATTGAAAAAAAGTTGGGTTCTTTCTCTTCTTCACGTGATGCTTTTTCTGCAAATCTACCTGGAAAACCTACGGAGAGGAAAATGGATATGGGGGGTGCCGATTTGGATATTCGTTTGTATCTCGCCAATAATCAGAAATCGGGAGTGAACTATATTGTTCAGGTGATGGAGTATACCAACGGAAAATACATTGATCAGGATAGTGCGTTTTTACAAATGATTGGTGATGGTGCCTCCCAAGGTTTTGGTAATGTTAAAGTGCTGAAAGATGAGTACAGCAGGTTCAACGGTTATGTTTCCCGAACAATGGAACTCAAAGAAAAAGATGTAAGTTATTCGTTGATGTTAGTGAGTAGATTGAATAGAATTTATAATGTTATGGCAACCTATCAACCAAAGCATAAAGGGGAAGTAGATGAGTTTCTTCAATCGTTTCAATTTATTCCTTTTGATAAAGCAGAATTAAAAAGCACTCCTTTTAATGAGGGAATAATTACACTTAATTTTCCTAAAATTTATAAAACCGATACTACCGATTATTTATCCAATGGAGTAGTGAAAGAACTCGAAATTCACGGTGCCGATAAATCATCATCGGCAGTATATATATTGAATGTTCGTGAGTATTCTTTATTGCATCAAGTGAATGATTCGTCGTTGATAGAAGATACCAAAGAAATGTTTTTTTCGGAAAATGATAGTTTAATTTATGGTGACATAAAGAAAGCGGGAGAAGGGTATAGAATAGAATATATTTATGACATGCCTCACTCTGTCAATGAAAAAAAAGAAGTGCATATTTTGGCAGGAAATACACTTTATTCAATGGTGGTTTATTATGTGCCCGAGCAAAAAGAAGGGGAATCAGTAAAAGGATTTTTTGAAAGTTTTGCAATCGATAATTCAAAAGTTATAGGAAATTTATTTGCCGATAAAAAAGTAGTGGTGAAGGAACAACTTTTAAATCCTAATATTTCCGCAAATGACATTAATGATGGATTAAAGTCGGTGAAATGGGAGGAAAGTGATGTGGATTTCCTCTTTACTGTTCTGCCAAAACAATATGAAGATGATTCCTTAAGTTATTTTTCTATCAAAGGAAGTTTGTTTTCTGCTCTTGAAGATTTGCCTCAGGAAAAGACTCTTCCTAAAATGAAGAAATTGTACAGTAAATTATCGGCAAGAGACAAAGTAAGGGCTCTTAATTTTTATTCCGATTGCCGATCTATTGCATCCATGAAGGAATTGAGTGTGGCATTGTATAGCGACACATCTATTATCGATGCCGATTTCACATTGAGTTCAATTTTATCGGCAATGAGAGATTCATCCGATTTAGTGAGAGAATTATATCCAAAACTTTTGCCTTTACTCGATAATAAAATCATTATGCAGTCGATGTATTTTATGTTGAAGGATGCTTTGGATAGCAATTGGATTTCAAGAGAAGTAGTATTAAAGCAAGGTAGCGTGATCAGAAAAGTTTTTAAAGAACATTTGAATGATGCTAAAGTTGATTTTGAAACTAATCCTGACTCTTACGTTCCTTATTGGTTGAATAGCGGAGTGGTTTTAATGTATGCATTGAAATTGGATAATGAAGAGATCGATACTCAGTTACGAGAAGCAATAAAATTATTTAACGATGATTATTTTACATCAGAAGTGATCATTCAGTTTTTGTTGAAAGATAAAATGATCGATAGCGATATTAAAGACAAAATGTTTTCCAATCAGCTTTATCAAAGTCAAATTTATTTTGCGATGTCGAAAGCTGGAAAAGCATCTATCTTACCTAAGTTCATGACCGATGAAATTACTATCACTAAAAGTGATTTGTATTCTTATTGTTATTCGTACGAAGAGTTCACGCCATCGGAATTAAATTTTTTAGAAAAGAAAACCATCAATTACAATGATGAAGAAATGGAGTTCTATCTTTTTAAAGTAATTAATGAATTCGACGGATCAAGAACTGTTTACTATGGCGTATCGGGTGCTTATGAGAAAAATTCTTTTTCTAAGGGGAAGAAGCGTGATTTAACCGGAATGTTGTGGGAAGATGAAGATGCATTGAAAGGGCTTACTACAGATGAAATTATTGAACGTATTATAGAACAGGGAACCTATTAATTTTTCCCTTCGAATAATATTTTGCATTTAGGCATCAATGCGCGAAGTACGTCAATTTGTTCTTGTGCTATAGGGTTTTCGCGTAAATCAAGAATCTCTAATTTTTGCAGGTAGTATAAATTCTCTGGAGCGATTTTCAATTTATTTCCTTTGATAGATAAGTATTTCAAATTGCTTAATTCAAAAACACTTTTTGGAATTTCAGTGATTAAGTTGCTATCTAAAACCAATGCTTCCAATTTGCTTAATTTGGAAATAGAGTCGCTAATTTTAGTGATACCACAAGAAGTAATTACTATTTCTTTCATTTCCTTGCAAGTCAATAATTCAGAAGGAAAAGATTTTAAATTGTTTTTGTAAAGGATAATTTCCTGTAAGCTTTTGTTGTGCTCTAGTCCTTTCCCCAACTTAAAATTTTTATTGCTGTTATTTTGTATTTCAATAATTTTTAGCGCAGGCAAGTGTTTTAGTTCAAGTGGTAAACTATCTAGTTGAGTGTTGAATAAGTGTAGTTCTACTAATTTTTGCCATGCTGAAACCCCTGTAGGGATTTTTTTTAGGGAATTTTTAGAAGATTCAAAATACATCAAATTACTTAGTGTGCTTACTTCCTGAGGCAGAGAATCTAAGTTGTTCTCCGTTAATATCAATACTTGTAAAGCACCTAGATTTTTGAGCTTTCTGATGTCTTTCGACAGATCTTCATTTTCACTTTTTAATTTAAATGCCTCTTGTTCATTTTTCAAAGCATCAGAAAAAGAAGTGTAGTTTTTGGTTTGAAAGGGACCATACTTTTCAAAAGGAGTTCCTTGTTGCGCAATGCAATAGGAGTGGATGAAATAAAGTATAATTAGGGTCGTTTTCTTCATGGTATTCCTTCTAATTTACATAAAAATATATAGTTCTTAACATGCTATGTTCAAATAAATTTGCTGTTATATGCCAGATTACAGTTGGAACAACCTATTTTTGATTGCATAATGCCAGTAATTTAAGTATCCAGATATGAGACAACTGAAAATCACGAAATCTATTACCAACCGCGACAGCGTTACTCTCGATAAATATCTTCAGGAAATTGGAAAGGTAGAGTTGATTAACTCCGAAGAGGAGGTGCAGTTGGCCATTAAAATTCGTGCTGGTGATCAGGCTGCTTTAGAACGCTTGACTACCGCCAACTTGCGATTTGTAGTTTCTGTTGCAAAGCAATATCAAAATCAAGGTTTAACTCTTCCCGATTTAATTAATGAAGGAAATTTAGGTTTAATAAAAGCTGCTCAGCGTTTTGATGAAACTAGGGGGTTTAAATTTATCTCCTATGCAGTATGGTGGATTCGTCAGAGTATCATCGCTGCCATTGCCGATCAAAGTCGTATGGTGCGTTTACCTCTTAATAAAGTAGGTAATTTAACCAAAATCAAAAAAGGTATTTCCGATTTAGAGCAAAGATTAGAGCGTGAGCCAACAGTAGAAGAGATTGCAGAAGCTGTGGAGATGGATATCGATGAGGTGGAAGGAGCAATTAGCATTGCAGGCCGACATACTTCAATTGATGCTCCGTTTCAGGATGGTGAAGATCATGGTTTGTTGGATGTACTTCAAAACGATGATTCTCCTACTGCCGATAGAAAATTAATTTCTGAATCCTTACATGCGGAGATTCAACGCTCACTTTCCACTTTAACAGAAAGAGAAGCAGATGTTTTGAAAATGTTTTTTGGAATTGGTTTGCCTCATGCGTTTACGCTGGAGGAGATTGGTAATAAACATGGTTTAACTCGCGAACGCGTTCGTCAGATTAAAGAGAAAGCCATTAGAAGATTAAAACATCACACTAAAAGTAAGTTGCTGAGATCTTATTTGGGATAATCATTATCCTCATAACTATAGAGAGCTGCTGTTAGGCAGCTCTTTTTGTTTAAAGTGCTCCGAAGGAACTATCGTCTTATACCTTTATTTCGATAATACTTTTCCAGTTCTCCTTCTATTAATTCACATCAATTTTTGGTTAATATTAGGAAACGTTTTATTTATATAGGAGCCAAAAAACAATTCAAAAACGTTATTTATTTATTTTCGTTTCCATCCTAAAGTCCTAGTATCTAGTGGTGTAAGAAAAATAAAATATTTTTTTAAAAAAACTTGCATGATGATGGAAACGTATTGTACATTTGTGCCACTAGGTTAAAGTTTTAAGGTACATCAACAGTTAGCCAATCGTTCTTTTATTACTCAAGTTGTAAGCTAAATAAAGCTACTCAATTGATGTAAACCTTATAATGTTGTTTATTGTTTTATCCCCTCCAAAAAGCCGCGTGCCCCACACGCGGCTTTTTCATTTTTTTGCTGATGCGGCTAAACCGTTTATTTCTTTGCTTGTCTTATCTTCACTCTTTCATGAAAAAAATAATATTAATCATATTTATTCTTTTTGCTGGCTTTGTTAAAGCTCAGCAAGGTGATTTTATTAAAGGTGTGGTTAAAGATTCTTTAGGTAATGTACTTGTGTCAGCAACCATCACATTAACCAATATCAAAGATTCTTCAGTGCGTATGTCTTCATTGACCAATGATAGGGGAGAATTTTCTTTTAGTACTCAGTTTATAGAACCGGGTTTGTATCAACTCAATATTAATTATGTGGGTTATACTCAATATAACAAAGTGGGATATTATTCAACAGCTGCCTATGATTTAGGAACTCTTATTCTTGAAAATAAAGCATTGATCCATCACGAAGTAAAAATTACAAAGCAAGCACAAAGCACTAAAATGACCGGTGATACTTTACAGTTTAATGCGGGTTCTTTTAAAACCAATCCCGATGCAACAGCAGAAGATTTAGTAAAGAAAATGCCTGGTTTAACAGTGGAAAACGGACAGGTAAAAGCACAAGGCGAAGAGGTAAAGAAGGTAACGGTGGATGGTAAAACCTATTTTGGCGATGATGCCAATGCTGCACTTAAAAATATTTCTGCCGATATGATTGATAAAGTAGAAGTGTATGATCAAATGAGTGATCAGGCTATGTTTACTGGCTTTGATGACGGACAATCTTCCAAAGCCATGAATTTGGTGACTAAAAATCAGCTGAAAAACGGAGTGATGGGAAAGGTTTATGCTGGTTATGGAACCAATAATAAATATCAGGCTGGATTGACTTACCATAATTTTAAAAAAGATAGAAAAATCTCTCTCTTGGGTTTATCGAATAACATCAATATTCAAAATTTTTCTTCCGATGATTTAACAACTGCTACCGGTTCTGCACCACAAAGCTCACCATATAGAGGTGCGAAAAATAATGGACCTTCGAATAATTTAATGACTTCCCCGCAATCGGGAATAAATACTGTAAATTCTTTCGGATTGAATTATAGTGATGTGTGTGGAAAGAAAATAAAGGTGAGTGGCAGTTATTTTTTTAATCAGGGAAGCAACAATAATACACAAAGTTTAAACCGCCAATTTTATGCGTCTAATGATTCCTCAGTGCATTACAATGAATGGGGAACTTATCTTACTACATCCTATAACCATCGTTTTAATACACGTTTTGAATATGCTATTGATTCAATGAATTCTATCCTTTTTACGCCTACTTTCAGTTTTCAAAATTCTAACAATAACAATTCAGTGAATGGAAACAGCAGTGTTTTACAAACCTTGTTGAATGCAACTCAAAATGATGTAACGGCTAATTCTTCATCTTACAAGTTGGGGAGTGATTTGTTATTCCGTCATCGGTTTACCAAAAAAGGAAGAACTATTTCTACCAATTTACATGGCGATTGGAACAACAAAAAAAGCAATAATCAATTGAATGCATTAAATCAATATTTTTCTACTTCATCTGCTGATACAGTAAATCAGCATAGTATTCAAAATACTCCAAATAATTCGTATTCCGCCAACTTAACTTATACCGAACCATTAGGAAAAATTGCGCAACTATTAGTAGCTTATAAAGTTGCTTACAATGAAAATTCTTCTCAATTCAATACTCTTCATTTTAATGATATCAGTAATTCGTATTCTGTTTTGGATACTAACTTATCGGGGAATTTTAATAGTAATTATTATACTCAGCAAATCGGGCCGGCTTTGCGTATAAATATTAAAAAGGCGTCGCTCATGATGGGTGCAGATTACCAGAGAGTAGATATGTTCAACGATCAAATTTTTCCTTCTTCCGTAGAGGTGCAGCGTCGCTTCGAAAATGTGTTACCCAGTGCAACTTTAAAAATGAAATTTTCAGGTGTGAGCAACATTAAATTCAATTATAAAACACAAGTAAATGTACCTTCTGTAAATCAATTACAAGAGATTTGGAACAATAGTAATCCACTTTTACTTACGGTAGGAAATGCATCGTTAAAAACATCTTATTCGCACAATGTAAATGTGCGATTTATGTACAATAACAAAAAGTCGAGAAGCTTGATGGCTTTTGCAATGTTGAATAAAACCTTGAATTATATTTCTAATGCAACACAATTGGTAAATTCCAATGTGGTGCTTTCTGATGGCAAGGAATTAAAGCAAGGCACACGTTATTCTCAACCCATTAATCTCGATGGTTATTGGAATATGAGATCGTATTTAATGTTTAGTAGTCCGCTAAAATTCATCAAATGTAATTTTAGTTTAAATGGCGGATTTACCTATTCCACTACTCCTATTTTATTGAATGGAGTAAAAGGATATTCTCAATCGTATTCTTACCCTATGGGACTTACGCTTTCTAGCAATATCAGTGAAAAAATTGATTTCTCCTTATCGTCAATAGGGAGTTATAATGAAGTGAATAATACTTTACAATCGAGTAGCAACAATAATTATTTTAATTTGTTGAGTACTGCTAAAGTCAATTGGACTTTCTGGAAAGGAATGGTTGTGCAAAGTGAAATAACCCATACTTGGTACACCGGTTTAAGCAGCTCTTTCAACAGAAATTATTTGCTATGGAATGCTTCGCTGGCCAAGAAATTTTCGAAAGACGATCAAGGTGAATTTAAAATCTCTGTGTTTGATGTACTGCAACAAAACAACAGTATCACCAGAACGGTGGGTGATACCTATGTTGAAGATTTGAAAAATGTAGTACTTCAGCAGTATTTCATGGCCACGTTTACTTATAAGTTCAAAAAGCTTAACGCAACAGAAAACCCTTCAGGTAAATAATACTCAAGTTTTTCTTTCAATCCCTTTACTTGTATCCTAATTTTCTTATTTTTGGTTGCTCTCCAAAAAAAGGGGATTTGTTAAACACAAAAAAACAGCAACATGGCATTTGACATCGAAATGATTAAAGCGCTCTACGCTAAGTATCCGGCAAGAGTAGCACAAGCAAGAAAAGTAGTGGGTCGCCCATTAACTTTAACCGAAAAAATTCTTTACACTCACTTGTGGCAAGGTGATGCTACTGAAGCTTACGGAAGAGGTAAGTCTTACGTAGATTTCGCTCCGGATAGAATCGCTTGTCAGGATGCCACCGCACAAATGGCCCTATTGCAATTCATGCAAGCAGGAAAAAGCAAAGTAGCGGTTCCTACTACTGTTCATGCCGATCACTTAATCCAAGCTAAATTGGGTGCCAAACAAGATTTGAGCACTTCAAACATAACCAACAAAGAAGTATTTGATTTCCTTTCTACCGTTACCAACAAGTATGGTATTGGTTTTTGGAAACCGGGTGCTGGTATCATTCACCAAGTGGTATTGGAAAATTATGCATTCCCTGGCGGAATGATGATTGGTACCGATTCTCACACTGTTAACGCAGGTGGGTTAGGTATGGTGGCGATTGGTGTAGGTGGTGCCGATGCCGTTGACGTTATGTCGGGTATGGCCTGGGAGTTGAAATTCCCTAAATTGATTGGTGTTAAGTTAACCGGTAAATTAAACGGTTGGACTGCCTCTAAAGACGTTATTTTAAAAGTGGCCGGTATCCTTACTGTAAAAGGTGGAACAGGTGCTATTGTTGAATATTTCGGCGACGGAGCGAAATCTCTAAGTTGTACTGGTAAAGGTACCATTTGTAACATGGGTGCTGAGATTGGAGCAACCACTTCAACTTTCGGTTACGATGAGTCAATGGAAAGATACTTACGTTCTACAGGAAGAAATGATGTGGCTGATGCTGC
Organism: Flavobacteriales bacterium; assembly: GCA_023251075.1. GTDB lineage: Bacteria > Bacteroidota > Bacteroidia > Flavobacteriales_C > JAHEZL01. The sequence continues at coordinate 39,061 of JAHEZM010000011.1, read as the reverse complement.
TAACGCGGTGAAAGAGCATTTGACTGCCGATCCTGAAGTTTATGCAAATCCTGAAAAATATTTTGATCAAATCATTGAAATCAACTTGAGCGAATTAGAGCCGCATGTAAACGGTCCGTTCACTCCCGATAGAGCTACACCGATTTCTAAATTGAAAGCTGAAGCCGAAGCGAATGGCTGGCCTTTAGCAATCGAATGGGGATTGATTGGTTCTTGTACCAACTCTTCTTATGAAGATTTAGCGCGTGCTGCTTCTATCGCAACTCAAGCGGTGAATAAAGGTTTAGTGACTAAAGCTGAATTCGGTATCAATCCGGGTTCTGAGCAAGTACGTTACACTGCAGAAAGAGATGGTTTATTAACTCCTTTCGAAAAAGTAAATGCTACTTTGTTTACCAATGCTTGCGGTCCGTGTATCGGTCAGTGGGACAGAGCAGGTGCTGATAAAAAAGAAAAAAATACCATCATTCACTCTTTCAACAGAAACTTCGCGAAACGTGCCGATGGTAATCCAAATACTTACGCTTTCGTAGCGTCGCCTGAAATCGTTGCTGCTTTGGCAATTGCCGGTAACTTAGGATTCAACCCATTAACAGATACTTTAACCAACGACAAAGGTGAGCAAGTTAAATTAGAAGCTCCTAAAGGTGACGAATTACCATCTAAAGGATTTGCTGTTGAAGACAACGGATACCAAGCTCCTGCTGCTGATGGTTCAACAGTAGAAGTTAAAGTTTCTCCTACATCAGATCGTTTGCAATTGTTAGAAGAGTTTACACCTTGGAACAAGAAAAATATCACAGGTGCTAAATTGTTGATCAAAGCAAAAGGTAAATGTACTACCGATCATATTTCTATGGCCGGACCATGGTTGAAATACCGCGGACACTTAGACAACATTTCAAACAACTGTTTGATTGGTGCGGTGAATGCTTTCAATGAAGAAACCAACAAAGTGAAAAATCAATTGAATGGTGCTTATGGTGAAGTTCCCGCAACGGCTCGTGCTTACAAAGCAGCTGGAGTGGCATCTATCATCGTTGGTGATGAAAACTACGGTGAAGGTTCTTCAAGAGAGCACGCGGCAATGGAGCCACGTCACCTGGGTTCTGTTGCGGTATTGGTGCGTTCATTCGCTCGTATCCACGAAACCAACTTGAAGAAACAAGGTATGTTGGCGTTGACTTTTGCTAACCCTGCCGATTACGATAAAATTCAGGAAGACGATACTATCGACTTCTTAGACTTAGAGCAATTTGCTCCAGGCAAACCATTAACATTGAAATTCAAACATGCTAATGGCACTGCTGATGAAATCAAATGCAACCACACTTACAACGATAGCCAAATTGGTTGGTTCGTTGCAGGTTCTGCGTTGAACTTGATTAAGTTAGAGGCTGCGAGAAATAACTAATAAGATTATTCTTTATAGAGAAAATCCCTTCTGAGAAATCAGAGGGGATTTTTTATGCACCTAGTTCGTCCTTGCGAAAATTTTGTACTCAAAATTAAAGCAATCTGATGACGCTAATACTAATTAATTTAGAGTTTTCATGATGAGATTGCTTTAATTTTGAGTACAAAATTTTCGCAAGGACGCACTGGATAAAGGACATCTAGGGTTCCGAACACATATGGCCTTCGGCTTATTTTTTCTTTTAAAATAAAATGAGGCGCCTCTAAGAGTAAAATCTCTTAGCGAAAAGAAAATGCACGCTAAGAGAAGCGAGTAAGCGAGGGATTTTTAACGCAAAATATTTTTTGCTATTTATTTAAGTATTCCTATATTGCATTATCTAGTCTATTCTTTTCTCAGGGGTTATTCTTTCTACTCTTCTACAGTATTAACTATTAAAACTTACAACTATGAGTCTGAATTACTATTTCAGGAAGAGTAAATTGCTTTTTTTATTTTTTGCACTTAGTGCTTTTCAATTAGCTGCACAATCTTCTTTTTATGTGGTGGGCTACGTTCCTAATTGGATCAACGTAACCACTTTTGCAAACAATTTTGATTATTCGAAAGTTACCCACATCAATTTTGCATTTCAAAATCCTAATGCTGCCGGAAATTTGGTAGAGAGCAGCACGGGTTTAACTACATTAGTTACTAAAGCACATGCTGCCGGTGTAAAAGTTTTGGTTTCTTTGGGTGGTGGTGGAGCATCAGAAGATGCTACTATAAGAGGCTATTATTTTAACCTTATTACATCCGCAAATCGTGCTGCTTTTGTATCCAAAATTTCTGACTATGTAGATCAGTATAGTTTAGATGGTGTAGATATAGATATGGAAGGGCCTGCGATCAACAGTAATTACGATGGATTTATTACTGAACTTGCTTCCTCTATGCATGGAAACAACAGGGGTAAATTATTGACTGCAGCGCTCAAGCATGATTACGGAGGAAATAATGTATTGAATGCAACCCTACCAAAATTTGATTTCATCAATATTATGGCCTACGATGCTACAGGTTCATGGGATGCTACACCTGGTCAGCACTCTTCTATGAGTTATGCACAAACTTCCTTGAACTATTGGGTAAATAAAGGAATGCCAAAAAATAAAATCACACTCGGACTTCCCTTCTATGGTTATGGTTGGAATGCTGATGCCGGAAATCAAGCATATTCTACTATTCTTGCGCAATATCCTACTGCTTGGAATAGTGATGTAATTGGTAATATTATTTATTACAATGGCGTACAAACCATTGAGGACAAAACACAATATGCCAAAGACAATGGTTACGCGGGGGTAATGATTTGGGAATTGTCGAATGATGCCACGGGTCAGTATTCCTTACTTAAAGCAATCAGTGATGTTTTAGGTACAGGTGCTGTACAATCTGCTTATGGAAGTACTATTTCTATTCCTGGAAAAGTGGAAGTAGAGAATTATGATAATGGCGGACAAAATATCGCTTTCAATGATGTAACTCCAACCAATGAAGGCGCAGCTGGCTCACGTGCTGATGCAGTAGATTTGGAAAACTGTACCGATGCAGGAGGTGGTTTAAATGTTGGTTATACGGTTGCTGGTGAATGGTTGGAATATTCTGTAAATGTAACTACTAGTGGAAGCTATAGATTTGAAGCAAGAGTGGCTGCAACGGCTGCCGGAAAAACTTTTCATATTGAAATGAATGGTACCAATGTTACTGGTGCTATCACTGTTCCCAATACCGGTGGATGGCAAACCTGGCAAACGGTAACTGTGAATAATATTTCTCTTACTTCAGGAAATAAAATTATGCGTATTGTTTTCGATGCAGGTGATTTTAATTTGAATTATGTGAATGTGGCTGATATCAGTACAGGGATTTCTATGTTGGAAAATAAAGCATTGAGCGTTTTTCCTAATCCTGCATCAGGAACTTTAAATATCCAATCGGATATTCATTTTGCTCAAATGGAAATATACAATTTACAAGGAGAAAAAATGATTGAATCCAATCAAACAAAAATAGATGTTCAACCATTGTCTTCTGGTATTTATATGCTTAAAATGACTGCCGTTTCAGGAGAAGCAATGTATTCTAAGTTTGTAAAAGAGTAAAGTTATATACATAGAAAATAGTTTAACCAGAGGCCGTAAAATTACGGCCTCTGGTTTTGTCATTTTTTTTGTAAGTTTAAGAAATCAAAAAAATAAATTATGGAATTAAAAATTAATATCGTTGCTATTCTAATTGCAGTAGTAGTAAATTTTATTGTAGGGTTCATTTGGTACACTCCTCTTTTTGGAAAAGCTTGGGGCAAAGAAATGGGGCAGGATCCTAATATGAAACCCGACAAATCTGTTTTATTTAAAGGTATGGCTTTTATGGTAATTGGTAATTTACTTTTTGCCTGGGTGCTTGCACACAACATTGCTGCATGGCAATTTGTACCTGGTATTAAAGAAATGGGACCATTGGCCAATACCTTATCTACTGCTGTTTTTACGTGGTTGGGTTTTTATTTACCGGGTCAGTTAGGTGCTACTGTGTGGGAAAATAATTCATGGAAATTGTTTGCTATTAATAGCGGATACCACTTGGTTTCCTTATTGGTAGTTGCTGCTATTCTTACGATGTTTTAATGATTATAAGGTTCTCCCGGTGGCATAGTCAGCGGGAGGAATTTATTTTCTGCTAAAAATATTGTATTTCAAAATGCAATACAAAACTCTAAAGCCATCTTTCCAGCCAATTTTTTTTCCGTCTTCGTAGGTTCTTCCATAGTAAGAAACCCCTACTTCATAAATTCTAATGTTGGGAATTCTACTCACTTTTGCGGTTGCTTCAGGGTCGAAGCCAAAGCGTTTTTCTTTTAATGTGATTTTTTTTAGCGTATCGCTGCGAAACATTTTATAACATGTTTCCATGTCGCTCAAATTCAAATTTGTAAAAAAGTTGGAAAGAAAAGTGAGAAATTTATTTCCAATAGAATGAAAGAAAAATAAAATACGATGTGGATTTCTTCCAATGAATCGCGAACCATAAACTACATCTGCGTATCCGTTCAAAATAGGTTTTAGTAAATCATTGTACTCCTCCGGATCGTATTCTAAATCGGCATCTTGTATCATTATCACTTCTCCGGAAGCCTTGCCAATTCCAGTTTGCAAGGCAGCTCCTTTTCCTTGATTTTTTTCGTGAACGTGATATTGAATATTCAGCGAAGAGTTTTCTGCAATATATTTTTTTACGATTTGATTACTCTTGTCTGTAGAGCAATCGTTCACAATAATCACTTCTTTTTTTACATCACCTATCAACTGCACACTTTGTATTTTATCCAAAAGAGCAACAATGAATTTCTCTTCATTGTACAAGGGAATAATAATGGATAAAGTGGTGATAGTCATTTTTTAATTAAGGTGTAAATGATATTGAAAATAAAAGTTAATATTCCAATTAAATGAAAAATTCCGCAATGGGGAAGAAAATAATTGAAGAGGCTGAAGTTATTTTTATCGAATAAAAGTGATACAGGTACTAATGTAGTGATGGAAGAAAGTACCCAATGTATTCTGACTAATTGTATGGATGTTGTTTTTCTTTTTTCAATCAACCCATAAATACCAGAAATAATAGCAAAGTAAAATGCGATGAGCAGAAGCATTTGATAATAGCCCACTACAAAATAAGTGTCCTGAATATTGATGTCTAATGCATCATTGCTGCATAAAAATGAAAGTGTAACAAAAATCGCTACTAGTATCAGGAACAAATAGTGTGGTTTAATGTTGCGCTTCATTTTGAATGGAAATCAAATATTGTTCTTGTAATAATTAATCAAGCCATTGGTACTGCTATCATGACTGGTAATTTTATCTTTTGATTTCAATTCGGGTAAAATTTTGTTGGCCAATTGTTTTCCTAATTCCACGCCCCATTGATCAAAAGCATTTACATCCCAAATAACACTTTGTACATAAATTTTGTGTTCGTACATAGCTAATAAACTTCCTAAAGTTGCCGGAGTTAATTTTTTAAAGAAGATAGAATTCGTTGGCCGGTTTCCACTGAATACTTTATGTGGAGTTAATTTTTCTATTTCTTCGTCGGGTAATTTTGCTGCTATTAATTCCGATTGTGCTTCAATAGCAGTTTTTCCTTTCATCAAGGCTTCTGTTTGTGCGAAGAAGTTAGCGAGTAATTTTTCGTGGTGATCGCCAATCGGATTTTGTGTTTGTACCGGAGCCAAGAAATCGCAAGGAATTAATTTAGTTCCCTGATGGATGAGTTGGTAAAAAGCATGCTGTCCGTTAGTGCCTGGTTCGCCCCAAATAATAGGTCCGGTTGAATAATCTACACTCGTTCCATCTTTCGTTACTCCCTTTCCATTGCTCTCCATGTCACCTTGTTGGAAATAGGCCGCAAAGCGATGCATGTATTGATCATAAGGTAAAATAGCATGAGAATCGGCACCAAAAAAATTATTGTACCACACCCCCAACAGGGCTAAAATAACCGGAATATTTTTTTCGAAATCGGCAGTACGGAAATGTTCATCCATATCGTGCGCGCCTTGCAGCAAGAGTTCAAAGTTATCGAAACCTATGTACACCGCAATAGGTAATCCAATGGCCGAACACAAAGAATATCTTCCACCCACCCAATCCCAAAACTCAAACATGTTGTTGGTGTCGATACCAAAAGCACTTACTGCTTTTGCGTTGGTAGAAAGAGCTACAAAATGTTTGGCAACTGCTGCTTCATCTTTTGCCGACTCTAAAAACCATCTTTTTGCTGTTTCAGCATTGGTAAGAGTTTCCTGAGTAGTGAAAGTTTTAGATGCAACAATAAATAAAGTAGTTTCTGCATTTATTTTTTTCAATGTTTCGGCAATGTGTGTTCCATCCACGTTAGAAACAAAGTGAATATTCAATCCTTTTTGTGCGTAGGGTTTTAAGGCTTCGGTAACCATGTATGGCCCTAAATCTGATCCGCCAATACCAATGTTTACAACATCGGTAACTGCTTTTCCGGTGTAGCCTTTCCATACACCTGAACGAACTTTTTCGCAAAAGCCTTTCATCTTTTCTAATACGGCATTGATACCAGGCATTACGTTTTCACCATCTACAAAAACGGGTTTATTCGATCTGTTTCTTAAGGCAGTATGCAACACCGCTCTTTTTTCGGTGTTGTTTATTTTTTCACCAGAGAACATGGCGTTGATACTCTCTTTCAATCCGCATTCTTGTGCCAATTGTATCAATAAATTAAAAGTCTCTTCTGTAATTCTGTTTTTAGAATAATCTACTAAAATATTTTTGAATTGCAGGGAGAAGCGTTCAAAACGGTGAGGATCGGTAGCGAAATAATCGCGTAAATGGTTTTCTTTAACACCAGCATAGTGTTTTTGTAATTTTTGCCAAGCTGGAAGTTCAGTACGTTTAGTCATAATGGTATTTTTAAAAATAATGGCCTGCAATTATCTCCCTCGCTTACAATATTATCATTTTTTATTTTAGTTTTTTACGCCCTATAACTTTTGAATGATAAGTTCGTATCCTTTTAGCAAAATTAAAATACATCAAATATGAGTTCTAAATATTCAATTGAAACAGATACCCACGATGATGATTCGTACATGTACAGCTATACTTCTTTTTCTTTTCATGTGATGGTGAATGAAACCCGCGATGAACTTTATATTTTTGGAGGTTCGGAAAGCTCCGATAGTAGCGGTAGTTCAAAAAGTGGTGTGCAGGAAGTGAAGATTAATGAAAATGAATCATGGGTAATTACTTTGGATGCCGAAGGAGAAGAAAGAGATTATCCTCTTCCTGTTTCCGTGGAATATTATGAAAACGGAGATAAAATAAAAATTCTTTGGCCCAGTGGCCGAGAAGAAATAAGAGAAAGAAGATCAATGTCAATTTCTACTAAATATGGTCAGCCCATTCTAACATCCTTGAATTACCCTGAAGGTCGAATTATTGAAAAGAAAAAAACTTCTCGAAAAAAGAAAAATATATGAGAGCATGGACAAATAATGAGGGGCAAATTATAGTTCAGGGTAAAACAGAATATTCTTTGGCAAAAGATTTTAATCCCGAATTAAGTGATGATTGTGATATTCCCTTTTATCTGTTTAGTAAGTATGGGGGCTTACTCGACAATTACCTACCCGAATTAGTAAAGGATGGAGGAGTGGAATATCTTCATATTTATTACATCGAAAACAATAGCCTTATTTCAGCTTTCATTAAAAAAGATTTGCATCGCACAAGCTCCATTGCCAAAAATAACTTGCAGGAAATACACTTGTACTCACTTTCCATTAATCAGAAAATAGAAAATGCTGTTGCCAATGTCATCAAGGCTTTAAAGCGGGATAGTAAAATTCCTGTTTCTGATAAGGAAAGATTAAAGCTTCTGAAATCACATACCAAGGCTGAAAGCAAAGTATGGAATGGTTTTGTAAATAAAGAAATAGAAAAAGGTAAGACGATAGCTCAGGAGCAGAAAGTGAACAAACATAATTTATCTGAATTAATTAAAAAATTACTTCCTCACAAAAACATTCATTTATTATGGGATGTAGAAGGAGAAGAGGCAAGCAAAGTACCTTTAATGAGTGTGATTAAAAACAATGAAACAGGAGAGATACTATGGAAATCGCCCGCTTTCTACGGTGAAACAAAAAGGGTTAAAGAAATTGAAGAGACTTTAAATGAATTTTTAGGGTCGAAGCTAAAATCGTTTGAAATCAACATGGACAATTACACCTGTGGAGTTTATTATTATGGAGATTGATTTGTTACTAATATGATTCATCAAAGTATACTGCATAAAATAGAAAATCATTTATCGGTAAAAATAAATGCATATGTTCCTGCAGGTGGCGGATCGGTTAATCATACTTTATGTTTGGATACCACTGGAGGTAGGTTTTTTTTGAAAATGAATTCAGCTTCACGTTATCCTCAAATGTTTGAAAAAGAAGTGAAAGCCTTGAATTTTTTGAGAAGTAAAAATGTTGTTCAGATTCCTGATGTAATTTACCAAGACAAAACAGAGGAGCATTCTTTTTTGCTGTTAAATTGGATAGATTATGGAAGAAGACCAGCTTTTTTTTGGCAAAAATTAGGTTCTTCAGTAGCTGCTTTGCACAAAGAAAGTGTTTCTCAATTCGGGTGGGATGAGGATAATTACATTGGTTCTTTACCGCAAATTAATACATGGAAAAATAGCTGGTCGGAATTTTTTATTTCCTATCGACTTGAACCTATGTTGCAAATGGCAATAAATAAAAAGGGTTATCCTTCAGTCATCTGCAAAAAATTCGAATCGTTGTACAAACAAATCGATAATATTTTTCCTGTTGAAGCTCCTTCGTTATTGCATGGTGATTTGTGGAATGGTAATTACATGGCGAGTTCAGTAAGTGAGCCGGTGTTGATTGATCCCGCGGTGTATTACGGTCATCGTGAAATGGATATTGCAATGACCACTATGTTCGGCAGATGCAATGAAGATTTTTACCAAAGTTATAATGAACATTTTCCTTTACAAAAAGGGTGGGAAGAACGCATAGATATTTGTAATTTATACCCTTTGTTGGTTCATGCTAATTTAATTGGACAAGGTTATTGGCAGAGCGTGGAAAGTATTTTAAAACGGTTCTAAATAAATTATGGAAACTAAATTCCTGCAAAAGTGAATTAGTTAAAAAAAAGAAATAATATGCAAGCTTGGAAAATCGACACCAATAATTATTTGATTAAAGGAGAATTGCAAAAACAATTCGAAGGAGAGTTTGCGGGTTATATCAACGAAGAATTTCAACATCCATATTATGTGTTTAATGAAGATGGAGCAGTAATGATGTTGCGTGATCCCTATATGTCTTCAGCACAGGAGCATATTTTCTTTACTTTTTATTCGGTGGTTAATGGGTTTTTTATAGAATATTGTGCAGAGAGTAATTGGGATGCTTCAACCACCACTTTAAGTGTTTTGAAAAGTGCTTTGCTTTCCGATTTGGTTGAGATAGATTATAAGCAATTGGCTATAAAATCAAAAATTGAAACGTCAACTTTACTTTATCAAAAGATATTGAACAAACAACATTTTCTTAATAGCAAGAAAGTCGATTTATCTACTATGAAAGATGAATTTTGTATTATTTCCAAGAGCAGTCTTGTTAATTTGTTCGCAACAGAATGGCCTCAACTTTTCAGTTTTCCCGGAATCTATTCTACAGGAAGGATGAATACAACAATGATATGGATTGATTCTTTAAATTTTTTAATTGGTTTTGAAAGCGGGGAAAATTCTATTGTAGCTAATTTAGCCGATATTGAATCGCTTAATATAGTGAATGTTTTGCCAGCAAGAGGAAGTGGGGAAAGCTATGTAATGCTTGTTTTTACTGATCAAACACGAGTAAGTGTTTTAAGTGCTGAACCTAATGTATTCAGTCATGAGCATGTAGTTAATAAAATAAAAAAACTGAGAGATATCAAAGTTGTACGCCAGCCAGATGAGTACGATGCTTAAATTATAATTTTATGTCGCAACAAAATTCCGATCCAAAAGAATTAGCCAAAAATTTGCGTAAACCAGAAGGTGAGCAAGGAATAAAAATAGGTGAATTCATGAATAAAGGAAATGCCAATTCCTATCACAAAATGATTAGGCATTTGAATTTAAAAATCAGCGATCATGTTTTGGAGATAGGATTTGGTAATGGTGTTACTTCCAAAGAAATAATGACTCAATGCCAATACAGCGGTTTAGATTATTCTTCTGATATGGTGAAAGAAGCTACTGTAAAATGTGCCGATGAAATCAAAAAAGGAGCTCAGTTGTTTTTGGGTGATATTCATAAAATGCCTTTCGCTGATAATAGTTTCGATAAGGTTTTTACCATCAACACCGTTTATTTTTGGGATAAACCCGAACAGGTTTTGAGCGAATTGCGACGAGTAATTAAAGAGGGTGGAGAGTTGTTCATTGGTATGAGAACCAAAGAAGATATGGAACAACTGCATTCGGTTACTCAACATAACTTCATTTTGCGTTCTATGCTGGAACTGGAGGAATTACTTAGAAAAGGGGGCTTTTCAGATGTGCATTATACCGTATATTCTGATCCGCTGGCCAAAAAAGTAACAGGGGAGGAACTGCGCTTTCATAGCGTTATAGTGCAGGCTAAATAAGATGTTTGGGGGTTTAACAGATCGTTTTTTTTTAATTAAGTTTAGTTAATGTGGCGAGCTTTCGTTTTTTTTTCTATTTTCATGGCGCATTAAACAGGACTAATGAGGTTTTTACATTACAGCTTTTCGTCATTAATAATAGTAGCAGTGCTTTCAGCATGTGGCGAGGTTGATCCTTGTGAAAAAATCAATAAAAATTCCGCTTGTGTTGAGTATAACAATTGCACTATTCTCGAAAATTGGAATGTTCAGTACATTGAACTTACTCATAACTGTCCTGGTAAACCCTTCACTCAAACTATCTTATTACAAGATTATATGGTGGTGAATAAAAATGGAACTCTGAGCTTGAGAATCCAGGAAAGTGATAGTCCGCTTAACAAATGGAAATTTGGCGATTGCCAGAACTTGATTTTAAGTTCTTCTTCTTCTGATACCACCTTATCATTAACCATCGACAAGATGGAAGACAACAAAATGGTTTGGTCGTACCGTTACACCGATACCTGCGATGTAAAAGCTACTATCTACTTTGATAGAATGTGATTTTACTCAATCCTGACGAAGACCTCAATTAATTTCTTCATTTTTGCCGTGCTAAATTCAAATGCATGACACTTCAAAATGATTTAATACTTAGAGCCGCAAAGGGCGAAGCTGTAGATAGAACTCCTGTATGGTTAATGCGACAAGCAGGTCGTATTCTTAAGGAATATCGCGATGTTCGTGAGAAACTATCGGGCTTTAAAGAATTGGTTGAAACACCAGAACGTGCTGCCGAAGTTACCATTCAGCCTGTTGATTTATTGGGTGTAGATGCAGCCATCATTTTCTCCGATATTTTGGTGATTCCGGAAGCAATGGGACTCGAATACCAAATGTTAGAGAAGAAAGGTCCGTGGTTCGAAAAAACCATTCAAACCCAAAAAGATATTGATGCGCTAATCATTCCCAATCCTTACGAGAAATTAGCCTATACTATTGATGCCATAAAAATCACTAAAAAAGAATTGAATGGAAGAGTGCCGGTGATTGGATTTGCCGGTGCGCCGTGGACTATCTTCTCTTATATGATTGAAGGCAGTGGAAGCAAAACTTTTTCGAAGGCAAAAAAAATGTTGTACACCGATGCTGTTTTGTCGCACAACTTATTAGAAAAAATTACGCAATCCACCATCTTGTATTTGAAAGCTCAAATTGCTGCCGGAGCAGATATGGTGCAGATTTTTGATAGCTGGGCCGGAATTTTATCTCCAGCGCAATACCGCGAATATTCTTTAAAGTATATCTCTAAAATTTGTGATGCTATTACTGAAGTTCCTGTTACTGTTTTCGCAAAAGGTGCTTTCTTTGCCCGCGAAGAAATGGGTAAATTGAATTGCAATACAATAGGTTTAGACTGGAACATGGACATTGCCGAATCGCGTAAATTGATTGGTGCCAACAAAACATTGCAAGGTAATTTAGATCCCTGTGCTTTGTATGGAACTTTTGCTGAAATTAAAAAGCAAACGCATCAAATGCTCGATCAATTTAAAGGTTCTCGTCATATTGCAAACTTAGGTCACGGATTATACCCCGATACTAACCCTGATGCAGTGAGATGTTTTATTGATGCAGTGAAGGAGTATTAAATTTTCTCCTTAGCTTCTTTATCTTTTTTCTTGAATTTGTAAACAGCACTAACGGCAAACGGACTGCTGCTTACATTGGCATTAAACGAATAGTTGTTGTTGTAGTAAGACTTGTACGCTATTGCACCTATGCTGGGAACTACTTCAAGATTCATATAAAATGAATCAGAAAAATCGTATTGAAATCCTATGATATAACCTAGTGAGAGACCTCCTTGGGGAGAGAATTTTCCGTTATTTATATTGTATCCTAAAATCACATTCGGTTCAAATCCATGAATAAATTTCAATTTCTCAGCAATGCTTATTCTTTTTTCTATTCCAAAAGACATAGAACCCACAAAAGAGGAATTCATTATATTACTGCTCAGTGGATATAAGGCTCCATTGAAAGCACCAAAAGTAAATCGTCGGTATTTGTTTTCTGTAATGCCTATTTTGTAAACTATTTTAGCGGAATTCAATGCTGTAAATCTTAAACCTATTTCTCTGTTATTGCTTTGCGCTTTACTTTCATTATTGACTAAAGTGAACAATAAAAGAATGCTAATTATTTTGCTTAATATTTTCATTTTCCTGAATTTAAAATTAGGTGGTGAATCTATTAAATATATTTTTAGGCAGCAGTTTAAAGAATGTTAATTGGCATTAGTCAAATCATATAATTGTTTTTTCTTTTAATGGATAAAACTATGCGGGGCATCAATACTTCTGAATTTCATTTTTATTATATTTATCCCTTACCCATTTAATCTTTTCAAATGACAACAAGTCCATTTCACTTAGCTCTTATAGGGATAGACGAAGAGAATTCTAAAGATCCCAATCATGAAATTTTTCAAGGGACGACTTATCCTAAAGAATTATTGTATTCCAATAGATTGTATGATAGGCTTCTGAAATTTTACGCCATTGCTTCTGAAGCTTTGATCATTGCTGCTAAAGCACAACACATTTGTCGTTGGAAAGTGCCGAGAGAATCTTTTCCCATGAATAGAGTTGGGTATTTACAATGGCGCGAAAAATTAAAAAAATTTCATGCGAAAACTACCGCAACCATTTTAGAAAAAGCAGGCTACGATAACGAGTTCATCAACCGCGTTTCTTTTTTAATAGAAAAAAAAGCGCTCAAAAAAGATATGGAAACTCAAGTGTTGGAGGATGCTGTTTGTTTGGTGTTTTTAGAATATTATTTAGAACCCTTTGTGCAGAAACACATCTCTGATACAGAAAAGCTTAAAAATATTATTGTAAAAACCTGGAATAAAATGTCGGAAAATGCGCATCAGGAAGCCTTAAAAATTTCTTATACTACTTCTAGTTTGAAATTGATAAAAGAAGCGTTGGGATTGTAGAGTTTGATTTAACTAAAAAAAACAAAAGGTGGAATTATTCCACCTTTTGTTTGAAAATTATTTTTTATTGTTTTTCGTATGTAAGAATTGCTGTACCGTGAACGTCTACATTATTAACGTTAATTATCATATCTTTTTCCGTATGCGTTAAATTTTTAATGTCTCGTTTTTCTTCATGAATATCCAGCGCACTAGAAGTTTTATCGGCATTATCTACCACAGTAACTTGTTTACCATCTTTACTTACACTCCAGGTAAATGGATCCTCCTCAACATTATTAGAGTTTAGGTCAGTCATTTTTGAAGATCCCGTTCCTCCTTTAATAAAATGGAGAATTAAACTGACTTGCTTCAGCATCGCAGCAGCTTCAGCATCATAATTTTTATTGTCATTTCCGGTGAAAGTCATTTTGGTGCATTTCCACGTGGTGTCATTTAAATCTTTGGTAGCGCTTTTTTCCGTGTAACACGAAGAAAGTAATACGGTGATTCCTAATAGTAATGATAAGATTGAATTTTTCATAAAATTGGTTTTATAGTTATTGCCATTTGATCACCTTGCAATGCATATGTTACAGGAGAAAGTTGTTTTACTCAAACAATAAATGAAAAAAATAATGAAGTGATATTTATTCACTTATCTCCACTGTTTCGAGAAAGTGATTAATTAGCCGTTAACCTCTATCAAATAATAGGTAAGAATCAACGAATAATAATTTTGCCACCATATCTAAAGGTTAGTTTGCTAAATTTATTCAGAAATAAGTTTTACTGAAAACGACCATTAATTGGGTATGAATGCAGGTCGGGTAAATAAATTTTTGGAATGAATAATAAAAGAATATAAACTCTTAAACTATGAAAAATATAATTGTATTACTTCTCACATTATCTTTAAGTAATGTTTTCGCTCAGCTAGATTCTAAAGATTCAGCATATGTAACTAATTTCATAGCGTTATTGGTTAAAAATGATACTCATGCTTTAGCTTCCAAAACAAGATATCCTTTGGAACGACCCTATCCTCTCTCTTCTATTAAAGATTCAGCAGAATTTGTTTTGCGTTTCAATGAACTTTTCGACCAAAATAATGTGAGGGCCATTGTTGCTTCCAATCCAAAGGAGGATTGGAGTCATTTTGGATGGCGAGGAATTTCGTTACAAAGTGAACAAATTTGGTTAGATGAAGATGGTTGGTTTAAAGGTGGTTGCTATTTTACTGAAAAAGCGACTAAAAAGGCAAAAAAAATATTGCTTCATGATCGTCAGTCAGTGCACCCAAGTTTGCGTGAATTTGAGAACCCCGTTCTTTTATGGAGTAGTGAAAGCTATACCATTAGAATCGATCAAACAAAAAAAGGATATAGATATGCTAGTTGGTCAAAAGGAAAAAAGTTAAGCGATAAACCTGATCTAATACTATTCGGAACACACGATTACAGTGGTTCAGGTGGTTATCGTGATTTCAATTTTATTTCGGGAATATATAAATACAATGTTGGAGATAGTGCAGTTGGACCTAATGTTGGTGATCTTACAGTATATAAAAATGATGTAGAAATATTATCGCAGTCTTGTTATGAAATAGAGTTGAAATAAGAAAATTTATTTTCTTTTCGCTAAGCGATTTCTTCCATTTATTTCGCAAAACAGTTTTTTTGCACTTCTTTATTTTTCCATTGAATCCAATATTCTTGAAGTCCTTCGGGAGTTCTTTTTAAAGGGCTAATTAATAATTTTTCTCCCGGTAGCACAATGGTATTCAATGCTTTTTTTCTTAATTCCAATGCTGGCGTATGCCTCCACCCACCACAATGATCAAAGGAGGTGTAAGCGCTGCAAGAATCATTTACTTTCATAAAAGGAATTTTTAAATAATAATTCACATGTCCCGATCCCATTCCTTGGGTAGTCATTACAATAGAATCAAAATCGACCTTCGAATATATATTTTTCTTGTATAACTGCTTTAAGACTTTCCCCACAGTGTCGCATATTTTATTTGAAAATTGATGTGCGATATCTTTGCCATCGATAAATTCAGGACCTATATAAGTCCCACAACATGCAGAGTCGTTGCAACTCAATTCAATGGTGAACTCTGATTTTGCTTTATTGTTGACTTTACCTTTATGTATGTTGTTATTTGAATGATGACAAGAAAACAATAAAGCGATAAGCAGTATTACTATACTTGTTTTCGCAGTTATTTCTTTGGTATAATGCTGAATCATTGCTTCGATGTGGCTTTTATTAAAGCTACTAAATTCCCCAGTAGTTTCAAATTTTAAACCTTCAGCTACTGGGGTATGTCATCACAAACTGTGATGACATTGTTTTATTTATACCCAATTTTCTTTCTGTTTTTCCAATCAACTTTTTTCTCGTTTTCGCCCAGTAATAAATTTAGGGCTTCGTAAACATCAGAGAATTGTCGGTTATGCTTTTGTTCTAGTGTAGCAATTTTTTCAGCCAGATCTTTGTAGTTTAAGGCATATTTTCGAATACAAACGAAAGCACGCATAATGGCAATGTTTACATTAATTGCTTTGTCGGAATTCAATATTCCACTTAGCATAGCAACACCTTGTTCAGTGAAGGCGAAAGGTGTGGAAGGGTTGTGTTTTATGCGTTTTGGGAACTTATCACAATTTGTGATAAGTTCTGTCCATTCGTTTTTCGTGAGTTGAAACATGAAGTCTTTCGGGAATCTTTTGAGATTACGTTTTACCGATTGCTTTAAAATTCTAGTTTCGGTTTCATAAAGTTCCGCCAAATCAAAATCGAGCATGATTTTTAGTCCGCGTACTTCATAAATTTTGTGCTGAATTACTTGTAATTCCATATTAGTTAGGTTTAATAAAATGAAGAGGAAGTCCTCTTTTGTTTAGTGATGCTAAAATAAAATGAACTTAAAAATTAAGCACAATTCGTTTTCAATTTTTTTGAACAAGAGGAGAGAGGAATTGTAAAATGGAATGGTTCTACCGGATAAAAGGGGCTATTAGTGCTGGTTCTCGTGAAGTCATAGAATTTTAAAAAATTACCGTCTGTCCGTATTTACAATTTTCAAATCGCTTTGGTTTTGTTTCAGATTACAAATCTGAAACTACTGGGCAAGCAAATTCTTAAATCAATGATGAACGAACCCGAAAGTAGAAGAGAGTGGATGCTCACTATTTTCAATATCGCAGGAAGGAACAGTAGCACCAATAAATATTTTCAATTGTGGCGACACGATAATCACGCAATCGAAGTCTACAGTAATTCCGTCATCGATCAAAAGATTGATTACATACATTACAATCCTGTTCGATCAGGAATCGTAGCTCAACCCGAAGAGTATTTGTATAGCAGCGCTATTGATTATTGCGGTGGAAAAGGTTTGGTGAAAGTGGAGGTGATGGAGAGAAGTGGATATGAGAGAATCTAATTAAGTACTTCTAACAAACCGCTCCGCTTAGGCTGCATTTTCTTTTGCCTAAGCGGTCTTACCAATTAAGAGGCTTCGCCTCGTGTTTTATATTTAAGAAAGAAAGCCGAAGGCTTAGGGAGTGTAAGAATCGCTTAGGCAAAAGAAAATGCAGCCTAAGCGAGGCGGAGAAAGAACCTATTTCATTATAGTTTAATAGCTTCATCAAATTTCCCATCCTTTCCATACAGTCCTAAGTTTCCGTTAGATTCCAAGATATAATATTCTCCATGTGTATTATCGTCTTCGTATTTTGTTATTCCATTTATTTCAGATTTTTTTATTTCGCTATCTATAACTCCACCATCTTTAAAATTTATTTGCATCATTAATTTATTTGTGGTGTCTTTTTTATAAAGTACTAAAGTCGCTCCCATTAAACTTGCTTCACTTCTCCATTTCCCTAATATTTCTCCATTGATATTATCTGTTTTTGTAGTTTTTTGGTCTTGTATTTCAGAAGATCCCATGATATTTATTTCAAGGTTGGGAGTAAAATGAGTTGTAGCCCAAGCACTACCGTTTTTATAATTTGGAATGTAATAAAAAATCCAAAGTTTATCGTATTTCGTTCTGTCCTCTCTTATTTCTAAAGCAATCTCTTTCAAAACAGACTCATCTACTTTTTTATTAAGTTTGATTTCAAGATTATTTTTACTTATAGCTTCATTCGGTTCTTCTTTCGTTATTTCCCACTTTACGTCATTGGGAATACTTGATCCACAAGAAATAAAAAAAATAGTTGATAAAACTAAGATGAGTGATTTCATTATAATATGATTTATGGTATTTATTATTTAACTATTTTAATTCTATATCACCCTCACATTCATCTCCTCCACTTTCTTACTCGGCAAAGCACTCGGACTATTAAACATCAAATCTTCACCAGAACCAGTTTTAGGGTAAGCCATCACTTCACGAATAGAAACTTTTCTTTCGAGGATCATCATCAAACGATCTAATCCCCATGCGATACCGCCGTGTGGTGGTGCGCCGAACTGGAAAGCTTCGTACATGTGTCCAACACTTTTTTTCATTTCCTCTTTGTTGTAGCCCATGTTGCGGTAAGTGGCTTCCAAAATTTCTGCTTTGTGCGCACGTACAGATCCACCGCCGATTTCGTAGCCGTTCAACACTAAATCGTATTGTTGTGCGATGATATCACCAATGTTTTCGCCTTTCATGTGCTTGTCTAAATCCTTCACTTTAGGCATAGAAAAAGGGTTGTGCGTGAACGTCCATCTTCCTTCATCTGTTTTTTCGAAGAAAGGAAAATCTACTACCCACACCGGCGCCAATTCTTTTGGATTGATGAGGTTGAGCATACGGCCCAATTCCTGACGAACCTGATCCAAGGCTTTGTTCGCTACCGCATAACTTGCAGCAGAGAAGAACACCACATCGCCCACTTTCGCATTGGTGGTTTTGATGATGTTGGCTGCAATGTCTTCACCCAAAAATTTGATGATAGGCGATTGCAAATCGTTTTCGTTTACGATAATGTACGCCAATCCGCCCAAGCCATTTTGTTGCGCAATGGCGGTTAATTTTTCTATCTGACCTTTAGATAATCTTTTCTGTTGGTATTCGGCATTCACCTTAATACATTTCACCACACCGCCTTCTTCAATAGGTTTTGAAAATACTTGGAAGGTAGTGTCTTTCACGATGTCGGTGATGGTTTGTAATTCCAATCCGTAACGCATATCGGGACGGTCGCAACCGTATTTCTCCATCGAATCCCAATACTTAATCACTTGAAAGGGCTTCATCTTCCATTTGTCTTTGTACAAATCTTGAACAACAGTAGTGAGCAATTTTGTGTTCAAATCCATGATGTCTTGTTCGCCCAAGAACGCCATTTCCATATCGAGTTGTGTGAACTCGGGCTGACGGTCGCCGCGTGAATCTTCATCACGGAAACATCTTGCTACCTGAAAATATTTTTGGAATCCACCCACCATCAACAATTGTTTAAACTGTTGAGGAGCCTGCGGAAGCGTGTAAAAAGAACCTGCGAACTTTCTGCTTGGAACAATGAATTCACGCGCACCTTCTTCGGTACCTGCAGTTAATATTGGTGTTTCTACTTCAATGAATTCTTCTCTGTCGAGAACGTCGCGCAATAACTTAATTACTTTGTGACGGTTGATGATTGCCGAGCGATTTTCAACGCTTCTGTGATCGAGAAATTTATATTTCAATCGTGTTGCTTCATTCGTTTTTGCTGCACGTTTTATTTCGAAAGGAAGTGTTTTTGCTAAGTTTAAAATATCGATTTCTTTTACTTCCATTTCTAATTTACCAGTGCGGATGCTGCTGTTGAAATCGCTTTCTGCACGAGGAATAATATTACCCGTCACCATAATTACCGATTCGGGTTTTAGCTTCGCAAACTGATCCAGCTGAGGGAAAGTTTCGCGTTTCAAACTCAATTGTAATACTTCGTAACTTGAGTCGCGGAAGTCGATGAACACTAGATCTCCGTGATCTCTCAAGCTGGAAACCCAACCACTAAGAGTAACAGAGTGTGAGATTGAGTCTTGAGTGATTTGCGAGATAACATGTGTACGATATTGATCTTTGATGATAACAGGAATTGCTTTAACAGCTTCTTCATCATCACGTTGCTGAGCGGCAGAGATTTTTACTTCTCCGTTTTCATTTTCCTCACTCTCACCCTCACTCTTCGTCGCTGCTCCAGCTAATTGCTGGAGTATGGTTTCACGAACTAATTTTCCGTTCGCGCCTTTTCCAACTTTAGCCAAAACTTTTCCAACCAAAATTCCCGATTTACGGGCGTTGCCACCTTTTATCTCGGCTGCCAGTTCTGCGTTTTCGGCAATCGCTTCAGCAATGCTTTTGTGCAATGCTTCGTCGGAAATAGAGTTTTCTTTGAAGTAAATTTTGTAGTCGAAAGAAGCATTGTTGATCAATTCTTCAATCGCTTTTTGCAACAAGATGATGGTGATTTTTTCTTCTTTGAACAAAGAGAAAATTTCAATCAATACTTCTAATTTTATTTTCGGATAATCTTCTGCTTTTAAGTTATTCGACAAAGCTTTGGCAACGAACAAAGGATCGTTTAATTTTTCGTTGATGCCCAAAAACAAATGTGAACGAATGGCATCGGCCGTGAAGAACTTTGCATCTTGCGGACGAACGCCTCCTTCAATCAAAGTGGTTTCGATGGCGAATGGTAAAAGTCTTTCATCCACCGTGATACGGGCGATTTCTTTTTTGATGTTGATGAAAGGAATATCGGGTTCCAAGGCAAAACGATAATCGGCTGCGAATTCTTTTTTACGCATCGTTTTCGTTTTCTTCAAGTCGGCATCAAACAATACCGTGGTTTGGTCGGCGCGGAAATCGTTGTGCTGTGTGTAATAATCTAACTGTTTAGAAACTTCTTCTTCCAAAGCTTCGATCATAAACTTGAAAGAGTTCAAGTTTTTAATTTCTGTTCTTGCGTTTAAATCGTTCGTTCCTTTTTTGCGAATCGATACGCTCACATCCGATTTGAATTCACCTTTCTCTAAGTTGGCCTCAGAGATATTTAAGTTTTGCACTATTCTTTGCAAGTATTGTGCGTAGATAGACGCGTCGTTCATTTCGCGCAAGCAAGGTTTGGTCACCACCTCGATCAATGGAACTCCCGACTTGTTAAAATCGACCAATGTTTGTGTTTTTTCGTGCATCAATTTCGCTGCATCTTCTTCCAAATGAACTTGCTCTAACTGCACTGAAAACTGCGTACCGTCTTCACGATAACATTTAACTTCTCCGTTAGGAATAATTGGTTTTTGAAATTGCGTTAACTGGAAATTCTTAGGCTGATCGGGATATTCGTAATGCTTTCTGTCCCAACAAACCACTTCATTTTTCATGTCAGAATTCACTGCTTTACCAAACAAAATAGCTTTGCGAATCGCCTCTTGATTGATGGCAGGAAGAACACCCATTTGTCCGGTACACACCGAGCAAATATTCGTATTTGCTTCGTTAGTTTCTTCATTCGCACAAGCGCAAAAAAGTTTGGTTTTGGTGTTGAGTCGGATGTGCGTTTCCAAACCAATCACCACTTCTAACCCAAGTGAATCAAGCCTTTGCGTGAGTTTATCGATTTCCATTACAATATCTCGTTTAAGTATTTTGCGAATTTTAAAGTCAGTTCATCCTGCTTTTTATCGGCAGTGATCTGTATTCCTGTTGCTG
This sequence comes from Flavobacteriales bacterium, assembly GCA_023251075.1. GTDB lineage: Bacteria > Bacteroidota > Bacteroidia > Flavobacteriales_C > JAHEZL01. Next base: position 17,717 of record JAHEZM010000011.1, on the reverse strand, counting down.
TTCCAAGCGGTGTGGTTAATGTTGGTAATTCACCTAAGCTAAAGCCAATGGTGTAGATATCGCTCAAATACATCGCCAACGGATCTTTCAAACTATTGCCAATTTTAGGAGGCAGAGTAGGAGAGACCGGGGAAAGGATAACAGAAACTTCTTTAAAATCCTGTGTGAACAATTGTATTATGTTTTTGCGCAATGCTTGCGCTTTCAAATAAATTTCATCGGCATAACCTTGCGATAAAACCTGGTTACCGCCAACGATACGGCGCTGACTCTCGGCCGTAAATCCTTCAGAGCGCGTTACTGCATAACTTTCTTTCAAAGTGTCGGCAGCAATTCTTTCGCCATACATCGATCCATCCAAACGCGCTAAGTTCGATGCCGTTTCGGCCATCGCCAAAGCGTAGTAGGTAGAAACCAAAGTATCGGCATTTTTAAAACTCAGAGCTTTTACTTGAATACCTTTTGCTTTTATCTTTTCGATTACCGCTAAGAAATCGCTTTTTATTTTTTCGTCTAATCCTTTGTTGTCGATAAAATCACCATAATAACCTACGGTTACAGACTCGGGAGTGAGAGCGGGAGCGAGGTTGATGGCTTGTGATTCGTAAGTGGTTTGATCGTGGTAATCTTTTCCGCTGATGACATTCATCACCAATTCGATGTCTTCCAATGAAGAGGTAATCGGACCAACGCAATCTGTAGATGAAGCGTAAGCCATCAAACCATAGCGCGAAATTCTTCCGTAAGTTGGTTTGAATCCGTAAACTTTGTTGTAGCCTGCAGGCTGACGAATTGAACCACCCGTATCACCACCGATAGAAAAAACGGTATATTCTTTTGCTACGTTAACAGCGCTGCCACCACTGGAACCACCACCTACCAACTCTTCGTTGTGCGCATTTTTTACCGAACCAAAGATGGTGTTTTCGCTCGTAGAACCGTGTCCGAAACTATCCGCATTTTCTTTACAAACAGGAATAGCACCGGCATCTACCAGTTTTTGAATGGCCGTTGCAGTGTATGGAGAAATATAATTTTTAAGGAATTTAGAACTTGCCGAAGCGTGTTGTCCTTGCAACAAAAACACATCTTTCACTCCGAAAGGAATTCCTTCTAACAAGCCAATTTTCTCGCCTTTGGCGATTTTATCATCTACCTGTTTTGCTTTTGCCAAAGCCAAATCAGATAAAAGAAAATTCACAGAATTGTATTGGTTTTTAGCCAATGCCTCTAACTTTTCTTTTACCAGTTGAGTACACGAAATCTCTTTTTTAACGAGCTTTTCGTGCGTTTGTATAATTGCTGAAGCCATTAGTTTTCTATTACTTTTGATACTACTAAGTATCCGTTTTTTTCTTTCGGGAAATTTTGTTTGATGATGTTTTTCTCTGTTTCAGAGCTAGAGATCACAACATCTTGGCGTAGGTTGCTTACTTCAACAATAGGATTATTATTCACGTTATTGTCGATATCGTTAAGCGGTGCTTTTTTAATGTTGTTGAACAGCTCTTCGATAGCTTTCGAAGAGGTGGCTCCTTTAATGCTGGATAAATCTTCCAGCGACATCATTTTACTCATTTTGTTCTATTTAAAAATTCCGCTTTTTTCGCGAGGTTTCAAATATACCAAAACATAAGTAGTACTTCAAATTTGGGGAGAATGAAAATGGGGTAGGATTTACGGGTATTTTTCGAGTGTGGGTTTCCCTCTCGGAGGAGAGGGGTGGGTAAAGGCCTGTGAAGTGGAAGGGAGATGGATTTTTCAGAAACAAAAGTCCATCTCCCTGCAGTCGCACAAGCAAAGTCACACCCCTCTCCTCCGAGAGGGAAACCCACACTCGAAAGGAATTGGGTTAAGGGAAAATTTACTGCATCGAAAAGTAAAAGGAGCTTTCTCCAATCTGCACCTGAATTTGTCCGGTGCAAGTTCCACTTCCGTAATTGAGATTGCGAACATCGAGATTGTAAGGTTCAATCGACATTGTGCCTGATTTAATGTAGTATTTACAATTAGGATCTACCACGCAATCGGCCGAAATATTTGCGGAAAAATCGGTTCCTTTAAAATCTTTCCCCGATCCATTTCCTAAGAGAGTATAACTATCGTCGGTGATGATATTTTTAGTGTCTTTTCCTGCATTCATCGTAAGATATTTACTAGAATTCCAGGTCATTGTTCCATTGGCGTTGATGATATTTCCACTCACTACCGACAAAAAGAAATAAGGTAGTCCGTCGGTATTCAATCCGTTGTTGGTAATGGTATAAGTTCCAATAGCTTTTGTTTGGTTCATGTAGTAAGAATCGAAAGTAACAATGGCTTTCGTAATATCTAACAGTGAGGTGTCTCCGGTATTTCCGTACACTGCTACTTTTAATAATCCTCTACGGTATTTACTATCGCTACACAAATGATCAGCGGTACCGTAATCTATAGTAAGATTAAAAGGATAAGTGATAGAGTTTTGATTGACATTGGAAGTTAAAGTGATGCCGGCATCTGAGGGAGTTTTCTTGCTTAAATAAGCGCCTACATAAATTTGAACTTGTTTGTAAACATCGAGGTAAAATATTTCGGCCAAGGCGTTGTCCTGACAAGAATAAAGCTCGTTATTTTTCTTCTTGCTGCCGCAGGAAGAAAACAGTGTAAAAATGACTAACGCATATACGATTCTCATAAATGACATATCATCTTTGACGAATGTAATAAAAAAAGGTTGGTTATTTTTTGCGGGCTATCTTATTTTCTCTAGCTCAAGAAAAGTGCAATCGATTTTATTTTTTTCGTCTTTTTCTTTGAAATTTTCAGCAGTTATTTGCCAATAATTTTCATCCAATTCAGGGAAAAAAGTATCGGCTTCAAAATTTTGATGTACTCGGGTTAAATATATTTTTCGAACTAAATTTTGTTCGATGCATTGCCGATAGATTTCACCACCACCAATAATGAATAGTTCTGTTTCTCCATTTTTTTCAGCGAAAGAAATACCTTCCTGGATGGCAGCAAAAACATAAGCACCCGGTGCCTGATAGTTTTTATTTCGGGTAATAACGATGTTGGTTCTGTTGGGGAGCGGACGAAATTTTTCGGGTATAGATTCGTAGTTTTTTCTTCCGGTTAAAATATGATGCCCGTTGGTAATTTCTTTAAAATATTTCATGTCGGCAGGTAAATGCCAAAGTAAATCATTGTCTTTGCCAATGGCGTTGTTGGTTGCTACGGCTACAATGATGGAAACTTTCATAATATTATACTGCTACAGGAGCTTTTATATGCGGATGCGGATCGTAACCTACCAACTCGAAATCTTCAAATTTGAAATCGAAAATATCTTTCACTGCAGGATTAATTTTCATTTGAGGAAGTGCACGAGGTTCTCTCGATAATTGCAATTGTGTTTGCTCCAAGTGATTTTTGTACAAATGTGTATCGCCAAAAGTGTGTACAAAATCGCCCAGTTTTAAATCGCAAACCTGAGCAATCATCATCGTTAACAAGGCATAAGAAGCAATATTGAAAGGTACACCTAAAAACACATCGGCACTTCTTTGGTAGAGCTGACAAGATAATTTTCCATCGGCTACATAAAACTGAAAGAAAGCATGACAAGGAGGGAGGGCCATTTTTTCAATTTCGCCTACGTTCCAAGCGCTAACTATCAATCTTCGTGAATCGGGATTTTTCTTGATCTGCTCAATTACATTTTTGATTTGATCAACGTGTCGGCCATCGGCAGCAGGCCATGAGCGCCATTGATAGCCGTAAACCGGACCTAAATTCCCGTTCTCATCGGCCCATTCATCCCAAATACTGACTTTATTTTCTTTGAGGTATTTAATATTGGTATCGCCCTGCAAAAACCACAATAATTCGTGGGTTATAGAGCGCATATGACATTTTTTGGTAGTAACTAAAGGAAAGCCTTCGTTAAGATCGAATCTCATTTGATAGCCAAATACACTGATGGTTCCCGTTCCGGTGCGGTCTTCTTTCGACGCTCCCTTATCAACAATGTGTTGCAGGAGATCAAGGTATTGCTTCATAGTGGCTTAGGAGGATTTTTTTCGTTTGTTTATTTCATCGCGAATTTGTGATGCTCTTTCGTAATCTTCCATCGCAATGGCATCATCTAAATATTTTTCAAGCTCATCGGCACCAATAGTAGTAATGTCTTTAGTGCTTGGTTGCAAAAGTTCTTCCACCGGGTTATCTAAATCGTCTTCTTCTTCATCGTCTTCATTTTCATCAGCATTTTGTTCATCTTCTAAAAGAATTCCTGCTGAAGACAAAATAAATTCATAGGTGGATATAGGGCAATTGAATCTTACTGCCAGGGCAATTGAATCAGATGTTCGGGCGTCGATTTCGACTTCTTTACCATCTTTTTCGCAAATTAATTTTGCAAAGAAAATACCTTCTACCAAATTATAAATGATGACTTCTTTTATTTCAATATCGAAGGTATTGGCGAAAGTTTTAAATAAATCGTGGGTAAGCGGACGGCTAGGTGTCATCTTCTCTAATTCAATGGCAATAGCCTGTGCTTCGAAGCCCCCAATAATAATTGGCAATCTTCTTTTTCCATTTTTTTCCCCCAGCACTAAAGCATACGCCCCCGTTTGTGTTTGACTGTAGGATAGTCCGATAATGTCTAAATTAATCTTCTTCATTACATTTAAAGAGGTTCAAAAGTAAGTCAAAAAGCTAAAAGTAAAAAGCGAAAGTTTTACACCTCCGCTTTTTACTTTTTATTTTGTGTTATCCTTTGAGTTTTTTAATCGCTTCTGTCAATTTAGGAATCACTTGCAAAGCGTCGCCCACAATACCATAATCGGCAGCTTTAAAGAAAGGCGCTTCAGGGTCGGTATTGATGACCACTATTTTTTTAGAGGAACTGATTCCCGCTAAATGTTGAATGGCACCGGAGATACCAATGGCTATATATAGGTTAGGTGCAACGGCAATACCTGTTTGCCCAACATGCTCGTGGTGAGGTCTCCAGCCAATATCGGCAACAGGTTTGGAGCACGCAGTGGCGGCACCCAATGTTTCAGCCAAAGCTTCCACCATTCCCCAATTGCCCGGATCTTTCATTCCTCTACCAGCACTTACCACTAATTCTGCTTCAGTAAGATTTATTTTACCGGCTGTTTTTTGGTATTCTACATGTTGTAACGATACATCCTTTTCGGTGGCAGCGCCACTTCCTTTTTCTACAGCGATAGATACCGCATTTTCATGAACACCATAAGCGTTGGTAGAAAGAACGATGATTTTAACATCGCCCGCCATTTCTACATGAGCGAAGGCTTTTCCTGAAAAAACTTTTTTCTTAACGTTGAATGGAGTTGTAGATGAAGGCAATTCAACCACCTCTGTAGCGATAGAGGCATTAAGTTTTACAGCCAATCGCGGTGCTGCACCTTTGGCTTTCCAGGTACCATTGAACACAATATATTTTGCACCGGTAGCTTGAGCTGCTTGCGCTAAAATACTTGCTATACCTTGGTGATTCATATTATCTCCATCAAATTGAAGGGCTTTTGTTGCACCATATTTTCCAAGAGCGTTGGTGTCACTCACATTTCCAATAACTACTGCTGTTGCAGAACCGCCTACTTTTGCGGCTAGGGAAGAAGCGTAAGATACTGCTTCGTAAGTTGATTTCTTAAATGAACCGTCCCAATTTTCAGCGAATACTAATACTGACATATTTCTAAATATTTTGAATTAAATAACTTTTGCTTCTGTGTGTAATAGATGTACCAACTCTTCTACATTGTCGGCAGATATCATTTTACAAGCTGCTTTTGGTGCAGGTAAATCGAATGTTTTAGCAGCAGTGTTACCACTTGCTGATCCAGGCACAACGGCCAGAGGTTTGGTTCTGGCAGCCATAATACCTCTCATGTTGGGAATGCGTAATTCGCTTTCATCCACCATTCCTTTTTGTGCCGCAGCAACTACAGGAAGATTTGATTTCACCACCTCTTTACCGCCATCAATCATGGTTTGCATAGTAGCAATATTTCCTTCAATTTCTAATTTCACGCAAGGAGAAACAGAATTGATGCCTAATAGTTCTGCTAACATTCCAGGAACGGCTCCACCATTGTAATCGATAGATTCTCTTCCGGTAATAATTAAATCGAAGGCTTTATCTTTTGCGTAAGCAGCAATTTCAGAGGCTACTTGAAAGGAATCAACAGGATCGGCATCAATTCTCACAGAATCATCAGCACCAATGGCCAATGCTTTTCTAATTACTGGTTCGGTATCTGCTCTACCTACAGTGACAGTAGTAACAGTGCCTCCCATCTTTTCTTTCAATTGCATTGCTCTCGATAATCCAAACTCATCATAGGGATTGATAACATACTGAACACCTGCGGTGTTGAATTTTGTGTTGCCGTCGGCAAAGGTAATTTTTGTCGTGGTATCCGGAACACTGCTAATACAAACAAGAATCTTCATAAATGTACTATAGATTAAAGTATTTGAAATGTGAAATAACAGTTAAAGTTTTGGCTTTACGAAGCGATGAAGAAAAGGTTTAAGAGAAGTAAAAATTATTTCTTTAGCAGAATGCTAACTTGCTCTTTTAAAGTGGGTAAATCTTTAGAGATGATTCCCCAAATAATAACATCGTCTACTTTGTCGTAGCCATGAATGATCCAATTCCGCAAATCAACAATTCTTCGAGACTCTTTAATATTTAATTCGGGATTAAGTTTTAAAAGCCTGTTCATTGCTTCGCCAATAATTTCTAATTCTCTTTCAACAGCTCTTCTAATTAGTTTGTTGTTTTGATATTGTTCTAGCGTTTTGCAGTCAGCAATATATTCAAAAATGGAATTTACTGAAATTTGAATATCGAAAAGGAATTTATTCGTCTCAAGCTGCATACAAAAGTTCTTTAGAGTCATCTATACTTTTGATGAAATAGGGATTGGTCAAAGAATTTTCGGTAAGTAAATCAATATCTCTTTGGAAGAGTTCTCGCAATTTGTATTGTAAGGCGAAATAGTTATTGGTGTATTCTTCCACACTTATTTCTTTGAAAGAAATCAAAAAATCTATATCACTATTTTCGTTAAAAACCTCTCCTTTTCCTGCAGAACCAAAAAGATACATAGACTTTACCGAATACATTTGGCAAAGTTGAGTGATGTCGTGAAGTTTATCGAAAACGAGCTTATTCATTATGTACCAAAGATAGTTGTTACAATTTAAAAATCAATGTCAATTTTACCTATAATAATACGATATTAATTTTTATTTTAGCCCCGCTTAAAAAATTTTCTATGAGAGTAATACAATTCAGAGAAGCGCTTCGTGAAGCTTTAAATGAGGAGATGAGAGCCGATAAATCGGTTTTCTTAATGGGTGAAGAAGTTGCAGAATACAACGGTGCATATAAAGTGAGTCAGGGCATGCTGGAGGAGTTTGGTGAAGAGCGTGTGATTGATACCCCTATTGCCGAACTTGGTTTTGCAGGTATTGGGGTAGGAGCGGCCATGAATGGTTTGCGACCGATAATTGAGTTTATGACTTTCAACTTTTCGTTGGTGGCTATCGATCAGGTGATCAATAGCGCTGCTAAAGTTCATTCTATGTCGGGTGGTCAATTCAATTGCCCTATTGTATTTAGAGGTCCTACGGCTTCTGCCGGACAACTGGGTGCTCAACATTCACAAGCCTTTGAAAATTGGTTTGCCAATACTCCTGGTTTAAAAGTAGTAGTTCCTTCTACTCCTTACGATGCTAAAGGGTTATTAAAGGCGTCTATTCGCGATAATGATCCCGTTATTTTTATGGAATCGGAACAAATGTATGGTGATAAAGGCGAAGTTCCTGAAGGCGAATATATCATTCCAATTGGTGTTGCCGATATTAAAAGAAAAGGTAAAGATGTTACCATTGTTACTTTTGGAAAAATAGTTCATGTGGTATTGGCGGCTTGTGTAGAATTAGAAAAAGAAGGAATTAGTGTTGAGGTAATCGATTTGAGAACTGTTCGTCCGATTGATTATGATGCCATCTTCGAATCAGTGAAAAAAACTAACCGATTGGTAGTGGTTGAAGAGGCTTGGCCTTTGGCTTCTATATCAGGTGAAATTACTTATAAAGTTCAAAAAGAAGCGTTTGATTACTTAGATGCTCCGGTAGCCAGAGTAACTTCAAGAGATGTACCTCTTCCTTATGCAATGAACTTAATTAACGAGGCTTTACCTAATATAGAGCGAATTACTAAAGCAGTAAAAGGAGTGTTGTACAAGTAATTTCTTTTCTCTGATTTGGGAAAATGCATTAAATATTTACCTTTGCCGACCAATTAAAATGAATAAATACTAATTAAGTTTATGGGACAAATGATGATTTATGTGCCAATTGTAATGGCATTAATAGGATTAGCTTTCATGGCTGTCAAAAGATCTTGGGTTTTAAAACAAGATGCCGGAGATGGAAAAATGAAACAAATTTCAGAATATATTTATGAGGGAGCATTGGCTTTCTTGAAAGCTGAATACAAATTGTTGGCAATATTCGTTGTTGCAGCAAGTGTTGTATTGGCTATTATCTCTCAAATTGTAGAGACCTCTTCTATATTAATAGTAGTAGCATTTATTTTCGGAGCTTTCTTTTCGGCATTGGCTGGAAACATGGGGATGAAAATCGCAACTAAAACAAACGTTAGAACCACACAAGCTGCTCGTACGAGCTTACCTCAAGCATTGAAAGTTTCTTTTGGTGGAGGTACTGTAATGGGCTTAGGTGTTGCTGGCTTAGCAGTGTTAGGCTTAACTGCTTTCTTTATTATTTTCTACCAATATTTTATGGGTGGTGTTTGGACTTCAACGGAAAAAATGACTGTAGTTTTAGAAACATTAGCTGGTTTCTCATTAGGTGCTGAATCAATTGCATTGTTTGCTCGTGTAGGTGGTGGTATTTATACTAAAGCTGCCGATGTTGGTGCTGACTTAGTTGGTAAAGTTGAAGCAGGTATTCCTGAGGATGATCCTAGAAACCCTGCAACTATTGCCGATAACGTAGGTGATAACGTAGGTGACGTAGCAGGTATGGGTGCCGATTTATTTGGTTCTTATGTAGCAACTGTATTGGCTGCAATGGTATTGGGTAATTATGTAATTAAAGATATGGGCGGACAAATTACTGATGCTTTCGGTGGAATCGGTCCAATCTTATTGCCAATGGCAATCGCTGGTTTCGGTATTTTGTTTTCTATCATCGGTACTTTATTGGTAAAAATTAAAGACAATAGTGCTAAAGAAAAAGAAGTGCAAGGTGCTTTAAATATGGGGAACTGGGTTTCTATTATTTTAACTGCTGTTGCTTGTTATTTCTTAGTTCAATATATGTTACCAGAAACCATGAACATGGATTTCTTTGGTGAGGGTACAAAAGAAATTTCTTCTTTAAGAGTATTCTTCGCTGCCATTGTAGGTTTAATAGTAGGTGGTGTTATCTCTGCTGTTACTGAACACTATACTGGTTTAGGTACCGGTCCGGTTTTGAAAATCGTTCAAAAATCTTCTACAGGTGCAGGTACAAACGTTATTGCGGGTATCGCAACTGGTATGATTTCTACCTTCCCAACAGTATTGTTATTTGCGGGTGCTATCTGGGCGTCTTACGCTTTAGCTGGTTTCTACGGTGTGGCTTTGGCTGCTTCTGCAATGATGGCTACAACAGCTATGCAGTTGGCAATTGATGCTTTCGGACCAATCTCCGACAACGCTGGTGGTATCGCCGAAATGAGTGAATTACCTAAAGAAGTTCGTCAGCGTACAGATATTTTAGATTCAGTGGGTAACACTACTGCTGCAACAGGAAAAGGTTTTGCTATCGCTTCTGCTGCATTAACTTCGTTGGCATTGTTTGCTGCTTATGTTACTTTCACGGATATCGATGGTATCAATATCTTCAAAGCTCCGGTTTTAGCGATGTTGTTCGTAGGAGGTATGATTCCGGTAGTGTTCTCTGCTTTGGCAATGAACTCTGTGGGTAAAGCTGCAATGGATATGGTGTACGAAGTTCGTCGTCAGTTCAAAGAAATTCCGGGTATCATGGAAGGTACAGGAAAACCTGAATACGGTAAGTGTGTAGAGATTTCTACTAAAGCTGCATTGCGTGAAATGATGTTACCTGGTATATTAACTATTGGTTTCCCAATTGCGATTGTATTGTTAGGTAAATTGGTTTATGCTGACAATAACCAATTGATCGCTGAGATGTTAGGCGGTTACATGGCAGGTGTTACTGTATCTGGTGTTCTTTGGGCAGTGTTCCAAAACAACGCTGGTGGTGCATGGGATAACGCTAAAAAATCTTTCGAAGCAGGTGTAATGATTAATGGTGAAATGACTTACAAAGGTTCTGATGCTCATAAAGCCGCGGTAACCGGAGATACAGTAGGTGATCCATTTAAAGATACTTCTGGTCCGTCAATGAACATCTTAATTAAATTAACTTGTTTAATTGGATTGGTAATCGCTCCAATCTTAGGTTCTGGTCATACAGAAGGTACTGCTGTGGCTCCTAAATGTCATGGAACTGAAGCTTCTTGTCATGGCAAAACAACTGCTGAATGTTGTAAAGAAGGTACAGATAAATGCCCTGCTCATGCTGAAGGAAAATGCTGCAAAGAAGAAGCTGGTGCTGTGAAAGATGAGCATGCTTGTTGTAAAGAAGCTGCTGCTAAAGGAGAGACTTGTAAAAAATGTTCTCCTGATTCAACCACTACCATTAAATAATTGAGATTAGAATATTAAAAAGGCTTTCGTTGAAAAACGGAAGCCTTTTTTGTTTCCTGTAGTGGCGGCCCTTGCGGCCGCCCATGATATTAAAGTAAGTTGGGCGGCCGTAAGGTACGTCCCTACGATTTTTTTCTCCCAGGATTCTGTTTCACAAAAGCATCCCAGCCCTTATAACTCTTTCCAGTGTTTTGTTTTCCTCCTTGAAAGTGATGACACAGTGCAGTTGCCAATCCATCGGTAGCATCTAAAGGTTGAGGCAATGATTTAATACCTAAAAGGGTTTGAAGCATTTTCGCGACTTGTTCTTTAGAAGCATTTCCATTTCCTGTAATCGACATTTTTACTTTCTTGGGAGCATATTCAGTAAATGGAATATCGCGCGATAAAGCGGCAGCTATCGCTACTCCTTGGGCTCTACCAAGCTTCAGCATAGATTGCACGTTTTCTCCAAAAAATTGTGCTTCGATAGCCAAATGATCTGGATGATGTTTTTCAATAAGCTCCATCATAGAATCGAAAACCTGTTTTAGTTTTAACTCGTGTGTTTTTAAAGAACTCATTTTTATGGCACCAATATCTATCAAGGAAATTTTACTTCCCTCTGTTTTTATAACGCCGTAACCCATTACTGTGGTTCCAGGATCGATGCCTAATATAATGCTCTCTTTTGCCAAATTGAATAACTTAAAGTAATCTTGCAACTGTGGATAAAAGTAAAAAAATAAAGTATTTAAGCACTGCAATCAAAATTTTGGTGGTGCTTTTGTCTTTTGCTTTTATTTATAATCATGTTATAGTGGAATGGAGCGAAAAGGAATCTTTAAATCCTCTGGATGATATTTCTTTATCACCATTTTTATTTTCAGCAGTAGTTTTATTACTCTTTTTTAACTGGGGTTTTGAAGCGTTGAAGTGGAAGTTTTTGGCTTCTAAAGTAGAACGTATTTCTTATTGGGAAAGCTACAAAGGAGTTTTATCGGGAGTAACCATTTCTATTTTTGCTCCCTTTAAAATGGGAGAATATATTGGCAGGAGTTTACACTTGAATCCTGATAATAGAATCAGTGCCAGTGTGCTTTCTGTTTATGGAAGTATGGTTCAATTGTTTATTACTGTGTTGCTGGGCGGACTCTCTCTAATCTATTTTCTTTGGAAGTTTAGTTTGCTGGATTTTCAGTGGATTATTTTAATTTCCATTTCTTTACTTATCGCCAATGCTCTTTTATTTCTTTCTCTTATTTTTCCTTCAATACTTTTAAAAGTATTGAACAAAACTCCTCTGCCTGAAAAATGGAAAAAGTATTTCAATGTTTTAGCAGAATTTGAAATAGGTGATTTGATTGTTTGGGCTATATTGGTTTCTATGGCACGCTACTTTGTTTTTTCCCTACAATTTTATATTTGTTTGTTAATTTTTAATGTTGATTTACCTCTGATAGATGGTTTGGTAATCGTTGCAATTAGCTTTTATGCCTTATCGTTTCTTTCTCTTTCGGCTTTGATGGAACTGGGTGCTACACGAACTGCTATTACTTTGTTTTTATTGGAAACCTACATGAAATCAACAGGGGAATTAATACCTGCCGCTGCATCGGGAGTTTGGATGGCTTCTACCATCATTTGGTTAATCAATTTGGCTTTTCCGGCTATTATTGGGGCTATATTCATGTATCGTGTAAAAATATTTAAGGAAGAATGATCAATCCTTTTTTTGCCATAATTTTTATTTGGTCGTTTTTGTACGTTGCTACTTTGTTGTTGTATTGGCAAGGATGGAATAGAAGCAGAGCGAGATTGGGGAAGAGTGAGAGTGAGAGTGAGAGTGGTGTGGGGAGAGGGGTTTCTGTTATTGTGCCGTTTAGGAATGAAGAGAAAAATTTACCTGCTTGTATTGCTTCATTGAAAGCACTCGATTACCCAAATGACTTGTTAGAAATCATTTTTGTAAACGATCATAGCACCGATTCCTCTGCGGAATTTGCGAGATCTTCGGGAGCTGTTCTTTTGCAATTGGAACAAAATGAATTGGGTAAAAGGCTGCGCTTAGTAAAGGAATAAAATCAGCGAAATTTGAAAATATTCTCACTTTAGATGCTGATTCTACAGTAGGTTCTCAGTGGTTGAAGGAAATGATGAACACCAAGATTTCTGGCGATTATTTAATGGTGGGTGCTTTGGTTAAATACCATCGTGAACCAGGTTTTTTCAATGCTTTCTTAAATATTGAAATGTGTTCGCTTATGGGCCTAACAGCCGGAGCTATTCAAAGAAAAAAACCATTGATGGCCAATGGAACTAATTTATTATTTAGCAAGGAAGCTTTTAATGCGGTGGGAGCCTACGAGAATGATACTTATGCTTCAGGTGATGATGTTTTTTTAATGCATAAAGTGGCCAGTAAATTTGGTGCGAAAAAAATAGGATTCAATAGTAATAATAACGCTTTGGTGAGTACAGAACCCGTACATTCCTGGAAAGAACTTTTTCAACAACGCCTGCGCTGGGCGGGAAAAGCCAAAGCCTATCCTTCTTATGCCAAGCGTATTACTTTGTTGATGGGAAGCATCAATATCTTAATGGCCTTTTTGCTAACAGTTTGTTTTTTTCAAATGCATTTAATTCCTTTTGTGGTGGCTATGTTTGTGCTGAAAGGTGCAGCTGATGTTATTATCACTTTACCCGTGATGTTGCGAACCAATCAAGGTTTCTTGCTAAAATTTCTTGTTCCGGTAGCTTTGGTATATCCTTTTTACATCACTTTTATAAGCATTTATTCCTTGTTTTTTAAAGCTCGGTGGAAGGGTAGAGGAATTTAATTGAGTACCTACGCAATTGGACTTTCGCAACGAAAATATTTTTCGTATTTTCGTGCAAATTCAAATTTTTTATGGCAGATACTTCAGATTTTAAAAATGGCATGTGTATTCTCTTCAATGGAAAACTAATGCAAATTGTAGAGTTTCAACACGTGAAACCGGGTAAAGGTCCGGCTTTCGTTCGTACTAAATTGAGAAACTTGGAAAACGGTAGAATTATAGATAACACTTTCACTTCGGGAGTTAAAATCGAAATAGTAAGAATTGAAAGACGTCCGTACCAATTTTTGTATAAAGACGATATGGGCTACAACATCATGCATACTCAGTCTTTTGAGCAAGTGGTGATTCCTGAAAACTTAATCGATCATCCAAAATATTTGAGAGAAGGAATGGAAATGGAAGCTACTGTTCACGCAGAAACAGAAGAGTTTTTATCTGCTGAGGTTCCAACCTATATTGAGGCTGAAATCACTTACACAGAACCAGGTATCAGAGGAAATACAGCTACCAATACTTTGAAGCCGGCTACCATCGATACCGGAGCAGAAATCAGAGTTCCTTTGTTCATCAATACAGGAGATAAAATTAAGGTGAATACTGGCACTGGTGAATACAGTGAGAGAATGTAATCATGCAATTTAAAAAACCACTTAAGCTTAGCGAAATCGCCGATATACTTGCTTGCAAGTTCATCGGCGATTCTGCATTGGTGGTTAAAGGAATCAATGAAATTCATCAGGTTCAAAAGGGTGACATTTGTTTTGTTGATCATCCTAAATATTACGATAAATGTTTACAATCGGCGGCCACTGTTATTATCATTGATAAAGAAGTGGAATGTCCTGTGGGCAAAGGTTTAATTATAAGTGCCAATCCTTTTGCCGACTTCAATAAATTAGGAAAGAAGTTTTCTCCTTTCGCTAAAGCAGAGCAATTGCATTCGAAAGAAGCTGAAATTGGAGAAGGAACTATCATTCAACCCAATGTATTTATTGGTAATAATGTGCGCATTGGTAAAAATTGTTTGATTTATCCTAATGTGTCTATTTACGATAACACAATCATCGGTGATGATGTTGTAGTTCATGCGAATACAGTTATTGGAAGCGATGCTTTTTATTACAAAAACAGAGGCAGCTCAAGAGAACAATTATGGTCAATTGGAAATGTGGTGGTGGAAAATGGAGTGGAGATTGGTGCCGGATGCACTATAGATAGAGGGGTTTCGGGAAGTACCATCATTGGAAGAGAAACTAAAATTGATAATCAGGTTCACATTGGACACGATACAGTAATTGGAGAAATGTGTTTGTTTGCTGCACAAGTTGGAATTGCAGGTTGCGTTGCAATAGGAAAGAATGTAACTTTGTGGGGGCAAGTTGGCGTAGTAAGCGGTATTAGTATTGGAGACAATGCTGTTGTATTGGGTAAATCAGGGGTGGGTAAAAGTCTTGATGCCAACAAAACTTACGTAGGAATACCGGTAGATGAAGCGAGAGCTAAGTGGAAAGAACTAGCTTTATTACGTCAGCTACCAGGAATAATTGAAAAGTTAAAATAAAAATTATACATGGCGATTCGTTCAATAAAGCGTGCAGATGCAAAGATTTTGGTTCGTGACCAAAAGCTTAATGCTTTGTTGGAAATTACCAATGCTATCAATAGTAATTTATCGAAATCAAAATTGTTTGCCATCTACGAGTTCGTGTTGCGCGAGCAATTAAACATTGGTAAACTGTGCTTGTTTTTAAATGAAGGGGAGTGGGATATGGCCCTTAAGTTTGGTACAGATAGCGAGATTGATATTGATGTAAAAAGAGATTTATTACCTATTACCGAAATTACTGAGGTGAATTCACAAGTGGAGGGTCCTTTCAGAGAATTTGACGTGGTGGTTCCGGTGTATCATAAAACAAAACCCTTAGCTTATTTATTGATTGGTGATGTGATGGAGGAAGCGCTAATGGTGAGCCCTATCATTAAACATTTACCTTTTGTTCAAACACTTACCAATATTATTGCGGTAGCAATTGAAAATAAGAATTTGGTAAATGAGTCGCTCCGACAAGAGGGTATGAAAAAAGAGTTAGAGCTGGCTTCTGAAATGCAGGCTATGCTTCTTCCGGCTTCTTTGCCAAGTAACGACCATATGGACATTGCGGTGTTTTATCAATCGCATCAGCAGGTGGGTGGTGATTATTATGATTTCATTGAATTGAATGAAGATGAGGTTTGTTTTTGTATTGCCGATGTATCAGGTAAAGGGGTTTCTGCAGCGATGTTGATGTCGAACTTCCAGGCCAATTTACGTGTATTGGTGCATCATTCAGTTTCTTTAGGCGATTTGATAGAAGTATTGAATAAAAAGGTTTTAGAAACTGCGAATGGTGAAAAATTTATCACCATGTTCGTAGCAAAATACAATATTAAAACGCGTGTGTTAGATTATGTAAATGCAGGACATAATCCGCCGTTTATGATTTCTGATGATCAGGTTGTTTTGTTGAAAAAAGGTTGTCCGGGTTTAGGTATGTTAGATGAAATTCCATTGATTAAAGAAGGTAGAATCACTATTCCTGTTGGTTCCTCTTTGTTTTGTTATACCGATGGTTTGGTGGAAACAGAGAATGAATTCAATAAGGAGTTTGGAATGGAGGGCCTACAACACTCATTAATGACACATAAAAACTTGCGCCCGAATGATTGGAACAAAGGTGTGCTTAATGATTTGAAAGAATATAAAGGTCGTGGCCATTACGCAGATGATATTGCTTTATTGAGCTGCAAGTTTTTTTAATTCCCCTTCTACTTTATTTAGCTTCTGCTTTTTTGAAAACTTATGCTATTTTTGAGCTAGCATGACCTTTAAAGTCCATTATCTTGTTGAAATATGGAAAACAAAAATTTACTTTTTGTGTACTATATTTTTGTCGAGAATCATCAATAGAAATAATCCTTTTCAACAGAAATTTAAAAGGATACTGGTTATTAAAGTTGATGAAATTGGTGATATGATTACCGCTCTTCCTGCTTTACAAATACTGCGAAACAATCACCCTAAAGCAGAAATAGTTTTATTTTGTAAACCCCTGGTGAAAAATATTGTTCAAAGTGATTCGTCAATATCTAAGGTGGTTTCTGATAAAAATGAATTGAGTGGTAAGTTCGATTTGATTATTGATTTACGTGGAACCTGGAGCATGTTTCGTTATACCTTGTTGCATCTTCCAAAGTGTTATTTAAATAGAGGAACTGTTCGTTTTAAAAACAAAAAAAGCGGACAACAGAAACATGAAGTGGAGGCGAATGTGCAAATTATGGAGAGTGTTCTTCAGGAAATTCCAAAGTCTTTGAAACTACGTTTAGAGATCAAAAATGAAGATCATTGTTTTGCAAAGGAGTGGATTGAAAATCAGGGTTTGAAAAATTTTGTATTGTTGCATGCGGGTGCCAGAAGGCCTTTGAAACAATGGTCTCCTGATCGATTTACGGAGCTTTCAAGATATTTTAATGACAAGAAATTTCAATTGGTTTTTTGCGGTGGACCAGAAGACATTGACGTGAATAATGAAATTATTGGCCGCTTGAATTTTACTGCCATTAACATGGCCGGAAAAACAAGTTTAATGCAATTTGCCGCTATTGCATCTCATGCAAAATTATTTGTAGGAAATGATAGTGGTCCTATGCATTTGGCCTCTGCTGTGAATATTCCGGCATTAGGCTTGTTTGGACCAAGTGTTACTGAAACATTTCGTCCTTATCACGATAAAGGAGCTTTTATTCATCATAAATTACCTTGTAATCCCTGCGATCAAATACATTGTGTTCAACCCCATGATGTGTGCATCAATAGAATTACTTTGAAAGAAGTTGAGGAAAAAATTGAGGAATTGCTGGCTCGGTGATTAAATTGGTGTACTGAGTATGTTGTTAGTGTTGAAAAAAGATCTTGTTCTAAATTTAATAGAGAATTTAATGTCCTTGTGGTAGCTCTTTTGGAGGGTAATGACCCATATTAAGGCAAATTCATATCTACCATTCTTTTCAAGAGGATATTAAACCCTTTATCTTTTATTTTTCTGTGGTTATACTTGAAGGCCATTTCATCAAGATAATG
>JAHEZM010000042.1 GCA_023251075.1 Flavobacteriales bacterium | reverse complement strand
GAAATGAAAAAACAATTTGTAAATAATTCATGGTGGTGGTTCTCAACGAAGGTTGTGAACGGCTAAATTATTTATAATTAGTATAGGACTTTTAAGAGCCCGCTGTTCACACGACAGCGGGCTTTTTGTTTTACCTCACCCACCACGCAAGCGTGGTCCCCCTCTCCTAAAAGGAGAGGGAAAAAAATAAAAAAAATGAAATTATATACATACATAAAAGAAACAATAGCCGATACCAAAACACCGGTTTCGCTTTATTTGGCTTTGCGCGATAAATACGCGGCTTCAGTTTTACTCGAAAGCTCTGACTATAATTCAAGAGAAGGGCATTTTTCGTACATCTGTTTAAAACCACTTGCTTCCTTTTCCTTATCGGACGGAATAATCAGAAAAAAAGAAGGAAATAAAATCTCTGAAACTGAGATTGCTTTTAATGGTCTGAAACTTACTAAGTACTTCAACGACTTTAGAAATAGTTTTGAAGTTGAGGGACAAAAATTTCCTTTTTGCACTTCAGGATTATTTGGCTACAGCTCTTTTGACATCATTAAATACTCAGAAAATAAAAATTTAAGCACTAAGCCCGGAGAAGCTGGGATTCCGGAATTGTTCTATCAGTTCTTCAGCCTAATTTTGGTATTTAATCATCATACTAATTCATTACATGTTATTTCGCATGCTAGGACTGAATTGGAAAGTAAAAAGCTAAGTGAAAGTATTATTGAAGAAATGGAATCTCCGCTTCCTTCTTTTCCTTTTAAAACTGTAAGTGACGAAGAAAGTAGTATTACAGGAGAGGACTTTAAAGAGCTGGTGACAAAAGCTAAGCAACATTGTAAATTAGGCGATGTTTTCCAGTTGGTGTTGTCGCGCCGGTTCAAAACTAAATTTAAAGGAGATGATTTTAATGTGTACCGTGCTTTAAAGAATATAAATCCTTCACCGTATTTATTTTATTTCGATATGGGTGATTTTCGTTTATTCGGCTCTTCTCCTGAGGCACAACTGATCATTAAGAATAAATCTGCAGAAATTCATCCCATTGCAGGCACTTATAAGCGTACCGGAGATGATGAATTGGATTTGAAAAGCGCTGCTGATTTAAAAAGTGATGTTAAGGAAAACTCAGAACACGTTATGTTGGTGGATCTGGCGAGAAACGATTTGAGTAAATATTGTTCGGACGTAGAAGTAAGTTCTTTTAAGCAATTGCAATTATATTCGCACGTCATCCATTTAGTGAGTAACGTGAAAGGGCAATTAAAAAAGGAAATTGATGGTTTTGAAACTTTGTTAGGAACCTTTCCGGCGGGAACTTTGTCTGGTGCTCCAAAATACAAAGCCATGGAACTAATTAATCAATATGAGCCAAATACCAGGGAGTTTTATGGAGGTTGTGTTGGTTTTATAGGTTTGAATAATGACATCAACCATGCTATAATGATACGTACTTTTTTAAGCAAGAACAATACGCTTTATTATCAGGCAGGAGCCGGGATTGTAATTTCATCTGATGAAGAAAATGAATTGCAGGAAATTAACAATAAAGTAAGCGCATTGAGAAAAGCTATAGTTAATGCCCAAAAATTTAATAATATTGCAGAGGCAAAAGATATCACAGCTTCTCTAATGGAAGAGGAGATGGCGTCATGAAAAAGTTATTGGTGTTAGATAATTACGACAGTTTCACTTACAACCTTGTCCATTTGGTTGAGAAGGTGAGTGATATTTCGTTTGACGTTATCCGTAATGATAAGATTTCTATTGATGAGGTAAATGATTACGATAAAATTTTATTATCTCCCGGTCCCGGTTTACCGAAAGATGCCGGTATAATGCCTGAAATTCTGAAAAAATATTCTGCTTCAAAATCTATTTTTGGAGTTTGTTTGGGCATGCAGGCTATTGGTGAAAATTTCAATTCCAAATTAAAAAACCTTGATACAGTTTTTCACGGATTGGCTACACCAATAGAAATAACTCAAAACGATCTTATTTTCGAAGCTTGTCCTAAACAATTCAATGTTGGCCGCTATCATTCGTGGGTAGTGGATCAAAATGGTTTAAGTTCTGATTTAATTGTTACTTCAATCGATGCTGAAAAAAACATCATGTCACTAAAGCATAAAACTTTAGATGTAAAAGGTGTTCAGTTTCATCCTGAATCCATTTTATCAGAACACGGCGAAACCATTATCCGCAACTGGCTTAGCGCCTGGTAAAGATTACCAATTTTTAGAGTAAATAAACCCTTCTTCTTATTGTAGAAGGTGGTCCGTAGGATTGGATGAGGTTATTACCGTTAATTAATTAGAATGAAAACAATAGTAGAAAAACTAAGCACGCACAGTAAGCTCACTGAAAAAGAAGCTTACAATTTTATAGTCGAGATAAAAGAAAAAAAACTCAACTCCTCGCAACTTGTTGCTTGTATGTCGTTTTTAATTAAGCGACCGGTAACAGTTGAAGAGCTGACGGGGTTTAAAAATGCATTGCTGGATCTGAGTGTAAAAGTGAAATTAGAAAAAGAGGCGCTCGATGTTTGCGGAACCGGTGGTGATCAGAAAAACACGTTTAATATTTCCACACTTTCTGCTATTGTACTTGCAGCTTCTGGAGTTCCAGTGGCAAAACACGGAAACCATGGCGCGAGTTCTGTTTCAGGTTCTTCAGATATTTTAAAACATTTGGGTTATTCGTTCAAACGAACATCTGACGAATTGAATAAGGAATTGAACAAACACAATATTTGCTTTATGCACGCACCTTTATTTCATCCAACATTAAAGCATGTGGTAGAGCAACGGAAAGAATTAGGTATCCGTACCTTTTTTAATTTACTCGGGCCCTTGGTAAATCCGGCCAGAGTAAAGCATAAGTATATTGGGGTTTACAATCAGGAAGTGGGACGTTTATATAACTATGTTCTGCAGAACGAGAACTCTAATTACAATGTAGTTCATTCTCTGGATGGTTATGATGAGATCAGCCTGACAGGCTCATTTAAAAGTATTGGAAGCGATTCTGAAAAATTATTTGAACCTGAAGACCTTGGTTTCGATTCCTTAAAAAAAAAGGAATTATTTGGGGGCGATACAATTGAAGAAGCGGGAAGAATATTTATCAATGTTCTTGAAAACAAGGCAACCAAAGCACAAAAAAATGTTGTTGTAATAAACAGTGCTTTTGCAATGCAAACATTTTTTCCTAATAGAACGATTCGTGATTGTATTGAAACCAGCAGGGAAACTATTGAGTCAAAAAAGGCAAGCCAATTATTTAAAAATTTAATTAATAAAAATTAAAATGAATACCTTAGAAAAAATTATAGCGCATAAAACAAAGGAGGTTGCAGAACGGAAGGCTTTGTATCCAATTCCTTTATTAGAGAAATCAGTATACTTTGCGTCACAAACAGTTTCTTTATCTAAATATCTTACACGTGAGGATAAGAATGGGATTATTGCTGAGATTAAAAGGCACTCTCCTTCAAAAGGATATTTGAATAAGTACGTGAATGTGGAAAGAACCTCGATTGGTTATATGCAGGCGGGCGCAAGTGCTTTGTCGGTTTTAACAGATACTGAATTCTTTAAAGGCACTTCCGAAGATTTAAAAACGGCGCGGAAATTCAATTTCTGTCCAATCTTAAGAAAAGATTTTATCATTGACGAATATCAGATAATCGAATCCAAATCAATGGGTGCTGACGCTATCCTGTTGATCGCGGCCGTCTTAACAAAAGCAGAGGTTACAAAGTTTGTCGAATTAGCGCAATCACTCAATATGGAAGTATTGTTTGAAGTGCATGACCAAAAAGAATTGGAAAAATTGAATGAAAAAATAAATGTTGTTGGCGTCAATAATAGAAATCTGAAGACTATGGATATTGATATTGGCATTTCTCTTGAATTGGCAAATATAATACCGCCAAATTTTATTAAAGTATCAGAGAGTGGAATTAAGGATGTGAAAACTGTTCAACAACTAAAGAGCTATGGCTATACTGGTTTTTTAATGGGCTCGCATTTTATGAAAAATCCACGACCAGACTTAGCTTGTAAAGAATTCATGGATAATTTAAATAAGACAAGAAAGGAGCTGGTGAGTCATGAAAATTAAAGTGTGTGGCTTGAGGAACTATGAAAATATTTCTAGTATTCTTATTGCAGGCGCGGATTATGTTGGTTTTATCTTTCATAAGGAATCTCCTAGATATTTTAATAGCTCTTTATCATTTGATGAAGTAAGAAGTATTAATGCTAAAAAAGTTGGAGTGTTTGTAAATGAGCGCACCTATTCAATATTGGACAAAGTAGCACATCATGATCTCGATCTTGTTCAGTTGCACGGCAATGAAAGTCCGCAGCAATGTAAAGAGTTGAAATCTTATGTAAAGGTGATAAAGACATTCGGAATGGATCCGGAATTTAATTTTGAAATATTGAAGGAATATGTAGGAAGCATTGACTACTTTTTATTCGACACTAAAACTGAGTTCCATGGAGGAAGCGGAAAAAGTTTCGATCACAAATTGTTGTCTGGTTACAATCTTGAAACTCCCTTTTTCATTAGTGGTGGAATTTCGTCGGAGAGCACTGAAGCCCTAAAAAAATTAAAGATGAAACAACTTTTCGGAATTGATATAAACTCTAAATTTGAAATCTCTCCCGGAATGAAAGAAGCATCGAAAGTAAAACAATTTATAAATGAATTAAAATGAAAGCAGTAAGTAAATACGGGGTTTCTGAAAATGGATATTATGGTTCCTTCGGCGGAGCATACATTCCTGAAATTCTTTATAATAATATAGAGGAATTGAAAAGCAAATACTTGGGGATAAGTCAGAGTGAAAAATTCAATAATGAATTCTCGGAGCTATTAAAAAATTATGTTGGCCGGCCAACACCTTTGTTCTTTGCTAAGAACTTGTCGGAGCAATATAAAACCAATATTTATTTGAAGCGTGAAGATCTGAATCATACCGGCGCGCATAAAATCAATAATGCTATCGGACAGATCTTATTGGCAAAAGAATTGGGAAAGAAAAGAATAATTGCTGAAACCGGTGCCGGTCAGCATGGAGTGGCCACCGCTACTGTTTGCGCTTTAATGGGAATGGAGTGCATTGTTTACATGGGTGAAACAGACGTTCAAAGACAAGCTCCGAATGTAGCGCGGATGAAAATGTTAGGCGCTAAAGTTGTTTCTGTTCATTCGGGAAGTAAAACATTAAAAGATGCGAGCAACGAAGCGATCCGTGATTGGATCAATAATCCTGAGAATACCTATTATTTGATTGGGTCGGTTGTAGGTCCACATCCTTATCCCGATATGGTAGCGAGATTTCAATCGGTGATTAGTAACGAAATTAAAGGACAATTAAAAACTATTTTAGGGAAAGAAAACCCTGATTATGTTATAGCTTGCGTTGGAGGCGGAAGTAATGCGGCGGGCGCATTCTATCATTTCCTGGAAAGTGAGGATGTAAAATTAATTGGGGTGGAAGCCGCCGGAAAAGGGATTGATTCAGGACATACAGCAGCTACACTTTCGGTTGGAAGTGCAGGTATAATTCATGGAAGTAAAACTATTTTAATGCAAACAGCAGACGGGCAAATCACGGAACCGTATAGTATCTCGGCGGGATTGGATTACCCTGGAATTGGTCCCGTACATGCTTATTTGAATGAGGTACGCAGAGCAAACTACATTTCAATAACGGATACAGAAGCATTAGAAGCGGCACTGAACCTCACTAAAAAAGAAGGAATAATTCCGGCATTAGAAAGTGCGCATGCCCTGGCCGCACTTGGTAAATTACAATTCAAAAAAGAAGAGATTGTTATTTCGAATTTGTCAGGCAGAGGAGATAAAGATCTTGAAACCTATACTAACTATTTAAATGAATTAAAGTATGCAAAACAGAATTGATAAATTATTTGCGCAGAAGAAAGAAAACGTACTTTCAATTTTTTTTACGGCGGGGTTCCCTAATTTAAAGGACACTACATTAATTTTGGAAGCCTTGGAACAATCGGAAGCTGATTTGATAGAGATAGGAATCCCTTTTTCTGATCCTTTGGCGGATGGTCCGGTTATTCAACAAAGCAGTTTGACGGCTTTGGAAAACGGTATGAATTTAAATTTACTGTTTCAGCAATTGAAAGATATAAGAATAACGGCCAAAAAGCCTATTTTGCTAATGGGATACCTGAACAGTGTGATGCAATTCGGCATTGAAAAATTTTATAAGCAATGTGCTGCTGTAGGAGTAGATGGTGTAATTCTTCCGGATCTCCCATTAGAGGAATTCGAAATGTATCACCGGAGAATTACTGAAGCTTTAAATATTAAAGTGA
>JAHEZM010000010.1:12783-111562 GCA_023251075.1 Flavobacteriales bacterium | reverse complement strand
AAAGAATAGCTTACAATTTTAGTGAGGAGTATCCTTACCCTAATCCTTTGTATTACTATATCCGTAGTCGGATGCTGGTGGGGAATTATATAGTAAAAGATAGCACTGGTAGAGTCGTTTGTAAAAAAATGACTATTGGACTCGATGGAAAGTCGAAGGGCTGTAATCTATTTGCCAATAAGATTTTTAATATTTCAACAGATATTTATTGTGGGCCAGAATCCTTAGAGGATTATGTTCTTTTATATTCATTTGATAAAAAATTCGAAGTCAGTAGTGAGGTGTTTATATACAATCGTATTACTGAAAATGTTATCGGTTTTTATTCAGGAAAATGGGAGAATATAGAGGATCAGAGTGAGGTGAGAGATAAAATAATATATACCTTAAAAAAGAAATAATTCTAGACTTAGCTTCTAGTGCTTGGGGCATTTCTTACAAGCTTTTCCTTTTTTATATTTTTTACAGCAATTTTTTTTCTTGAAATCAGCACCCAATTCCATTAACTGCATTAAAACACAGTGCGATTGATTTTTTTGTTCAAGAATATTCATGATCCAAATGTATTTCTAAAGTAAGTGAGGTACAATACCTAAAAAGAGGTATTATGGTTTTTGGAAGTGAAGAATGCTTTCTTTCATTTTTTCAGCAACAATCTTATAGCCATCGGCCCTCAGATGCATGCCGTCAAAAGTCATTGAATCGAGGTTTATAAAGAGATTACTAAGGTTTAAGTATTCTACTTTATTTGAATATTTTTCTTCCAGTAGTTTTCTAATGCAATAATGTTGAATGCTTTCGTAACTGTTGGGCTGACAAACAACGATAGTTCTTATTTTATGGGTGATGAGGTAATGAAGAGTTTCATCAAGTTTTGCAATGTATTCTTCGTAGGGAGTCTTTCCTTCAGCTATCATTTCTTTCGCTAGGGTATTGGCTTGTATGTAGTGTTTGTTTACTTGGGCTCTTGTGGTATCGGTATTTGCTTCTTTTTTAAAAACAGTTATACTGTCTCCTTTTGGAGTGGGCATTATTTGTCGAATTCCCTCCTTTATATAAAACCCCAATGCTTGTTTATAGCCAAATAAATAAAAAATCGGATCATTCCCTCTAAAGTTGTTTTCCAATAATTTATTCGGTTCTCTATCCGTTTCTCCTTGGTAAAGAATAGCTATATCATAATGGAGATAATTATAGTAATTCACATCGTGTGATATTCCATATATTCCTTGATTGTTAGCGCCTAAATTGGCTACAGAATAATTATTGGGCAATATATTTTGTAATTGAGCTGGCCATGATTCCGATTCGGAAACACCAAATCCGAAAGTCATGCTGCCCCCAAAACAAGCAATTCTTAGTTCTTTATTTTTTTTGTCGTCGAGTAATTTCCCCCTATATCCTTCTGTGTTGAAATAATTGTGAAGGCAATAGTCGGTTATCCCAACCCCCAAAAGAAAGGTGAGTAGAAGTATCCACTTTGTGTATTTATTGCCGAAAAGTTTCTTAAACATTACTAACTTTGCGTTAAAGTTAATACTTACATGTCGGAAAAACTGAATACAATAGAAGAAGCTATAGAAGAACTTCGCCAAGGCAAGGTAATTATAGTGGTGGATGATGAAGATCGTGAGAATGAAGGTGATTTTCTTTGCACTGCCGATATGGTTACTCCAGAGATCATTAATTTTATGGCTACCCACGGTAGAGGTTTGATTTGTACACCCTTAATGGAAGATCGTTGCAGAGAGTTGAAGTTAGATTTAATGGTGACTCAAAATTCGGCTTTGCATGAAACGCCATTTACTATTTCTGTTGATTTAATTGGCGATGGTGTTACAACGGGTATTAGTGCTTCCGACAGAGCAAAAACAATTAAAGCTTTAATTAATCCGAATACTAAACCTGAAGTTTTGGGTAAACCCGGACATATATTTCCTTTGAAAGCACAGCCAGGTGGAGTTTTGAGAAGAGCGGGGCATACTGAAGCTACGGTAGATTTAGCAAGATTAGCAGGCCATTATCCAGCGGGTGTTATCGTAGAAATTATGAATGAAGATGGGTCGATGGCCCGACTTCCAGACTTAAGAATAATTGCCGAGCGTTTCAATTTGAAAATAATATCCATTGCCGATTTGATTTCTTATAAATTAAAGAATGATTCTTTGATTGATAGAACTGTGGAAGTTGAAATGCCTACGCTGCAT
This sequence comes from Flavobacteriales bacterium, assembly GCA_023251075.1. Taxonomy (GTDB): domain Bacteria; phylum Bacteroidota; class Bacteroidia; order Flavobacteriales_C; genus JAHEZL01. The sequence continues at coordinate 109,355 of JAHEZM010000010.1, read as the reverse complement.
GGTAATTTTAAATTAATTTCTTATACCCAAAAAGCTACAGGTGAAGAGCATTTGGCAATGGTTAAAGGAGAGTGGAAAGAAGATGAAGCTATTTTGGTTCGGGTGCATTCTTCTTGTTTAACGGGTGATGTATTTGGATCTTGTAGATGTGATTGTGGTCCGCAATTACACAAAGCATTAGAGATGATTGAGAAGGAAGGGAAAGGTGTTTTGTTGTATATGAATCAGGAGGGCAGAGGTATTGGTTTAACCAATAAATTAAAGGCTTACAAGCTTCAGGAACAAGGCAGAGATACAGTGGAAGCCAATGTTGAATTAGGCTTTAAAATGGATCATAGAGATTATGGTGTGGGTGCTCAGATATTAAGAGATTTGGGTGTTGGTCAAATTCGCCTAATGAGTAATAATCCTAAGAAAAGAGCGGGTTTATTAGGTTACGGATTAGAGATTGTAGAGAATGTACCTCTTGAAATACAAAGTAATCAGCATAATAAGTTCTATTTGGCTACAAAGAAGCTAAAGATGGGACATGATTTGAAATTAGATGAATAAAAAAAGGCCGCTCTTTCGAGACGGCCTTTTCTAACCTAGAATATGCAGGAGATTCTTATTGTTTTGCAGTGAAAGTTTTAGAGTGAGTTCCAACTGTAACAGTAACTGTTTCATCACAAGCACCTGTACCAAAATCAATGATTCTAGCTTCTTTTCCAGATGGAGTGATTTTTAAGATGCCGCTTACGAATTGGTGACAACCTACGCTGTAAACTAAAGCTGTAGTAATTTCAGCTTCAACATTAGTTCCGTTTGCAGCAGTTTTAGAAGCTGTTCCTGTGATAGAGAATTTATCATCAGTGAAGTCAAATAAAGTTGTAGAACCTTCTGTCCAAACTCTTGTTCTGCTAGTAGTAGCAGTTACAACGTTACCGTCGGTTAAAGTAATGGTAACATCACCAGTGATAGTCCATGTTGGTAAACTTAATGAAGTTAGAGTAGCAACTCTTTTTCCTTCTACTTTATTACCATTCACATAGTAATTGTCTGTAGTAATCGTTCTGGTCATTCCTACTTCATAAATTTGTTTGATTCTTTCTACATAGATTTTTCCTTTTCTTACTTTTCCGTCTTTACAAGTAATACCAGTTCCAAAATCGATGCAGTGTTTTGTAGTATCGCCACTAATAGTAGTTGTAATAACCGCAGTGTCGTTTAAAATTCCACCCACAGTTTCCATTTTAAATGATTTTCCGGCATCTGCCTGATCAGCGATTGCATCCATGTCATTGTTTGCATTTTCTGATGTTGAGTAGTTTTGAGCTACTGATGTATCAGTGTCATCTTTTTTACAAGAAGTAAGAGTTAATCCAACCATTGTAAGAGCAAAAAGGCTTTTTGTTAAAATTTGTTTCGTTTTCATGATGGTAATATTAAAGTTTTGTATTTGATAGTAAGACCGTAATACTTGTCGATAGGTTGCCTAAAAAAGTCGACTAATTTTAAAATATTTTTTTGAATAGAATTAAAATAATTCCGGAAGCTCTTTTGTTTATTGGTTTTCCTATGTTTTTTGTTCGTTGAAATAATAAATAAAAAAATGCTATCCTTTGGAGATAGCATTTCATTAAATATTTTTTTCTGTTTACTTAATCGTAATCGACTTAGAGTAATTTCCAATAGATAGAGTTGCAAGATTATCACAATCTCCGCTACCAAAATCAATTTTTCTGGTAAGCATATCCTGAGGAGTAATTTCTATAACACCACTTTTAATATAATTGCAATTTCCCGCGCGGATGATAGGGGTAGTAATAGTTGCAGTATAAGTGCGACCCAAATGGTTTGTTCCATTTGAATTTCCGGTGATACTGTAAACATCATCAGCCTTAATGGTTGGCGTGTTTTCACCTTGTGTCATTTGAATTGTTCTTACACTATGGTGGTTGATAGTTTGACTGCTATCTGCAAAAGTGATATATCCATTGCAAGTAAGCACATAATAAGTTCCCGTAACAATATGTAATTCTCTTTCCATTTGAATTAAATTGTTATTTACATAGTAGTTTTCAGTAGTTACTGTAATGTTTTGCTTTGTTTTACCACCAATGATTTTAACTTTTCCTCTTCTGTATTTATTGTCGGCACATAAACAGTTGCTATTACCAAAGTCTACAACCGCATTAATAGTGTCGTTATTGTTTGTGTTTATGGTAACGGTAGCACACATAGATAGAATGCTGTTCTCGGCATCGGTTTTTAAAGTGGTTCCATTGCTGGCCTTAATTTCAGAGGTTAAAGCATCCATTTCATTGTTGGCTTGTTCTACTGAAGTAAATCTTGTAGCTAGGGAGGTATCGGTATCGGGACTAACATTTCTTTTAGGACAAGCGGTAAAAACCACAGTCACTAAGGAAAGTAGAAGTAAATTGGTCAATTGTTTTCTGATACCCATGGTGCAAATATATTATTTTACAGTTGAATGACGCAATAAAATCAAAGGGTTGCTTACAAGCTAACTACTTTGTTTTTATCGATATACAGCAGTAAACAACAAATATCTTTGTTTTCTATGTCTCTTACGTGAGCGGCGTATTCCTTAATCTGACTAATATGTTGTGGTCGTTCTTCTCCTGTTTTGAAATCGATGAGGTAAATTATATCATTTAATTCAATGATTTTGTCGGGGCGTAATATATTGCCTTCTTTCGTAATGATTTCTTTTTCTGTTCTGGTTTTCAAGCCTTTTTTAAATAAGTGCTTTATTTCCTCCTGATGAATCAATTGATTGATTTTATCTTGTATGTTGTTGGCTAAGGAACTATCCAATAATCCGGCTGCAACAGATTTTTCTATTACAGAGGCAGTATCCTCTTCACAGGAAATTTCAGCCAGCAGAGTATGTATTAAAGTTCCGTATTCACGGGCACTCATTTCATTCCAAATTAAAGGGGCTTGCCGACTAATTTTTATTTTTTGCCGCCAATTGCTGGGTGCAAGAATTTCAGAGGAGTATAAGTTTCTTTGCTCTTCAGTCCTTTCAGTACATCGCGTTTTTTCACCTATTTGGAATAAGGTGGAATTTTCTTCAAAACAATGTGCCAGTAAATCACCCACATAAGTAGGTTCTTTTTTTTCTCCAAAAGCACCAAAGATGTACATTTCTGTTTTTGCTCTGGTAAAAGCAACATAAAGCATGTTGATATAGTCGAGTAAAGTTTTATTTCTTTCCTCATTAAAAACATCGGCATGAGAAGTAAGTAGCAATGATTTGCTCAAATGCACATAGGCTGAAGGAAGCTCTTCGTCGTTTTTATCTATCCATATTTTTTCATTGTTTCTGTAGATCTGTTGATTCAAAAAGGGGATGATCACAATGGGATATTCTAGTCCCTTTGATTTATGAACGGTAGAAATAGTTACTGCATTTTCATGAGTATCAACTTGTACAGAAAGTTTCTTTTCATTTTCCTCCCACCATATTAAAAAGCGGGCCAGATCGGGTCCGTTTTGCGTGCAAAACTGATTGATACAATCAAAAAACTGAATCATGTAATTGCTGTTCAGTGGCATGTTTAAAAGATTCGTCCATTTTTGCACCAGCTCATATAAGGAGATATGTGATAGTTGATGGATATCAATATTTTTTTCTTTTAAACAGGCGATGAGTTTTTCGGGGTGGTTGCTGTATTTTGTTAAATCATCGTGTAAATCTAAACTCAGTTTTCCATGTAAATGCATTCCTCTTACTACCTCTACAGCTGCTGTTTTGTTAGAAGATTGAAAACAGAATTGCAAAATGGAAATCAATAATTTAATGGAAGGATTTTTACCCAACAATAAACTTTCTGATGAAACAACAGGAATGTTGTTTTCCAAAAGATCATCAGCAATAGTACTTCCCCATTCATTTTGCCTCACTAAAATAGCGATATCAGTGAATTGATACCCGCGTTGTATGCAATCGCTAATGCTGTTTTTAATTTGTATTAAAAGCTGGTCGGAGAGCTCTTGTCCTTCTTCCTCGAATTTTTTTACTTGCACAAATCCACCTGCTTTGGCGAAGGAGTTATTTTGAAAATAATCTTTGTAAAAAGTCATCAAATTCGGAGGAAGAATTTGTTTTATTTTTTCAAAATAGGAGTTGTTAAAAGCAATTATGTTTTGCGATGAGCGAAAGTTTTCGTTCAATATTTTTTCTTCAAAATTTCTATTGAGTGCGCTCAATCGTTCCTGAACAAAGGGATTGGAAGAGGTGAAATTATGGTCTCCCAATTGAACAAACTGTTCTACGTCACCTCCGCGAAAACGATAAATAGCCTGTTTGGTATCACCTACCACTAAATTTTTGTTGGCCGATGCGAGTGAGTTATCAATGAGGGGGAGTAAGTTTTGCCATTGTAAAACGGAGGTATCCTGAAATTCGTCGATCAAATAATTTTTAAATTTCTCGCCAATTCTCTCGTACACAAAAGGGATGGGTTGTGTTAAAACAATCTCTAAAATCCGTTTGTTGAATTCAGAAATGTGTACAAAGTTTTGTTCGTTGCGTAGTTCTTCAATGTTCTTTTCAATTTCGTTCAAAAGCGCAACCGCAAAAAGGTTTTTGCTCACCAAGCAATCCATTTCATATTCTGCCAAATAGTTTTCTTTGTATTGCTGAATAGAGGAGTAGATAGATTTTAAATCTTCTTTAATTTCATCAATTTTTTGTTTTGAAATGGTGTCTATATCTTTTTTATACCACTTGTCTTCACTAATGATTTTAACCACATTTTTGTTCTCATTTTCAAAATCATACTGAGTGATTTTTTTGAAAAAACTTTTAAATGATTTTGATCCATTGCTGAATTCATCGCCTGTAAGCCCTTTGTTTTCCATTAATTTCATTCCTTTTTTGGCAAAAGAAATCATGGTTCTTTCGAATTCTTTGGTTTTTTTACTGTAGCTTTTATTGAGTTCAATAAAGTGTGAAAGTTCAAAAGATTTAATTTTTTGAATGTGTTGAAATCCTTGTTCTTTTAGCAGTTCTGGAGCAATTTCTTTCAGATTTTTTTCAATTCCCCATGATTCACCTTCGGCGGCCTGGTGTCGCGAATACTCTATTAAGGCACTGGTGAGTTCTGGAATTTCACCCACTTTCATCAACAATTGATCAACCGCTTTTGATACCAATGCTTTGTCGTCTAATTCAATTTCAAAGTTGATGGGTAGTTTCAAATCATGAGCAAAGGCACGCACAATGCGTAAAATAAATTTATCGATAGTGGTGATGTTAAAATCACCGTAGTTGTGTAGTACAGAGGTAATAATCTCTCTTGATCTTTCACGAATGAATTCTTCACCTTTAAGCAATTCGACTTTCAAAATATCCAACATAGTTTTATCGCCACCCTTCAAAACATCTTTGCTGGCAAAGGCATTAAGAGTGTGCAAAACTCTTTCCTTCATTTCATTGGCAGCTTTGTTGGTGAAGGTGATCGCTAAAATATTTTTAAATGCATAAGCATTTTCGTTCTGCAGAATGATGTGCAGATATTCCTTCACGAGGGTAAAGGTTTTACCAGAGCCGGCAGAAGATCGGTAAACCAGGAAATTTTTGTTGGAAACTATCACGTAGGAAATGTACAAAAAAAATATTTTCAAAGGGGAGGCAACGCTTTAAAAAAGGTGGCGTCTTATAGTTGTAAGTAATCGTGTTTGTTCTTTATTAAATCCAGCTACCCCTGCTATTCACTGTCCGAATCCTCTTCTTCCTTCCTGGTCTTATTAGAATAGCAGGGGTTTTTGTTTTATTTTTGGAAGGTGTTAAAGAAAATCATTTTAGTATTGTTGTTTGTAGTGATCGCATTTTGTGCGTGGAATTGTGGTGTGATCATTTATGGAATCAATCAGGGTATCGGACAAATAAAAATTGTTCACAATGCCCGTCCGATTGAAGAAGTGTTAGCCGATTCTACTTTTGCCGACTCCTTAAAACCTAAACTCAGGTATATTCAGGAAATTAAGAAATTTGCTGTTGATTCGTTGGGGATCAATGAAAGTGAGAATTATTCTACTGTTTACGATCAAAAAGGAGAGCCTTTGATGTGGGTGGTCACTGCCAGCGATCCTTTTCAGGTAAAACCTTACGAATGGCATTTTCCTTTTTTAGGAACATTTACCTATAAAGGTTATTTCTCTAAAGAAAAGGCCGAAAAAGAAATTAAAAGATTAGCTGAAGAAGGTTATGATACCGAATTGGGAACTGCTCGTGCTTGGTCAACTTTAGGGTGGTTTAAAGACCCCATCTTATCAGAAATGTTAAAAGATGAAGAAGGGAAATTGGCGCGATTGATTATTCATGAGTTAACTCACGGAACTTTGTATATTAAAGATAGTGTAGAGTATAATGAAAATCTGGCCACCTTTGTGGGAGATCAAGGTTCTGTATTGTATTTGAAAATGAAATACGGTGAAGATTCAAAAGAACTGAAAGGTTATTTAGGACATCTTTCTGATTTAGATAAATATTCTAAACACGTATTGAAAGGCTTGGGCTATTTACAAGCAATGTACAGCAGCAATGAATTTCTTGAACTTTCTATTCCTCAGAAAAAAGAAAAGAAAGAAGCAATAATTAAAAGTATTCTGCAAAGTGCTGATACTATTTCTTTTTATGATTCTTCGAGATTTGAAAAAGTTTTATCATCCGATTTCGAAGTGAATAATACTTTCTTCATTACTTACATGATGTACCGCGAAGAGCAAAATCAATTTGAAGTAGAATTCAGAACAAAATTCAATTCCGATTTTAAAAAGTATTTGGCTTATTTGAAAGAAAAATATTCGTCGTTGTAAAAATAGCGCTACGGAATTATCCATGTAGAGTCGAAATGCTTTCGACTTTAAAGAGATTCCGCCTCGCGAAGTTCTCTATATTTATCAGATAAAGGTAACAGAAGCAAATGAAGAAGGTAATAGTCCTCCCCAAGAAAAAGTGACTAATAGCAGCATAATCCATATAAAAATAAACCCACAAAAAATAATTACATTTCGTGTTGTCTTTTTTTGTTTTTTTTCATCTTTAGTTTTCTCCTCTTCTTTTTCTTTATTCGGTGTTTTTTCAACCACCACTTTTTCTTGTTGAAATTTATGTTCTGACTTTCTTTCTTTTTGAATAGTATAAACAGAAAAGGAATTATCTATGGTGTTTTTAGACGAGTTGGCTTTGTCTTTTCGAATAGAGGAATGAATTCCTAAATGTTGTTCGGTTTCCAATTTTCGTGGTTGAAATTCAATTTCACGATTAGAACCCTGTTCAATATAATTTCTTTCAATTTTATTTAGAGAATAATGTTGTTTTGCGGATTGCTGACAAGAGAAGAAACTTAATGATATTAGTATTGCGGTGATTGTGTTTTTGGCTTTCATAGATTATGTTTTGTGTAGCCAAAAGTATACTGCTAAGTAAGTTGTTTTTTATCCATTATTAATAAAGAGTGTTTTAATTTTGCAAAAAACAATAATTCTTAAAAGAGGAGAAGAGATGATTAGTATAGGTTATTGTCCGGAACAGGATCTACTTCCTGTTTTTTATTCTTGTCTTTTTTTAAAGAAGGAACATCAATTTTTATCTTATTTTCTCTAGGATTTCTAGCATCAACATTCTTTTTGTAATACCACTTTCCGCTTTTGTACTGTAAGGCATCGTAGCTAAAATCGGGTGCGTAGAATGCGTAAATCCCTTTGTATCTATCATCACTAGGAATTAGATGATCAAATACAATCATTTTTAATTGCGTATTGTATTTTAACGACATGGAGGTTTGTGCTGAGTGTTCGAAAACCAATCGGAGTTTGGCTCTTTCTTCTTTTGTTCTTTTAATACTGGTATTAATAGGAGGTGCATTTCTTTTCACCTTTACCATTGGGACCTCTTCGTTCTCCTGAAATATTGCTGCACCAAAGGTGGGTTTCCCTTGTGAATTGAAGGAAATAGGTTCAACTATTCGTTTTTTTGATAGCCAATCATTGCCATCCCACCCCAATAAAATATAACAGGTGTCGCTTTTCTTTTTAATAGGTACAATATCGTAATACAAAATACCATACCAGGTGCTGTCGTTGTACTCACTATAAAAATCCACTCCTTTTTCACTGTCGTTTAATCGGTGAACTATTGTTCTCTTTGCTTTCTTATTGTAGAATTGGGTAAATCCAAAATAAATGTTCATGCCGTTGGAATTGGTAAGCATCCACGTAAATATTTTGAATTTTCCATCGGGGGCGGTGAGCTGACTCACTAAGTCTAACTTCTTAAAATTGTATTTAAAGGATTCGCTTTCTTCCAGCGTTTTTTGAAAATACTTTTGAAAATCGTCATTCAGATGAAATTTGCTTTCATCATCCATATCACTAATTCTCATTTTCTTGGAAATACTCAGCAATGAATCTTCTGCTTCAGCAATATTGCCGGCCTGAATGGCAGTAGCTAAAAACAATAATAGATATGTGAGTTTGTTTTTCATTGTAAGAATCCGCTATGCAATATAAAGTAAAAACCCCGCTCGTATTGTGGAGCGGGGTGTGTATTTTATCAACAGAGGATTCTTTATAGATGTAAGAAAGCTTTTTTAGATAAAAGAGCTTCTTCTGATTCTCTGTGAGCAGGATCATCTACACAGCAGTCAACCGGACAAACAGATGCGCATTGCGGTTCATCATGAAATCCTTTGCACTCGGTGCATTTGTCGTTAACAATATAGTAAACATCTGAAGCTTTTGGTTCATGCGCAGCATCAGCTTCGTAAGTAGTTCCTTCAGGTGCAGTAACATTTCCTTTTAAAGAGGTACCGTCGGATAATCTCCATTCAACTCCTCCTTCGTAAATTGCATTATTCGGACATTCCGGTTCGCAGGCGCCGCAGTTAATGCATTCTTCTGTGATCATTATAGCCATGAGTCAACAATTATTGTGTTAATTTGTGTGCGAAAATACAAATAGTTTTGAATTATATGAATTTAGATCAAAGAATATCTGCATTTTCTGTTTGGGGTAATTCCTTGCATAAAGTGTTAAAAAAAATGGAGGGAGAGTTGGTTGCCTTGTCGCTGCCAGAAGAAAAATTTGAAGCCACTATCAATATTGCCAAAAGTTATAATGGTTGGTTTTCTAAAGAAAGCGTAGTGCTTTCATGTAAAGGGATTCTTCAGTTTTTGAGTAAAGTTGAATTAGAGAAATTTGTTCGGCCTTACCGTAATAAAATGAAAGAAGGTGTTGGTAAAACGGTGTTGATTGTGATGGCGGGTAATATTCCAATGGTTGGATTTCATGATTTGTTTTGCGTTTTATTAAGTGGAAATAAAGCTTTGGTGAAATTGTCTTCTGATGATAATAAATTGCTTCCGGCTTTGTGTGAAATGCTTATTGCTATAGATCCATCTTTTAGTGATAAAATTGAATTTATTGAGCGACCTTCTAAAAATTTCGAAGTGGTGATTGCCACAGGTAACGACAATTCTACAAGATATTTTGAATATTATTTTGGTAAGTTTCCGCATGTTTTCAGAAAAAACAGATTTTCAATTGCGGTGCTGAACGGACAAGAAACAGAGGAGCAATTGAAAGAATTTTCGAAGGATATCTTTTTGTATTATGGATTAGGATGTAGAAATGTATCGAAAATATTTGTACCTAAAGGATATCAATTTAAAACATTGATTGAAACTTTCATTGTTCAATTGCCTTATTTGGAAAATAATAAATACCAAAACAATTTAGAATACCAGAAGGCAGTAATGTTACTTAATAAAGATCCCTTTATTGATGCCGGATTTTTCTTTATGAAAGAAAATACATCTCCTTTTTCTTCTATTGCCGTTTTGCATTATGAGCAATATGAAAACTCAAAGGTGATTGCTGATTTTATTACAGAATATCAAGATAAAATTCAATGTGTGGTAGGAAATTATCCTCAAGCTCTTCATTTCGGAAAAGCCCAGTTTCCTGAATTAAATGATTTTGCTGACGGTGTAGATACAATGAAATTTTTACTTTCTTTATAGCATGGCTCAAATTGGAAAATACAATAAATTAAAAATCAACCGGGAGGTGGATTTTGGTGTGTACCTCGATGCAGGTGAAGAGGGAGAAATATTAATGCCCAAAAAATATATACCTACAGGTGCGGTGGTGGGAGATGAGGTTGATGCTTTTATTTACCTTGATTCTGAAGACAGATTGGTTGCTACTACTGAAAAACCATTGGTACAGGTAGATGAGTTTGCAGGACTAAAAGTGGTAGAAGTAAATGAAACGGGGGCTTTCTGCGATTGGGGTGTACTTAAAGATTTATTGGTGCCTTTTGCCGAACAACGTGAGAATTTGGAAGAAGGGCAATCGATTGTGGTGTTTGTTTATTTGGATAAGGTGAGTAAAAGATTGGTTGGTTCTGCCAAGGTGGAGAAGTTTTTAGATTCATATGCTATCGATTTAGAAGTGGGAGAGGAAGTAGATTTGCTCATTTTTGGAAAAACAGAATTAGGTTATAAGGCCATCGTGAATAATACACATACAGGGGTTTTGTATAAGAACGAAGTTTTTAAAACTTTGAATATTGGCGATAAAATGAAGGGCTATGTGAAGAAAATTCGCGAAGACGAAAAAATTGATTTATCACTTCAAAAACAAGGCATCGCTCAAGCTAAAGATTTAAGTGGAAGAATTGTTGATAAGCTAAAAGAAAATGGAGGATTTTTGCGTGTTACTGACAAGTCAAATCCTGAAGTGATCTATCAAATGTTTGGAGAAAGTAAAAAGACTTTCAAAAAGGCAGTAGGGAATTTATACAAACAAAGAGTCATTGATATTGAAGAAGAAGGGATAAGATGGGTGGAGAAAAAATGACGCTCTCTTGATTTAAGGTTGTTGCCTGAATGTTCCAATAATTTCCCTCAATTCAAAAAGCATCATTGCTGTAGCTCCCCAAACTACATGATTCTGAATATCGAAGTACGGAGTGTTGAAAGTGAATCCAGCTGCTAAATTCATCGTTTTACTTTTTAAAATATCATTGCGCATTAAATCATCAATAGATAATTCAATAATACTCTCTACTTCTTTTTTATCTACAATAAATTGAGGTGCAATTTCAGTAATTCCAACAAAAGGATAAACTTTAAAATTGCTGGGAGGAATATACAAATCACTTAACTCCCCAATAATTTTTACTGATTCTTTTACAACACCCACTTCTTCATTGGCTTCACGTAAAGCTGTGTGAATAAAGGATTCGTCGCGTTCTTCTTTTTTACCTCCAGGAAAACTGATCTGTGCACTATGGTGTCCCTCATAGTTTGATCGTTTCATTAGAACCAAATGAGCTTGATTGTTTTTCGGATAAATTAAAATCAATACAGCCGCTTTTTTTGGCTCCTTGTTGATGTTTTTATATTTCTCTTCCACTAAATCTCTGTAAGGTGCCATTTTTATTTGCGCTTCATTTCCTGGAAGCGATTTAGAAAGGGCTTTGCTTAATTGTGTGGTAAATTCTAAAAACATTTTATCTTCGAACAAACATTAAAATTATGCTTAAAAATTTATTTATCCTTTTTTCTGTCATTTCATTGGCAGCGAATGCTCAAGATACAATTAATTTGAATGGAGTGTGGCGTGATTCATCAGGCGCTTCTTTTTCCAATTGCAATGCGATCATTACTCAGGTAGGAAATAAAATTACTTTTAGTCACTACTTAGAATTTAACGGACAACCATTTATGGAATTTGGTACCGGAGCTTTAAAAAATAGAACTATTAAATACAAAGTTAAAGTAACCAAAGAAATTTCTGGCTGGGCCACCAGCGGTGTACATCAACTTACTTTAGATGTCGATGGTAAAACTTTAAGAGGCACTTATAAGGATAACAAAGGAAATGTTGGTCCGATGGTGTTTAAGAGAGTACATTGATTTTTTAACTTTTTCTAGTAAATTAAAAAACCTGTTAATCAAAAAGACTAACAGGTTTTCGTGATTTCGCTGGGATTTGAACCCAGGACCCCCTCATTAAAAGTGAGATGCTCTACCAGCTGAGCTACGAAATCATAAATCGTAAAAGCGGTTGCAAATATAATGGCATTATTGGTAAAATAAAAAGATTTACAACTAAATTTGTCATTCCCTTGTATTACAGGGAAATAAAATGAAAAATATATTCTTGATAGGTTTTATGGGGTCGGGTAAAACCACCATCGGTAAAAAACTGGCTAAAAGGCTAAATCTTACTTTTATTGATATGGATCAATATATTGAGGAAAAGGAAAAACTTAGTATTTCCGATATGTTTGCTAAAAATGGAGAAGAATATTTTCGAGAAATTGAGCACAATGTTTTAGTTGAATTGTTAAGTATGGATGGTGTTTTAGTTTCTACAGGTGGAGGAGCTCCATGCTTTCATCAAAATATACTGTTAATCAATCAACAGGCCTATTCTATCTACCTTAAGTTGGATCCTGAAATACTAGTGGGTCGATTAAAAAATGCTACTGCCGACAGGCCTTTGTTGGCTAATTTAAGCAATGAGGAACTTCGACTGCAGATTAGCGAAAAGTTAGCTTCACGCTCTCCTTTTTATGAGCAGGCAAAATTAGTATTTTCATCGCTGGGCTCTGTAAACAGAGATGTTTCAGAATTGGAAAGGCTATTGACTGGTAATCGGCACTAAATAATTGTAATTTAAGCGCGTGAAATTTTATAGAAAGAATAATCAGAATGATATTGGGTTTGGTGAGAAATCTTATAATAAAGGTTCTCGCTTAATCAATAGTGATGGCTCTTTTAACGTTAAAAGAAGCGGTGTCCCTTATATCTCCATTAGCGATATGTATCATACGCTCATTACTATAAGTTGGGGGCGTTTTATTTTTCTCATTACGGCGGTTTTTGTGCTAACGAATTTGTTTTTTGCCAGCGTTTATATGTTCTGTGGAGTTGATCAAATTACATCTATTGTAAAAGGAAATGGGTGGAGTAATTTTTGGGATGCTTTTTATTTTTCTTCTCAAACATTAACTACAGTAGGGTTTGGATATTTTGCACCCATAGGTGATCATGCTAAAATAATAGCCTCTGTGGAGGCATTTATTGGAGTATTAGGATTTGCTTTGGCTACAGGCGTGCTTTATGGGCGTTTTGCCCGACCGGGTACCCGTATTCGCTATAGTAAAAACGCATTGATTGCTCCTTATCAGGAGGGAAGTGGGCTAATGTTCAGGATAGTTAATCTTCGTAACAATCATTTGATTGAATTGGAAGTAAGGGTAACCATAACATGGTTGAATAAAGAAACCAATAAAAGAGAGTATGATGGCTTGAACTTAGAGCGTAAATCGATTAATTTAATGCCTTTGAGTTGGACTATAGTGCATCCTATCGATGAAGAGAGTCCGTTGTATGGTAAAAATATGCAGCAATTATTGTCTACGGACACCGAAATTATTATTTTAATTAAAGCTTTTGACGAATCATTTTCTCAAATTGTATACGACAAAAGATCGTATCGGGCTGATGAATTTGTTTATGGCGCTAAGTTTATCAGCATCATTAAGGATACGGGAGAGGGGATGGTACAATTGGATATCGATAATATAGACAGATATGAGGAAGTTTCATTAAATTCACCACTCGTTAACGCGTAAAATTATGCCAACAAAAAACAATACAATTGTACTCAGTAAAGAGAAGGTTTTACAAAAAATAAACCGTTTGATTCATCAGATTCATGAAAATGTTTTTGAAGAAAAAGAAATTGTAATGGCGGGTATTGAAGGCTATGGTTATGTGGTAGCGCAACGTATTGCCAAAGAATTAGAAGCTATTTCTAAAGTGAAAGTGATACTAGCGAAAATTGTAATGGATAAAGATGAACCATTGGCGCGCGAGATAAAACTGGAAGGTGTTACGGCCGAGCAATATGCGAATAAAGTAGTATTGGTGGTGGATGATGTGATTAATTCGGGCAAAACAGTGATTTATGCAGTGAATCATTTTTTAAATAAACCCTTAAAAAGAATTCAGGTAGTGGTGTTGGTAGATAGAGATCATACACGTTACCCTATTAAAGCGGATTATGTGGGCATGTCGATTTCCACTACTCTTCAGGAGCATATTCGTGTGAGTATGGAAAAGGGGAAAGAAGCTATTTATTTGGAGTAATTTTCTTCTATCGTGTAACTATTAGGTTTTTCTCAGTTATTTTGGATCAAATCACGTCACATGAAAGTGTTATTCAAACTATTATTGTCTTTTTTGTTTTTTGCGCTTTCTTCTCAGGCGCAAAGTATTTTTCCTAAGGCTGCCGGTTTAAATGTAGATACTAGTGATTTATCTTCCTTTCATTTTTTTGATTCATTGGCTCATCAAAAAAAAATATTCTTTTTGGGTGAGAATCACGAGTTTTTAAAATCGAATATTAAGCTGCAATTGCAGTTTTTTAAATATTTATATTCTGAAGTAGGGGTGAGGACATTGGTTTTAGAGTACGGTCCGAGCGTGGGGTGGTTGGTCGATACATATATTCAAAAGGGGGATTCTGTTTACTTTGATTCGTTTAAAAAATATACCAATTTAAATACGAGAGATTTTTATATTCAACTTAGAAATTTCAATGCTATATTGCCAGTTGGACAAAAAATTAATGTCATTGGTATAGATAAAGAAGATGAAGGTGGTGCTGTAGTTAAGTACTTGAATTATTTGTTGCCAACTGGTAAAGAGATTCCTAAAAGTTTGGAGCTAAATGTAAAGAGTTTACAAGCCCTCATGTTTGAAGTGGATGACTATTTTGTGAAAGTTTATGCAAATAAGCATAAGTTTTCGAGACATGAGGCGGATAAATTTTATCAGGCAATTTCTTTGAAAGCGACTCTTGATGTAATCAATAAGGACTTTAATGCTAAAGAAGTTGAGTATAAGAACTATTTAGGTGATAATTTTGACAGATTCAAGAAGATATTGAAAGGACTTGCGCTCGACAATGAATGGGACAAGTATCAGAATGCTAATGCCTATCAGGGGTGGATCGTTAGAGAGCAAAACATGTACGATAATTTAAAACAATTTTTTGTTGAAAATCCTGATGCAAAAATTTTTGGTTCTTTTGGAAGGTTGCATGTTAATTTAAATCACGTTCATGAGGGGTATTCTCCTTCATATTTTGAATCATTGATTCATCGTTTGAATAATTCTGCCGATACCATCTTTAAAAATTCTGTGATGAGTGTTGGAATATTTTATCCAAATAGCGGGGAGCAAAACAGTGATGCAGGATTTTCTGCTTTTTTGCAGAATTGTATTAATATTAGTTTAGGTAACGATTTCACTGCGTTTGAAGTGTTTTCTGATAGTTCTAATGTTAATGATATGATTCAGAGCTTTCATTATGTTATTATTAATAACAATGAGAAAGAAAATCAAATAGAATTTTTATATAAAAAATATAATAAGTACAGGGAAGCTTCATTTTGTCATTTTGATATTTCGTATGGCTATGAAAAATTAAGTATTTCAAGATTGAATGGTGCAATTAGCAATTCATTAGGAAAGGGCGGATTTTCTGAAATGGTTTCTCTTTACAGTTTAGCGCTTACGCAAAACGACCAAGTTTTTAGTGCTGGAATGTTTTACAACTACATAGCTCAGCAATCGTTTATTCTACCAAATAGCGATAAATATAGATTGAGCGGTTATACAGCAGGGGTGGTGGTGGGATGTTCAATAGTGAATACCAAATACTTTTCTTCTGTATTATCGGGTGGATTTATGTTTGGTCACCTTCAGTTGCGAGAGTTTTTTTACTCGCAAAGCATTGGCGTGTTTAATCAACTCCATCAGGAAGTATTATACAATAATTTGATTGGAGGTAGAGTTCAATTTGACAATAGAGTACAGTTTAAATACCTTAGTATTGGTGTTAAATGTGGCTACGATTTAGATCTAAGCTCTAAGCAATGGAGAGATGATTCAAATAAACTTATTGCAAATTCACCTTCATCTGGGTTGAATTCTTTCTATATTTTATTGAATTTATCTATAATGTGGGAAAATTAATTTCAACTTCTCGGATGAAACTGAATAATGGCCTCCCTCAAATAATGTTTGTCTAAATGCGTGTAAATTTCAGTGGTCGTGATTGATTCATGTCCGAGCATTTCCTGCACGGCACGTAAATCAGCGCCACCCTCAATTAAATGAGTTGCAAATGAATGTCGGAAGGTATGTGGAGAAATACTTTTTTTCAAATTAATCTTTTCAGCCAGTTGTTTGATAATGGTAAATATCATTACACGGGTTAGCTTTTTCCCTCGTCGGTTTAAAAAAACAATATCACGAGAGTCGGGATGAATATTGAGGTGCACTCGATCTTCGAAATACAAAGAAATTTCTTTTAAAGCCTTTCCTCCAATAGGCACTAAGCGTTCTTTACTGCCTTTACCTTTCACTTTAACAAATCCTTCTGAAGTGTACATTTCAGAAATTTTCAAGCCTACCAATTCACTTACACGCAATCCGCAACTGTAAAGAGTTTCAAGAATGGCTTTGTTACGCTGACCTTCGGGTTTGCTTAAATCTATAGCTGCAATCAACGCGTCAATATCTTCAATAGAAAGTGTATCCGGTAATTTTCGTCCGAATTTAGGCGCTTCTAAAAGTAAAGTAGGATCTTCTTTCAATACCTGTTCCAGTACCAAGAATTTATAGAAAGCTTTGATGCCGGAAATCACGCGTGCCTGACTATTCCTGCTCATGCCCAACTCGGTGGCCCATTTTAAGAAATCACGCAAATGCTTCAGTTTTACATCTATCGGAGAAATACTTTGTTGGGAATAATCAAGAAACTGTTGTAGTTTTTCAATGTCATGCAGGTAGGCTTCAATAGAATTGGGTGATAGCGATTTCTCTAATTGAAGAAATGCTTTAAAACCTTTACTGCTACTTTTCCAGTCCATGCTTAAAAATACTGTTCAATAAGGAATGTTCAAAGTTCAATGTTAGCTATCTTTGAACATTCCACATTGAATATTATATTTACTTTATGAAAATACTTATCATCAACGGACCGAATTTAAATTTATTAGGCAAGCGCGAACCAGGAATTTATGGTGCACAATCGTTTGAAGAATATTTTGAAACCTTAAAAGCAAAGTACGATGCAATAGGTTTGGTTTATTATCAATCGAACGTTGAAGGAGAAATCATCAATAAAATTCATGAAGTTGGCTTTGATTTCGATGGAATCATTATCAATGCAGGAGCTTACACCCATACTTCGGTGGCAATTCGCGATGCCATATCTGCGATTAAATGTCCGGTGGTAGAAGTTCATATTTCTAATACTTATGCCCGTGAAGAATTCCGTCATCAATCTTATTTATCTGCTAAATGCAAAGGAGTGATTGTAGGCTTTGGAATGGATTCTTACAGGTTGGCTGTAGAGTCGTTTGTGTAAATACTTTTCTTTGCCTTTATCCTTCCAAAAGCAACCTTTTTCTTGCCTTTCTGTCTCTATTATACTGCTACTAAAACCTTTCAAAATAATTGTTATGAGTATAAAGAAATGGACCTTAATGGTGTTGAGTTTATTTTTTATTGAAACGGTAAATGCCCAGTTGAATATTTTTATTGGTCCTGGTGCAACGTATTACCTGGGGGATTTAAAGAATACTCCTTTGCCCGGACTTCAAACTACTCATTTTTCTTATAAGTTAGGATTGGGATATGATTGGAATAGCCAATGGGGAATTAAGTTTCAATATATGGATGGAGCTTTTTCGGGAAATGATGCTTATGCTACTTCTAGTGGTAGAAAAAATAGAGGTATAGCATTTAAATCAGATTATAAAGAATTAGCAGTATTGCTGAAATACAAATGGAATAATTTTCCAAATTCAGGAAATTGGGATTTATATTTTTTAGGTGGAGTGGAAGGATTTCAATTTTCACCTCAAATGGATTATTCTCAAGCCAGAAAAGATTTGTTACCAGAAAATAGTTTTGCAACCAAACAACTTGCGGTTCCTGTGGGTTTAGGCGCTGCATATTGGTTTACTCCTCGTGTGGGGGTATTGGCTGAGGGTTTGTACCATTACACTTTCACGGATTATCTTGATGGAGTGAGTAAAAATGGAAATGACAAATTGAAAGACGCACTGATAGATGCACATGTAACCTTGTTGTTGCGATTGGGTGCTAAAGGGAATGGAATAGCAAAAGAGAATAATTATACCTGTCCTACTTTTAAGTAAAAATGATGTTTTAGAAATAAAAAATTTAATTTTTTTTCTCCAGCTCTCTCATGTTTTCCATTTTCTTTCTGGCCAGGAAACCATTGATATCTTCGAAGTGTTCTTTAACACGTTTGTTGCCGAATTCAAAAACTTTGTCGGCTAATCCAACCAAGAAATCGCGGTCGTGAGAAACCAGAATTAAAGTGCCATCAAAATCTCGCAATGCATCTTTAATAATGTCTTTGGTTTTTAAATCGAGGTGATTCGTTGGCTCATCGAGAATTAAAAAATTAACGGGTTCCAGCAATAATTTAATCATTGCCAAACGTGTTTTTTCTCCCCCTGAAAGTACTTTTACTTTTTTATGAATATCATCACCACTAAACATGAAAGCACCCAAAATATCTTTTATTTTCGAACGAATATCACCTACCGCAATATGATCGATGGTTTCGTAAACGGTAACCGATTCATCTAATAATGATGCTTGGTTTTGGGCGAAGTAGCCAATTTTACAATTGTGACCTACTTCTAATTTTCCTTCAAAATCAATTTCATTTAAAATGGCTTTGATCATTGTTGATTTACCTTCACCATTTCTTCCAACGAAAGCAACTTTTTGTCCGCGTTCAATCACCACAGAAGCATCTTTAAACACCACATGGTTGCCGTAGCTTTTAGAAAGATCAGTTACCGTTAAAGGATAATTTCCAGAGCGGGGAGAAGGAGGAAATTTTAGTCGGAGAGAGGAATTATCTACTTCATCTACTTCAATAATTTCTAATTTTTCTAACATCTTTACACGAGATCCCACCTGTAAAGTTTTAGAATAAGTTCCTTTAAAACGATCAATGAATTGTTGTGTGTCGGCAATGAACTTTTGTTGTTCATCATATTGTTTTTGTTGTTGTTCTCTGCGTTCTTTGCGCAGTTCAAGATATTTGGTGTAGTTTACTTTGTAGTCGTAAATTCTACCCATAGTAACTTCAATGGTGCGGTTGGTAATATTATCTACAAAAGCCCTATCGTGAGAAATCACCATAACGGCTTTGGCGCTATTCAACAAGAAATCTTCCAGCCATTGAATGGATTCAATATCCATATGATTGGTAGGCTCATCTAATAAAATTAAATCTGGTTTTTGTAAAAGTATTTTGGCCAATTCAATACGCATTCTCCATCCACCACTGAATTCGCTGGTGGGTCTTGAGAAATCTTCTCTTAAGAAACCCAATCCTTTCAAAACCTTCTCTACTTCGGCCTCATAGTTTACTTCTTCAATAGAATAGAATTTTTCGCTGAGTTCGGAAACATCTTCAATAATTTTTGAATATTCCTCTGATTCGTAATCGGTGCGAGTTTCCAGTTCTTTATTCAAACGGTCGATTTCCTCTTTCATTTTGAAAATTTCAGCAAAAGCTTTCGATGTTTCTTCGAAAACGGAGCTGTCGTCGTCGGTTAATAAATGTTGAGGAAGATAAGCAATTACAGTTCCTTTAGGGGCTGATACCGAACCTTTGGAGGGTTTAGATGCACCTGCAATTATTTTAAGCAAAGTAGATTTACCTGCACCATTTTTCCCCATCAAGGCAATTTTATCGGTATCGTTGATTGAAAAAGAAACGTCACTAAATAGAGTTGTACCGCCAAAAAGTACTGCTAAGCCATCAATTGAAATCATTGTAAAAATATTAGGCAGCAAAGATAAGGAGATGAATTGTACTATCTATCGTGATTACATTTTTATTTAATAGTAGAGTATAGAGAATCGGAGGTAGTATTTAGCATGTGTTTTAAATTGGCTTCTAGGGCCATTAATATTACTATATCAGGTTTTTCAGCATCAATAATTTCCTTATTGAGACCATATTGCCAACTGTCAAATATTTTCACTGAGGTACTAAATTCTTCTGCTAAAAAAGGGAAAATGTATTCACCAAAGGAATCGGAAATAATTAATATTTTGGGTCTGTTGCTTCCTTGCACTTCTCTTCTTTTTTCAAAATCCCAACAATAGGGGAAACCCGGAGTACAAGGATATCCTTTAGGTGTAACCTCTATTGATTTAGCTCCTTGGAGTGGAGTGAAAATATATACAGTATCTAAAGTAGGATCGATACCTACGGCCATAGATTGAACATTTCCAAAATTTCTAAAATCATAAGTGATTTTATATTCGCTAATTTTGTGTGAATTTACTTCGGGAAAATCTTGGTGAATTCTATTCAATACTTTGTTAGAAGCCATAAATGCACCTAAAGAATTCCAATGGTTATCCATGGAGTAGTAGGTTTCACCTTTAGGACTAAGTAAGGTACGTCCATATAAATTAATGGTTTTTATTTCCGAATTTTTCAGATATGATAATAGCTGTTCTCCCCATGTTTGGTTGCTGTAATGAACTATATGGTCGGGAAGTTTGTTAGAATGTACTGATGATTTTACTGGAACCGGAAAAAAATAAAATTGTGTATTGCTTTTTTGCAGGTACTTAACTCGAAAGAGTAATTCTGTTTTAATTTTTTCTAGTTCATCTTGAGTAAAATGAAATTTACCACACGTGGCGTCAATTTCATTACCGGTCATGAACAGCCAACCTTTTTTTCCAATTAAAACATTGGTGGAGGTTGGTATTTCATTAATCATTCTTTGTGATTGATCTGAGGGATCAGATTTCACATTTTTTTCGTTTTTGTTTTGCGACTGATCGGAAGAAGGAATCGTACTTTTTCCGATATCAAAACGCCAATCATTATTACTTGTGGAAACATATGTAGGTGCTTGCGGGAGCTGACCAAAAGCTTTGTAATGTAAGATGTTATAGTTTTTTACAAGAAGAGAACGTAAATTAAAATGCTCGTCATAATATTTTTCAAATGCACGAGGAAATGGATCGAGATGATTGATATCTAATTCAGGTTTTTCGGAAAGCTTTTTATTTTCAAATGATTTTATATCGTTAACAATATGGAAGAAATCATTTAATGCAGGAAATAGAATTAAAACCGCAAATGAGGTGATTATAATAATGCTTCTATATTTTCGGTGATTTACTGTCATTAAAAACGGTAATAAATAAAAGGGTTATAGTTAGCGTTATTTAAATAGAGAGTACAAAGGATCATTAGAGCGATATAAAACATTGCGCTAATAGTATGAAAAGACAATGCATAGATATTTGTTAAGATCCCTCCTCTCAAAACTATTTTCTCATTAAAATTGTTTAAAAAGCTAAATATACCGGCACTTCCCACTATAGCAACTACGAAAACAATAATATATTCAGTAGTTACAAAACTGCAAAACAGATCCAGTTGAAGTGGATTGGAAGTGAAATTAAACATGGCCGACCAATAAAGGAGAGCCTCGTCGATATTTTCGATTCTAAATAAAACCCAGGAAAATATAACTACAAGTATTAAGTAAATGTTAGAGAGTGGGCCAATTTTGTTGAGTACATTTTTTAAAAACAATCTTTCTAAAACAATAAAAAAACCATGAAAAAGACCCCAAATCACAAAACTCCAGCTAGCTCCATGCCAGAATCCGGTTAGAAAAAAAACAATCAATAAATTAATATAAACTCTTTTGTTGCTTACTTGATTTCCACCTAATGGGATATATACATAATCTCTAAAAAACGTTGATAAGGAAATATGCCACCTATGCCAGAAATCACGTACCGATTTGGCTTTGTAAGGAAAATTAAAATTCTCCATAAAGTCAAACCCAAACATTTTACCTAATCCGATCGCCATATCTGAATAACCTGCAAAATCGAAATAAATTTGAAGTGAGTAACTTATAATACCAAGCCATGCATTATACCATGATAAGGAAGTAAAATCAAAAGCAAAAATTTCGTCAGCTACTTTAGCAAAACAGTTAGCGATCAGTACTTTTTTTCCGAGACCAATTACAAATCTCTCAATTCCTTCTTGAAATTTCAGAGTATTATGAACTCTGTTTTTAAGTTGTATCCAAACATCACTGTAACGAATAATAGGGCCAGCTATAAGCTGTGAAAACATGGTGATGTATAAAGATAAATCTAGTATGTTTTTCTGTGCGTCGCATTTGTTTCTGAAAATATCAACCAAATAAGAAATAGCGTGAAAAGTATAAAAGGAAATACCCACCGGTAATAGTATTTTTAAGGCGGGATAAGGTGGTGAATCAAATAAGTTTTTAATGCTGTTTATGTTCTCTAACATAAACCCAGCATATTTAAAAAAGAATAAAATTAAAATATTGATTCCAACTCCCCACCAAAGAATTTTACGACCCTTGGCTGTATTTCTGTGTTTTTGAATACTTTTCCCAAAGAAAAAATTAATAATAATTGAACCTATTAAAATAAATGAGTTACTTACACCGCCCCAGGCAAAAAAGATAAGACTTGCCAATAAAAGAATCGCATTTCTAAATCGCGTTCCTACAAACAAATAGTAAACGAACAAAGTGATTGGCAGGAAACAAAAAAGAAAAATAAGTGAACTAAAAAGCATTGGCTAAAATTATAGAAATACTTTTCAATTTTCAAAACTATTCTAGTTTTAATTCTTTATCAGTTTTTTCTGTATTACTTTTTCTTCCCCAAAGCATTGTAAGAAGTAAACTCCTTGTGGTAAATTTTCACCCATAGAAATTGTAGGGGAGTAAATATTGTTTAGTTCATCGATTACTTTTCCTTCCACATTAGTGATTACAATTTTGTTTACCAATTCATTTTTAAAATCAATTGTAAAACAGTTGGAAGATGGGTTTGGGTAAACACTTATTGCTTCCGGATTAACAATAGAATTAACCGATACAGATGTGTTGGTGAATTTTATTTTATCCAGATTTACATCGCCTGCAATCACTTGGATTCTTAAAATATGTACTCCGCTGTTCAATGCGATATTGGTAAAAGAAGTGGTTTTATAAGTGTCGTAGTTATTTGTTTTGGTTAAATTTAAAGTAGTGCTAACGCTAACACCATCCATCCACAATTTTACTTTACCTAAACTGGATTGTGAAGAGTGAGTAATTTCTACCGTATAAGTTCCGGTATAAGAAACATCAACGGTGTACTCCAGCCATTCGCCAGCGGTAGTCCAACCAACATCATAACCTCCTCCAACTTTATCTTCTATATCAACATCTTCTGTTCGGAAAACATTGGCTTCATTTCCTTGAGAGTCGTCGTAATACGAAATATTTTGTCCGCCATTATCATATTCTTCAAATTCAATAGTACCAGGAATAATAGATGGAGTACCATTGAATGGTCCGCGATTTAAAACAGTTAATACAGCACTATCGGCAACAGAATTTCCATTGCTTTTAGCGATGATTTTATACTCTCCACCTTGATTGATTTGCAAATTGATTAAGCTTAAATTTTTTGTTGTTTTACCGTTTATGGCTATATCGTTGAAATACCATTGATAGGTAATAGCATTGCTGGAATAGGCGTCAAAAGAAAATGATAAATTATTTCCTTTGAAGGTGGTGGTGTCGTTTATTCCTTTGCTTACACAAATGATATTACAGGATTGTAATTTTATTTTAATTGGACCATTGTGTGGATAGGCATCGAAATAAAGATAATTACTTACTGTTCTGGTTTGATTCAATGTTTGTCCGTTTTGAGTAATCACAAAATTTCCATTCAGTCCGTCTAAAAAAACTTTCATCGTAACAGGACTTTTAACTTGCAGTGGTTGTAAGTAATTAGCAACGTTGAAAGAGGTAGTATTCCATGTAATATTTATTTCTTGATTGTTGGCATTGTAGTTAGTACTAGGAGTGTAATTCAGTTTTTGAATTTGATAAGTCAGTACTTCAGATACGGTACCCACCCACAGTTGGTAATTGTTGGTTTTCGATTTTAAATAATTCAAATGATTTCGATAATCAGCAACACTAATATATCCCCAACCTGATGTACCTACATTGTGCATTTCGCGGTTTACCCATGAATTATTACTGATAGCGTAATCAACCCAAGTATTTAGGTTTGCTGCTTTGGTAATATTTCCTGTGGTTACGGCATCAACTACTACAGCCGACTTAAAAAAACCATCGGCATCAGGTACAAAATTATTATTGTCGGCAGCATCGTAGGCACCAGTTCTTGAGCCAATAAATCCTAGTGTTTTTAAGTGATCATTGGCGGCAGAATTATATTGATCGTAAGGGTAAATAAAGTAACGTGGGTATTTTCCGGTGTTGGTATTAATTAATGTTGTACTTAAATCCATTTGTGTTGCAAAATCTTCTGTAGATGGCTCTGCCCATAAACCATCGGTACACCAATCAAGATATATTGCGCAGGTGTGATTGTGTGTGTGATTAATGATTTCGTGCCCGTAGTTTACCATGCTTGTTGCTTGTGTCCACATTCCAGCGTTTGCTTCACATGCAGAGGTGATTGCTCCGAAAGTGAATTTCAATCCTCGGTTACGAGCCATAGTATCGGCGTAATTGTTAATGCCAATTACACTGTTGTCGCCGTAATCATCATGTATGTATGAATAAGTTCCGGCGGCATCATTTTTCCAATTGCAAATAGAAGAGCTTGGGTTTTGTGCATTTACATAGGTACAATAAATGAACAGTGAAAGAATTAGTAGTTTTCTTTTCATAGTTAAGTAGATTTAGTAGTTTTCCCTCGTTATTAAGATAACAATTTTATCTTTGAATTTGTTACAGATAATCATGGAAAGAAAAATAAAAATGATATGGGATTTTAGAGGTCCTGATTCCAAGGGGATAGCAGAGCATCATAAAATTCATTTGAAACAATATGCTGAGGTGAAGAAATTATCTTTTTACGAAGTAGGTTTTGAGGCCATTAATGAGAGTTATCATTTAGCTTTTATTACGGTAGAAGAAAAAGATATGAAGTTATTGCGAGATGCTTTACGTCCGCATAGGGGAGAGCTGGCTTAGAAAGTATCAGAGACCGAAGCGAATTCCTCACTCTCGTTGTGTAATCGATCAACAGCTGTTACTATGTAACGATATTCTAACCCTTTTTCAACAAACTGATCAAAAAACACAGGTTGCTTACCAATTGAAATGATATTTTTAGCACTTTGTAAATTGATTATTTCATCTTTAGCAAAACGGTAAATCACATAGTAGGAAACTTTGTCTTCTTCGTTTTTTTGTTCAGGCTCTTTCCATCGTAAATAAAAGCCATTACCTGTATTTTTGAGTTTCAAATCTTGTGGAGCACAAGGAGGAATGCTATCTATCCACTTCATGGGGGGAATTAATGCGAAATGTTTGTACACTCCATTTTGCAGTGAATCCTGAATACTTTGAACGTTGTTTCGAAAAGTTTTTGTTCTAAAGAAAATATTGCCTTGTACTGATTCTTCGTTGCGATTCAACTTTATTTGAGCCAACACCTCATTCACAGTAAATCGCTTATTTACATTTTCATCTTCTAAACGAAATAAAGCTTGTCCGATATAAATATGACCATTGTATTCTTTATGGGAAGTCCACCAGTTGAGTAATTCGGTGTAGCTTGCATACGGACTTTTTCTACTCCAATACAATTGCGGAACAACATAATCAACCCATCCGTTTTGCAGCCATTTTTTGGTATCGCAAAAAAGATTGTCGTAAGAGGTTTGAGCACCATCGGTAGCAGATCCTTGTGGGTCTTGTTTTTTATTTCTCCAAATAGCGAGTGGACTCACACCAAATTTCACATGAGGTTTAGTGAACTTAATTACTTTAGCAGTTTCCCTGATTAATTCGTTAATGTTATTTCTTCTCCAATCGCTTAAAGAGGGGAATTCTGCTTTGTGACCTTCATAAGCTTTTAAATCGTTGATGTATTCTCCTTCCACGGTGTAAGGATAGAAGTAATCATCGAAGTGAATAGCATCTATATCGTAGTTGTGTACTACTTCAGCCACTACATTGATGATGTGTTGGCGAGCTTCTTTTATTCCTGGATTAAAATAAATTCCACCACTGTAATTGAAAAACCAATCGGGGTGTTTTTTGGTAACGTTATTGTCGCTAACACTGCTAAACTTTACACTCGATACTGCACGGAAAGGATTGAGCCAGGCGTGAAATTCCATGTTTCGTTTGTGACACTGTTCAATCATAAATTGCAAGGGGTCGTAGCCAGGGTGTTTGCCTTGAGTACCTGTGAGGTATTCCGACCACGGAGCGTACTTACTAGGGTAGAAGGCATCGCCCGATGCACGAATTTGCACGATAACGCAATTGATTTTTGCCAATTGGTATTCATCTAATATTCTTTCGAATTCTGCTTTTTGTTCTTCCACACTTAGTCCTCTTCGTGTGGGCCAATCTAAATTGGTGAATGTGGTAATCCACGCTGCTCTTAGTTCTCTTTTAGGATAGAAATCAGCTAATTTCTTTGGAGTAGAAATAACATCGGTAGGTTCAAGAGGGTTTTCATTCTCGTGCACCCATGCAGATGAAAGAATTAAAAAGAATGATAATATACTTAGATTGAACCACTTCATGAACTACACGCAAATTAAGGATATGCATTGATACACGATCTATTCAGTAAACGGATTTATGAACATTTAGTTTTTAACATCCTAAACCCGATTGCGTAGTGTTTTGAAT
This sequence comes from Flavobacteriales bacterium, assembly GCA_023251075.1. Classification (GTDB taxonomy): domain Bacteria; phylum Bacteroidota; class Bacteroidia; order Flavobacteriales_C; genus JAHEZL01. The sequence continues at coordinate 82,485 of JAHEZM010000010.1, read as the reverse complement.
TTTTGTTCAATCAGTTTGATTTGATTCTCTTTGGTGATTTTATGTTGGCACCAAACCGAAAGATCCAAAAGCGCAACACCTACAATGCAATCGGTAGAAGTATTTTTTTGCGCGAAAGAATGTAATAACTCAGTAGCCAGTTTTTCGCTATTCATGTTTGGCTGGGTATTAAGTAGTTCAATCAATGATTTTCGTTGATGAAATTGAGGTGTTTTTTTGTCTATAAAAATTAAATAACGTTTGGCAAGATAATCTACTGTATCGCTATTGTTGAGTTCATAGTGACATAATATTTTAATTAAATACGATTCTGATTCTAAACCTATAGAGGTGTGTTGTTCTGTGAAAAGTTCAATGGCATTGAGTGATTTTATGGCTTCTGAATATTCTCCTTTTAAAAAGGAAAACAAACTGTGATAAAAGTAAATCGTGGCTGTGTTCTCATTCAGTCCGTCATCGTGATTGTTGTTTTCTTTTAAATAATTTTCACACAATTGAATGCCATTGGGTATCATTCCCCTTCTTAAAAAATAGAAGCAATTTAAATAGTTCAGACAGTTATTGGCCATTGATGAAAGTCGCTCTCCACCTGCCGACAACTGTAGTTTGAGTTTGTTGATTAAATCTAAAGCATCGTTGTATAATTCTTCATCGTAGGAGATAATGGCTGCCAAAGCAATATTGTTTACAAAACCAATTATAGTCCAGTCAACAAACAAATACAATGTTTTATCATTATCGAAATGTGCCAAAATCTCTTTTCCTTTTTTATGAAAAGAGTTCTTTTCTTCTTTTATGAAATCGCGGTAAAATATAATATGATCTCCTAAAATTTTCGCTTTACTACCTCCCAAGTTGTGGTATTTATTGAATTCGTTGGATTGGATGATAGAGTTAATTTCATTAGCGATTTCGCTGCGCGATTTTTTTTCCAGCTGATGAATCAGGTAAAAAACTTTGTAAAACAATTCAGTGAAAATTCTGTTTCCATAATGAAGATTCATAAAGAGTTCATCATTTTTTTTCCAGCTATTAAACTCTTTGAAGTAGTTGTCGGCATCAATATAAAGAGCAGGATGCATTTGGCGTTCTAAGCTATGTGTTTCCGACAATAACAAGTAGCGTTCCTGATCTTCGCATTCTTTTTTTAATTTTTTGATCAAGGATTGAGCTTCTTTGTACAATCTTTTTCCTTTTAGAATATGAATGTTTTGAAGTACTGTGTTTAATCGGAAATATTCATCTTTTTCCATGTAATAATTTCGCATGGATTTTAAGATGAGTTCGTACAGGTAATTTTTTGCTTTGGGTAAGTGACTGTAGAATTTTTCCTGACTCAAAAACTTATTAAGTTTTGTTTCATCGTAGGGACTTACTTTGTTGTATATGTCGAATAAGCGAACACTATTAGCATCTTCCTTGATGTGTAACATCGCATATTTCTTAACAAAACCCTTTTCTGTTTTATCGAGTGAGTGTATTAATCGATATAATTTGTCTTCATTCTCTGCCATCGAATTGAAATTTAAGTTCCATTTAACAATCAGTTAATCAGTAGTTTGTGTGTAAATACAGTAGTTGTTCGAGTGAAATATAAGAATAAATCTGTTTGTACGCAGCTGTATAGCCCCATACATTTACCCTATGTATATGCCGTTCTTTAGTTATCCCAGAAAAAGTAGATTAATGTGTTCGTGCACAACCCTTAAATGGTGCCTGTAAGTCAAAACACTAAACTTTTACCCGAAATGATGCACGAACAAATCCTCCATTACCCCAAATGGAGGATTTTTTTTGTTCAAAAATTTAAGACCCTGCAGTTCAATACGGATTTAGGAAGACCAGCTTCCATTTCATAAATCACGAGTAGAAAATATAAATTCGATTTGTCGGTTTCACTTAAAAAAGTATAAGAGAAAGTATTTTTGTTGATCCCATTTTGGTTGTGGTTTGCAAGAGTATCACCATATACATTGTGGCTAACTACTCCTTTTAAAATATTTTTGTGGGGGTATAGAAGCATTGTTTTGTCGATGCTGGTATCTTGAGGAGATAAAGTTTCTTTACTTATTACATATAATGCTGCGGTGCAAAGGTTATTCACTGTTGACTCGAATTGTGTTTTTACAAAGAAGTTTAGGTTGTTGTCGATTTTCTGAGTTTTGTAGCCTATAGAACAAATAGAGGTAGCGTTGGCGGTGGTATTAATAGCATTTTTCCAGGCAGTATAATTGGTTTGATGATTGGTTAATCCTTCAACAATATTAGGATAAGTAACAGGATTCGATACTCCGCCGCCCGCATAAATGTCTAAAAATTTCTGTGCTGTGTTATAGCTAATGTTATCGCTATTGGTAGGGAATAAAGTAAATCCATGAACTTTATTAGGATTCACATTGAAATAGGTGCCTTTTAAAGCTTTTTGAAAAATAGAATCTTCTGTGGTTCTGCTAATGAAATTGGCCTGATCAGCAAATAAAAAAATAAGAGAATGATTTTCATTCGAAACAGTAATGTCATCAAAGGTTTTTGAGGTATTGTCGACTTTACAAGAATCAAGAAAAATTATTGTGAAGAAGGATAGTATAATTACTCTGATGGAATACATTATTGTTTTACAATTTTGAAAGTATAGTTACTTTCATGAGTACTGATATTTCCAATGTAAACGCCTGTATTTAAATTTTCTTGTATTGAAATGATGCCTTGAGAATTATGGTTCGATTCTAATATTTGTTTTCCTGTTATATCAGATAGGGTGAATTTAACTGTTGGATTGCTTATTTTCAAAGTACTAAGGTTGATGGAAAAGGATTCTTTAAAAGGATTGGGATATGCGCTAATCATTTGATTTTCGTTGATCTCATCAACACCTACATAAGTTCCCATTTTTTTGGAGATCACAGTAAGTAATGAATATTGATCGGTTCTATCCTGAGCCAACTCCCATATCATCATTCCTGCACCATCAATATTATCCACCATATCTGCTTTGGTTTCTAAAATGGGTTTAGAATTTACTTTGTAGGTGAATAAAGTGTTAGTATTATAAAAAACGCCATCAGTAGAACCGTAGCATGCTGCGGGGTCACTGCTGGAAAAACTTTTATAGGATACTTGATTGTATGCGCCATAAGTATAAAAAGGCACTCCTAAAACCAGGTAAGAACCATTAATGCCTCTTGTGTTGTTCCAAAAGGTTAAGGCTGCATCGGCTACACCTACGCTTGAGTGGTCTCCGCCATTAGAGTGATCGGCATCATAAGCCATAATATTAATATAATCCATGTAAGAAACGGCAGTGTTTGAAATACCTTGTGAGTTTGAAAACCCCATTGCTACGGCTGCTGTTAGTTCTAAGGGTTTGCTCATTACAACTTCCAAAGAATACATTTGCAATCTTAAATCGTAGATGAACTGTTCATACATATTTGATTCATTGGCAGAAGGGAATTCCCAATCTATATCTATACCATCAAGATTAAAGGCTTTCACGAAATTCAATAAAGTATCGATGAAAAGGGATTTTAAATTAGGATCACTGCAGATAGGATTGAATGCATCGCTGGCACCCCAACCCCCTACGGAGATATTTACGCGAACATTTTTTGCGTGTGCTTTGGTAACTACAGAACTTAGCCAGGAATCGTTACTGATCGCAATTGTTCCGTCAACCGCAGGTATGGCAAAAGCGTAGTTTATGTGTGTTAGTGCACTATAATTCAATGTGTTGATTAGGTTGAATGATCCCCAGTCGGTAAGATAGCCTACCACCTTTTTTGAACCGTAACAGAAAGAGCTGGTAAATAGTAATAAAATCAGGCTTATTCGAATAAAATACTTTTTCATCTATTGTAGTTTTGGGATTCTAAATATAGAGGATATTAGCTGGTTGAAAAAATAAAAAATTAGGCTCCACTAAATAACTTAAAAATTAAATTCATAAATAGGGGAAAAAAACTAAATTTACGAGTTCATAAATATGCGTAATTTACTTTTTATCATAGCAATTCTTGTATGTTCATTTGCAAAGGCAGCAAATGTGAATCAGAACATTGATTCTTTAAAGAAAGAATTGACCTCTAAAATTTCAGATGTTACGAGATTGAAATTGTATCTGGAGATTTCCTCATCGTATAGAAAAATAAATCCTGATTCCGCATTTGAATATGCAGATAAAGCTTTTAAAGGTTCTAATGATCAAAATTTAAAAACCTATAAGGCCGATGCTATTTTGGCTCAGGGCGTTGCCATTTTTACAAAAGGAGATTTCAACCAAGCCAGCAAATATTTTAAGATCGCATTGAAATATAGTGAGTCTATTAATTACAGCACCGGAATTATAAAATCACTAAACGGAATGGGTAACTATTATTACAGCATTTCAAAATATGATTCTTCATTGGTTAATTATGAGAGAGCTTTGATGTTATCGAGAAGAGATAAAAATGAAGTTGAAATAGCCAAGTTAATTGGTAATATTGCTCAAATCTATGCCAAGAAAGGAGATTACAATAAGGCGCTCGATTATTATTATCAGGCTGTTGAGTTTGCCGATAAGAAAAAAGATATGGACCAGATTGCTTTGCTGGAAGAGAAAATAGGTAATGTTTTCAATGATAAGGGAGAATATATTGAGGCTTTGGTTCATTATAAAAATTCATTAAAATTCAGAGAAAAGAAAGGTGACCTTAGAGGCGTTGCCAATGCTTATGTGAGTATTGGAAATGTTTACTATAAGCAAGGTAAATATATTGATGCTATTGATGCCCAGTATGCTTCTTTAAAAGTAAACGAGAAGTTGGGGAATAAACAAAGTATGGCCAATTCGTTCATGACGATTGGTTCGATATATAAGGATCAAAAGGAAGATTCTGCGGCTTTAGGTTTCTACAATAAAGCCAAAAAATTAATTGAGGCGATGGGCGATAAGGCGATGTTGTCGAAATGTTTGCGACATATGGGGGAGATTTATCAAACCAAAAAAAAATCAGATATAGCCATTGGTTATTTTAATCAGGGGTTAAAAATTTCAGAGGAGATTGGTGATGAAATTGGTATTTGTGAGTCGTACAATATTCTTGGAAATTTTTACCAGCAGGAACGGGATTTCGCTCAGGCAGAAAAATTCTTCCGCTTATATCTTGAAAAGGCCAGGTTAATTGAGAGTCAGAAAGGAATTGCGGAAGCGCATATTGGTGTAGGAGATGCTTTGCTTGAACAAGGAAAAGTAAAAGATGCGGTATTGAACTGTAGAGAAGGGTATAGTATTATTGTGGATAACGGTGGCCCTAAAATTAAACAAGCTGCCTGTGAGTGTTTGTATAAGTCGTATAGCCTATTAGGTAAAAGTGATTCGGCATATAAGTACATTCAGTTGTTCTATTCTTTCAGAGACAGTTTGAAAAGCGAAGAGATTTCTAACGAGATTACACGTAGAGATTTGCGTCATGATTACGAAAAGAAAAAATTTGCCGATAGCACTGCTATTGCTCAAAGGCGACAAGTAGAAAAATTAGAAGAGGCAGAAAAAGATACTCGTCAGAATATGTATCTATACCTGAGTACAGGTGCTTTTATTATTACCTTAATTATGGCCATTGGAATTTTTACCAATTTCCGTTTGAAACAACAAAGCGCTAAAATTATTAAGAAACAAAAGGAAATGGTAGAAGAGAAGAATGCTGAAATCATGTCTTCTATTCGTTATGCTCAACGAATTCAAAATGCTTTGCTAACCAGCGATGAGCATTGGGATGCTATCAGTCATGAATACTTTGTAATGCTTAAACCTAAAGATGTTGTTTCAGGTGACTTCTACTGGGCGCATTATTTCAATGATAATAAAGCTATTTGGGTTGCTGCCGATTGTACTGGTCATGGAGTTCCGGGCGCATTCATGAGTATGTTGGGTATTGGTTTCTTGAATGAAATTATTGTGGAAGATAATGTGTTAATGCCCGATGAGATTTTGAATCGTTTGCGTACAAAAATTATTAATGCGTTGCGTCAAAAAGGTGTTCAGCATCAGCAAATGGATGGCATGGATTTAGCTTTGTGTTTGCTCGATAAAAACACCAATAAACTACATTTTGCAGGAGCGAACAATCCACTTTGGATTATGCGTAATAATCAGTTGTTAGAGTTTGGTGCCAATAAACAACCGGTGGGTTATTTAGTAGATGAAAAAACAGAGCCTTTCACCATGCAGGAAATTAGTTTAGAGAAAGGAGATACCTTATATACGTTCACCGATGGATATACCGATCAGTTTGGTGGAACAACGGGTAAAAAATATAAATTCAAAAAGTTCAGAGAGTTATTGAAATCGGTTCAGGATAAACCGATGAAAAAACAAAAAGAAATTATTGAAGAAGCATTTGAAGCTTGGAAAGGAAATTATGAACAGGTGGATGATGTTTGTATCATAGGAGTTAAAATCACAAAATAAGATAGAATGAAAAGGATGGTTTTGTTAATGTTTTCGTTGCTTGTTTTTTCGCAAGCATTTTCGCAAGGAAAATATATTACTGATGCTCAATTGGCTTATAATGCCGGAGATTATGAAATGGCAAAGAAGTCGTTGGATAAGGCTACCGAATTAATTGATCAAAAATTGGCGGCCGGTGAAAAAATAAAAGAAAAAGACATTCATAAATTGTGGAAACTGAAAGGTCAGAACTATTTGATGCTGGCTTCCGTTGAAAAAGATAGTTTAGTAAAATTAAATTTATTAGATCTTGCTAAAAAAGCCGACTATACTTATTTCGAAAAGGATCCAACAAAGTATTATGAATCGGAAGTTAAAGATGCCATGTCGCAATTGGCAATACTTTATCAAAATACCGCAATCACTTATTATAAAGAGCCTACTTTTTCAAAGTCTTATGATTTGTTTGAGGAGTGTTTAAAATTGAAAAAACACATTGGTGTAGATTTACAGGATTTGTCGGTGTATCACAATGTAGCTTACGCAGCTTATTACTCAAAAAAATACGATCGTTCGATTCCTTATTTCAACTTATTGATAGATAGCTCATACAACCAATTAAAAAGTTTAACCGATTACAAAAGATGTTTGGTGCGTTCTTTTGTTGAAACAGGAGATACAGCAACGGCAATACATAAGTTGCAATTATTCAATCCGGGAGATAGTATTGTTGATTTGTTGAAAGAGGAAGTTTCGTTATTGCTTTCAACACATAAAACAAAAGAAGCTTTAGACAAGATGAAGAGAATTTCAGAAAAAGGTTCTGATGATGCTGTATTGTATGAAAACATGGCCAAAATTTATGAGCAAATGAATGAATTTACATTGGCGAATAGTTCTTATGAACAAGCTTTGAAATTAAATCCGTCAAGTGTTGATTCCTATTATGGTTTGGCACGTATTCTTATTTTAGACGCCAATAAAATTAAAGATCCGGTACTGCAAAGGAAGAAAACTACAGAAGCTTTAAGTTATTTAGAAACTGCCGAAAAAATTAATCCGAAAGATCAAGACGTTTTGCGTGTATTATTGCAAATATACAATCAGCTGAACATGCCTGATAAAGCAAAAGAAGTAACAGGAAAATTATTGGAATTGAAATAATGAAATTTTTCATCTCTTTTTTAAGAATTTGGCTGCAAAGAGGTAAATGGTATATTCTTGGTGCGGTACTTCTTACTATTGTTTCTGTGTATGTGTTTTTTCAAAATTCAAATATTTACAAGTACAGAGTTGAACTTCATGGGTGTACTTCCTACTTGAATTTTAATTCTTTGTATGATTTCACTTTCCCACTCACTTCCGCTTTATTAAATAATGAAAAAGATAACGCTGCAAAGTTTTTAAAAGTAAATCCGAAAGCAGTTGAAAATTTAAAAAGTATAAGTTTAGATAGAGTTACAGATATTGTGGAAGAGGCTGATATTAGGTATGAATTTGTTTATTTTATTGATTTTAAAAATGATACAAATGGACTAGGTCTTATTGAGGCAAAACTTATTCAATTAGTTAAGTCGCACGCAATTATTCATGAAAAATACACCTTAAAAGAACAGGTTTATTTTGATGAGAAAGTGAATATTGATGCTGCTATATTTCGACTTGATTCAATCATGAAATCTCTAAAAGATAAACAAAGTCGCTATTATGAGGAGCTATATCAGAGAAAAATTGATTTGAAAATTAAATTTGATGAAATGTTACGTCAGAGAAAAATGTATTATGACGTGATATTGTTTTATGGAAGCGATAAAACAGGACAATGGATTAAAGATGAAATGCATTTAGACATGTTTATTCTTTATTGCATTTTGTTTTATTTTGGATTATCCATTGCTTTAACTATTTTGATTTCTGCTGATTTGAGAAAGAGATTTTTTAACTTTTTAAATAGAACTAATTTTGTTGAATAAGCAAAAAATGATTCAGTGTTCAGCTGTGTTTTTATTCTCAGCTACATTATTGATTTGTGCGTTTCATTTTGTTTCCTTCAAAAAGGGAAAAACAGTTTCTAATTCTGAACAAACCAAAGTTTTAATTCATACTGATTTGGGAGATATTAAAGTGATACTTTACAATGAAACTCCATTGCACCGCGATAATTTTATTAAGCTGGTAAAAGAAGGAACGATTAATGGTACTTTATTTCATCGTGTAATTCCCAACTTTATGATTCAGGGTGGAGATCCTAATTCTAAAACAGCTGCGCCAGGAGCAATGTTGGGTACAGGTGAAGTAGGGTACACTATTCCTGCAGAGTTTAATGCCAATTTTATTCATAAAAAAGGTGCTTTGGCCGCTGCTCGTATGGGGGATAATGTTAATCCATCCAGAGCGTCATCAGGGTGTCAGTTTTACATCGTACAAGGTGAGAAATATACCGATTCAGTTTTAACAATGATGGAGCAGAGAAACAACCAGGCAATTAAACAAGGCATTTTCAGAAATCTAATTAGTCAGCCTCAAAACAGTGCTTTTAAAACTGCCTTTATTCGAAATCAAATGAGCAGAAATGCAGATAGTTTAAAAATCCTTTCCGATAAAATAACACCGTCGATTGATTCTGTTTTTGCAATAACACCGCACATGACTTATACTCCTGAACAAAAGAGAATATATAGTACTATTGGTGGTACACCACATTTAGATGGACAATATACCGTATTTGGAGAAGTGATTTCAGGTCTCGAAGTAGTAGATAAAATTGCCGCTCTGGAATGTGATGCAAACAATCGCCCGAAAAAGGATATTCACATGACTTTGAAATTGATTAAGTAAAGCAATTCGACTTTACGCTGATAACTCACATTTCATCACACCGTCTCTATCAATTTCAGTAAGCTGAATCGAAACAATCTGATTGGCCAAGGCTTCATTGTAAGGTGTTTTTACTTTCACATAATTCTCAGTAAAGCCATACATGAAATCGCCATCGCGTTCAGTTTCAAATAATACTTTTGCTTTGGTATTGATATTTTGCTCATAAAAAGCTCTTCTTTTTTTATCTGAAAGAATGTGCAGCATTTTACTTCTCTTTGCTCGGTCTTGTGCGTTTACCACTCCGCCCATTGAAATAGCATGTGTGTTATCGCGTTCGCTGTAGGTGAATACATGCAAATAAGAAATATCTAATTCATGTAGGAAATTGTAAGTCTCTAAAAACAAGTCATCTGTTTCACCTGGAAATCCAACTATTACATCTACGCCTATACAGCAATGAGGCATTGTTTTTTTTATGTTTTCTACGCGATCGCTATACACTTCTCTTTTGTAGCGGCGACGCATTTGTTTCAATATTTCAGGTGATCCCGATTGTAAGGGAACATGGAAATGAGGTACAAATCTTTTTGAAGTGGATACAAAATCAATGATTTCAGAAGTGAGTAAATTGGGTTCAATTGATGAAATTCTTATTCTATCTACTCCTTCTAATTGATCTAATTCTTTTACCAAACCAAAAAAACTCTCACCATTATATCTTCCGAAATCTCCAATATTTACACCTGTTAAAACAATTTCTCTGGCGTCGCTTTCAGCAACCTCTTTAGCTACTTTCATGGTTTCGGCAATGCTGTTGCTTCTGCTTTTACCTCTTGCTAAAGGAATAGTACAAAAGGCGCAAGAATAGTCACAACCATCCTGTACTTTTAAAAATGTTCTGGTTCTATCTCCGTAAGAGTAGGAAGGATGAAAAATATTTACCTCAGAAATTTCTCCCTCAAATATTTTGGTATTCACTTCTTTGTCGATATTCTCCACATGCTCCAGAATATTGAATTTCTCATTGGCACCTAAAACCAAGCTTACCCCCTCGATTGCTGCAATTTCTTGTGGTTTTAACTGGGCATAACAACCAATAATAGCAACAAAAGCATCGGGATTTTGTTTTCTGGCTTTCTTAACAATTTGCTTGCATTTTTTGTCGGCATTATCGGTCACCGAACAAGTGTTGATGATATATATATCAGCATGTTCATCAAATTCCACTTTCGCATATCCACCTTTCTCAAAGCCACGGGCAATGGTAGATGTTTCCGAAAAATTCAGTTTACATCCCAAGGTATAAAAAGCTACTTTTTTGTATTGATTCATTGCGGGGCAAAGATAGGGAATAGCCACTTGCCAAAAAAGTGAATAACCTGTTAACATTTTTTCAAAACCAGAACGACTTATAATTGGCTGCTTTTGCCTATTTATTGGTATTTTCGCTACATGTCAGATATCATAAAATTATTACCCGATTCAGTGGCCAATCAAATAGCGGCGGGTGAGGTAGTGCAGAGGCCGGCTTCGGTAGTGAAAGAATTACTCGAAAATGCAATAGATAGTGGCGCAACACAAGTTCAAATGATTATTAAGGATGCGGGCAAAACCTTGATTCAGGTGATCGATAATGGAAAGGGGATGAGTGATACCGATGCGCGAATGAGTTTTGAACGTCATGCTACTTCCAAAATAAATAAGGCCGAAGATCTTTTTTGCATTCTTACCAAAGGTTTTAGAGGAGAAGCTTTGGCTTCTATTGCCGCTATTGCACATATAGATTTGAAAACCCGTTTACACGATAAGGAACTCGGTGTTCATATTCGTATGGAAGGAAGTCAGTTCATCGATCAGGAACCATGTGCTACTGCTGAAGGAACCAGTATGAGTGTGAAAAACCTGTTTTACAATGTTCCGGCGCGAAGAAAATTTCTAAAATCTGATTCTGTAGAAACCAAACATATCATTGATGAATTTCAAAGGGTGGCCTTGATTCATCCTGAAATTGGTTTTTCGTATTACAATAACGATGATGAGATTTATCATTTGGAGAGAGGTACATTCCGACAAAGAATTGTGGCGGTGATGGGAACGGCATACAACCAAAAGTTGGTGCCGGTGGAAGAGGAGAATAATACTATAGTTAAAGTTTCAGGGTTTATTGGTAAACCCGAATTCGCTAAAAAAACACGAGGCGAGCAATTTTTTTTTGTGAATGGTAGGTTCATTAAAAGCAATTACTTGAATCATGCAGTAAGTGCGGCTTATGAAGAGTTATTGGCGGGAGATTCTTATCCATCCTATTTCATTCATTTGGAAGTTGATCCTTCATCGATTGATATTAATATTCATCCTACCAAAACCGAAATTAAATTTGAAGATGAACGTTCGGTGTATATGATTATAAAAGCTACTGTTAAGCAGGCTTTAAGTAAATATAGTGTGGCGCCATCGCTCGATTTTGAAAGAGAAACTTTGTTTGATAATGCTCCCGATTTGAGAGTGGGTGATATTATTCAGGCTCCTAAAATAAAAGTTGATTCTTCTTACAATCCTTTTCAGGAAAGGAATCCTGTGCAACATAAGAATGTGAAGCAGCAATGGGAAGAATTGTACAAAGTGCCTGAAACGATTAGGAGTGCTGACTCAGAAACGATGTTTCAGCAAAAAAATGAAGAAGCCACTTTTGTACATCAATTGCGCAACAAATACATTATTTCTTCTTTTGGAGAAGGTATTTTAATTATCGATCAGCATCGTGCACACAAAAGAATTTTGTTTGAATATTTCAGCGATGTATTATTGAATAGTAAAGGAGTTTCTCAGCAAATTCTTTTTCCCGAATCTATAGAATTGAATCCTGCCGATTATGAGTTGATGAAAGATTTAGAAGGTGATTTCAAAAATTTAGGATTCGATCTTACTCCGTTTGGTAAAAGTACTTATGTGGTGAATGGATTACCAGCAGATATAAAAGATAGTCAGCCTAAAGAATTGGTAGAAGGCTTACTGGAAGAATTTAAAATGCATCAGAGTGAGAAGTTAAACCGACACGAAAATTTAGCGAAGTCGTTGGCGAATCAAACGTCGATTAAATCCGGACAAAAATTAGCTCTCGAAGAAATGCAAATGCTGGTGAGCGAATTGTTTTTGTGTGAAAAACCAACCGTTGATCCTAACGGAAATACCGTTTTGTGGAATATCGATAGCAATGAATTAATGGATAAATTTGAGTAGTATGTTTAATCGTCATTTACCACCTATTACTAAGAATTTGTTACTCATTAATATTACAATGTTTGTAATAACCAATGTGCTTATTTACAAAGAAGTTATTGATTTAAATTGGGAGTTGGGTTTACATTATTTTGGATTTGATTCTTTCCGTCCGTTTCAATTGATTACGCATATGTTTATGCATGCTTCTTTGTTTGATGGTGGTGATGGATTGGGTATCATGCATATTTTTTCAAACATGTTGGGTTTATATATGTTTGGTAGTCCGTTAGAAGAAAGATTAGGTCCAAAGAAATTCTTGTTTCTTTATTTGGCTTCGGGATTTGGTGCTGCATTTCTACAATTGGGAGTAAATCATTATCAATTTGTGGGGCATTCAGATTCTGGTATAGAGGGGTTGATTGTTCAGCTTAGCAATTTTGATGTTCCTATGGTTGGAGCCTCTGGTTGTATTTTTGGCTTATTAGCCGCTTTCGGTATGCTTTTTCCAAATGCCGAAATGATAATGATTATGTTACCCATTCCAATTAAAGCAAAGTATTTTGTGGTGTTGTATGGTGTTTTTGAATTATATAGCGGAGTTGCTAATTTTAGTGGAGATAATGTAGCTCACTTTGCTCATGTAGGGGGGGCTTTAATTGGTTTTATTACTGTTTATTATTGGAAAAGGACAACAATTTTATAAGTTATGCCCGGTATTATTGATGATATAAAAGCAAATTTTAAAAAGAGCAATATTGTGATTCGCCTTATTTATGTGAATGCAGCAGTTTTTGCAGCTTTGTTATTGGTAAGAATAATAGCTCGACTATTTCAAATAGAGTCAATACTTTTTATTCAAGAAACATTTATGCTGAATACGGCTTTAGTGAAGTTAATGCTTCAGCCCTGGTCGATTATCACCCATATGTTTACGCATGTTGATTTATGGCACATCTTGTTCAATATGTTGATGCTTTATTTTATGGGACAAATGTTCATTCAATTTTTTGGAGAAAAGAAAGTATTGTCGGTTTACTTGTTAGGAGGTTTGAGTGGTGGTGTATTTTTAATTATTTCGGTTTTGCTTTTACCTGTTTTTAAGGATACCAACAGTATCGCCTTAGGGGCATCGGCAGCAGTGATGGCCTTAACCATTGCCGTATGTACTTATTCTCCTTTAACAAAAGTTCATTTGTTTGGCATATTGCCTATTGAATTAAGATATTTTGGTTTGATAATATTCTTTCTTGATTTGGTTTCTATTGGGTCTGGCGGAGAAAATTTAGGTGGTCATTTAGCGCATATAGCTGGTGCTGCTTTTGGTTTTTTCTTTGCTCGTAAATACCTTCATGGCACAGATGTTACCAAGGGATTCACAAAATTCCTCGATAAATTTTTCGGCATATTCAAACCCAAATCCGATTTATATATTTCTCATTCTAAAGTGAGAAAAATGAAGGATGAAGATTACAACTACACCAAAAAAAGGCTTCAGGAAAAAGTAGATGAAATTCTCGATAAAATAAGTCGCTCCGGTTATGATTCGTTAACTCAGGAAGAAAAGGATATCTTACATAAATCAAGTAAAATGTAATGTTTAAACTGATTCTTAAAATAACATTTTTCATCATCAATATCATTGCGGCAATTCCTATGGTTCTTACGCTGGCGGCTTCCAGTGTGTCGCCTGCCGATTCATGGGTGATAGCTGCCAGTGGTTTGCTTTTTCCTTTGATGGTGGTGGTGAATTTTGTTTTTGTAATCGTTTGGATTTTCGCGAAGAGTTATTTAGTGTTATTGTCGGCTTCCCTATTAGTGGTTAGTATCCCAACCATTTCACATACTATTCAAATCGATTTTTCGGGTGAAGAGTCCAAAAAAGGAGTGAGGGTGATGTCGTTTAATTGCAGGTTATTTGATTACTATGAGCAAATAGAAAAAAGGCCGGTAGTGAAAGATAGTATTTGTGAAATGATCGATCATGAAGCTATTGATATTGTTTGTTTTCAAGAGTTTTATAGCAGAGAATCTAAAAAATTCGATGTTATTTCTCAACTGGCTAACTCAAAGAAAAAAAAATATTATTACTGGAATGAAATGGGAAGTTTTTACAATGATACACGTTGGGGATTGCTTACTTTTTCTACTTACCCTATTGTAAATAAAAAAACATATTATTTCGACCCTGCTTATCCTTTTGCTACTTATTGTGATATTAAAATTAACAATGATACACTTCGTGTATTCAACGTGCATTTGCGTTCTTTTCGTTTTTCACATGACGAAAGAAAGGTTTTTGATGTGGTTTTAGATAGTAATTCTGTTCCTTCTACTGAACAATCGTTAAGCCTGTTAAAACGTTTTGAAGTAGCTTACGAAGAGAAGGCAAAAGAAATTGACACTTTGAGTAAGTTAATTAAAATGTCTCCGCATAAAGTAATGGTATGTGCTGATATGAATGATCCGGCATCTTCTTATGCCTATCATGAATTAACGGAAAAATTAGAAGATGCTTTTGTAGAGAGTGGATCGGGATACGGAAAAACTTATGCCGGGAAATTGCCCTTACTTCGTATTGATTATATTTTACACGATGAGAAAATTTCGTCTTTCAATTACAAAACTATTCATCGGAATTTATCGGATCATTATCCGGTAATGTGTGAGGTGGAGTTGAATAAGTAGAAATTCTATTCAATCACCCCCGAACCCATCAACACATTTCCATCATACCACGCGGCAAACTGCCCTGCTGCTACTGCTCTTTGTGCTTCATCGAATTTAAGATAGAGTCCGCCTTCTTTCAGGATCAAAAAGGCAGGGGTTAGATCCTGACGGTATCGAATGCGAACATCGTATTTTCTTTCTTCACCCACTTGCATGGCATGAGAAGGATTGATCCAATGAATATCGTTTGTTTTTATTTTTAATCCTTTGCGAAATAAACCAGGATGGTTTTCTCCTTGCCCTAAATACACAATGTTTTTTAGGGTGTCGGTTTTAATAACAAATAAGGGTAGGGGACTTCCGCCAATGCCAATACCTTTTCGTTGTCCGATAGTATAGAAATGCGCTCCCTCATGCTCTCCTTTATAAATTCCATCCTTTTCAGAATATTCGAAATTAGAGCTTTGATTTTCTAAATCTGTTGTTTTATATATTGCAGCATCAGCAGGTATTTCGTAAGCCTTTCCTTTTTTAGCTTTTAGTTTTTGTTGTAAAAATTCGGGTAATTTTACTTTACCGATAAAACACAATCCTTGCGAATCTTTTTTATTTGCGGTAATGAGGTTTTGTTCTTCCGCAATTTTCCTTACTTCTGGTTTTAGTAAATGACCAATAGGAAAAAGGGCTTTTGATAATTGCTCTTCACTAATTTGACATAAGAAATAACTTTGATCTTTATTAGGGTCGGCACCCGCAATGAGTTTGTATTTTTTTGTACCGTTTTCCAGATATTCTTCACGCTGACAATAATGTCCGGTCGCTACAAAATCAGCATTTAACTCCAATGCTTTTTTAAAAAAAACATCGAATTTGATTTCTCTGTTGCAAAGTACATCAGGGTTGGGGGTTCGTCCGGCTTCATATTCCTTAAACATATAATTTACAATCCGTTCGAAATACTCCTTACTGAAATCTATGGTGTGAAAAGGAATCCCTAGTTTATTGGCTACTAATAAGGCATCGGTGCTGTCTTCTAGCCACGGACAATCATTGCTGATAGTAACCGATTCATCATGCCAGTTTTTCATGAACATGCCGATTACCTCGTGACCTTCTTTTTTGAGAAGATACGCTGCTACACTGGAGTCTACACCTCCCGACATGCCAACTACTATTCGAGCCATTGAGCAAAGATAAACATTCCTTATATTTGCGCAATGTCAGAAGTTACCGGGAAAGCAATAGATTTTCGATTACTTAAAAGAGTTTTAAAGTATTCTCGTCCTTACCGTAAAGTTTTCATTTTTACGGGTGTGATTACTATAACACTGGCTTTTTTGGCGCCTTATAGAATTATTTTGATTCAGCAAGGGTTGAATGATTACGTGAAAAAAGGAGATTCGGGAGGTTTACAAAACTTAATGTTTTTAACTATTGGTGTGGTGCTTTTGCATACTATTATTCAGTTTTTTCAGTCTTATTGTACTTCTTGGCTAGGGCAACATGTTATTCTGGATATTCGAAAAGAGTTGTTTGCAAAAGTTTTAGGTTTCAAGAATAAATTTTTCGATAATTCTCCGGTGGGTGCTTTGGTTACCAGAGTAACATCAGATATTCAATCTATTTCCGAAATTTTTTCTGATGGTGTTTTAATGATTGTAAGTGATATTGTTCAGTTACTAGTGGCGTTGGCATTTATGTTTTGGATGGATCCTATGTTAACTCTTTTTACACTGATTCCTATTCCGATTTTGTTGTGGAGCACCAGCATTTTTTCTAAGATTATTAAAAAAGCCTTTCAGGAGGTTCGTGTAGAAGTAGCGCGTATCAACACTTTTATCCAGGAGCATGTTACCGGAATGACTATTGTGCAACTTTTCAACAGGGAAGAAGTGGAAATGAAAAAGTTTGATAAAGTGAACAAAGCACATTCTGAGGGTTGGATTAAAACAGTGTGGGCCAACTCCATTTTCTTTCCTTTGGTGGAAGTTTTATCGGCTTGCTCTTTGTCGCTGATTATTTGGTATGGAGTTATTGAAGCGGTAGATTATAACAATGTGAATGTACCGATTGAGGCTTTTGTAATGTATACCTATTTAATTTACCGACCAATTCGTCAGTTAGCCGATCGTTTCAATTCTTTACAAATGGGAATGGTGGCTAGTGATAGAGTTTTTAAAATATTAGATACCAACGAAAATATTGCCGATACAGGTCATAACGATAGCAATGTATTTAAAGGAAATATAGAATTTAAAGAGGTGCATTTTTCTTATGTTCCCAATCATCCGGTTTTAAGAGGAATTAGTTTTGATGTTAAAGAGGGGCAAAGTATTGCCTTGGTTGGTGCGACAGGAGCCGGAAAAACATCTATCATTAATGTGTTGGGAAGATTCTATGAAATAGACAAAGGGGAAGTGTTGTTGGAGGGAGTGAATATCAATGATTTTAAATTGGAAGAGTTAAGAAAAAATATCGCTGTAGTTCTGCAAGATGTTTTTCTTTTCGATGATAGTATTTACGGCAATATTACATTGGGTAATAATAATATAAGTAGAGAAGAGGTGATTAAAGCGGCTAAGATGATTGGAGTAGATGAATTTATTTCAAAATTACCAGGAGCATACGATTATAGTGTGAGGGAACGTGGTGCGATGTTATCGGTGGGTCAGCGACAGCTATTGGCATTCTTAAGGGCTTACGTTTACAATCCTAAAGTTTTGATATTGGATGAAGCAACCTCTTCTATCGATACCGAATCGGAATTATTGATTCAGAAAGCTATTTTGAAATTAACAGAAGGAAGAACCTCCATCATTATTGCACATCGTTTATCAACGATTAAAAGATGCGATAAAATTATTGTTTTAGACAAAGGACAAATTATGGAAGAAGGTACTCATGATGAGTTGTTGTTGTTGAAAGAAGGCTATTACAAAAGGTTATACGACTACCAGTTCGCCGAAGCGGTAAATTAATATTGCTAATTTCCCTTTTATTTATATTTTAGTGGAACTAAACAGATTTTTATGTCTAAAAAACTACTACTTTTCCTAGGTGTGTTGTGTTTATTTGCCACTAGTTATGCGCAAAGTATAAGCTCATTAACTCCTAATTCAACTCAACAAGGTCAATCATTAACGATTACCATTGTGGGGCAAAATACTACCTTCAATGCGGGAGTAACTTCAGTAAAATTAATTTATGGAGCCGGTTCAGGAACTTTCTACACGGCAGCCAGTGTAACGGTAGCTTCAGATACAACGCTAGATGCGGGTTTTGCCATTCCTGCGTATGCGGCTACAGGTTTTTATCGTGTAGAGGTTTATAGCAATAATACTTTAATCTCTAAACTGAATTCTTTTGAAATACTCAGCAGCGCTCCATCAATTGCCTCTATTAGTCCTTCTACATCTACAGTAAATAATACTCTTACTGTATCAATTGTTGGTGCCAACACAAGTTTTCAAAGCGGGGGAGTTTCGTCAATAAAATTATTGTATGGTAATGGTTCACCCACCACTTATATAGGTTCTAATATTCAAATTACATCGGAGACCGAAGCTTCTGCATCTTTTACCATTCCATCTAATGCACCTTTAGGTTTTTATAATCTTGAAGTAAACACGAATAGTCAGTTACTTACCAAATCAAATTCATTTGAAGTAATTTATCCAAATGCACCCCAAATTTCTTCTGTTAGTCCTTCGTCATCAGGAAGAAATCAATCACTTAGTGTTTCATTGGTTGGGTTAAATACCAGCTTTCAAATTGGGGGAGTAGCTTCTGTGCAATTAAAATATAGTAGTGGCTCGTCTACTACTTACGTAGGAACAAATATCGTAGTAAATTCCAATACCAGTTTAACGGCAGATTTTACGATTCCTATAGATGCACCTTTTGGTTATTATCAAGTTGAAGTGAATAGTAACAGCGAGATCATTACCAAATCGAATGCCTTTCAGGTAACGAGTCAGAATAATTCTGCACTTTCTTCTATTAGTCCTTCCTCATCCGAGAGAAACAATACGCTTAATGTTACGATAGTGGGGTTAAATACCGATTTTCAAAGTGGAGTATCGAATGTTCAATTGATTTATAACAGTGGGTCTCCAACCATATACACAGGTTCTAATATTGTGATTAATTCTAATACATCGGTAACAGCCACATTCTCTATTCCGGCGAATGCACCCCTGGGTTATTATGATGTGGCATTAAATAATAATGGAACTCCTTTAATGAAGTACAGTTCATTTTTAATAACAGCTGTTGTTGAATCCATTAAATCGGTATCAAAAACTGTGGCGACCAAAGGAGAGTCTTTTGTTTTAACGGTAATAGGTAAAAATACTTCGTTTACTTCGGGAGTAAGTAATGTTGAATATTCTTTTCAAAATGGCTACCTGTTAAACAATCCAACGCATTTTAGCGGAACCAATATTTCTGTAATTGATGATACTACTTTAACTGCTGAGTTCACTATTCCGGCAGATGCTTTCTTGGGTGATTATCAATTAACTTTATCGGGTTATACTACTCTTCAAAAAAATTCAGCTCTTTTAGTAGATGCTTCTGGAAATGTTATTTCAGGTACAGTAACAGATTTAGTGGAAGGAGATATTATTTATTTAATTGATAATAATAACGACACCATTGCAACAGATACCTTAAATGCCAATTTGTATTTTGAATTTATTCAGGTTCCTAACGGACAATACACGATGAAGATCAAAGGTATTGCCAATGGATCGGTGCCTGTTTTTGTTAACGATGATGATAACAATGCTTTAGCGCTTACCACTTCTGGTGGAAGTTTTGATATTTTGACAAGTATTCAGAAACCAACAACAAATGAAGCGTTGGGCGTTTATCCTAATCCGGCAGTTAGCCAATTGACTATTGTAATACCAACTACTCAGCACTTGAGTTATATATATATATACAATTCAATAGGTGAAGAGGTGATGAACTATCCTTACAATTCAGGTAGTGGAAGTAAATTCACTTTAAATGTAAGTGAATGGAGTGCAGGAATGTATTTTGTGAATTATATCAATGGATCAACACCGGTTACGACTTCTTTTGTAGTGGTGAAATAGCAAATTATTTCCCGACGAATTCTTTGAATAATTCAATTAATTTGTCGGGATTTTTTATGGCCTCTTCGTACTTCAAGCGATCTTCTTTTTTCAAATTTTTATTTTTTAGTTTTTCTTCCAATATTAATGGAAATATAGCATTGATGTTACGATGGTAGTTGATGTGCGTGCTATTTACCGAACATTTTTTTAGAGTTTCAAATGCCTTGTTGTATTCTTTGTTGTTGAAATAAATAGAACCTAAATTAATTAAGGGTTCATCATAAAAAGGAGATATTTTCAATGCCTCTAAATAATATTTTTCGGCTGATTGCAAATCACCTAACTGTACATAAGTCCCCGCTAAATTATTTAATGAGTGTAAATGATAAGGATGAATTTCAATTGATTTTTTAAATTCATTTGCTGCCATTTTAAAGTCGCCCTGTTGGTAATAACTTAATCCTGAATACCAGGTGCAAGGCGAAAGAAAAGGATCGTTGTTGTACACAAAGCTTTCTGCTTCGTTGCTCCAATCACTCAGTGGTTCCAGTTTACCTCTGCTATGTGCGTTAATCATTTTAAGAGATAGCTTTTCTCCTTGTACTCTTTTGTAATTGGAGAAGGAGGCGAAAATTAAAATAGCTATAATGGGCAAAGTAAATTTATATGAAAAAGAATGTGTTTTAACTTTACTCAAGTGTAGTAACACCACTATAGTAGTGAGCAATAACACCAGTATTTCTGCTCTTTCTTTCGGAAAGGAGAAAATGGAGTCAATTCCCAAAACGATCAATGTTCCGGAAAGGAGAATGATTTTTCTTTTTAAGATAAAATCTTCTGATGAACGAAGTGCTTTCCATATAGTACTCACTAAAAAAACAATAATGAATAGCAGGAGGGAGAAGCCAATAATTCCTAGTTCAGAAAGAACCCAGAGATAATCGTTGTGCGGACGTTGAAATATAGTAAAGCCTTCTTCAGCGCGCGAACCGGCTACGCCATATTTAGGGAAATAATATTTCCACGATCCTGCACCTACACCCGCAATAGGATATTCTTTGATCATTTCTTTGGTGTTGTTCCAAAGAAAATATCTTTCATAAATACTTGTGCTATGCGTGCTTTTATCGTTTTGTGATTGCTGTACTACACTTTGTAAATGATCGGAACTCGCGCTGAATAAAAAAGGTTTTGCGTTGAAAATACCTATTAGTAATATCACAGGAATAGTAATGATGATGAGCAATTCTTTTTTTAATGTTTTAATAGCAGAACTTAGGTCTTTTAATTTTTTCAGGTAAATTAATGCAAGCACTGCAAATAGAAAAAATGCTACAATACCCAACCAGGTGGAACGAGATTGTAAAAGGATAATGAAGAAAAGAGCGAATGAAATACAGAATGCTGAAATAGTTTTCCAGGTACCTTTCATTTGCAATAAACTCCAAATAGAAAAGGGTAAAGATGCAGCAAGGAAACAGCTCAGTAAATTTTTATGCCCGAAATTTCCTGTGATGGAATAAATTCCCTGAAAAGAAGTAAACTTGGTTTTTAGTAATTCAACTAAAGTGTAGACTGCATACAACTCTACAATGATGATGGAAATTAACATAGATTTGAGGAGGATGTCTTCTCGAAAATCTTCTTGAATAGTACTGAATAATACCACACTAAAAAGTAAGCCAACCATTAAATTCTGATTTTCAAAAATTCCTTCCGCAGCATTGATGCTCCAGTAAGTAGAAGTGCAGGAGAAAACAACAAATGATGTAAATAGCCAATGAAAAAGGGAGAGTTTAATTTTTTTTGAAGAAAGGTAAAATACAATACCTAAAACTGTTGTGCCTAGAGATAGGGCGAGATACCGGGTAGTCCAAAACGGATCTAAACATTCGTAACTTCTTGTTAAAATAACCAAAGGAAGTATAGCAAAAAAAAGAAAGGGCTTTAAACTATTCATGTTGTTTAACTAGAGTTTGAAAATACCTTTTTCCTTTAACAGATCAAAAAACAAAGCAATACCCCTGTTGTTCCAGTGTGTATCACCATCAACGTAAAATTGTAAAGGATCTTTAATGAATTCAGAATATAAATCAATAAATGGTAAATTGTTTTCTTTTATATGTTTTTGAATTTCGCTTAATTGTGATACTCCATACATTTTTGGATATACACTTTCTTTATCGGGAACAATTACAAAATGGATTTTAATATTCTCTTTTTTAAAAAAATCATGAGCGTATTTTAAATTGATGATTAAGGAATCTATTTGATTTTTGTTCAAATGACTCAGCTGGTCTTTTAAAAAGTAAACTTTTCTTTTGTTGATATAGTGTGGAGTTCCCTGATGTAAATCTTTGGTAGGGGAATGAGTCTTGAAATTTCCGAAATCATAGAAGTTGTTTCCAAAAACAAAATCCAATCCAAAATTTCCCCTATTGGTTTTAGTTAATGAATTTTCTAATTGATTTTTTAAATCTAACCAATCCGTTAAATAACGCTCTACAATTTCAAGTACAATGATTTTAGGTTTATGTAAATATTCTCTTTCTAATAATTCGTTGTAAACTTTAAAGGTGCTGTTGCCGCTGGATCCTATGTTGTAGCATGCATTTCTTTTTAAAATGTTATTTCCCCGGGCTTGAATGCTGGAATCGGTAGGGTTGATGATATTTCTAAAAAAACTATCACCAATAAAAAGTATTTCAGGTTTGTTGTTTTCTGTTTGATTGGTGAAACCAAAATAATCGTAAGTCAGATTTACTTCACCTAAAGTATCTCTTGATAAATCGGTAATGGCATAAGTTTTAATTTTTGTAAAAGAATCCTGTTCTTCGAAATTGTACACCAAGTGATTTTGTTTTTTGTTTTTGAGGTAAGCAATATTTTCATCACCGAAATAAATGCGAACAAAACCAATAATGATGTTAGGTAACAAACACAACAAAAAGAGGATTAGAAATTTCAATAGATACTTTTTCATTGTAGTATATCTTTTCTTTCTAACGATTTTATCTCCTCCAACTCATATAATTTGCGCAATAGCAAATCTGTTGCGTTTTTATTCCAGTGTGTATCGCCTTTGAAATAGTATTGAAAAGGATTTTGCCAAAAATAAGAGAAGAGGTTGATGTGTTTTATTTTATTGTTTTCCCATGATTTCTGAATCTCTTCAAACTGAGATTTACCAAATAAATTAGGATAAAGACTTTCTTTATTGGGCACGAGAATAAAAATTATTTTTGTGTTTTGTTTTTCGAAATGTTGTTGAACATATTTTAAAACTTTTACCAAAGAATCAATTTCATTCGCAGAGAATTTTTTCTGAGTTCCCCTTAAAAAGTGTATTGTTTCGCCATCAATTTCACGTGAAATACCACTTTTTAAAGTTCTGTTGTCGGGAAATATTTTAGAATCTTTCCAATTGCTGAAGTTATTTCCAAAAACCAAATCCAATCCATAATAATTCACATTTTGGGTTTTGATGCTGTTGTTTTCAATTTGATTTTTTAAATCGAGCCAGGTGTGTAAATATTCTTCCAGAATTTCCATTACAATAACCTTTGGTTTCGTAATGTATTTAGCTTGCAGCAATTCATTATATACTTTGAAATTACTGTTGTCAACAGAGCCTAAGTTGTATGAGATATTTCCCCCTAACATTTTGTTACATGAAGCCTGTAATCCTTCATTGGTAGAAATATGTGTATCGTAAAAATAGCTGTCACCAATAAATAATAATTCAGGATTTTTGTTTTCCATAGCATTGCTAAATCCGTAAGCATCTCTTGTTTTGGTGATAGAATACAAAGTATCTCTCGATAAATTACTTACTGCAAATTGTTTTTCAGAATAGAAGCTTTCTTTCTTTTCATAATCCAACACCATGGTGTTTTCTTTTTGATTAATGATGTAGGGAATATTTCTGTCATCAACCATTAACCGAATAAGACCTAGTAATAAATTGATCAGTATTACCGAACCAATGATCAAAAGGAATTTTCGTAAAAATTTTTTCATCAGAATTGAAAATAAATAAATTCGACTTCTTTATGATTCACGAAAAAATTCAAGTGAGTAAGCACCATGCTTGCCATCACAATATAGATAGCGTAGTTCAAATATTTTACGGAAGATGTTCTTAAACTTCTGCTGTCTTTTCTGAACCACCAATCCATTAAAACAAAAACGATGATGAATTCAAAAATGCTTAAGCCAACTGGTATTTCGAGGAATTGTGCCGGATGGAAAATTA
Source organism: Flavobacteriales bacterium (assembly GCA_023251075.1). Lineage (GTDB taxonomy): Bacteria > Bacteroidota > Bacteroidia > Flavobacteriales_C > JAHEZL01. The sequence continues at coordinate 58,007 of JAHEZM010000010.1, read as the reverse complement.
ATCCATTAAATATTTTTTTACAATAATTACTTGCTACTTCAAGGTTAGGCGCTCTAAAGAAAATCCATGCAAAAGTTACAAAACTAAAAGTGATGAGTACTTGAAACAATTCTTTTATGGAGGGAAGTTTAGAGTGGTATCCAATAATATGATCGGGTGTTTTTGATCCTTTTTGAAACCAACGGAACAGGAGATAAGCCGATGCGTGTAAGAGTCCCCAAAAAATGAATTTCATATTGGCTCCATGCCATAATCCGCTGAGTAAAAAAACCAAAACGATATTTCTTAAAGTAGTACCATTTCCTTTTTTTGATCCACCCAAGGGCAGATATAAATAATCGCGAAACCAAGACGTAAGAGAAATATGCCATCTTTTCCAAAACTCAATAATATTCCTTGAGAAATAAGGAAACTTAAAATTGCTCAGCAATTCGAAACCAAACAATTTAGCTGTTCCAATAGCAATATCAGAGTAACCACTAAAGTCACCATAAATTTGAAAACTAAAACCAATAGCTCCAATAATCAATGCAAAGGCGTTGTGATCCTGATAATTTTCGAAAATACTATTTACGATAACAGCTAATGAATCGGCAATGACTACCTTTTTAAATAATCCCCACAAAATCAATTTTACCCCTTCATTCGCTTGAGAGATATTAAAAATTCTCGATTTTTGAATTTGTGGTAAAAGATGGTTGGCTCTTTCTATAGGACCAGCTACCAGCAAAGGAAAGAATCCTACAAAAACAGCATAATCCACTACGTTTCGCACTGGTTTTTGAATGCCTCTATAAATGTCGAAAACATACGACATACCATGAAATGTATAAAAAGAAATACCTACAGGAAGTGCGATTTCAAGTACAAGCGGACTAGCATTTAAGCCCATCATCTCCAGGAATTGATGTGTTTCAGCAATAAAAAAATTGTAATATTTGAACACGGCCAGAATTCCAAGATTGTTAATCACGCTCAGCAATAAATAAAGTCGGGCTTTTCTTTTATCCACTGAGGCTACAGAAAATCCGTAGAAAAAATCTAAGGAAGTACTAAGCATTAAGAGTAAAAGGAATTTCCAGCTCCACCAACCATAAAACACGTAGCTTGCTACTAACAACAAAGCATTTTGCCACTTTAACGATTGGTTTACCACAAACCAGTAAAGTGCAAATACAATGGGTAAAAAGACTACAAACTCAAATGAATTGAATAACAAAATATACTATAAAATGGTTTGAACGAAGCTACTAAATTTATTTGTTTTGGGCACCCCTCGCGGGTGCCCAAAATTAATTGGGCCTTTTGATTTTACCGCTATTGGTTCTTTCAAAAGAGCAATTCAAACGTACTTCCTTTATTTTTTCGAATTTGGAAAGATGTTGATTGATTGTTTCAAGATGAATGTTTGTATTTCCTTCCACTAATAAGATCAATTTATTTTGTAGTTTTTCATCGTTGATAGAAGATACAATAAAAGGAGTATCAATTAGATGTTGTATTTTTCGCTCTACTTCTTCGGGATTGATTTTTATGCCTCCTGAGTTTATGATATTATCATAGCGACCCAACCATTCCATTTCAGTTTCAGAAATCAGTTTAACAATATCATTGGTAACAATGGGGGAAGGTGAAAGGTGAGGGGCGTTAATAATTAAACAGTTTCTTTCATCGCATTGAAAGCTCACATTTTTTAAAGCATGATAAGTAAGCTGCTCATTAGGGTAAAGTTGTTTAATCGCCACATGACTCACGGTTTCCGTCATTCCATAGCTTTGGTAGAATTGATTAGGGAAATCTCTAATTTCCTTTAGAAGGGCAGGAGATATACTTCCTCCACCAATCAATACCTTCTGTATTTTTTTGAGTTCATTACGCTCATTGGATTGTAGTATTTCGTACAATTGATTGGGGACCAAAGCGGTGAAGTCAAAATCCATTTTCAAATCTTTTAAGGGATTACCCGATGGCTCTACAGCATACAAATTCCATTGCAATTCAATGGCTCTTACCAGCATCATTTTGCCAGCAATAAAATTGGGAGATAAAGCCAAAAGTACTTTGCTTCCTTTATGTAATTGAAAGTATTCACCAGTCATTGATGCACTTACTTTCATTCGGCTTTTTTCTACTTCTATGTTTTTAGATTTCCCTGTTGTTCCTGAGGTTTTAAGGGCTATTTGGTCATTTGTATTGAACCATTCTTGTACGAAATCGGTAATGTTTTTTTGCCATTCATTGCCACTGGAATGAAGAACGGAGCAGTACTCTAAAAGTTCTGCTTTACTGATTTTGGAGAAGTCTATGTTTAAAATCGCATTCATTTCAATACTATCATGGAGGATACAGTGAAATGCAAATATCTCTTTTTGTTCGGATTAAGAGCTTTTATTTCACTGCTCATCTCAGAGCTATCTCTCATTTGAGCCAAACCTTGAAAAAGACATTCTTTTCCTAAACTTTCCTTGGGAAGGGTTAAAGGTTCTTCAATTTCAATAAAAAAATAATCTTTATCCCCCTTGATTAGGGCACTATTACTAGAGAATCCAACGACTACTCCCGTTATTTTGGCTTTGGCACTGGTGTTATCCACTAACTCATGCTCAATAGTGCTTAATTGTAGGGTATTGTAGTGATCCATTTCTTCCAAACCATAGAGTGTTCCTTCTAATTTTAGATTCTTTTGAGGGTTGTTAACCGAGTAAGAATGTTTTATAATGCTTGGTTCTGAGCAAGACATTAGCAGCAACAAGGATGGTAGGAAGTATTTGAAACTGAAAAGCATACAACAATATTAACAATTTCTCGAATACTTGTTGAAAAATTTGCATGTTAGGTGTTTTTACTGTTACCTTTGATTCCGCAAAGTGAGGGACTTTGCGTTAAACCTAGTACAACAATGAACCAAACAGAAGCCAAAAAAATCATCAAGGACACAGAGTATCTTGATAACAGAATTTTAACTTTTGAAAATCCTGAAGCAACTGCTGGCGGTCGCCAATATTGCAGAGTGATTGATAAAAAATATCTGTTTTCTAGTACTGACGAGAACAAAAAGCAAGGTGCAGTTAAGATCCGTTTTAAGGATGTTATGACCGGTAAAGAGTTCATGGAGCAATTAACTATGGTAGCTCGTACTTACACTAAAAAAGTGGTGAAAGAGGTAGATGATGCTAAAGCTCAATTATTAGTGCTTTTGATGGATGAAACAGAGCCCGTTAAATCATTGGAATGGGTAATGGCAAGATTTAAAGCAGAAGACCCTAAATTCTTTGAAACACAAAAACATAAAATAGAAACTTATCTATTTGAAATGTGGTTGGAGAGCAAAATCAGCAGAAGTACATTCAAGTCTAAAAACCTTACGGTTTATTCAATTAGAAAATAATTACAAGAAGGAAGAAGAGAAGGCCATCGAAGGATGGCCTTTTTTTATGCCTTGTTTATATGTGCTTCCGGGTGTACGATTCACCCATGCTGAGCTAAGTTGAAAACTTAGCTCAGCATACCCTGAAGTACAGGGTTCTTAAGCTATTGAATTAAGATTGATTGCGAGTAAAGTGAAGTATCAGAAATGATCTGCAGTAAATACAACCCATCACTGAGGTTATGATGAATGGTTGTTATAGAAGCAGAAACACAATTCTGCTGAAATACTAATGATCCGTTGACGCTATAGATCATCACTTGAAAATTGGAACCAAGCGTTGTACTTTCAATATTAAACTGATCGCTTGATGGATTAGGATAAACTTGAACAGAAACAGAATTGATATCGCTTATTTCATTCCAAACCCCTCCCGTAATAGTGCGTAGAACCAAGCCATTTGCCCCCACAATAATTCCCATAGTATCGTTTATAAATGCTACAGAATGTAAATCTGCTGTTTCTGTTGTATTGGCTTTCGCCCAATTAGGTGAGTAAAGAATGTTTGCATTTTTACCTACTACGAAAATACTATCGGTATATCCTTCTTTAGCAATACCAAAAAGCCATTGAGATGAAATGCTGTCTTTAGAAAAGGTTGTTAATGCCGAATCGCAAGTGAGTAATAAACCTTTGTTGCCCACAGCCATTAATTTTTGCTCCTCGGGATAATAGTACATATTCGAAATAACCTTGGTAGTTCCTGTACTTTTGATCGTCCAGTTTTTACCTCCATTGGTTGATTTTAATAACAACCCATTTCCACCGCAGGCAATTGCAACCGTAGAGGAAATGTAGGTAACCTTATTTAAAATATAAATGGTAATAGGACTGATGACAGTCCAGGTACTTCCTCCGTTTTGTGTTCGCAGAATAGTTCCATTGCTTCCTACGGCTAATCCGTTATTTGCATCTAAAAATTTAACTCCATTTAAATCCGATGAAGTATTAGATGTTTGTGGATTCCATGTGCTTCCGCCATTGATGGTTTTGATAATGGTACCTGAATTTCCAACGGCATAACCAATAGAGCTACTAACAAAACAAACGTCGTTTAAGTTTTTTGTAATACTAGAAGTAATGGTTGAAAAACTTTGTCCTTTATTGGTAAGTTTAATTAACGTTCCTGTATCGCCCACTACCATCAAATTATTGGCGTCAATTTGAGCAATAGAGTTTAGGCTTTTGGTGGTATTCACATTAATTTTGTTCCATTGTGCCTGTACACACAAGGAAAGAAAACAAAGTGTTACGATGAATATTTTATTTTTCATTGTTCACGGTATTTAATTGTCCTACCACTTTAAAAATAATTCTTCTGTTTTGTTGCCGGCCTTCCGGATTGTCACTTCCATCAGGATTGGTATTGAAAGCAATAGGTTGATTCATACCATAACCTTTAGCCACTAAACGTTCGCCTGGAACTCCATTAGTGACTAGATAATCTACTACGCTTTTAGCTCTTTCTTGCGATAGTTTGAGGTTGTAAGCGGCATTACCTTTATTGTCGGTGTGTGCTGCAACCTCAATAATTAATTCAGGATTATCTTGTAAAAACTTAAGCAGGCTTTGTAATTCTGTAAGTGATTCTGGGGTGAGTTCCGCTTTGTTGTATTCAAAGTATAAGTTATTCAATCGATATTCTTTGTTCACTTTAATTTCTTCCAATTGCACTGTGATGAGGGAAGTGTCGTTCATTAAAGATTTCAGTTGAACAGTGGTTGATTTTTTCAGGTATCCTTTTTTGCTTACTTCAACCACTAAAGAATCATTGATGTTTCCTTTGTAGGTATTTCCTGCTTTATAAGTAGAATCTTTTTTGTTTACAATGAAAAAAGTAGCATCGCTTAGTTCTTTGTTTAAGGTGTCGTTTACTTTTTCAATCGCTTTAATACTGTAATATTTGTATTCCTCTTTACTGAAATAAAAAATGTCATCACAACAATTTTTCTTTTGTAAATCAACTCTGTTAGAAACAAATACGCCTGAGTTTTTGGTGTTGGTACGATAGTAAAACTCATCGTAACTAGTGTTGAAAGGCTTGCCAATATTTTTTGGTTTTTCAAAGCTCTTGCCTTTATCGGCAGCCATTAAAATATCGTAACCTCCGTAGTTTTCAAATCCGTTAGAACTATAAAATAAGTTTCCTGAATTGGCTTCTATGAAAGGAGTAATTTCATTTTCAGCTGAATTGAACTTTCTTCCTAAGTTGTAAGCTTTATCGATGTTGAAAGAACTACCTACTTCAGCGTACCAAATATCATAACCACCATTTCCCCCCGGTCGATCGGAAGCGAAATACAAAATATCTTGTTTGTTTTTTGCATCATAACTTAAAGATGGGTGAGTGGCGTTAAATTCTCCTGATTCCTCGTTTACTAGCGGACCCAATTTAACGGGCAATTGCCATTCTCCTTTAATGCTACTGCTACCATAAATTTCACAAATTAATCTTCCTGAAGAATTCATTTTACACTCAGTGAAATACATTCGTTGTCCGTCGCCAGATATCACCAAGTCGCTCACATCACCTGCTGTTTCAGTAAAAAAGTGAGGGAGAAACAAATTCATTTTTGAAACACTGTCTTTCCAATTGGCGAAGTATATTTTGTTTTTGGGTGTGGATTGTTCAAATGGAATTTTGATTAATGAATCAGAGGGCAGAGCAGAAAAAAGCAATAAAGAATCCTGATAGAAAAAAGGGCTCAATTCGCTATACCTTTTGTTAATGTGATCTAATGGTTTTAAAGTATAATCGGGTAAAGTTTTGGCTTTGATAGCTAAGTCACAATTTTTAATTTCATCTTTCGCTTTGCTGGTATAGAACGATGAGTTGTTGCCTTTGTAATTCTTTTTAAAGTGTTCGAATAATTCTTTTGCTTTTTCATAATTTCCCAATGTTTTATATGATTGAGCCAAATACATTTCACAAAGAGGGAATTCAGGATTGTTTAAAGAAAATGCTTTTTCAAAACAAGCATGGGCTTCTTTAAATTCCCCAATTTTTTGGTAAGTAGTTCCTAGCTGAATGAGTAAATAAACATTGTCGTTTCGTTTTACTAATTCCTCCTTATATATTTCAATGGCTTCGTAATAATTTCCTTCCAGCAAAGTATGGTCTGCCAGTTTAGTATTCGTGTTTCTTACCTGCGAAAATACTCCGCTGTATTGAAAAGCGAATAAAAAGAGTAAACCATATTTAAGTAATAATTGTTTCATTAAAATAATCGCTTACAAGGAATAGTTCTTGTTTTGTTTTTTTGAATGTTGAATAAGTTATGTGTGTATAGAATGGATAATTCTATGGCTCCGTTGTAGTGACTGGCAGTATGTAAACTTGATGCGTTGATATCATATGATACATTGAATTGCCAATTGTTATGATTCAATCCCACCACAAAATTAACAGCATCACCCACACGAAACCACATTCCGGTTTTAACATAAATATTATCGGTGAATGTTTTTCCAAATCCATAATTCAGCATGGCTCCAAAATTAAATTGAGTGGCCATATTTTGAAATTTAATCATAAGGGCAGGGGTAACAAATAGGAATTTTGAAAGGTTGTATTGCCCGTCGGCATGAAGAGTCCATTTGGTAGCTAACAAATCTTTACCACCTGTGAAAGATAAATTCGGGCGCGTAAAATGTGCGGCCGATAAACCAGCATTGATGTAATATTTTTTTTCACTTTTCCAGTAGCCTGCACCCAAAGTAAAGTCGGGACGAACAATGTTAGAGCTTACGATATTATCGGTATTGCTGGTATTACTAAAATCAGAATTGCTATAGTTGAATTGATTTTCAAAGGCGAGGAGATTGGCATTTAAACTTTTTTGAAAGAAACTGATTTGAATTCCGCCATAAATTTTACTACTTAAACTTCTATCGAGGTAATGATGATAAGAAGTATTCAATCCAATTTGTGTAGTAGTTAAAGCTCCGCCACCGGTATTATCGTAAACCATGCTTAATCCACCCCCCACAAAATTTCCTTTCAATCGTTCTTCTAAAAATTTTTTATCGGTAAAAAAATGAGAAGTAGTAAAAGGGGAGGAGATAGAGTTCCATTGATTGCGGTATAAATACCCTACCCGGAATTCTCCATTTATATCGCCTGTTTGACCAGGGTTTAATAAAATGGGAGTATTGGTGAATTGGGTGAATTGAGCATCTTGAGAGAATACAGAAGAAGATAGAAAAATGAAAAACAATATGATCATGGAAGCATAGTCCATTTTCAAATTGAATCTCCAATTTATCAAATCTTTTTTTCTCATCGCAGTAAAGTGATATTGCCTTTTTCGGTTAACACTTGTTGAGTTTTGTTGTTTTTGGCAGTAACATAATAAACGAAGGTTCCCGCATCTTGCAGGCTGCCATTAAAGGTTCCATCCCAATAAGAATTAATATCATTGCTTCTGAAAACAAGTTGTCCCCATCGGTTGTAAATAGTGAATTCTACTAAACTTACTTCACCACCATTTAAAATTTTAACATAATCATTTATGCCATCTCCATTAGGGGTAAAACCAGAAACAACTTTTACAAAATCTTCTTTTGCAATATTTACTAATGTGTGAGTTGTATCGAAACAATTGGCAGAATTAGCTGCAATTAACTGAACATCGTAATTGCCTTTTTTGGTGAAAGTATGTTCCGGACTAATTTCTGTTCCTGTACTATTGTCTTTATAATCCCAAAGGAAAGAACTCGCGTTTTGCGATTCATTGTTTAAAGTTATTATTGTGTTTACGGAAGGGTGTTCCGGACTAAATGTAAATTGTGCAGTTGGGGCAAGAAGAGCTTGAAGTGTAATGACAGAATCTATTGTACATAGATTGCCAGCATATTGCACTACTAAATGAAAACTATGTGAACCCACTATGGTCATTAAAAATTTTGCATAAGTACTGTCTTGCTGATCGGCATTATACTTCCAGAATAATTTATTGATAGTAACATTGGGGTCGGTACTTACCACATTAAATTCGGCATTAAATGGAACGCAAAATGATGCGGTGATGGTGTCGATTAACAATGAAGGAGCTTTAAAAACCTGAATTTGTTTGCTAAGTGTATCGCTACAACCCATCGGACTTTTAACGATCAATTGAACATTGAAAGAATTTTCTGAAGTATAAAGATGCGTAGGGTTTTGGTTGGTGCTGGATTCATTGTCGCCAAACGACCAATTGTAAGTTATTGGAAAAACATGTTGTGTTGAATCGTGAATTTTCAATGCACTGAAAGAACAAAGTAAAGAATCACTCAATCCAAAATTAGCATGGAGATCTTCTAAGAAAATATTCCCAGTACTCAAAGTACTTGAGCAATTGTTAGAGTCGAGGAGTACAACATAAGGAGTAATAATTCCCTTGTTGCTGTAAACATGATAAATCGAGTCGGGCACATCAGCGTAAAGATTGTTTGCCACGCTTCCATCTCCAAAATCCCAGGTGTGGTATTTAGTTTCATAGAAATCTAAATCAAACAATACATTAAGTGGAGAACATCCCGAATCAGGAGATGCTATATAGGTTCCGTGCGGACCATGAACTGTTATGTAATTGCTTTTAGTAAGTGTTGAACTGCAATGGTTGGTGTTGGTTACTTTTAAAGTAACATCATATTTTCCGGGGAATGTATAATTGTGAAAAGGGTTTTTATTGGTTGAAGTAGCATTGGTTTCAAAAGTCCAATCCCAAGTGTCAATATTTTTAGTAGATTGATCAGTAAAACTTGCTAAATAGGGTGCGCAATCTGAAACGGTATCACTCACTGTAAAATCAACAATAGGATAAGCAGCCACATCGATCATATTGACTTTTGTAACGGTATCTTTACAGCCATCTGAATCCATTACTGTTAATTCAACAGTATATAGATTTTCTGTTAGGTAGGTTGCTTTAGGATGTTTTGTATTTGCAGTATCTCCTTGTCCGAAATCCCAATGGTAAATCAATCCATCAGGTGATGAAGCATTTAAAAACTTAGTGCTGTCTCCTTCGCACAGTATAGATTTCACAGCACTAAAATCAGCGATAGGCTTAACTACATTGATATAGTTGGTGAGATTGATCGAGTCGGCACAACTTGCATTTTTAATAGAATACCTCACGGAATAAGTTCCTTTGTCGCTGTAGGAGTGAACCGGATCTTGTACTGTTGATGTTTGATTGTCGCCAAAATACCATTTTCTGTATGTAACAGATTTGGAACTGAAGGATGAATCGGAAAACTGAATATTTTCACCCGGGCAAAAATTCTTGTTTTCAGCAAATATTTCTGCCTGAATGCCTTCTACTCTTATGGTGTCGTATCGTTCGTGATCACAATAAGAAATTCCATTTCCCGTATTGTTTGTGATTAACGTGGTTACTATAGTTTTAATAACGAATGTTCCGGTGTCTTCATAAACATGAGCAGTGCTATCAATGTTATGCCCAACACTACTGCCATCTCCAAATAGATAAAAATAATTTACAATTTGTCCAAAGTTGCTAATTGATTTGTCTTTGATTTTCACCAATTCGTTAATACACGCTTTTTTAGGCATGATTGTATTTGAAACAAAAGAGTCTATCACTATTGTTTTGTAGGCCATATCATTGCATTGATCGGCTATGTTAGATACATCAACATCAATTCTATAAACACCCGCTTTGGTTAAATTAATATATGCGGTATCATGATCAGGTACATTGGCTATCACTTGATTGGTTTGAGTATTGGTGACTTTTAAATAATTAAATTGATCATATCCCGAAGACCCATTAAACAAACCAAAGTAATAAGGGGAGCTGCAACTGTTCAGATTAAATTCGCCACTTGGAAAAATATAGGAGGGCATGGCCATTGTGTTTCTGATGTAAACCGGTTTTTTGGTTTCAGCATAGCAACCGTCATTACCCACAATCATATGTACATAATACAATCCACTAACGGGTGATGGACTATCAATATATAAAGTACCATTTACTAAAGTAGTGTCGTAAGCATTATACTTGTTGAATTTTTTCAATGGATTAGGAACAGAAGAGTAATCCAGATTTGGATCGGAAAATCCTGAATCCGGGCAGCTTGTTGGTAATTCTCCATTAATCCCCAATAGGTTTGAGCTGTTTTCATACCAGCCCCAACACCAATAGTTCGATTGAACACTAGGATCAGTGTAAGTGGAGTTGTCGCTAAAACCATAAGTGCTGTTGTAACATACGGTATCAGCGGTGGTGGTGAATTGTGCTACAGAAGGTTTTGTTCCCACTTTAATGTATTCTGTCCTGATAATAGTATCAATACATCCTGAATCATTTTCGGCAATTAAAGTAATGTCGTATTTCCCTGTGTTTGTATAAACGTGATTAGGATTACTCAGTAAAGATTGATTATTACCACTAAGAGGATCGCCAAAATCCCAGGTTGTTTTTTTGATATTATTCAAATAGGATGAGCTTTTGTCATAAAAATTAATAGTTAATGGTGCACAACCTGTATAGGGCGTATCGGTAGAAAAATCTGCATATGGAATAGGGAAATATAATTCTGTGGTATCGGCATCTGTACATCCCCATGTATTGGTTACTCTAAGTGATGTTGTTTGGTAAGCTGGTGGGGCAGAGAATAAATGGCTTGGATTTTCTAAGGTAGAGCTTTGTCCTCCCTGAAATTGCCAAAAGTATGTTAATGCTGTACCAGTTGATGTATTGGTAAAATCAGCTTTGAAGGGTGCTTTACAGGGCAAATTAGAATAGGTGAAAGCGGCATGTGGACTTTGATACGTTTTCACCATAGTATTTTTGCAATAATTATTGAGAGTAGAAGTGAGCGAAATGGTGTAAGCGCCCGTTGCATTGTAGGTGTGCGAGGTGTTGATTGAACTCGATGTGGAATTATCTCCAAAATCCCATTTTGATGTAACTCCTATTGGATTGGATGTGTTAGTGAAATTAATAGTGAATTGATTTTTTGAGATACAGTTTACAGTATAATTATAATCAACCTTATATTCTCCAATTCTAATATTTCGTTTGATAGAATCAACACAGCCCGAATTTCCACTGGTAACTATTAGTGTGACGGGAATAGTATCATAATTGAAGTAGGTTTTTTGCGGATTGCTTAAAGTAGAAGTACTACCTTCTCCCAAATTCCATTGATAGCTAAGGTTTAAACCGGTTGATTGATTGGTGAAATTAAGGGTAGTTGGTATTTTACAAATAATGGTATCTGTACTAAAATCGGCTTTAGGTTGATTTACATCTATAAAATTATTTTTTGTAATACTGGCAGTACAACTATTTCCATCTTTTACCTGCAAATAAACAGTGAATTTCCCTTCCGCATCATAGTTGTGTAATGGATTTTGTGAAGAGGAGAATTGACCATCTCCAAAGCTCCAAAACCACTCTGTGATATTGGCTGAATTGGGAATAGACTGATCGGTAAATTGAATGGGGCTTTTACCACATAAGTTATTTGCACTTGAACTTAATCCAGCAGTAGGTGAAGCATATACAACAATATTAGCGGAAGTAGTATCATGCAGCGAGTTTTGTGTTGCAATTAACGATACTTTGTAAATTCCTGGTTGAGCATAAAAAGCAGAAACCTGATTTCCTAATGAGGTATTTCCATTTCCGAAATCCCAATGAAAAGAAGTAGCATTTGAAGAGTTATTGGTGAAATTAATCATCACCGGAGAGCAGCCTGTTAATTTATCGGGAGTGAAGCTTGCGACGGGTTGTGCCCAGGCATATAAACTCGTGAGAAGAAGTGATGGAATTAAGAAAAGTTTTCGATACAAATAAATAAACATTTGAGGCCGCTAAATCAATATTTAACGAAAATAAGTATTAAACCATTTAAAGGCAATTTTAATTTAGCGACGGACTATCGGGGAATTTACTTAATAGAGAAAAAGGAGATTTGTTGTCTCTTAGAATTTTACCCCACAAGCGTTTTGGTTTTTTATAAAATACATATTGTGATTTACAACTGTAAATAAACCAGGCATTTCTTTTCATTTCATCTCTGATTTGAGAAGGACCCCAACCAGCGTATCCAACAAAGAATCTGATATTATCGTCGTTGAGTCTGTTTTCTTTTGCGAATTCCTGAATTTTAGAAAAATCACCACCCCAATAAACTCCCTTTCTGATCTTGATACTATTGGGTACCTTTTCTCCAAAAGAATGGATGTAAAAAACCACATCCTGATCTACCGGTCCGCCAATGAAGACCTTCAAATCTACTTTAGGAAAATCTTTAATAGCATCGGAAATCTTTAGGTCTGAAGGAGAATTGATAACGAATCCCATTGTTCCTTTTTTACTGTGTTCGGTCAATAATACAACTGCACGCTTAAAGTATGGGTCGTGTAAAAACGGCTCAGCAATAATTAGTTTTCCTTGTTCTATTTTGGGTAAGGCCATGTGATTTCGGCCCCGAAGATAAAGAATTGTTCTTGATCTTTCTTTTTCTATTTTTAATACATATTTTTAGCCATCAATCCATTTAACTAGAAAATAATGAAAAAGAACTTAGCTTATTTAGCCGTATCAACATTTGCACTATTTGTTTTGTCTTGTGGTCCGTCGGAAGAAGAATTAAAAGAATTTGATAAAAAAATGGAGGCTGATAGTGTGAAGGTGGATAAAGAATGGGAGAAGGAATTGGAAAGCGGTTTTGCTGAAGAAACAACGGATTCATCAAAAACAGATTCGAACAAAGCGGCAGTAAAATCAGCGGATAAAAATTAAGATTTGAATTTCACTAATTCCTTAGCAAAGGAAACTTTGCTAAATCTATATGAGCGACTCATTGCTCCTCGTTTGTTCGAGGAGAAGATGTTGGTGCTTTTGCGACAAGGAAAAATATCGAAATGGTTTTCAGGTATTGGTCAGGAAGCCATTTCTGTAGGTGTTACTGCAGCTCTTCATAAAGACGAATATATTTTTCCAATGCATCGTAATTTAGGGGTGTTTACAGGAAGAGATATTCCCTTCAATCGTTTGTTTGCTCAATTTCAGGGTAAAGCAAGCGGTTTCTCTAAAGGAAGAGAAAGATCTTTCCATTTCGGAACGAATGAATATGCTATTGTAGGAATGATTTCTCATTTGGGCCCGCAACTTTCATTGGCCGATGGGGTGGCGTTAGCCTGTAAACTCAACAAAGAAAAAAAGGTAACGGTAACTTTCACCGGAGATGGTGGTGCAAGTGAAGGAGAATTTCATGAAGCATTAAATGTTGCAGCTGTTTGGCAATTGCCCGTAGTTTTTATTGTGGAGAGCAATGGCTATGCTTTATCAACCCCTTCCAAAGAACAGTTTTTAAATTCCAGTTTTGTTGAAAAAGCAGCTGGCTATGGAATAGAGGCCATTAGCATTGATGGAAATAATGTAGTAGAAGTATATCAAACCATGCTTAAAGTGGCTGAATCTATTCGTAAAAATCCTCATCCATATTTGATAGAATGTAGAACTTTCAGGATGCGCGGGCATGAAGAGGCATCGGGTACAAAATATATTCCGCAACATCTTTTTGATGAATGGGCGTTAAAAGATCCCATCAATACTTTTGAAAAATGGATCATCGATAATAAAATAGCGGCTTCTAAAGAGGTTGAAAATATCCGTAATGAAATTAAAAAGAACATTAGCGATGCGGTGAATGAAGTGTTGGAAGAAGAAGAAATTATTCCTGATTTACTGGCTGAATTGGATGATGTTTATGCGGTATCTAATCCTGTTTCAGTAACTCCTTCTGCTGAAGTTCATTCAGCCCGATTTATAGATGCAATTACAGAAGGTTTGAAATCTTCTTTACAAAAGCATGAGAATTTGGTGGTGATGGGACAAGATATTGCGGAGTATGGAGGAGCTTTTAAAGTAACGGAAGGATTGCTAGAAGAATTCGGAAAAGATAAAATCAGAAATACTCCTTTGTGTGAATCAGCCGTATTGGGTGCCGCGATGGGTTTGAGTATTAAAGGTTGGAAGTCGGTGGTAGAAATGCAATTTGCCGATTTTGTGACCTGTGGGTTCACACAAATAGTAAACAATTTGGCTAAAAGTAATTACCGTTGGCAACAAAATGCCGATGTAGTGGTGCGCATGCCAACAGGTGCGGGAGTGGGGGCCGGACCATTTCATAGTCAGAGCAATGAAGCCTGGTTTTTTCATGTTCCCGGATTGAAAATTGTTTATCCTGCTTTTCCTTATGATGCTAAGGGCTTGCTAATCTCTGCTATCAATGATCCCAATCCGGTAATGTTCTTTGAACATAAGGTTCTGTACAGAAGTTTGATGCAGGATATTCCTGATGATTATTACACTATTCCTATTGGAAAAGCAGCTGTGGTGAAAGAGGGAACGCAATTGTCGATTATAACATACGGAATGGGTGTTCATTGGGCATTGAAGGCTGTTGAAGAAATGAATGTCTCTGCAGAAATAGTTGATTTAAGAACCTTGTTGCCTCTCGATAAAGAAGCGATATTTAAGGCGGCTAAAAAAACAGGTAGAGTGTTGGTTTTACATGAAGACACTTTAACCGGTGGAATTGGCGCGGAAATCAGTGCGTTAATTACTGAACATTGCTTTCAGGATTTAGATGCACCTGTAATGCGTGCGGCGAGTATGGATACCGCTGTACCTTTCAATTTAGAGCTTGAAAAACAATTTTTAGGAAATAGTATTCTTCGTAGTAAAATAGAGAGTCTATTGGCTTTCTGATTTGTTTTTAGTGTACCTTCGCTGCATGATCGAAAAAGCACTTAGCAATTTAAAAATTGCATCTTTAAATGAAATGCAGAAAGCTGCGTTGGATGCGTTCAAAAAAGAAAACAATATAGTTTTATTATCTCCAACAGGATCGGGTAAAACATTGGGTTTTTTACTTCCGCTATTATCAAATTTAAATTTCGAAATCTCAGGTGTTCAGGCATTGATACTAGCTCCTTCGAGAGAATTAGCGTTGCAGATTGAAAAGGTTTTTAAAAGCATTGGTTCTGGTTTTAAAGTAAATTGTTGTTATGGCGGACATTCAATGCGCGATGAAAAAAATAGTTTGGAATTTCCTCCAGCTTTGTTGATAGGAACTCCGGGAAGAATTGCGGCTCATTTAAGAGAAAGGAGAATAGATACCAAAAATATTAAAACATTGGTGTTGGATGAGTTTGATAAGGCACTGGAGTTTGGTTTTCAGGAAGATATGTCGGCAATTATTTCTCAATTATCTAATCTTCAAAAACGATTGCTGACATCGGCTACGGATGCTCAGGAAATCCCTTTATTTACGGGTATTGTTGAGCCAAAGATTCTTAATTTTTTAACCCATACGGCCCCTAAAGGGTTGGTTCAAAAATATGTGCAATCGGAGGATGACAATAAATTAGCCTTATTGTTTAGTTTGATTTGTAATATCGGAAATCAGGGTACTATTGTGTTTTGTAATCATAGAGAAGCGGTAGATAGAATAGGTGATTTGTTGGGGGATTATGGTTTGCCCCACGCTGTTTTTCACGGTGGAATGGAACAGGAAGATAGAGAAAGGGCTTTGATTAAATTTAGAAATGGTAGCGCTCAACTTTTGTTAACTACCGATTTGGCTTCACGAGGATTAGATATTCCTGAAATAAAAAATATTATTCATTATCAACTGCCTCCTCAGGAAAGTTCATTCATACACAGAAACGGAAGAACTGCCCGAATGCATGCAGAAGGAACTTCTTACTTGGTATTGTCTGAGGATGAGTATTTACCTGAATATGTTGATCAAACAATAGAACGTGTTGCTCTTCCGGAGAAGAATATAATGCCTGAAAAAACCAAGTGGACTACTCTTTATATTGGAGGTGGTAAAAAAGAAAAGATTAGTAAAGGAGATGTGGTGGGATTATTAATCCAAAAAGGAAATTTATTGAAAGATGAATTGGGATTAATAGAAGTTCAGGATCATGCCTCTTATGTTGCTGTAAAAAGCACTAAAATTAAGGATCTTCTAAATGTTTTGAGAAATGAGAAAATCAAAGGAAAGAAATTGAAAATGGAAATTTCGAAATAGTTTTTATTTTTCTAAAGCTCCTATCTCTGGTGTCGAGGTACTTCTTGATTTACCTTCCTGATCAAATGCCAAACGAAGTAAGTTGGCGCTAACTACTGCTCCGTCACCCGCATCTATCGCAGGAGAATTGTCGTTTAGATGATAGTCTCCTGCATCATTAACGAATTTAGGATCTTGATTGATTTTACATGAAATAAATTCGATTCCTGTGGTAGGTGTTTTCGATTCGTCATTTTTAATAATGCAATGGTTAAATTCATAGTTAAAAAGAGCCCCGTCGTTTTTACTTAACGTAAGTTCACCTTCTAAATTTCCGTAAATAATACAATTGTCGAATTGCGCTTGCACCAAATCACGTGGAATATAAGCTAAGCTTGTTGCCTGAAACCAGTTGTTGATAATCAAAGCACTTGTTTTTCTTTGCCCATAACCACTCTGCCAGTTGTCAATAATATCGCAATGTTGAAACAAATAATCACCACCAATAGTTAGTGCCACACAATGGGTTCCGCAATTGGAGATAGTAGAGTTGTAAACTTTAATTTTTGCGCCTCTGGCAAAGAGGCCAATTTTACTCATGTTTCGAATGTTTGAGTTTCGTAGTTCTAAGGTGGGGTTTGATCCATTTACCGTATCGGCTTGAATTCCCGTAGTAGCATTTTTAATAAGGGCATAAATTATTTTATTGTCTTTGCTTAAAGGAGAAAGATAAATTCCATTCCATTGTCCGGGTATTTCTTCGTATTCAGGATCTAATCGATCTCCTTGTAATTCTACTATCTGACTCTGATTCCCCTGGATTTCAAGTGTTGCGTGTTTGTTCACATACAAGGTGCTTCCGCCGTGGAAAAACACTTTTGCTCCGGCAGAAATAGTTAGTTTGTATCCTGAATCAACTACCGCTACACCATAAACTACGTGAGGAGTATCACTTTTCCATATTTCATTTCCAATGGCAAAGGCGCTGTAGCCGGCTGGTGGTCGGTGGAATATTGCTTTTTGTCCCCATGCCAATAAATTTACTGCCTGAAGATTTCCATTGGTTTCAAACTCAATCTGTTCCTCAACAACATAGGGCGTGTTGGTGTTTTGAGGATCAATAGTTACTTCCACAAAAACATAAATGTAATCGTTGGCCGGAATCACAACGTCGCTGTGACTCAATCCAGAAAGGCCATCCACGTTCAAACGAAAAAAAGAAGTGCTTCCGTTTTTCATTTTAATACTTGAAATTTTAATGGCTTTGTTATGAGGATTGCTTACGATAAAGCTTTTGGTACTTGAACCTACCGTGGCAAAAACTGTATCGAAATGTACCGTGTCGGTGGAAAAGGTTAATTTATCGTTAGAATCGGTAGTGATTATATCTCTTCTGCAACCTAATATTGCCAGGCTGATTGAAAATATGAATATACTATACTGAATAACTTTTCTCATTCGCTTACAAATATAAGCTTCCAATATTTAAACTTTGAAGGTTTGAATACGTTTTATTGCTAAATTTAGTATAGATGATAGATATCCAAACAGAATTAATCGATAAGTTTCAGTTTGATATTGTGCTTCGATATCCCTTTCATCCTTCTATGCAGAAGGATAAATACAAAGTTAGGTTGTATTATTTTTTACCAAGAAATTTATTGGTTGATCGTTACAATTATAGGGAAGATGATTTTTTAAAGGATGTTCAGAATCTTCTGCATTTTTCAGTCCCTCTAAAAACAAAGGATGAATTAATTTCCAGCGCAGCATTTTCTATTCGACACATAGAAGATATTATTCATCAATCGGTTGAAAATAGAGAAGATCAGGGTCTTTTACAGGATTTTGAATTTACAGTGAAGTTGTTTGTGATCTCTTTTAAAGAGTGGGCTGTTGAACATTTGAGAAAAGCTCAGGTAGGTGAAGCGTTGGATTATTCTTTATTTATTACTGAAACAGAAGAAATATGGAGTGAGTTCAGGAAATTGAAGGATACTCTTTACCGATTCAATTTCGTGAAACATCGATTAAATGTTTTCCATTATGCCAATGAGTATATATGCATTTTCATGCTTTCCTTCACTTATCAGATGTTGCGCGTGAAAGAGGAGCAAGTGCTGAAAGATTTTATTAGATCTACCAATAGTTACCAGCATGCTAATAAATATGAGTCGATGATAGAGGCGGAGGGAGAAAATGAGATTCAGGTATATAGAATGAACACCTTTAGAAAGTACTTTTTAAATGGATTGTTCCTTCGCCCTAAGGTAGATAGTAAGGAAATAAACAGAGCTCGTGAATTCTCGTTTGCTATAGGAGCCGCAGTAGCTATGATTTTTGCAACGGGTATTGCTTTTTATTTCCAGCAAACCTATGGCCAAATTTCTTTCATGTTCTTTAGCGCTCTAGTGGGGGGCTATATCTTAAAAGATAGAATTAAAGAGTGGGTGCGGAATTATGCTGCCCAAAAGATGATGGGAAAGATGTACGACGTGAAATATGAGTTGTTTAGTGATAACAAAGTGAAGGTTGGGCATCGAACACAACGTTTGTCTTTCATTCAGGAAGAGGCTATTCCTGAGGAGATATTGGCTTGCCGACAAAAATATAAAATGCTTGAAGTGGAGACAGAAGGAGTGGGACAAAACATTATGTTATTTGAAAAACACACCAATTTATATACCGATAAGATAGAGGAGGTGTTTAGCGAGGTAGGAATTAATGAACTAACCGATATTTTAAGATTTAATTTAACTGGTTTTACCAAAAACATGGAAGACAACGATAGAGAATTGTATTATCTCTATGAAAACAACATTAAAAAGGTAAAGGCCGATAGAGTTTACCATATTAACGTGGTATTGCAGTTTGAAAGTCATAATGAAGTCTTCCTCAAAAGATATCGATTAGTGCTCAATAAAAAGGGAATTAAGAGAGTAGAAGAAATTTTGTTGGACTAAAAACTTGGTAAAACAAAAAACTCTCCTTATTTTTGTCGCCCATTAAAGTTTTTATATGAAGAAAGACACGCATCCAACAGAATACAGAGAAGTAGTATTTAAAGATATGACTAACGGTGATATGTACCTTACCAAGTCATGTGCTAACACTACTGAAACAGTTGAATACGAAGGAAAACAATATCCTTTGTACAAATTAGATATCTCCATGTCATCTCACCCGTACTTTACTGGTAAAATGAACTTGGTGGATACAGCGGGTAGAATTGACAAATTCAAAACGAGATACGCGAAGCATACTAAAAAAGCTGAGTAGTATTTTTAAAACTATACTAAAAAAGCTTCCATCATTGATGGAAGCTTTTTTTATGTCTTCATATTAAGTAACAAAAAATCCCGCCTATAATTAGGCGGGATTTCTTTTGTAGCTATTTTGCTCTTAGTGTTTCGCCAAGTAGTTAGCAACACTTCCTGCATTTTCTTTAAGGGCATCTTTACCTTGAGTCCAGTTAGCCGGACAAACTTCACCGTTTACTTCGAAGAAGTTTAAAGCATCTACCATTCTTAAGGCTTCATCAATACTTCTTCCTAGTGGGAAGTCATTCACTACCTGGTGACGAACAACTCCTTTTTTATCTATTAAGAATAAACCTCTGTATGACTGAGGAGCACCTTCAAATGTAGTTTCACCTGCTTCGTTTAAGCTATATTCACCAGCTAAAACATCGTAGTTTTCAGCAATTGATTTAGATAAATCGGCAACTAATGGATAAGTTACTCCTTGAATTCCACCTTTTGCTTTAGGGGTTTGCAACCAAGCCCAGTGTGAGTATTTAGAATCTACTGAACAACCTACTACTACTGTGTCTTTGCTTTCGAAATCACTTAGTCTTTCTTGAAATGCGTGCAATTCTGTAGGACAAACGAAAGTAAAATCCAATGGATAGAAGAAAAACACAACATTTTTCTTTCCAATGAATTGTTCTAAAGAATATCCACTAACAAATTCACCACCGTTAACAACGGCGTTTGCTTTAAATAAAGGAGCTTTTTTTCCTACTAATACTGCCATGACTGTTTTTTTTTAATTATGAGATCAAATGTAAACTATGAGAATTAAAATAAAATGAACTGGTTAATAGATTTTAATGATGTGCTAATAAAGCGCCCGCCAATCCTAATACAATCACTAACATCTTAATGAGATTAAATTTATGCGAATCAGCAGCTTCAAATAAAATGGTAGTAGAAATGTGTAATAGAATTCCCGCAACTAAAGCTAAAGGAATGGCAATAAATTGTTCTGTGATTACAAAATAGTTAGCTACTGTAGCGCCCAGCGGACTCAATAAAGAAAATAGAAAAAGGATGAGCAGAATCTTTCCTTTGCTTATCCCTGAATGCAGAAGCATGGTTGCTAAAACAATGGTGATCGGTACGTTGTGAATCAAAATTCCTGTCATTAACGCATGATGCAAATTCTCTAAATGTTCATGGGTATGACTATTTAAGGGCATTCCTTCTATAAAAGCATGGGCTCCTAAACTGAAAAGAACACCGTATGGAATTCCGTGTTTGTGGGGATGGGCATGTCCGTGTTCAATTCCTTCCGAAAAAACACCTAGAATTAATTGCAGTAAAAAGCCTATTAAAACAAAGATTCCTGTTTGAGTGTGGTTCAACCCATAACTTTCGGGTAAAAGCTCGGTAAAGCATATTCCAATCAAAAAGGCAGCACTAAAAGCATTCAATAATTTAGTGTTACTGGAGGAGAGGCTTTTGCCGTACAAAAACATAACAGCAACAAGCATTACAGCTCCTATTAATATGGCATATTCAATAAAACTCATTTTTCTTTGACCGCTAAAATAATTAATCTGTCGGATTCTTCGCTATGGAATGAATTCAATTGGTAATTCCCAAAAGTTTCCATAATTCTAAATCCACAGGTGTTAAGCAAATTTGTGAATTGATCTAAATCTATTAATTCTACTCTTTCCAAATATTCATAAGGTTTTCCGTCTTTATTGAATTGAATCTGTTTAACTATTCTATTGTTCTCAATTTTTTTAGAAATGTGAAAAGTGATATCCTCTATTTGTTTTGTTTCATTGTTGATCAGCTCTTTACGAACCTTAACAGCATTGAAATAATCGATTACCAATTTCCCCCCAGGCTTCAATGCCTTGTTAAAGGAGTGAAGGGTGTTGAGATTGTCGCGTGAAGAGTTGAAGTATCCAAAGCTGGTAAAGAGGTTTAGAGCGAAATCGAAATAATTGGTAAAGAAGAGTTTGCGCATGTCGTGTACATAAAACTTCAATGTATCATTCTCTAGTTTTTTTGCCTCCTCAATACTTTCCATAGCTAAATCAAAGCCTATAGTATCGTATCCCATTTCGTTGATGGTAAGTGAATGCCTACCTTTTCCACAGCAAATGTCTAGGAATTTAGCCTCTTTGGAAGGATTAAGGTAGGGAATGAGTTGATGAAGAAAAGCATTGGCCTCAGCCGAATTTCTGTTTTTATAGAGGAGATGATAATAAGGACAATTAAACCATGATTCAAACCATTCCATATTTTCTGGGCTTTCCGCAAAAGTAATATTCTTGAACATAATGTGTAGAATATTTTGAAAATAGCCGAAAATCGTTAGATTTGTTATAGAGTGAAACCCAAATCAGTTTCGCCCGTTGAACCAAGTTAAATACATTACTCGTGAGTAATATTTCAGAAAAGACCTCGATGAAGTTTGATATTTACAGTTTCTACAAAAAAATGGAGCATAACGATATCATGCTTTCTTTTAAGGGCGATATTACCTCAGAACTCCTTTCTTCCATGTTACAAATCATGGAAACCAAGCTTGAAAATTTAGATGAACAGCCAAAAGTTAGAAAGAAGGTTTATAACGTTTTGGTAGAGTGTCTTCAAAATCTATATCACCACAGAGACGAAATAAGAATTGCTACCGGCAATGATGAAAATAAGAAACAGGCCATTTTCATGATCAGCAAAAATGCGGTTGAATACAACATAATGACTGGCAATTTTGTGAAAAGTGAAAAGGTAGCTGGTTTGAAAGCCAGAATAGATAAGATCAACGGTATGGATAAAGATGAACTCAAACAACATTATCAGGATGTGTTGAGTTTAGAAGGGTTTTCAGAAAAAGGTGGTGGTGGCTTAGGTTTTATAGATATCGCCAGAAAAAGTGGTCAGAAATTAAATTATGAGTTTCTGCAAATAGATGAAGAGTTTTCGTTTTTCAGTTTATATATTAAAATTTCACAATAGATTATGGACAAGATTACAATTGAAGGAACATCAAAGACACCAACTATAGTGTTTGATTCAGATGCAGGGTTGTTGGAGTTAAAAGGAAGATCAATTCCTGAGAACTCGATCGAGTTTTATAAGCCGGTGGTGGAATCACTGGATAAGTATTCTCACGAGCCTAAAGAAAAAACAAGTGTAAATATCCAATTGGAGTATTTCAATACAAGTTCATCAAAATGTATTTTGGATTTGTTTAAAAAATTAGAGACGATTCATAAAACAGGTAAAGATGTTGTAATCAACTGGTTCTATGAAGAGGATGATGAGGATATGTTAGAGGCTGGCGAAGATTATCAAGCCATTATTAAGGTTCCCTTTAAAATGATTGAAGTAGGTAGCTAGAAGCCCAATAAAGTTGTAGAAATCCCTATTCCTGATGAAGGAGTAGGGATTTATTTTTTTAAGAATTCGATGTTGATTTCTTGAAAACAGGTGGCTTTGTAGAATTGGCTTAATTACTTACCTTCACCGCCGTGAAAACTAACGCATGACTTTAGTAAATATTCTTTTGTTATTATCGGCGTATTTGTTGGGTTCTATTCCTTCGGCGGTTTGGATTGGAAAGTATTTTTTCAATACTGATGTTAGAGAGTATGGATCTGGTAATGCCGGTGCTACCAATACTTTTAGGGTTTTGGGCAAGAAAGCCGGGATTCCTGTTTTTGCTATTGATGTATTAAAAGGATTGGTGGCTGTTAAATTGGCTCTTTTGCAAAATGCTTATCCTCATCTTATTACTAATAATTCTTTTGTAAATCTTGAGTTGGCCTTGGGTATATCAGCTTTGTTAGGTCATATTTTTCCTGTATTTGCTGCATTTAGAGGAGGGAAAGGAATTGCTACTTTGTTAGGAATTGTTTGTGCTTTAATGTGGGAAGTGGCGTTGATCTCGATAGTGCTTTTCCTGGTAATTTTAATTACCACCAAGTATGTTTCATTAGGCTCAATGTTAGCAGGATTGCTTTTTCCTGTATTGGTAATTTTTGTTTTTAAAGTACCTGCTCCATCGTTAAAAGTATTTTCAGGTGTGATTTCAGTGCTGGTGTTGGTTACCCATCAAAAAAATATTACCCGATTGATCCAAGGTAATGAGAATAAAACCTACCTTTTTAAGAAGAGAACTTAACCTATTCCTGTTAGTATCTATTGGCTTTCCCTGATTTTCGCGTGTTAAAATTGTTACTTTTGTTTATATCGGTCGTAAGACGTAACAGAATTTGAATTCGAACGGTCATAAATCAATGTTTCAATTGTTGAGGAGGTTTTCTCAGCCGGTACTTTTTTTGACTACCTTTTTCCTTCTTTTTTCTTTCATGGACGATCCCAAATCGGAAGCCGATATGATCAAAACAGCTGAAAAGCTTTTTGAACAAAAGAATTATTCAGAAGCCCTGCCTCTTTATTCTCAATTATTGAGTTTGCATAGTGATGATGCTAATTACAATTACAAATACGGAACCTGTTTACTTTATGCTAGTGCTGATAAGGAGGAATCATTAAAACATTTGAAATACGCAGTTACCAAATCGGGTGTTGATCCTATGGCTTTTTACTATTTGGGCAGATCGTATCAGCTCAATTATTTTTTTAAAGAAGCAATTAAATCCTATACCGATTTTAAATTAAAAGCTCCTGTTAAGGTGAGTAAGGAATATGATGTAACACAATTGATAAAACAGTGCGAAGAAGGTAAGTCGGTAATTCAAGATGTGCAGTTGATTCATGTATTATCGAAAAAAGAAGCTTCTAAAGCCGAGTTTTTCAGGGCTTATGATTTAGGACAATTCGATAGAAAAATAATTGTTAAACCAGATGATTTCAAAACCAAGCTCGATAAAAAACTGAACGAAAACTCAATCATTGTTCATAATCCAACAGTGGAAGAAGTTTATTTTTCCAGCTATGGTGAAAAAGGGGAAGCGGGAAGAGATATTTATAAAGTGGTTCTTTTTGCCGATAAAACGAAGAGCACACCTATCAATCTTGGTCCAATGATTAACACGTCGTTGGATGAGGATTATCCTTACTTACATCCCAATGGTAGAATTTTATATTTCGCTTCAAAAGGTCATAATAGTTTAGGGGGGTATGATATTTTTCGAAGTGAATTGGATACTAATACAAAGTTATGGGGTGCTCCCGTGAATTTAGGGTTTGCAGTAAATTCTCCCGACGATGATCTATTGTATGTTACCGATATGTATGAAAATGTAGCCTATTTCGCTTCATCAAGAAGTTCTGCAAAAGATGAAATTACGGTTTACAAAATTGTTCCGAATAAAGAGCATATCGAAAGCACAATAATCAGAGGTGAATTAACTGCCGAAGGAAATAAGCAAAAGAATGCTACCATCACTGTTACAGATGTTGAATTGGGAGCTGTAGTGGGTGTTTATAAATCCAACGAAAAATCTGGAGCTTATACCATGACGCTCCAATCCAATAAAAAATATCAGTTTAAAGTGGTTGCGGTAGGTTATGCTCCTCATGAGGAGTTTGTGAGTTTACCTACCAAAAAAATTGCACCCATTGTGAAGCAAAAAATTGAATTGAAAAAATCCCCTAGTGAAACAATGGTGCTAAACAATGTGATGCAAGCCACTATCGATGAAGTTGCATTTAATGAAGTGTATAAAAAAAGTGCTTCACTCGATGTAAATGCAGTGAAAGATGTTGGATTCAACTCTGCGCCAATTCCTCCTAAAACAGAAATTAAAAATCAAACAGTGGTGAGTAGTGGAATTAATTCTACTAATACCATAGTTACTCCACCTGTTGGTGTGGAGAATAAGGAAATGAACAATGAAGAAATGGTTCAGGAAGCGGCCAACGATGCAGCTGATTTGGAAAAAGAATATTATCAATTGAAAGATGAAGCCGAAGCGGCTGAGTATGTTTCTAATTTGAAAAAAGATGATATTGAGCAAGAAAAACAAGATGTGGTTGAACTCACCAGAAAATTAAACCAAACTCAAAATGCTGAAGAGAAAAAGAAAATCCAAATCCAAATTGATGAGAAAGTAAAAGGTATGAGAAGAATGGCCAGAGAAGAAGCCATCACCGATTTATATGCCGATCAGAAAAAAGAAGAATTAAAAAATAAAAAGGAAGAAGCTGATGCTGCAAAAAGTTATGCTTCTGCAATTAAAGAGGCTTTGAATTCGAAAAACAACACACAAGCTATTACAAAACTAGAGGCCGAAAGAAAAAAATTAGATGAAATTCAGGAAAGAAATGAAAGTAATGGCGAGGTGAGTTTAGAGAAAATTGCATTGGTATCTAAACAATCGAAAGATGCCGAAATAAAACAAATGGAATTAACCATTCAAAAAACGGATGAATCGATAAAAACAATTGAGAACGATCAGAAAAATTTGAAAAAACAAATCGACGGAACCAAGAGTCAGCAAATTAAAGATGAATTAAAATTACAGCAAGATGAATTGAAGGAAGAATTGGCTGCACGCCAGGCCGATAAAACTATTGCTGAAGCACAATTGGCTGCGATCAAAGCGGATGGAGGAGATGTAGTAGCCGACAATCAGGTGGTAAGTAATTTGCAACAACAAGTGAATACTGCTAAAACACAAGATGTTGCTGCTTTGGAAAAAGAAAGGTTAGAGCAACAGAAAGCTGAGAAATTAAAACAGCAACAAGATCAACAAAAGAATTTACAAAATTCGGTTGCACAACAGCCCAACACCAAGGAAGGAGTTAATACTAAAATTGCCATCATAGATAGTGCTAGTAAAGCGGAATCTCCGGCAGAGAAATACAACGATGAATTGAAAAAAGCAAAGATGAGTATGGATATGCTCGCTTCGCTTAAGCAAGAACAAACGATTTTAGAAAAAGCAATGACTTCGGCAACTTCACCTAATGCTAAAGCACAAGCGCAAAAAAATATTGATGATCTTAAAGTTCAACAAGAAAAGAAAAAAGAAGAAATTACTTTGCATTTGAGCAATGCCAATAAAATCAAGGACAATGAAAAATTAACCAATGATCAAATTGCTGCGGCTCCAAATAAAGTAGATGCAAAAACAATTGCTGAAATTGATAGCTACACTAAATCTACTGCTACTGTTGCCATAGTAGAAACAACAACTCCAAATACAACAAATCCTAACAATACTGTTACAACAACGAATACAACCAATGCTCAGGTGAATCCTAATAATACAAATACTACAACAAATACAAATACTGTAGTTTCAAATGGAACTAACACTCAGGTCAATTCTACAAATTCTGCAACCAATCCAACAACAACTAATATTTCAACCAATAATACAAGCAACCCTGTTGTGTCGGTAGATACTTCAAAAAATAAATCTGTTTTTACTCCTGAATTCAAAGCAGAAAAAGCCAGTGAGGAACAAATTTCTCAAGCTGCTTTAACTGCTTTTGGTATTAAAACTTCCACCAAAGTAGAATACACTTCTATTGTGGTGGTTACCGCCAACAGAGACAATGCGCGCCAATCGGAAAACGAAGCATTAAACCTATATTCCTCTGCTGAGCAAAAAAGAAATGAAGCTTTAAAAACAAATGATGTTGCCACTAAAAAGAAATTGAATAAAGAAATAGAGGAGCTGGATAAGCAATCGCAAGAAAAACAATTGGTGGCTTCTGAAAATTATTTTTATGCCAACCGTGCAGAATACGATTACAACCAATCGTTAATTAATAAAGCTATTGATGAAGGTAAACTTACCGTTGATCCACAAGAATTAAGTTCAACAGAAAACAAATGGTTACAAGCTTTACTGGTTCGTGAAAAAAATAAAACAGCAAAAGATTTTAAAGCCAAAGTGACTAATATCAATGAAGCCTATCAAAAAGAAACAGAAGTTATTGCAAAGCAACATGAGATTTTAAAACGAATGAAAGAGGCTGATTTATTGGCTTTGAAAAACCAAGGTGCTACTACTGTTGCTGTAAATCCTAATACTATGGTGTCTGCCGTTGACACTTCTAAAAAAACATCTACTAATCCTAAAGCCGATTTAGCTTCCACGATTTCCAGCGCTTATGGCGTAAAACAAAATCCTGATTATACCTACGCTAAAGATGAATCGGTGCAAATCATAGCCAATGAAGTTAATGTACTTCAAACCGATGCAGCAAAGTATTATGAAGAAGCGCAAGAATTAAAAAAGAAAGCCAGTGATACTAAGAAGAAATCGGAAATTAAAAAATTCAATAAAGAGGCCAATAAGAAAACAAAATTCGGACGCTTAAAAATGAAACAAGCCATGGTTAAACAAGGCGAGTTGAATGAAGCGGAAAACAAAGCCAATAAGTTGAAAGTTCAGCAAGCGATTGAAAAAAATGGTTTGAAGCTAACGGATAAACAAAACAAAGAATTGAAAGCAGCGCAAGATGATTTTGATAAGGCGAAAGAAATTAGGGAGAAAGCGAAGAAAACAAAATCGTTTGCCGGACAAACAGATTTGAACAATCAAGCTTTTGCATTAGAAAATAAGGCACTCGAAACACAAAAGAAAATTATTGAAAGTAAACCTGATGTGATTCCTAGCGCTGTAAAAGTTTCTAAAGAAGATTCTGTTAAAGCAAAAAATGTTGCCATCAATACTGAGTTGAAAAACGATCAGTTATTAATAGAAAACAACCAAAAGAAAATTGATGCAATCAAAAAAGAAACTTTAAGTCCGGCGCAAAAAACAGAATTTGAAAAATTACACAAAGAAGTCAATGACCTTTTAACTAAATCGAAAGAAAAGGAAAAAGAAGCAGCAACTATTAATGATCCTATACTTGCAACTTCAACTTTAAATTATGCTATGGAGTTGAAAAAACAAGCTGAGAAAAAACAAGAGCAAATGATTGCTATTAAAGATATTCCGGCTACTACGAATGTTGTTGTTACTAATCCTGTTAATGCTAATACTGCTACTGCAACGAATACAGCAACCACTACCATTACACCAGCTGCTGCAAGTAAGCAATACAACGATTTATTAGCGGAAGCTAAAAAAATGGAAAATGAAATTGCGAAGGAAGTAGAGAAATATACTCAGTTGAAAAAAGATGCCAAAAGCTATCAGTTACAATCGGAACAAGCTTTGGCGAAAGGAAATGTAGCGGAAGCAGAAAAGTTGAAAAAATTAGCTGATCAAAAAGAAGAGCAAGCTTTACAAAGTTCTCAGTTGATTGATAATTCAAGAGCTGAAGCGGATGCGAAAAGAAAAGAAGCAAAGTTATTTGCAGAGTCTTTAAATCCTCAGTTGGCTGCTGAAGTGAAAAATAAATCAAACGATAAAAACACAACTACCGATACTTTTGCGAACTATAAAGACAACACCCAAAAAGAAGTTGCTAAAGTTACTGTGCCTGTAACTACTGCTCCAGCTAATACCAATCCGGTAACTACTAACCCCAACCAAAACACAAATAATGGTGTTACTAAAATTGATGTAAACAATGCTCCTTTGTTTGGTTCTACTTCACAAGAGCCCCAAGCAGCTGTGTTAAAAGATCAGTTTGAAATTAAAGGCAACGCTGAGTATAATGAGAATAAACCAATTCCTTTAGATGCTCCGCTTCCAGAAGGATTAGTATATACCGTTCAGGTAGGAGCATTCAGAAATCCTATTCCGCAAGATTTGTTTAAAGGTATTTCTCCTTTGTTTGGTGAAAAAACACCTATGGGCTTTATTCGTTATACTGCAGGAACTTTCAGGTCATTTAAAGCGGCTGCAATTGCGAAAGATAAAATCCGACAAATGGGTTATCCTGATGCCTTTGTGGTGCCTTACTACAATGGCAAACGTATTTCAATGGATCAGGCCGATCAGGTAACTGCCAAAGCTTCTCAGCAACAACAAAATGCTTTACAGGTGATTGAAGCGAGAGAGGTAGAAACCATCAATAAAGTGGAAGTTAAAAATCCGGTGAATATTGCAAACACTGTTACGGCGGCTGAAGCTGGTGAAAATAAAGCAAACAGTGAATCAATTAAAGCGAGTGATAAACTATTCTATACTGTACAAATTGGAGTGTTATCGCGACCAATTAAAAAAGGAAGTATTTACGATCGTCAGCCCTTGAATGAAGAAATGACGGCCAACGGATTGTATCGTTATTCGGTAGGGAAATACGATGATTTGAATTCGGCGAATGCGAAGAAAGCAGAAATTAATGCGTCGGGAATTCCTGATGCTTTTGTAACGGTATATAGAAACGGACAAAGAATTACAGTGAACGAAGCGCAAGCCAATCTAGCGGCTACTACCAATACTAATGTAGCTACCAACGCTGCAACTCCTGCTGCCGGAGCCATTGTATTTAAAGTTCAGGTGGGTGCTTTCGCCAAAGAAGTTCCGGTAGAAACCACTACTCAGTTTTTTAATTTACCTGCGAAAGTGGAATACTATAAAGATGCTGCCGGAATCACCATCTTCACGATAGGTAATTTTACTTCTGTGGAAGAAGCAAGAAAATTAAAAGATCAGGTAACGGCTAGCGGATTGAAAGATGCTTTCTTGGTAGCCTACCAAGGAAAAGATAAAATAAGTGTAGATAAAGCATTGGAATTGCTGAAAAAGTAATTTTTAGTATTTTAGCTACATGTCAATTTTATTCGGCCGACAAACAAAAGAACAATATGAAACAGATGTATTGGTGGAGGAAACTCCGCTCTACGATTTAGTCATTTACAACGATGATGTTAATACATTTGATCATGTAATAAAATGTTTGATTGAAATTTGTGATCACGATGAATTACAAGCCGAACAATGTACTATTTTAATTCACTATAAAGGTAGATGCGGTGTTAAACGCGGTGAGTTTGATGAACTGCGTGTAATGTGTGAAGCACTATTGGAAAAAGGATTGAGCGCAAAGGTGGAGTAGGATTTGTATCCTGCAAGTCATTGCGAGAGGTAACAAATTGAAACCACACAAAATAGCATGACGATTTTTTAACCACAGTGGCACAGAGAAACAGAGTTTCACAGAGAAATAAAAATAATTTTTGTACACAGAGGCATTGCATTTAAAATGAGCTCACAGAGTGTAGCACTTGAAAATGCGCGAAGTTTAAGGTACTGCACTCTGTGAACTCCGCAAAGCAAGGCGTCTTTGTGTTCTTAAATTTCTCTGTGAAACTCTGTTTCTCTGTGCCACTGTGGTTAATTTTACACAATACATCATTGGTAAAGGACATGTAAAGTTTCGAACAGCTATGCTACCAAAATTGAAACTGGTGGGAGGGAGGGGGCTTTATTTTTTGTATCGCGCTAAAATAGCATCGAGTTCTTCATTACTTAAATTAATTTCTATTTTTTTAAACTGACTCGTCAAGCCTTTTTCAATCACCACATCACTTTTCCTCACTTTTAATTCCTTCGAAAGAAATTTGATCAAATATTCATTCGCAGCACCATCAATAGGTTTCTCGCGGATTTTGATAATCCACTGATTGTTTTCGTCAATGCTTATTTCATCTTTGAACGAACCAGGTTTAACTTTCGCTTGAATGGTAGCCATGATTTAAAAATAACTATTTTTTTCAGAGCTATTTTCCTGTATTTTTTTAGTGTTGTACTTGAATGTAATTACGATATATAATTAAAAGGGCTGTCGATCGACAGCCCTTTTTGGTTATCGGCAGCCATGCGCCGATTGAACAACCAACTATTCAAACACCATATTCTTTTTACTTGCTTGTTTTCTTATCGATTGAATCATTGTGTTTTCTAAAGTGTTGGTATTTGTAGTGGTTTTGTTTTCTTGCTCGGCAATGTATTTTGTTCGGTTTATATTCAATTCTGCAATTTTTACATTAATCTCTTCTCGTTTTTTTGCATTGGCATCAATGTAAACTTTGCGTTCTGTTACCGACATGCTTTTCATTTCTGCAGGCAACTGGTCGGCTGTTAATTTTTCTACTTCAACTGCACCTACTTTTTGTGCATCTATCAAATCCCACGATTCATTTTTATATACCGAAGAGCTCTTGCTCACTGTTCTGGAAACTTTATTCGCTGTTCCATATTGATCGGCATTTCTGTCTTGTTCTTCCTGCATTTGTTTTTTTCTCTCACCTTCTTTTCCATAGCCGATATAGGTTTTATTTAGGCTGTCGTTCAATGCTGCAATCTGATTGTCGTAAGGTGTTGCAATAAAAATTGTTTTGCTATTGTGGTCAATACTCATATAAGAACCAGAAGTAATATCAGCTCCGTTTTTCCAAAATGAATTGATGCCTTCATTGAAATTTCCGCAGTAGATAGAGTTTACCACTATATTTTTGTTTTTGGCTTCTACACATGATTGTGCATAGTTTACCGAACCTTGATCGAAGGCTTCGTTGCCAGCGATGAAAATCATTTGTAAATCGGCAGTATCATTACTCCAATTCAATAATTTAATAGCCGATTGAATTACTTGTCCGCAAAACTCACTACCACCATTGGTTTTCAAACTAAATAAATTTTTAGAAAGATTATCCAAATCGCTGCTTAGCGGACAAACCATTCTGATAAAACCAGTTTCAGCGGAGAGGCCATCGTTGCCATATTCGAACAAGGCAATTTCAATATCGGGTTTTAATCCATCGCATTTTGCCAAACTCAATTCATTTACAATTTTCCATAACTGAGATTTAGCTTGTTCAATTAAGCCATCCATACTGTTGCTGGTATCTAAAAGAAGAGCCAATTTTATTTTCTTCTTTTTTACGTTGCTGGCCAATGGAGTTGGATCAACATTGTTGTCGGTTACTGGTGGTTGTGCGCATCCTTCTGTTATTATTAGAAACAGGCATAATGCAAAACAGATTAAATTTTTCATGGCTATAGTATTTATTGGTTTAACTGTGGTGAAATTCGTATAAAACTTAAGGCAAGAAAACCTGTACTTAGTGAAAATAGCTTTCCACTTAGTGAAAGATATATTCTCCCTGAGCATTGGTGGTAAACTCTAATTCTTTATGGTTAAGTTGAAATTTATCGTAGCCTTTTTTTAACTGATTCCATAGTGTTATCAATGGTTTTTTATCGGCATAGGCTGCATTCAATATATTGTATCGTTCGCTGTTTAATCGTGTAGGAAAAATATAAACAGGGATTTTTGTTTGTCTGTTATTAAAAGCTTCCAAAGCGAATAAGTAAAGTTCTTTTATCTGGTTATCGGTGATGGCAACGCAACCAATAGAACAACAATCTCCATGAATAAAAATATCTCCACCGGTATTGTCAGAGCATAAAATTTTGTCGGCAGAATTAGGATAATTAATTCCCATGGATAGATAATAAGAACTAGAGGGATTAAAAACACTGATATGATAAAACCCTTCAGGCACCTGGTAGTCGCCTTGTTTCCTTTTCGGACCCAAACCTCCCGACATAGAACAGATAGCATAGGATTTTAATAATTGATAGGAAGTATCTTTTTTGTTTTTTACCCATAACTCTAATTGTTTCTCTGCTTTATAGATGTTGATCAAAATATTTAAACTATCCACTGTAATCTTTTTCTTTTGAAGATCGGTGGTTATCACGGCCTCTTTTTCTTTATAAGCCACACGTACCCGTTGATAGCCTTTTTGTTGTTGTTTAAAGTTGAGGGTGGTGAAAGAAAGTGCTGTAAGAACAGCGATAATAATAAAGTATTTCATAAGCCTTGTTTTTCGAAAAGTTGAGCTTTATCGGGGGCTTTAAAAACCCACAATTAGCAAAATGAGCTTTTGACTTAGTGAAAAAAATGCCCGACTTAGGGTAGAATTTTGAGGTGTGACAAATGGAAGCTAAATTGCAGTATGATTAAAAAGCTATTATTTGTTTTCTTTTTGTTGTTCTCGGTGAACTGTGTTTTTGCGCAAACGAAAATAGCTTCGTTGAGATCGAATGTTTATGCGGATGAATT
The DNA here is from genome assembly GCA_023251075.1 of Flavobacteriales bacterium. Taxonomy (GTDB): domain Bacteria; phylum Bacteroidota; class Bacteroidia; order Flavobacteriales_C; genus JAHEZL01. The sequence goes on along the minus strand of JAHEZM010000010.1, from coordinate 24,338 downwards.
TACTTTGATCACCGATTCAGCAGAATCTTTTCTGACAAAGAATCCGGCGAAGTCGGTTGCTTTATTGGAGAGGGCCCTTAAAATTGCCATCCAGGAAGGTGATTTAAATAAAGAAGATCGTTGTTATTTTTTATTAGGTAAAGCCAATTACAATTTGAAATTGTATGTGCAATCCACTCAGTATTTTGAAAAAGTATATTATAGAAAAAGGGCGGCAGTAAAATTTAAATCTGATTATTCTTTAGAAGAAAATTTGGCGCTGGCTTATGAGGCTTCCAATCAAATTGAAAAAGCAAAAGGAATACTTAAATCAATAAACTCTGCTTATCAGAACACTTCGGATAGAAAAGCCTGGATAAATAATTTCTACGGTAGATTGGCTTATAAATCGGGAAATGAAACGGAAGCTATGAAATATTTTAAGCTGGTTTCTGTTGATGAGAAAAATATTAAGAATCAGGTATTGGTAGCAGAGGCGAATGAGTATTTAGGAAAGATGTATTCGCAAAACGATGATAAAGCTAAATCACAGGATTATTATCGTAAATCGGTTAGAGCCGCAGAAAAATCGGAGAATGAAGATTTGGTAGAGGAGAAAAAAGAAAAGTTAAAAGAGCAATTATATCAGGATAAAGAGTACGATAAGGTTTATGAAATGAACCAAAGTACGATGTCGCAGCAAATAACACCAACGGCAGCGAATAAAATAACTATAGAGAATGCTACGATTTTGGTAGAGAAAGAACGGGCGAAAGAAGCGATTCCTACTTTGCAGAAAAGTATTAAGAAGGCCGATGAGCTTAAAAATGTGGTGCAAAAAACAGAAGCTTATAAAACCTTGTCTAAGGCTTATCAGCAAACAGGTGATTACGATAAAGCTTTAGAAAGCTATAAGCAATATTCAAGATATCAGGATTCTATTTATGCAATGAAGGAACGTGATTTGAAGGAGATGAATAATGTAATTGAAAGGGTTACTACGATCAATAAAAACATTGGAGTTTTAGAAAAAGATAAGGAGATTACGGCGCAGGTGATTGCTGGGTTGAAAAAAGACAAAGAGAATCAGCGTTATCTTATTTATGCTTTGGTTTTGATTTTATTGGTCATCACTATTTCTTCTTATTTGCTGGTGAAAAATATTCGTCAGAAAAAAATGGCCAATCAAATTTTAGCATTAAAATCATTGAGAAGTCAGATGAACCCTCATTTTATTTTCAACGCATTAAATTCAGTAAATAGTTTTATTTCTGCCAACGACCAAAAAACGGCAAATAAATATTTGGGTGATTTTTCGAAGTTGATGCGTTCTGTTTTAGAGAATTCTCAAAAAGATTTTGTTCCTCTTTCTGAGGAAATAGAGGTGTTAAAGTTGTATATGAAATTAGAGCATTTCAGGTTTAGCAATAAGTTTGATTACACTTTTGAAGTGGATGAGGAGATGGTGGTTGATCAATACAAAGTTCCGCCTATGTTGGTGCAGCCTTATATTGAGAATGCGGTGTGGCATGGCTTGCGCTATAAAGATGATAAGGGGATGTTGAAGGTGAGAGTGAGTGCCGAACAAAATCATTTAAAGGTGTTGATAGAAGACGATGGAATTGGTAGAAAAAAATCGCAGGCTTTAAAAACAAAAAATCAAAAGCAAAACGAATCAATGGCGTTAAAAAATATTGAAACGCGATTGCATATCATCAACGAATTATACAAAACCAACCTTAAGGTTAATATTGAAGATGCCAATAAACAAAATGGGGAAGGAACAATAGTTACTATTTTAATTCCCTTTCAAAAACAATAGTTATGCAATTGAAAGCTGTGATCGTTGAAGACGAAGAATCGGGAAGAGAAACTTTAAAAAATTATCTTTCTACTTATTGTAAAGATGTTGAATTGGTGGGTATGGCCGATTCGGTAAAATCGGGTGTTCCCTTGATTAAGGAAAAAAATCCCGACATCGTTTTTCTGGATGTGGAAATGCCTTATGGCAACGGTTTTGATTTGCTGGAGCAGTTCGATAATATTCAATTTGAAGTGGTATTTGTAACGGCTTTTAGTCAGTATGCCATTAAAGCCTTAAATCTCAGTGCTTCCTATTATATTTTGAAACCCGTAGATATTGATGAGTTGGTGGCAGCAGTAGAAAAAATAAAAGAGAAGAAATTATCGAAAAGCGAGATGCCTAGTCATACTAAAGTATTGATCGATAATTTAAAAAGCATCAATAACCAAAGTAAGAAAATTATATTGCCCATACTGGAAGGTTTTGAAGTGATTTCTATTTCTGAAGTCATTCGTTGTGAAGCGCAAGATAATTTTACCCAGTTTCATTTAAAGTCGGGAAAGAAATTATTGATCTGCAGAACACTGAAATTCTACGAAGAATGTTTGGTTGATTTTGATTTTGTGCGCATACATAAATCACATTTGATTAATATGCAATATGTGATTAAATACACTAAAGGAAAGGGTGGATTTATTACCATGAGCGATGGATCGCAGGTGGATGTGTCGCCTAACAAGCGAGATGAATTTTTGATGAAGTTTGAATAATTTCTGTTTCTGTGCGTTTCATGAAAAAAGGGAGGATGATGAAGTTGGTTTTGTTTTTAATGCTATCGTTAGCCTGTGGAAATACACAGGAAAAGGTAGTGACTTCCGAGAGTCAAAAAAGAAAAGCTCCCATTGGTAAAGCAGATAAAATTCTGGTGGAAAAAAGCAAGCGTAAACTTTACTTGTTGCGAAGAGATACTATAATTGCTACCTATTCTATTTCATTAGGTGAGCATCCCAAAGGACATAAAACACAAGAGGGTGATGAGAAAACACCGGAAGGAAAATACACCATTGATTATAGAAATTCAAAAAGTAGTTATCATTTATCGTTGCATATTTCTTATCCTAATCAAGTCGATAAAGATCAGGCAGCAAAACGAGGAGTTTCCCCTGGCGGAGATATTATGATTCATGGTTTGCCGAAGAAATGGGCTAAATTGGGTAAAGGGCATTTATTACACAATTGGACCGATGGCTGTATTGCGGTTACGAATGAGGAGATAGATGAAATATGGAAAGCGGTGGACAATGGAATCGTGATTGAGATTAGACCCTGATAAATGGGACGATAGTTCCTTCGTGCCTCAGGATGACAATCACTCTCAAAACTCACTCTCACTCTGTATTTAGCGTGATTGTCATCCTGAGGTACGAAGGAACTATCGTCCTACAAAACAATTTTCTTTTTCTGCAACTAAAGTATTCAACCCAAATCCCAACACACACAACAGCAATGGTAAAACAGAATTAAACATTCTTATTTCGTACCAAATTCCATAAACGGCAATAAAGAAAGAGCATAGAAGAACAATGGGCCACATTCTTTTTAATACATCGGGAACCAAGTTCCATTTTAACCCCAAGATTAAATAAAGATGAAAGTAGGTAGCTATGTTAATGGCTAAAATGATCATAGAGAAAGGTTGAAGATTTTGTTTCATTACATCCTGAACAGTAATTTCATCGGCGGCATCACCAAAAGACATTCTCAATAAGGCATAAATTGCAACAGCAATAATCATGGTAAGAATGGCCATTTTTTCACTGAAAATCAAAGTGATTTTTTTAAGATAATCCATCACGCTGTTTTGAGCTAAGATGTAAGCTGCCGATAAAAAGATCCCGGTTTCTCTATTTAACACTGCGAGAATCGTAATAACAATAAAAGGAAATATGCGCTTTTTTATCGCCATTACAATACCCAATGTATATAATCCGGGTTCAAGAATACTCCAGGGCTGAAAGAAATTATTTTTTTGAGCTACTACCAGAGATACTGTAAAAAGGAGCAACAATATAATGCTGTTTTTGTTTTCGTGAAATTGTTTGAATAAGTAAAATGCGGAAGATAAAGAGAAGAGGTAGCAGCAAAAAACTACACCAATATATGCAAACATAAAAGCATTGTTTGCTGAAATATGCTGAAATACGTTTTCACCTATATGAATCAGGGTAGGCAGTAATATTCTATAGCGTAAAGGAGAAAGAGCAGTGTGGTTAATAATTTCATTACACATCGATTGAACACTTTGTTCATAGGGATAGTAGGTAAGAAGCATGTAGTTGTAAGTAAGTAATATAGCACCTACAACAAGGAAAATTATTAAGGCTATTTTTGCTTTTTTTTGTTCTTCCATCTTCTTCGTTATTTGCTACAATAATAAGGAATTACATTATTATTTGAAATGGTTGTTTATTCGTGATTTTAGATATATTTTCATTTTTTTTATAAAATAGCTTTTTGGTCTCGCAAGAAGGATTAAATTTGCTTCAAACTCAAGAATATGTATTATTATAATAACTGGGCGATTGTAGTGCCAATGGCCAATGAGGAGCAAGATTTTCAGGCTTTCATTGATGTGCTCGATATGGTTATTAATACATTGAAACCAGGGAATGTATATTTCATTATCGATAATGCCTCTAAGGATAGAACCTTAGAACTTTGTCAGGAAAAATCAAAAAACGATTCAAGATATATCACCGTTTGGGCCCCCAACAACAAGAATGTGGTAGATGCTTATATTCATGGATTTAGGGTGGCTTTTGAAGCCGGACACGAAATTATTATTGAAATGGATGCTGGTTTATCACATGATCCGCGAGCTATTCCTATGTTTTTAAGAGTGTTGAATGAAGGTAATGAATGTGCTTTCGGTAGTCGTTTTATGAATGGTGGTTCAATGGGCGATTCTCCGTTTAAACGTAAGTTGTTATCTAAAACAGGAACCGTTTTGGCGAATGTTTTATTGGGCACTAAATTGGCCGATATGACTTCCGGGTATCAGGGATTTCACAGAAATATAGTGGAGAAACTGATTAATTATCCTTTAAAATCAAAGGCACATTTTTACCAAACAGAAATTCGATATTTGTTGCGTAACAAGAGAATGGCAGAAGTACCTATTCACTATCAGGCGCCATCACCCAGAGTTTCTCCTAACGCCATTAAAAATGCGTACAAAACATTGTTTTACTATTTTATTTTGAGAATTACAGGGCGTTCCCCTAAAATATAGTTTATGACTAAACAAACATTAATTATTACTTCTATTGCTAACGATCAACATCCTGTGTTGAATTTGTTTGCGAAAGAGTGTAATCAAAGAGGAGTTCCATTTATTGTAATTGGGGATACCAAATCACCTTCTAGTTTTAATTTAGAGGGTTGTGATTTTTGGAGTGTAGATAAACAATTAACCCTTCCTTTTGAATTGGCGAAAATTACTCCTACAAAACATTATTCAAGAAAAAACTTAGGATATCTTATTGCTATTAAAAATGGCGCAGAAGAAATTGTAGAGACGGATGATGATAATATTCCTCGTGAAGAGTTTTGGAAAGCAAAACAAAAAGAGGCTAAAGGACATTATTTTGAAGATGCTGGTTGGGTGAATATTTATCATTACTTCACAGAGAAAATGATTTGGGCCCGCGGTTATCCTTTGGAAGAATTACAAAAAAAACAAATTCCGGCAGGTGCAGAAAAAACAGTGGTGAGTCCGATTCAACAAGGATTGGCTGATGAAAATCCGGATGTGGATGCGGTATATCGTTTAACATATCCTTTGCCTTTGAGTTTTGAAATTAAAACCCGTTTGTTGTTGGGTAAAAATGCCTGGAGTCCTTTTAATAGTCAGAACACTTATTGGTACAAAGAAGCTTTTCCTTTATTATATCTTCCATCATTTTGTAGTTTTAGAATGACAGATATATGGAGAAGTTATGTAGCGCAAAGAATTTCCTGGGAATGCGGTTGGAGTATTTTGTATCATGAACCAACAGTTTGGCAAGAAAGAAATGAGCACAACTTAATGAAAGATTTTGAAGATGAAATTCCAGGATATTCTAACAACTTCAGAATTTGTAAAGAACTACAAGCACTTCCTTTGAAAAAAGGTGTAGAGAATATTGCAGAGAATATGATAAGCTGCTATCAAAAATTAGTAGATATAGAAGTGATTGGAAAAGAAGAAATGGGATTGTTGAAAGCTTGGTTGAGTGATATTTCGAAACTATAATTTCATTTTATAAAACATAGAAAAAGGATTTCAAGAAATTGAAATCCTTTTTTTGTTTTTCAATTGCCGTCGGTTTCAACCGACGGCAATTTACTTTACTCTCTTGATGAAGTAATGACGACGCGGTGAATGAATAAGATACAAAAAAATCCCCCGTCAACGACGAGGGACTTTTGTTTTTTGAAGCAGTAACAATTATTTGTTAACTACACCAGAAAGCTCAGCACCAGCTTTGAACTTAACCACTTTTTTAGCAGCGATTTTAATTTCTTTACCAGTTTGTGGGTTTCTTCCTTTTCTAGCAGCTCTTTTAGAGATACCGAAAGTACCGAATCCAACTAGAGCAACTCTGTCTCCTTTTTTAAGAGCTTTAGTAGTTGCAGTTACAAAAGCGTCTAACGCTCTTTTTGCATCAGCTTTAGTAATTTTCGCTTCAGCTGCGATTGCTTCGATTAATTCTGCTTTGTTTGCCATGTTATAAAAACATTTAATGGTTAATAAATAAATTGACTATCCGGAGTCAAATATATATATCCTATGAGTTTATGCAAATAGCAAAAGCGAAAAAGCATGGAAATGTTGAAAAATGGGGGGTATTGTTAATAACTTGCACGGAAATCGTAGTGAAATAGCCTCTTTCCGCATGTTTAACAAGTGAACATACCAATTACATTCACTATTGTTAACTCGGTGTTACGTATGTGTCTATAACATTGTATCCTTTTAAAAAGTCTTCTGTCTTCATCCTGTTTTTACCCGCCAGCTGGAGCTCGTTGATCTTCAAAGCCCCGTTACCACAGCCTATGAGTAAGTGCGTTTTATTGTCGGTTTTAATTTTTCCTACTTCTAATTTTTCCTCAGAAATTTCTGAACTATATATTTTCATTAATATTTCTGCCCCATCTTTTATCAGGTTAGTCCATGCGGTTGGATAAGGAGATAAGCCTCTTACTCTATTATATATAGTGTGAGCATTTTCACTCCAATTTATTTTGCAGGTGTCTTTAAAAATTTTCGGAGCAGGTTTTAATTCTTTCACCAACAAATCTTCCTGATAGAGTAAATTCAAATTATTAGTTTGTATTCTGTATACCGTATCAAGTACTACATTTTTTCCGAGGTTCATTAAGGTGTCGTGTAATTCACCGGCAGTAGTGTCGTTTTGTAATTTTACTTTTTCTTGAAGAATAATAGCGCCCGTATCAATAGTATCATTTAAGAAAAAAGTAGTAACGCCACTTTCTTTTTCTCCATTAATCACAGCCCAGTTGATAGGAGCGGCACCTCTGTATTGTGGTAGTAATGATGCATGTAAATTAAAGGTTCCGTTTTTAGGCATGGCCCAAATAACTTTAGGTAACATTCTAAAAGCAACTACTACTTGCAAGTCGGCTTTCAATGTCTTTAATTCTGCTACAAAATTTTCGTCTTTTAAATGGGTAGGTTGTAAAACATTCAATCCTTTTTCAACGGCATACTTTTTTACAGCCGACATTTGTAATTTATGTCCTCTACCAGCAGGTTTATCGGGTGCAGTAATTACAGCTACTACATCGTATCCATTATCCACTAATATTTGTAAAGAAGGAACTGCGAAATCGGGAGTTCCCATGAATACTATTTTAAATGATGAGTTCAAAGACACAAGATTATTGGTTGATGATGGAGCAAAGATAATAATCTAGCTTATCTGATCAGAGAAATATGGCCCATCAATTTTTGTTTGTTGCCATATTCATCTCTGTAATAGATGATATATACATATACATCTTGTTGTGCATCACCGGCAGCAGTGGTTCCATCCCACGATGAATTGGGTTTGGTGCTTTTGTAAAATTCGTTGCCCCATCTATCATAGATATAAGCTACGTAATCTGTTTCCGGAATTGATTCACTAACAAAAGTGAACACATCATTCACTCCATCTTTATTAGGAGTGAAAGCAGTGGGTACATATATTTTTTCACGATAATTTTTTACGCAAACAGGTTTGGTTAAAGTATCAATACAACCCGAAGCATTTTGAGATATTAAAGACACGTTATGACATTTAACAGAATCGGAGAACATAAAACAATCGTGGGTTTGGTTAGAGGTTCCCTCAGTTCCAAAAATCCATTGGTAATTAGTTCCCCCCATTTCTGTTACATTTTGAAAACAGAAATATGGATAATCTTTGTAGGCATAAGGAGGAGTAACATTGAAAAGTACCAATGGCAATGGGGCAGCATAAGCAGTATAATAGGAAGTGTCTTTACATCCGTCGCTAGTTTCAATAATGTATTCTATAGTTTTATCTCCCCAATCGTTGAAGGTATGCACGGCAGTATCAATAGTTCCTGTAGTGCTTGTTCCATCACTAAAGTTCCAGGTGAATTTGGCTGCTGTTGGAACGGTGTTGTCTTTATAAGTAATTTTTAAAGGCACGCATCCCGAATCTTCACTCATGGTGAGTGAGGCAGTAGGAACAGGTATTTTTTGAATGTAGATGGTGTCTTTTAAAGTACAGCCAGGAGAAGCATCATCGGTAACATTTAACTCGTAAAAATTTTGTGCATTAGCGACTGTTAAGTTTGGATTTTTTATGTTGTTAGGATTTAATCCTGTTGCCGGCAACCATTGATATTGATAAGTTCCTGTTGCATTGGGTGAAATGTTTACGTTTAACTGTGATTGTAAAACACTACTACAGATGAAAAGAGTATCCATTAAATCGGAAGTAGGATAATCATATACTTTCACACTAAGAGTAGTGTCGTAAGTACAACCAAAATTATTGATTACACGATAGGTGTATGATTTATTTCCAGGTGCAGTAGGTTCTGCACAAATTTGATCGGCATTGGCCGATGTTGTAATAATAGTAGGATCATTTACCCAGGCAGTAGAATCGGTAGCATTAGCATTGAAAGTGGGAGTGAAGCTAATTCCTGATGGAATGATAGCTGGATTAATATTCAAATCCCAGGCACAAAGAAATCCATTATCAGAATGCAGATTGTCGCATACTTCAAATTTCCATTCACCATTGAGCGGACAACCCAATAAGCCAGAAAGTGATTCAATACTTTTATAATCTCCGTAAGGTATAGTTTGACCTTCTGATCCGGCTTGATGCAAATAGCCTGAAGCAGAGGGAGTCCAACAATAATGGCCACAGGTTCCCATATCATTTGGTCGGGCATCATCGTCAATAGGAACACCCATAAATCTTCCGCCACCGGCAACATTGGTAAGTTTAACTGATTGGCCGTTCGGACAGGTAATTGAAATTTTTAAATCCTGAATGTAGGAGTGTTCCATATCCACACAAATCCCCAGAAAGTCATTAATGTTGGTTAGTTTTTGTCCGGAAGTAAAAATGTTATAAGTCATCACCGAGGAGAAACATACTCCTTGTCCGTCGGGTAAAGCCAACGAACCACCGGTATATTTAGGAATAGGTTCTTTGTAAGCAACGCCTGTGGCAACACCGGTAAAGCAAGCTTGTTCGCCTAGACATATTTCATTATCCCCTGTTGTTCCTGTAAAGTCGGGAGGAGTGCTCACCATTACTTTCACTTGTTTTTTATTAATACTGGTACATCCTAAAGAGTTGGTTACTCTTAATTCAACATTGAGTCCGGTAGGATCCGGGAAAGTAGTGCTAAAACTACTTCCCACTACAGTATCTATTTTGCTAAACCATTTGTATTCTGTGATGGATCCAGATCCTGCAGTAGAATTGGTAGCAGAGAGATTCAAAGAATTTCCAGGGCAAAGCCGCAAAATATTTCCAGTGTTATTGATATCTGCCGTAGGAAAAGTACATTTTGCACCACAGGAAATATCTCCTTCCCAAAAACCTTGAGTTGAATTATCGCTGGTAAAATTAAAAGTTAAACAACCACCAGGATTGGTGGTGGTAGGAACAACAGTAAGTCCTAATAGATCGTCGTTGGTGAATTTTCCAAACAAAGTAGCGCTAGTATTGGGCCCGTCGTAAATCCTTAAAGTGTCTTTAGAATCAAGATGAAAAGCACTGAAATTTATTTTAATTGCAGCACCGGCACTTCCATCGGAACATAAAGTATGTGTTTTGTTTTCTCCGGCAGTGTAGCCCGCTCCCGATGGCCCGCCAGTATCGTAAAAGAAACCGGTACAGGTATTATCGGTGGTATTATTGGTCATTATAAAATCTTGCGTATAGGCCAATTCACTAAGGAAAAAGCTTAGTATGAGTAATATATTTTTACGCAAAAACAACATCTTAAATCAATAATACTTGTATTTAGAACAATAATAAACCCTTAATGGTTACAATTATTAATAGTGTATTGTTCAATAACGTGGAAAGCAGCAAAATTAATGTTTCCGGTCTTAAATTAAACAAAGGTTTGTCATTGTACATTTTGTAAGTTAAATTTAGCCATGCGATACAAAATACTTTTAGTTCTGAATTTTATATTCCTTGGGGTTTTTGCGCAGTTTATACCCAATGGCGGACAATGGTTAAGTAAGGTAAAATATCGTGCTGAAGTTCCGGGCGGTTTGTTGTTTTTCGAACAAAGTAAGCTTACCTATAATTTCATTCATCCGGTCGATAAAGAAAAGATTCACGGTCATGCTTCCCGAATTAATGAAGCAGATACCTCTATTCGCTTTCATGCTTTTGAAATGAGTTTTTTAAATGCCAACGAAAAAGCGAAGATAGAATCGGCAAGTACTTCTTCCGATAAATTCAATTTTTACATAGGAAATGACCAGCGAAGATGGGCTTCTAATTTATCTTCTTACAGAACTCTTAATTACCATCAGATTTTTGAGGGAATTGACTTTTTATTTTATGCTTCTGAAAAAGGGTTGAAGTACGATTTTATTGTGCATCCAGGTGCAAATCCTTCATTAGTTAAATGGAAATACAACGGAGCCAATAAGTACTTTATTGAAAATAATGAACTGAAAATTAACTTATCATTTTCTCAAATCATAGAACAAAAACCTTACGCTTACCAGGAAATAAATGGTAGAAAAGTAGAGGTGAATTGTGTTTTTAAAATTCAGGATGGAATAGTATCATTTGTATTAGGAGATTACAATAAGGAAATTGATTTAGTGATAGATCCTTTATTGATTTTTTCAACTTACTCGGGCTCTACTGCTGATAATTTTGGTTATACTGCAACTTATGATGAGGATGGTTTTTTATATGCCGGAAGCTCCACCTTTGATATAGGTTATCCAACTACATTGGGTGCCTATGATATTTCATTCAACAGCAATCCTAAATCAGGATTCGCTGTGGTTTGGGATCCTTTTTTCGGATGGATAAATGCAGGATTCAGTAATTCCGATGTAGCCATTACCAAATACGATACATCGGGAACCAAGCGAATTTACTCCACTTACATTGGAGGTAGTTTGTGCGAAGTGCCACATAGTTTGGTAGTGAATTCAAAAGGAGAGTTGGTGATTTATGGAACAACAGGATCAAATGAT
>JAHEZM010000010.1:0-12773 GCA_023251075.1 Flavobacteriales bacterium | reverse complement strand
GTGGATTAACTGCCAATCTATCGCGAGGTATTGATGTGAATTATGCCAATGGATCAGATATTTTTATTTCAAAATTGAGTGTTGATGGTAGCGCAATGTTAGCCTCTACTTATTTTGGAGGAAATCAAAACGATGGATTGAATTTGTATCTCGATTACAACTACGCCGATCAAATGCGAGGAGAGGTAATTGTTGATGCGAATGATAATATTTATATAGCTACCTGTTCGTATAGTTCCGGATTGGCTACAGGATCAGTATTTCAAGGTGCGATAAACGGAACGGCTGACGGTGTGATTGCAAAATTCACTACCGATCTTACAACACTTACCTGGGCTTCCTATTTAGGAGGAAGTAACAGAGATGGAATTTATTCTATCGTGTTAGATAACAATAATGATTTGATTGTTGCAGGTGGTACCACTTCTAATGATTTACAAACTAAACCACTAACCGTTTTATATCCCACTTTTCAGGGAAATCCTTCCGACGGATTTATTGGTAAAATTTCGAATGACGGTTCAACACTGAATGTTTTAACTTATTTCGGAACATCGAAATACGATCAGGTTTACTTTGTTAAAATTGATAGGTTCGATAATATTTATGTTTACGGACAAAGTGAAAGCATGGACAGTACTTTAATTAAAAACGCAAATTATTATTCTGTTAATAGTGGAATGTTTGTGAGTAAATTAACTAATAATTTAGAAAATTTTATTTGGTCAACTACCTTTGGTTCCGGAGATGGAAAAGTGAATTTGAGTCCCACCGCTTTCATGGTAGATTTATGTAATAAAGTATATTTAACCGGATGGGGATCGCCTAATTTTGGTTTTGCTTTAATTCCCAATTACCTCAAAAATGCAGGTGGATTGGTAGGTTATAACGGTGCGCGTGGAACAGCGGGAATGCAAGTTACTCCTGATGCTTTTCAAGCCACCACCGATGGAAGTGATTTTTATATTATGGTGTTAGAAGATGATGCTTCTGCACTTTCTTATGGAAGTTTTTTTGGTGGAAATTTAAGTGATGAGCATGTAGATGGTGGTACGAGCAGATTCGATAGAAAAGGAAAAATATATCAATCGATGTGTGCGGGTTGTGGTGCCAATAGTGATATGCCTATTTTTCCTGTAAATGCAGTTTCACCCACCAATAATTCAAGTAATTGTAATAACGGAGTTTTTAAAATGGATTTTCTGATTCCTAATGTTATTGCCGATTTTAAGGCAAATCCGGTTTGTGCTTCTCAAAGTTTTACATTTAATAATACCAGTTTGCCGCAAAGCAATACTTCTTATTTTTGGGATTTCGGAGACGGAAATACTTCTACCAGTTTTGAACCTTCTCATGTTTATTTAAGCAGTGGAAATTACACCGTAAAATTAAAATTGACTGATCCAACGGCTTGTAATTTGGCTGATTCTATTGTGAAAACAGTAAAGGTTCAGGCTTATCAAAGTTATAAAGCAGGGGAGGATACCATTTGTGCTGGTGAATCTGCTCAGTTTGCTATTGCACCTGCTAAGCCTTACAATACTTATTTATGGCAACCCGGAAAATGGCTTTCTGATTCAACGATTTTAAATCCTTTGGCAACTCCCGCTTCAACCATAGATTATTTATTGTTAGCCAACGATGGTGTTTGCTCAGATTCTATTCATTATAAAATAATTGTAATTGATAATGCTGGATTTTTAAATGCAACAGTGGATAAAGATTCTATTTTGAAAGGGGAGGGCACCACCTTGCATGTAACACCGGCAACGTGGAATGTGCAATGGAGCCCGGCACAATATGTAAACGATCCTTTGTCGGTCAACCCTGTTGCCACGCCTCCGGTTACTACCCAATTCGCAGTAACGCTACAAGCCAATTCAAGTAATTGTGTGAGTTCAGATACCGTTACCATTTGGGTTTACGATGTGCAGTGCAACGAAAAAGATATTTATATCCCTAATGTTTTTACGCCTAACACCGATGGTAAAAATGATATTTTGTATGTGCGTGGTAACAATATCAAAGAATTGTATTTTACAATATATGACCGATGGGGAGAAAAAGTTTTTGAAACTACCGATCAGAATAAAGGGTGGAATGGTGAGTATAAAAATATGAGTGCCGATCCTGCCGTGTTTGTTTATTATTTAAAAGTGAAATGTGCGGGCGAAAAAGAATTTTTTACGAAGGGAAATATTACGGTGATTAGATGAAAAAAAGTTCAAAATTTAAGGTTCAACGTTTAAAGTTGGTTGCATGGATAATGTTGCTGACAGGTGTGTTGAGCGCTCAGGATTTGCACTTTACTCAGTTTTATTTTGCGCCATCGAATTATAATCCTGCACACATTGGTGATTTTGATGGTGATTATAGGGTGATTGGAAATCAGCGCCGGCAATGGGCTTCTGTAACTATTCCGTATCAAACTTTTGCAGCATCGATGGATGCGCATAATTTTTTAAAGGTGAAAGGATTGGGAGCGATGTTTAATTTCTTAACCGATAAAACAGGTGATTCTCATTTCTCCTATACTATATTCAATGCGGGGTTATCGTATCAATTTAAATCGAAAGATTCTACTAATTTCTTTACTATCGGAGTTCAATCGGGAATGAGTAATAAGCAGTTCAATACTCAGGATTTGAAATACGATAATCAGTACAACGGATTTTTTTACGATGCTAATATTGCGCCAATAGAATCGTATGCACGATTATCGTTCAACTATTTAAACTTAAATGCCGGATTTAAATGGAAACATATTTTTTCTAATAAGTTAAGTGGTCATTTGGCAGGAAGTTTATACAATATCAACCGCCCTACAGAAACCTTTATGAATAATTTTTCTATTCGATTAGACAGAAGGTTTAATACTGAATTTGGTGCCGAATATCACTTAAATAAAAAGTGGGAAATAGATCCTTTGTTTTTGTTTAGTTTTCAGGGAAAATATTCGGAATACAATTTAGGACTTCTGGCTAAATATCATTTCATTGATGAGCCTTATAACTCCTGGAAACTAATGGCAGGATTGTTTGCCAGAGCAGGTGATGCGGGGAATGTAATGACGGGATTGATTTATAACAACTGGACTTTTGGCGCTTCTTACGATATTAATTTATCGAATCTTCAACCTGCTTCTATCAATAGGGGTGGTTTAGAATTGGCTATCATTTATATTTGGAAAAAATTACCTGAACGCCCTCACCATAAAATTTGTCCGGAATATTTATGAGTAGTCAAAAATCAAATCTATCGAAACATATTCTTCTGGTATTTTGCTTTTTGCTTTTTACTTTTTCTTCTTTTGCTCAACAGAAAAAAGTGTATACCCAATTTGCTGAGGAGGCTTTTGCCGATGGCGATTTTCATACTGCGGCCGAATATTATTTAAAGTTGTATGAAAAAGATTCTACGGTTGATTATGCATATCTTTTAGGTGAATCGTATAGAGGATACAATGCTTTTAAGCAGTCGTTGAGTTTTTACTCTGTTGTTTTAAACGCAAAGGAAAAAGATAAATACCCCTTCACTTTGTATTATGTTGCTTTGCTTAACAAGCAATTGGAAAATTATTTATTGAGTGAAAAACAATTCACTCAATTTGTGAAGGAGTCGAAAGATAAATCTTCCTTTCAATACAAGCATGCTCAGCAGGAAGTGAGTTCGTTTAAACAGGTGTATCAACTATTGAAAGACACTATTAAAACAACTGTTTGTAATGTAGCCTCGGTAAATACAAATGAATCGGAGTTTGGTGCATTGATTCCTTTAGATTCTGTTTTGTTGTATTCGGCATTAAGAAAAACAGGGAAAGATTTTAAAATAAATATTTATTCTTCTGTGGGAATGGATACTTCTTTTAGTGCTGAGCAATTGATGAAAGAATGGAATATTGGTGATTTTGATGTAGCCAATGCAACATTTAATTCTGCTAAAAATAAAATCGTTTATAGTAAGTGCGATAAAAATAAGCAGTGCAAGCTGGTGGAGAGACAGTATGTGGATACAGGTTGGACGGCAGAGAAATTACTTCCTGTAGAAATCAATGCCGAAGGTTTTACTGCGACTCAACCTTATTTATTGGCACAGGAAGGAAAAGAAATTCTTCTTTTTGTTTCAGATATGCCTGGCGGAAAAGGGAAGTTAGATGTGTGGTATTCTAAGTTTGAAAACAACACCTTTTCTAAACCAACAAACATTGGAGCGCAAGTGAATTCTCCGGGAAATGAAATTACTCCTTACTATGATGTTAATGATACGGCACTTTATTTCAGTAGCGATTGGTGGCCAAATTTAGGATCGCAGGATATTTTTTATTGTAAGGGCTTATTGTCGCAATTGAAATCACCAGTAAATGCTGGTATTCCAATCAATAGCAGCAGAAATGATAAATGTTATTGGATGAATGATGCTACTCATGGTTATATTACTTCTACAAGAGTGGGAACTAAAAGTGATGATGCCGATGCTATTTGTTGTAGCGATATTTACGCGATAAAAAAAGTAAAAAACAAAGATGTTCCTAAAGATACTTTACCTTATAAATTGATTGAAGCATATATGAATCTTCCATTAGTGTTGTATTTCCATAACGATGAACCAAATCCACGTACGCGAGATACTTTGTCGAAATTCACTTACATGGAAACATACAATGAATACCACAAATTGGTGCCCGATTATTTATCGAAATATCCTGTGGGTATGCATGGTGAAGACAGCGCTTTAGCGCGTGCCGATATTGCCCGGTTTTTTACAGATTATGTTGATTTAGGGGTAGAGGATTTACAATATTTTGTTACTGATTTGTTGAAGTATATTCAACAGGGATATTCTGCAGAAGTACTCATCAAAGGCTTTGCTAGTCCGCTTACCACCACCAACTACAACGTGAATTTATCGCTCCGACGAATTTCTACTTTAATGAATTATTTAAGGGTTTATGACAACGGAGTTTTTGTGCCTTATTTGAATGGAACGGCAAGCAATGGTGCCAAAATCACTTTTATTAAAAATCCGAATGGAGAATATAAATCTGCCGTGGGAGTGAGTGATGATTATTACGATACAAGAAATTCTATTTACAATCCGCATGCAGCCATTGAACGAAGAATTGAAGTGGTGAGAGTAAACTTGATTCCTAAAGAACCTAAAGAAATTCCTTATTACGACAATTTTAAAAAAATGGAAATTGAACTGGATACTATCAGTGGAGAAAGCATCAAGAAGAAAATTTATTTGAAGAATACCAGTGATAAAGAATGGACTATTCAGGATTTAGGAGCCGATTGTTCCTGTACTCAATTGAGCTGGGATAAAAATACAGTGCTTCCCGGTGATTATCTCACACTACAGTTTGAAATTGATTTGAAAGGTAAAGTAGGAGAGAAGCATCAAATCATAAATCTCAAAAAATCGAACAACGAGGATTTTCAATTGATAGAATTAAAGTATTTCGTGAAACCAACTGAGTAATTAAAAGTACAATGTTGGTAATTAAGCAATGAAAGGAGGCGCTACCTCTTTCATTGTTTTGAAAAATAGTATAATTTTCCCCTATCAATGAAAAAAATCACAGGCATATTACTTCTTTCTTCTTTGTCGTTTTTTAGCGCTAAGGCCGATGATACCACTTGTGTGGCAGGTGCTCCGGTTGATTTTTTTGTCACCAATGTTATTACTCCCAATGGTGATGGAAGGAACGATGTGTTTAGTGTTAATTCCAAAAATTTGATTGATTTACACGTGGAGATATATGATCGCTGGGGATTGAAAGTGTATATGTACGATGGCGTAAATGGCTTGTGGGATGGTACTTCTTTTGGTGTTGCTTTGGGTTCTGGTGTTTACTACTACGTGGTTAAATACAATACTACATGTTCCAATACACCAGCTGAAACCTCAGGATTCATTCAGATCTTCAGAGAGCTTTAATGCTTATTTAAGCGGGTAAAATTCCTAAAATTATTTTTTGTTGATAAACTCAATTACTTCGTGAGTAATATTTAGCGTTGAGTCGCCATAAAGAAAACCTCCATTGTTGCGAGGGTTGAAGATGTATTTGAACCCGTGTTCTTTACCGTATTCATTTATCTTTTCATTGATTTTGTCGTTCACAATTTTAGTATAAACATCAGAGGAATCATGAATCATTTGTTCAATTTGATTTTTCTTGTGATAGATATGAGCTTTCTTTTGTTTTAACTCATCAATATAATCGTCTTCAGTAATTTTGCTGTTTTTTAATTCATTGTTGATGCTTTCGATTTGAGTTGCCAAATCAATCAGTTCCGGACGTTTTTTTGCTTCTAAAACAGAGAGTTTCTCATTGTATTTCTTACTGAGGTCCATTTTCAAATAAACATCATTAATATCTACATAACCAGTTTTGAAATCAGCTTCTGATGAACCACAAGCTGTTAATATTAAAACTGAACTTAAAATAATGATTGACTTCATGTGAGTAATTTTATTGGCTTTTCAGCACTTGAATTTAATACGATTTTAATAATTAATTAGTAATTTTCACGCCTTATGGCAGCAAATACTTTTGGAGAAATTTTTAGGGTAACCACTTTTGGCGAATCACATGGTGTGGCTTTAGGTGGAATTATTGACGGATGCCCTGCCGGAATAGAGATTGACATGGCTTTTATCCAAAGTGAATTGGATAGAAGAAAACCCGGACAATCGAAAATTGTTACCCAGCGTAAAGAACCCGATGAGGTAGAGTTTTTATCGGGTATTTTTGAAGGTAAATCTACGGGTGTACCTATTGGTTTTATTATTAAAAACGACAATCAGAAATCGAAAGATTACGATCATATCAAAGATTCATTTCGTCCTTCTCACGCCGATTTCACTTATACCGAGAAATATGGCCATCGTGATCATCGCGGTGGAGGAAGGAGCTCTGCGCGCGAAACAGTATCGAGAGTGGTGGCTGGTGCTATAGCGAAACTGATTCTTAGAAAAATAGGTGTAGGGGTTACAGCATATGTATCACAAGTAGGAGAGTTGAAGTTGAATAAAAATTATTCTGAACTTGACCTCAATAAAACGGAGAACAATATCGTTCGTTGTCCTGATGCCTCAATGGCCGAAAAAATGATTGACTTAATTGATTCTGTTCGTAAAGAGGGCGACACCATTGGTGGAGTGGTTTCTTGTGTTATTACCGGAACCCCTATAGGTTTAGGTGAACCTGTTTTCGATAAATTGCATGCCGATTTAGGTAAAGCTATGTTGGGAATCAATGCTGTTAAAGGTTTTGAATATGGTTCTGGTTTTAATGGAATAACACTTCGGGGTAGTGAGCACAACGATTCTTTTTATACCGAGAATGGTAAAGTGAAAACTAAAACCAATCACTCCGGTGGAATTCAGGGAGGTATTTCTAATGGTGCCGATATTTATTTCAATGTGGCTTTCAAACCCGTTGCAACCATAATGCGCGATCAAATGTCTATTGATAAATCTGGAAAAGAAGCTGTTGTGAGTGGTAAAGGAAGGCATGATCCTTGTGTTCTTCCACGCGCCGTTCCTATAGTAGAAGCAATGGCCGCACTGGTCATCGCAGATTATTTCCTTAGAGCAAAAACGAATAAAATTTAATTCCTATGATTAAGAAAATTTTGATTGGTTTACTGGTTACTTTATTGTTATTAGTGGGCGTTATAGCCGCAATTCCTTATTTCTTTAAAGATGAAATTGTAGCCAAAGTTAAAGAGGTGGTGAATGAAAATGTAAATGCTAAAGTTGATTTTGGTGATTTCGATCTATCCATCTTTTCTACTTTTCCAAACTTCATGATGGAGATTGAAAATGTATCGGTAATTGGCAAAGGTGCTTTCGATAAGGATACCATTTTGTATGCAAAAGAATTAAATCTTGAATTGGATATTAATTCTGTTCTCGATGGCAAAAAATACAAAGTAAATTCTTTCGAAGCTGACGGAATGGTATTAAATGCTTTATGGACTAAAGACGGTAAGAATTTCACTTTAACTGATATCATGCTGCCCGATACGGCTAAAACCCCAGAGCCGGAAGAACCAGAAGAATCTAGTGATCCGTTTAAAATGGTTTTTGAAAAATATGCTTTAACCAATGCCCGCATAGTTTACGATGATCCAAGTATTCCTTACCGCATGGAAATGGTGAATATGAATCATTCGGGAGCTTATACTTTGGATGGTGATGAACATATCATGTCAACTAAAACCGATATGGAAGCTTTTACAGTTGATTTCGATGGAGTGAGCTATATTAAAAAAGCAAAAACCAATATTGTGGCCGATGTAATTATGGATTTGGCCAAATGGAAATTCACTTTCAAGAACAACGAATTTAAATTTAATGAAGTGGCACTTGGACTCGATGGTTGGTTAACCATGCCTGATGAAGGATTTGGAATGGATTTGAAATTCAATGCTAAACGTACCGACTTTAAAGATTTGTTTACCATGATTCCTGCAGTATATCGTGAAGATATTGCCGATGTAAAAACTTCTGGGAAATTTGAATTGAATGGTCATTTAAAAGGTATGTTCACCGATTCGTTAATGCCTGCTTTTGGAATTAATTTGAAAGTGATCAATGCCAGTTTTAAATATCCTGCGGTGCCTAAAGCGGTAAATAATATTCAGGTGGATTTGAAAGTGGAAAATGCCGATGGAATTTTTGATCATACTTTAATCGACTTAAATAAATTTCATGCGGAGTTAGGTCAGTATCCTGTGGATATGGACATGCATGTGAAAACTCCTGAATCTGATGCAGCTATTAAAGGCAATATCAAAGCAATGCTGAAGTTGGATGTGATTGGAGAAGTTATGCCTCTGGAAAAAGGAGAAGAATATCACGGTACTGTTAATGCCAATGTGAGCTTGAATGGTAGAATGTCGTCGATAGAAAAAGAGCGTTACGAAGAATTTGATGCGCACGGAACGATTGATCTCACCGATATTAAATACACTACGGAAGGCTTGCCTCCTGTATTGATTACAAAAGCTAACCTGGCTTTTTCTCCTCAGTATCTTGACTTAACTACTTTTAAAAGTAAAATTGGCAATAGCGATTTAAGTGCGCACGGAAAAATTGAAAACTATTTGGCTTATGTTTTCCGCGATGAAACAGTGAAAGGTAATTTTGCTATTGCCTCTAACTATTTTGATGTAAATCAATTAATGGGTGATGATGCTCCGACTGAAGGCGCTGCTGAAACTAAAGCTGCCGATTCTGTTGCAACAAGTTCTGATGAAGGTGCTGTGGAAATTCCTGCCAATATTGATTTTGTTCTTACTTCCGATTTGAAGAAAATAAAATATGATACTTATGATATCACCAATTTTGGCGGACAAATTATCATGAAAGAAGGGGTGTTGCGCTTTGTGAATAATGCTTTCAAATTGTTGGATGCTGATTTCAAATTGTCAGGTCAATATCATGCTAAAGACATTAAAAAACCTTATGCCGATTTACAGTTCGATGTGAAGAATTTAGATATTCCTAAAGCCTATGCGAATTTCAATACCATTAAAAAATTAGCACCTATTTGCGCTAATACCGAAGGTAAATTGAACTTGATGTTGGATGTGAAAAATAATTTCACTCCCAATATGGATGTAGATTACAATAGCATTGATGGAAAAGGAAATCTGTTTATTCAAAATGCAAAAATCAAAGATTCTAAATTTACCGCTGGGTTGGGTGACGTATTGAAAAGCGATAAATTCAAAAATTTAGAATTGAAAGATTTAAAAATTTATTTCACTATTAAAGAAGGTAAATTAAATGTTGAGCCTTTCGAAATTAAAATGAGCAAATCGAAAGCTAAAGTAAGTGGATGGAATTCATTGGATATGAAAATGGATTATACCATGGCTACTAAAGTTCATAAAGATGAGTTTGGTGGTGCTGCCAATAAACAAGCCGAGCAATTGCTGGGAATGTTGAACCAGAAAACAGGAGTGAATGCTACTATGCCGGAATTCCTGGAAGCAGATATAAAAATCACTGGAGATGTAACGAATCCGAAATTTGCTATTTATCCAAAGGGAACCAGTGGTGAAGCTGCACAAAGTGTTAAGGAGCAAGTGAAGGAACAGGTGAAAGAACAAGTGAATAAAGTGATTGATGATGGTAAAGCAAAAGCAGAAGAATTTGCTAAACAACAAGAAGCGGAATTGCAGAAAAAGAAAGCGGAGGAAGAAGCAAGATTGAAGCAAGAAATAGAAAAGAAAAAACAAGAAGAACAGGAACGCCTGAAAAAAGAAGCGGAGAAAAAAGCGAAAGATGCACTTAAAGGATTCAAATTTTAATATGAGATTAGTTGGTTGTTTAGCCTTATTTTTATTTACATCAACTGTTTTTGCACAGGAAGGAAATTGTGATCATAAACCAGTAAAAAAAGTAAGAAAGAAGTACGAGGAAGCAAGTGCAATGTATGCCACGAATAAAGGTGAAAGTGTTAAACTCTTAAAAGAAATTAATACTCTTGATCCTGAAATGCCTGAGCCCTATTATTTTTTGGCTAAGCATTATTTTGAAGCTGCTTTTCCTGAGAGAGATAAAGTGCGTGTGGCTCAAAATTTCGATGCCAAACAGAAAGAGGATTTTGTAAACAGAGCAAAAGCTTATTTTGAAGATTTAAATAGGGTGTGTCCGGCTTTTAGCGGTCATTTAGGTTGTTACTATCTTGGCGTTATATACCACATGGAAGGCAATTACGCTGCTGCTGCTCCAATGTTTAAAGCTTATCTCGATGATGAATTCAATACCACCGATAACAATGAAAAAGTAGCCAAGCGTTTGTATAAAGAGTGCCTGGCTATTGATAAAATTTTAAAAAATCCAGTACCTTATACTCCTGCTCCATTAAAAGGAACCAATACTTACGATAACGAATATTTACCTATGTTGTCGCCCGATAATGAGCAGTTGTATTTTACCCGGCAAATGGTTGCATCCATTGATCCAATGCGTCCAAAAGGTCCGGGCAACGACAGAAAAGAATATTTTTCTTTAGCTTCTAAATTATCTGTTGATTCATTTAGTAATGGTTATCCTCTGCCTTTTCCTTTCAACGATTTTTCGGGAACTTTAGATGGAGGTGAGATTTTGGGAAATGGTGGCGCTTGCTTAACTCCCGATAACAAAAGAATGTATTTAACGGTGAATATATTTCAGCAATTTGGAAATAATTCTAAAGTAAAAAACACCAGTATTTATTTTACCGATTTAAAGGAAGGAATGTGGACTCAGTTACGCCCTTTAAGAGTGGCCAATGATTTGGGAGGGAACCCAACCTGGGAAGGTCAACCCACTATTTCATCAGATGGCAATATGATTATTTTTGCCAGTGCAAGAGAAACTTCAATGTTTTCAATGGACGCAGAAGATAAGCCTGTTTACGGAATGGATTTGTTTATGATCACAAAAATGAAAGATGGCTCATGGACTGCTCCAAAAAATTTAGGTGATGTGATCAATACCAAAGGAAATGAGAAAACTCCTTTCTTACATACCGATAGTAAAACTTTGTACTTCAGCTCTAATGCTCATCCGGGTTTAGGTGGTTACGATTTGTTCTATACCCGTATGGATGACTATGGAAACTGGATGACTCCTGTGAATTTGGGAACTCCTATCAATACTAAATACGATGATTATGGTTTGATCGTAAGTTTAGATGGTAAAAGTGGTTTTCTTACTTCGGGTACCATCGATGCAAAAGATGGTTTGGCACAACAAATTATCACCTTTCCATTGTACGAACAAGCTCGTCCGGAAAAAGTAGTGATGATGAAAGGTACTTTAAAAGACGATAAAGGAAATCCTTTGAAAGATGGAAAAGTAGAAATTAAAAATGCTAAAACAGGTGAAATAACAGAAGCTACGGTAGATAAAAATACCGGGCAGTATGTTGCTGTAATGACCATTCCCGATCCGCAAAGAGTGATAGATGAAAATAGAAAAGTGATTTTAAAACTGGGTGAAAAAGAAGTGGAAGCGCCCTTTGGGAGTCACGTGGAAAACGTAAATGGCAAACAACAAATTTTAGCGCCTGGTGAAAAATTAGATTCAATAAAAGGTAAGCATGTAGTGATTCCGGTGAATCATAAAAAAGTAACAGAAAACGGGGAAGAAAAAATTGTGGCTAAAACTTCTGATGAGTTGAATGCTCCCGACGGACAATACGTTATTACTGCTAAAGCTGATAAAAAGGCATTTTCCAGCAAAGTGGTAGAATTAAATGCGAAAGATATTGATGGATCGAAAACTATTCGCGGATCTACAGCAAGTATTACGGTGGAGGCACTGGAAGTTAAAAAACCAATTCGTTTGAACGATATCGTTTTTGCCAATGATTCTTATGAATTAACCCGTCAATCGAAATTGGTGTTGGATGAATTGTATCAGTTCTTAATCGACAATGCTAAAATTGATATTGCCATTCATGGGCATACGGATAATGTGGGTGATGATGCAAAGAATCTAGAACTTTCAAAAAACAGGGCGAAAGCTTGCATGGAATATTTGGCCTCGAAAGGCATTGCGGTTAAACGCTTGTCTTCTCAAGGTTTTGGCGAAACCAAACCTAAAACTGTAAACACTACTGAGGAAGGAAGAGCAGCCAACAGAAGGGTGGAATTTGTGGTGTTGAAGATGTGATCAATACACACAGTTCGTTATTGCGAGATCCGTCAGCCGACGGATGAAGCAATCTTATTCATCAAAAACTTCCAGTAAATTGCCGTCGGTTT
>JAHEZM010000038.1 GCA_023251075.1 Flavobacteriales bacterium | reverse complement strand
TTCTTTATCATTCGTTTTCCTCGGCGTCCGGGTGCTTTGAAAGATTTTGTATCGAAGGTTCTAGGCCCCGATGATGACATCACCCGTTTCGAATACGTTAAGAAAAACGCAAGAGAAAGCGGTCCGGCAATGATAGGTGTAGAGTTGAAGCACAAGGAAGATTACTTGGGCTTGCTAGAGAGAATGAAGCAATACGGAATCAACTATACGGTGATCAATGATGACCCTAGTTTATTTCAGTATTTTGTGTAGCTAGCTTCTCTGCTAAGTTTACCGAAGGGTAACTTTGCTGAATCTTTTCCCGAAGCTTGTAGCTTCCATCTAGTATCAAAGCTGAAAGCTTCAAGAAAAAATTCCGTTAAGTTGAAAACATTAACGGAGGGAGGGAAAATAACCCTGCATTTATTTACATAATTCAACAAATCTTCGCATTTTTGCAATCCAATTTATTAATTGAATAAAAACTTATGGCAAATTATTACAACACTTTATCGCAAAGAGAGAAACTAGCACAGCTAGGAACTTGTGAGTTTATGGACAATTCAGAGTTTTCTGAAGGAGTAAAAGCGCTTAAAGGAAAAAAAGTAGTCATCGTAGGATGCGGTGCCCAAGGCTTAAACCAAGGTTTAAACCTTAGAGATTCTGGTTTAGATGTTTCTTATGCATTGCGTGATGAGGCTATTAAAAGTCAAAGACAATCATATAAAAATGCGGCAGTAAATAAATTTCCAGTTGGAACTTACGAAGAAATGATTCCTACGGCTGATTTAGTGATTAACCTTACGCCAGATAAACAACATACTTCAGTAGTCGCTGCGGTTATGCCATTAATGAAAAAAGGATCGGCTTTAGCTTATTCTCACGGTTTCAACATCGTGGAAGAAGGAACACAAATTCGTAAAGATATTACAGTAATCATGGTAGCTCCTAAGTCTCCAGGTACTGAGGTTCGTGAAGAATACAAAAGAGGATTTGGTGTTCCAACTTTGATTGCTGTTCACCCTGAAAACGATCCGGAAGGAAAAGGCTGGGCTTATGCAAAAGCATATTGCGCAGGTACAGGTGGCGACAGAGCTGGTGTTTTGAAATCATCTTTCGTTGCTGAGGTGAAATCGGATTTGATGGGTGAGCAAACTATCCTTTGCGGATTGTTGCAAACCGGTTCTATCCTTTGCTTCAACAAAATGGTTGAAAAAGGAATTGACAAAGGATATGCTTCTAAATTGATTCAATACGGTTGGGAAACTATTACTGAAGGCTTGAAACAAGGTGGTATCACCAACATGATGGACCGCTTGAGCAATCCTGCTAAATTGAAAGCATTTAAAATAGCTGAAGAATTAAAAGTAATCATGCGTCCTTTGTTCCAAAAACATATGGATGATATTATCACCGGCGTTTTCTCATCTACAATGATGGCCGACTGGGCTGCTGATGACAAAAACTTATTGACTTGGAGAGCTGCTACAGGAGAAACTGCTTTTGAAAAAACTCCTGCTGGTGATGTGAACATTTCTGAGCAAGAATATTATGACAACGGTGTTGTGATGGTGGCGATGGTGAAAGCCGGAGTTGAATTGGCTTTTGAATCAATGGTTGAAGTGGGTATCAAAGAAGAATCTGCATACTACGAGTCATTGCACGAAACCCCATTGATCGCAAACTTGATCGCACGTAAAAAATTACACGAAATGAACCGTGTTATTTCTGACACAGCGGAATATGGTTGCTACTTGTTTGATCATGCTTGTAAGCCATTACTAGCCGACTTCATGAAAAAAGTAGATACTGATATCTGTGGTAAAACATACGGTGCCGGAAAAGGAAATGGCGTTGACAATCTGGAACTGGTTCGTGTGAACGAAGCATTGAGATCTCACCCAATCGAGAAAATCGGCAAAACATTAAGAGGCGCTATGGGTGCTATGAAGTCTATCTCTGTTGGTGTGGAGAGAGTGGTGGAGTTGGAGGAGGCTTAGGAGTTTCAGATATAAATATTGAGTCCCCATGGTGAAAGCTGTGGGGATTTTTTTTGTAGTATTATTAAAAATTCTGGTATGAATTGGGTATTGCCTATAGTTGCAATAATTCACCAGTATTGCTAAAAAGTTATTTCATCATCTTCATCATTTGCTTGGCAATACACAGGGATGTAAATCATTTTTGATTTCGTTATTAGCACTTTATTGTTCTTTACTGCTGAAAACTTAAAATTGTAGGATTTTTGAGGTTCCAATTGCATCATGTCGCATAAGGCCATTGGCGAATCGTTATATAAAGAAATAGTGTCAGATTCGTAAGGCCCTTGCACCACGATGGTATCAACGCCAGCATTGGTAAATGTTTCCCATGTAGCATAAAACTGGATGTAGGACAGAGGAGAGAAGTATATTATTTTATTTCCGTTTTTCGAAATGAGTGGTTCTTTAGAATCTGCCCAGATGTATTGTTTTGGTTCACATAAATTGTCGTAAGAATAATGTGTTGTAGTGAATGTTTTGTCAATATCTCTAGATTTGCATTTAAAGGAGAAATGACCATTTTCGTCGGTTGTAACATTGTATATTGGATTGTCACAACTGATTGAATAGCTGCCACAGCCGCATGTGCTGCAGAATAGACTTAATTTGTAATTTTTAAGTGGTTCACCCGACTCTTTTATTATGGCATACCCTTCAATATAATGTGCGTCGTTCTCTTTTGAGCAGGAGAATAAAGTGATTGTTGCTATTAATAAGAGTAGATTTTTCATGAGTTTATTTTGATTTACGTTTCTTAAATTCAGCTAAGACAAAGGTAATTGAGCTGATTCAGGATTGTTATTGGTTTTTGCAAAAGCGGAATTTTTCTTTTGTTTTTTTTGCAAAAACAAACACGGACAAATACCAGGATATAATGCAAATTGGTAATTCCCCTGTAATTTCAAATTTAGCTTGCGTAATTTGAAATCTTCATTTTGGCGATTTGTTAATCGAATTCATTTCCTTATTGACGAAAAATAATCATTTCGTTATTTTTTGTCAATAAAATTAATCATGAAAAACAGGAATTAAAATCCGTAAATTCATTATTAAAATATTATATTTGTTTCTATGATTGATAGATTTCAAAGAAAATATGCAAAGGAATTGCTTGCTCATTTTCCGTGTTTAGGTATATTGGGACCAAGACAGATTGGTAAAACTACCTTTGCTAAACAGCTGATGCAAGGCGGAAGAAAGAAGTTTTTGTATTTAGATTTGGAATCGCATGAAGATATACAAAAGTTAGAACATGCCGAGACTTTCTTAAGAGAGTATGAAAATGTAACAGTAATCATTGATGAGGTTCAAAGGAGGAAAGATTTGTTTCCTCTGTTGCGATCATTGATAGATAGAAAGAGGGTTCCTGCTCGTTTTATTTTATTGGGTTCTGCTTCACCAGAGTTAATAAGAGAGGCGTCGGAAAGCTTGGCGGGACGCATTGCTTATTTAGAATTATCGGGAATCTTGTTTCCCGAAGTAGAACATAAAATAAAACTTAACGCACTGTGGCTTCATGGAGGATATCCCGATCCGTTGCTGCATCCTAAAGCGAGTTATGCATGGATGAATAACTATGTGAAGAATTATGTAGAAAGGGATTTGCCGCTTTTGGGTTTATCGGCCTCTCCTTCTTTAATACGAAGACTGTGGTCGATGCTGGCACATTGTCATGGACAAACTTTAAACTATGAGCAATTATCGAAAAGTTTAGAGATAGACCAAAAAACAGTGAAGAGATATATTGATTTTTTAGAAGATGCATTACTTGTAAGAAGATTGCAGTCTTATACTGCTAACATTTCGAAGCGCTTGGTGAAAGCTCCTAAAATTTATTTGAGAGACAGTGGTATTTTGCATTATTTTTTAAATATTGAAAACACTTTATCCTTAAAGTCTCATCCTGTATTGGGTAGTTCATGGGAAGGATTTGTGATAGAACATTTATCGCAACTAAAAAGTGAAAGAGTGGAATTGAATTTTTATCGCAGTCATAATGGTGCAGAGATGGATGTGGTTTTCGTGAAATCGGGTAAGGCATGTGCAGCAGCCGAAATTAAATTTGGAGACAAAATCACTCCTTCAAGAGGTAACTTTGAGGCCTGTGAAACATTGAATGTAAAACAACGGTTTTTAATTAGGCAAGAAGGCGATGATTTCGAATCGGTGAACGGTTTTAAAGTCGTTTCCTTTAAATCTTTTATTACGAAATATTTACCGAAAATTTAATTCAAAAAGGTAAACGAGAAGCTTGAAGAAAGCACCCCGGTAATTTCAAATTTAGCTTGTGTAATTTGAAATCTTCATTTTGGCGATTTGTAATCGCATTATTTTGAAGGGAAGAAGAAGTGTTAACTCAACGGCATTGCAAATGCCTTAAAAAAGGATTTCAGATTACGCAAGCTAAATCTGAAACTAGTGGATGTTTTTTAGATATAATAAAAATAATAACTTTATGTACGTTAAAACGTACAATAAAATATAAATTATTTGTACATTAGTATTAAAGATGAATATATGAGTATAAGAACAACAACGATAACAGAATTCAGAAAGTCGATTAAAAATTACTTTGATTCTGTGATAGATGATCATGATACGGTGATTATTCCCCGAGAAAAAGACGGGGTGGTGGTAATTTCTTTAGAAGAATACAATTCATTTAAAGAAACAGGGCACTTGCTTTCAACTTCAGCAAATGCTAAAAGATTGAGGGCATCCATCTCTCAGGTAAAAAAAGGATCGCTAAAAAAGAAAAAGCTAATTGAGTAATGAGAAGTATACTTTTTTCTTCTCATGGGTGGGAGGATTATGTTCATTGGCAAACGCAGGATAAGAAAATGCTAAAGAGAATCAATCAATTGATAAAGGACATTGATAGTGGAAATCCTTTTGATGGCATTGGAAAACCTGAGCCTCTGAAGTATGATTTACAAGGCTATTGGTCAAGAAGAATAGATGATGCGAATAGAGTAGTGTATACAGTAACTAAAACAGAAATCATTATAGTTCAATGCAGATTTCATTACGGAGACAAGTAAATTGTTTTAAGATTGTTTGAATAAATCGGTAAAACATTAAGAGGGACGATGGGTACTATGAAATCTATTTCTGTTGGTGTTGAGAGAGTAGTGGAGTTGGAGGAGGCATAGTCCAAATCGTGGCGCAGCCACTTGAATAGTCAAATCGCTTAGCGAAAAGAAAATGCACGCTAAGCGAAGCTGGAGATTTTTATTAGATTAAATTTTAAAGATTAACTAATTTAAGTACAATCAATACAACACTACCAATTTTGAAATTCTTTCTTGTCGTTTAACTACACCATTTTCTTGATTCACGCCATAAAGTATTTTCACTACATACACATCTTCTTGTACCAAGTTGCCCATGTATTTTCCATCCCATCCATGGTTGATATCGGTACTGCTATAAATTTGTTCACCCCAACGATTGAATATTAGTATTTCAAAGTTAGGAATGTAAGTTCCGTACACTTTAAACAAATCGTTTTTACCATCGCCATTAGGACTAAACGCTTCAGGAATAAAAAAAGTGGTGGCGCAATAATCAAGTATTGAGACTTCACTTGTTGTTTTACAAATATCTTTTTGGATCTCCACTGAATAAGTTCCTTTTTGTTTTACCATAATTTTTTGAGTGGTTTCATTGGTATTCCATAAATAATTGTAGGTGAGTCCGTCCATGCCCAAAGCTGAAATCTCCACTCCTTTTATTTCTTCAGCGAAGCAATAATGTGGATGCACTGCAAATAAAGTATCAGTTAAAACATTCACAGGTAACGCGATTGATTGAATAAATACCGTATCGCTATCAGAACAATTACCATTACTCACTACTACCGAATAGGTATTGGTTTTATCCACCAAAATGGATTTAACTTTTTCGTCGTTTGGTTGCCACAAGTAAGACATTCCATTACCCGCATTTCCGGCATCGAGTGTAATGTTTTCGTTGTTACAAATCACAACACTGTCTTTTCCACCCAATAAATCTACATGAGGAACTTTCTTAAACACCGCCTTCATCGAGTCGGCACTCCAGCATCCATTTGCATCAGTGACTTTAAGTTTGTAGGTATCAGTAGAATTAATTTGTACATCTTTTAAAGTAGAAATAACGGTTGCACCAGCGCTCTTTTTAGTCCAGCAATATGTTACTCCAACGGTATTCAATAATTCAGTTAGTTTTAAATTAACTCCTTCACAAGTATCGATGTTATTACCAATCTCGAGAAGAGGTTTTTGATTTACAACAACATTAATAGTAGTATCATTTATGCAGCCTTTATCGCTGGTAACGGTGAATATGTTTGCCCCGGCAGTAGTTGTGCTGATCGTAGCAGTTTTTGAATTGCCAGTATTCCAGCCGTAGGTATATCCTATTCCGAAATCGTGACCGATCACCGCTGCATCACCGCTACAAACCGATGCCGTAAGTGGAACTTTGGTCATATCGGGAAGTGGATAAACAGTTACTGTTACAGCATCTACTCCTTTACATCCATTGCCATCATCAACATTTAAGGTGTACTTACCAGCAGTGTTTGCGGTGATGCTTGCTGTTGTTGCACCGGTATTCCATGAGTATTGGTAGTTTGCTCCCAGTAATTGAGAGCTCAGCGTGGTTGAACCTCCAGCACATAAATTGGTATCGGGATTACCGGTAACCATCACAGTTAAACTTGCTTTAATGGTAATCAACGAAGAGTCTCTTCCTTTACAACCATATTTATCAGTCACTTCTACCCAATGCAATGAATTGTTGGTTTGGTTGTTCAAAGTTAATGAAGCATTGGTACTGTTGTTATCCCATAAATAAGTGTATGGTCCGTTGTTGTTATTGTGTGTGCTTTCGTCGAGAGTGAGTGAAGAATTTTTACAAATACTGATATCCTGTACTTTATCGGGTTTCGGATTTAGAATTTCATTTACCACCACAGTATCTGTGGCAGAACAACCATTGTTGTCTTTAACATAAACCCAATATTTTCCAGCACTTTTTTGAACAGAAGCACTGGTTTCATTGGTGTTCCATAAGTAAGAAGCAAATGCGCTTCCTGCTACAAGAGTAGTTTTTGTTTTTTCACAAATGTTTTGGTCTTGTCCTAAATTTACAAGCGGAGCATTGTACACGGTTAAGTTCATACTATCGCTGCCAGAACAAGAACCTTTGCTTACTACTACACCATAAACTCCAGCAGATTTCACCACCATTGAGGAAGAGCTTGCTCCTGTATTCCAAGTATAGGTGTATCCGGCACCATTGTATGAAGTAGAGAGGATAACACTATCACCCGGACAAATACTTTTATCTACCAAGTTGATGGAAAGTTTGGAGTTGTCTTTTACGATGATAGTGTCACTCGATTTGCAACCACCTGCTTCGGTGACGGTGAGAATATATGTTCCTTTTGTACTGGCGCTGTAGGTAGCATTAGTTCCACTACCATCACCACTCCATTGATAGGTGTAAGGAGAAGTTCCACCGCTTATTGTTTGCAATTGTAAAGTGGTAGCTGTTCCAGAGCAAATACTCACCGTATCTTGTGCGAACTTGGTAAGCATTGAACTTTGAAAGTTAAGATTAACAGAATCACTTGCTACGCAGCCATCATTGTTGGTGACGGTTACTTTATATTTTCCTGTAGCATCTGCAACTAAAGTTTGTGTGTTACCCGTTTTCACACCAGTCCATGCATAGGTTTTCATCCCTGCACCAGCATCTAAAGTTTTAGTTGTACCCTGGCAAATAGTGGCGTCATTACCTATATCCACAGTAGGTGAATTTTTTTGTAAAATGGTAATTGTTTTAGTTGTTTTACATCCGTTAGCATCTGTCATATTGATGGTGTATATACCCGGAATATTCCAAATCACTTGATATGTATTGGTGTTTACTTTTACATTAATAAGTGCGGTGCTGGCAATGATTCCTAAATCATAAGGTGCTTTTCCTGTGAAGGTGAAGTTTAATGTTACGGCTCCACCGCTACATAAGGTAGTATCTCCGCTAAATGCAATAGTAGGTTTGGAATTTACTACCACTGATGCACTTGCAAAGAAGGTGATGTTGGCACAGGCAGCATCATATACAGAATCGATGGTGTAGGTGCCTGCAGTTTTTACATAGAACTTGTAAGGACTCGCGGTGATATTACTTTTGTAAGAAGTAGTGGTTCCGTCGTTCAATTTTATTTTAAATGGAGCTACACCTGTTAATGCAACAGAAAGTTGAGTGCTATCTCCCTGACAAATACTTGCACCTCCTGAAATATTCGCCGTTGGTGCAGTTCCTGTTGTTATAT
This sequence comes from Flavobacteriales bacterium, assembly GCA_023251075.1. Lineage (GTDB taxonomy): Bacteria > Bacteroidota > Bacteroidia > Flavobacteriales_C > JAHEZL01. Next base: position 15,709 of record JAHEZM010000038.1, on the reverse strand, counting down.
CAACAGTATCTTTTAAAGTAGCAACACAGCCTGCTGCTGAAACCTTAGTTAAAATATATTTTCCAAAAGGAGCAGGCGCGGTTATCAATGTGTAAGGGTTGGCCGCAATGTTATTCACAGGTGTTTGTGCTACGGCATCTTTTGAGTATTCAATGTTGTAAGGTCCTGAACCTGTAAATTTAATTTGTAAACCTTTGCCACCACATGCACTACCACCATACATGACGAGATCTCCTGTAGCTCCGGTATTTTTATAGGCTTTGGTAACCGGTGCACAAATAACCTTTCCGGTGTTCCCCGCTCCATCATTTACCGATACTAAATAGTAGGTTCCGGTATCAGCTACTGTAAATTTGTAGGGAGTGGTGGTAATTCCCGATTTAGTATACTGATTTCCTTTGGTATCGGCATAAGTAAAAGTCCATGGTGATTTACCAGTAAATTTTACAGTTAAATTTAGTGGTTGACCAACACAAACCGTATCAGGTTTATCCATGTTAGCAGAGGGGAAAGCATTGCAATCTCCGTAGGCACTTAAACCAGCATGAGGACTGAATACAGGAAGAGCTGAGACAATGGCATCAATCACAGGTCCTAACTGATAGCGATAGGAAATCGAATTTCCGCCATTAATTGCGTTAAACACAGGTTGAACTTTTGTTATAAGAGCTGCTGCAGTTACGCCAACACCGGCGTACATGCGTGCTATATTATTAAGGTAATTTTGAATATCAGTCCAAGTGATTTGTGTATCATAATAATCCCTCCATTTATGTGACCCCACCCATGTAACTCCATTCGATGCGGCATTAGAAGCACTCACGTCGGCAAAATTATTATCAAGTACAGCAGTTACCCGAGAAATTCGTTCTGAGTATCCAATTGATGGAGCAACATTCATATTAACAATACCATTACTAAAAAAATAGGGAGTAATTTCAGTTGCATTTAAGGCCGAAGCTCTATTTTTCTTTAAAAGATTTTCCAGATTTTGGCCCCACATTCCTTCGTTGTACGCCTCTGCAATAATTTTTTCAGCTGCATAGGGGTCTTTACTTTGTTTAATGAAATCAATAGGGTTTAAGCAGCGAGAAAGTTGTAAAAAATAAATATTGTTATAGTCGTGATATACTTTAGCCAGAGCCTGTGCTTCAAAATTTTTACCTACAATAAATGTGTCGAAATTCACCGTAGGAATGAAGCAAGGAATGTCTTTGCTTAATTCTACCCATCCTGTTCCATGTTCCTCTTGAAAATATCCTACTGCTACGCCGTGTTTGTAATCGGAACAATAAACGGCAGGATTTACTGGATATGCCTTAGCCCACGTTGGCTTAGTGATGGAACCATCGCAACCGCAGTTGGTTTCTTGCATTGCAGTAGCAAAATATTCATTGATTGACATGCATTCAAAGCCCATTAAATTGGTAAACATAGTATGGGCAACCGCCATACCAATAGCCCAACCAGATCTGTTGGTAGGAATATAAACATCGTTGGTAGTATTCCATGAAAAAACGGTTCCTTCACCCAATTGAATTTCGTTAACAGTAGTTTTAGTATGTTTGTTGTAGGTTCCTGTTTTTATCATGCAAATTGGACTAAGATCGCTCTTACAACTGGGTGTCTGAGAACTCACTGATAGGGTAAAAAGAGTAAAACACGCCATCAACAAAAGCTTATTTATATGTTGAATAATAGTAGTTTTCATAGGCAGTTATTACTTTGGTTTAACAAAGCCAAATACAGATCATTACATTTATTAATAATTAAGACTGTAGGTTCAATTCTAAATAAAGAAAAAGATGTGCAATTAAACCAATTAAAATATGCGAAAAATCACCATTCGATGACACTAAAAAAAGACTAAATAGAATTTAACCGAAAAAAATATACAGATGAAAAGAATACAATTATTTGAATTCGAAGATTTCTCCTGGTTTCCAAACTGGATCCGTATTTGCTTAACAAGATTAATACTTGTAATGCATAAATTTTTGAAATCATCTGATGATTTAAGTGATCTGGTAAGTGAAGCTCTAAAGCATTCTGAACAGAATACTATTGTCGATCTTTGTTCTGGAAGCGGAGGACCTATGATTGACGTTTTCACAACATTAAAAGAGAAACCTGAAACCAAAGATTTGAAACTAATTCTCACAGACTTATATCCTAATTTAGAATTGGCTAAAAAAATTAATGATGCCAATAACACCTCTCTTCAATACAATACAAATTCTGTAGACGCATCAGAAGTCGATCACAATTTACAAGGAGTTCGCACCATGATTTGCAGTTTTCATCACATGAATTCTGAAACTGCAAAAAAGATTTTGCAAGATGCTCAAAGTAGCGGGCAACCCATTTGTATTTATGAAATTAGCGACAATAGTTTGCCAAATATACTGTGGTGGATTGCATTGCCTTTGAATTTTGTAATGACGTTTTTTATCACTCCTTTTGTAAAACCACTTTCTTGGAAGCAAATTGTATTTACTTATTTTATTCCTATCCTCCCTTTCTTTTTTGCTTGGGATGGCGCCGTATCTAATGTTCGAACCTATACCGTAAATGATTTAGATGAACTTACCAAAGATCTGCAAAGCGAAAATTATATCTGGAAAAAAGGAATTTTAAAAGGAAAGGCTAAAAAAATATATCTATTAGGACTTCCCAAAAAAGGAAAACAATTGTCTCAATAAATGAACTTGCAACAAAAGTTAAGCGGCATGGTGATTTTTTGTTTTGCTTTATTTGGTCAAATGTATCTTTAGAAAATGATAGAGAGATCTGTTCATGATTTTTAATTTTTTTTATTTGCTTTGACAGTATTTACATTTCATATTGTAGTTGTATCCAACTCTTAAACCTGCCCAAGGAGTAATTCCATTCATTTCATTAAATCCAATCAATCCATATAAAGTCATTCCTAAATACACTCGGTTATTCGGAAAAGTGTATTTATATCCTATAGGCATGAAAAGGAACATACCAGCGTCGAATGAACCAAGTTGACAGGTAAGGCCAATACCATAATTAACTTGATGAGATTTGTTGAAATCATAGTATCTTTTTGCACTTCCTGATAATGCATAAAAAGGACTACAGCCAATTGAATATGTATATCCTTTCTTTGAAGTAGAAGGAATTGATCTTTCAAAATTGATGGAGTAATACAATCCAGACCCTCCAACCTCTATATAATAGTTATCATATCTGTCCTCGTTATCCTGTGCAGTGGAGTACGTATAAATTCCAATGAAAAAAAGTAAAAAAAATGAATTTTTCATATATACCTTTAAAGGAAATCTCAACGTTGAGAAAGAAATATATATTGTGGTCAAGCTTTAAGAGAGCGATGGGTGCTAAAAGTTAAAAATTGAGCCGAAGGCTCATGGGCAATGTCATTTAGTTAAGGAATTAAATAGCATGTTTGTAATTTGTTAATGAATGATACTTTCCTTTCATTTTTTTGATTTTTAGAATTCGATTGTAATGTTTGTTAGGTCTTATTGGTTCTGTATTTTGTTCAAATCTACTTTGAAGGTTCTTCAAAATATTTAGGCTATTATTTTCTGAAAATAATTTAACAATAGAAGAATGTTTTAAAGCAGCCCAAAAAACAACAGAAGTTATTGGGTGCTAAAGAAAAGGAAAAAGAAAATTCAATAATAAATCTTGTGGAGTGGATAATCATTATGATTAATGTTTTACTTTTAAATTCAAACCTATACAAATGGGCATTTTTTGCCATTTGCTCTGACTGGCTTCTCTAGCAAAGGTTTTGCTACCAAAAAGACTGAAATTATAAATCAGTTTTTTATCTGTTCTTATAGGATTTTCAATCCATTCTACTGAAACGAAAAAATCTTCTGTCATTATTAAATTGTACTGACTTAAATCTACATCGATGTTTCCTTTTTTTATTTTAGTGGTGAAAATAATGGGAGATGAATTAATGATTTCATTGGGTAGGTCGTCTTTGAGGTCATAAAAATTTACACGAAATCTTAAAGAATCAAATTGTGATTCTACGATGGAGAAGGACAAACTTTTAACGACGGTTGGTTTTCTTTTTATTTTTGCAATGATACCCAATTCATAACCCAACTTCTCTGTAATAAATTCTATTACCATAGTATTTGACTTTACCACATTGCCTAATACACCATCTTTCAATTTTCTTCCTTTAACGGATATGGATGGAAGCAGAGATGTTTTTTTCGACAAGTTTATAGTTGAATTTTTAAGTAATATTTTTTTGAATTCAGCTACTTTATAAGTTTTGCTTTCATAACCAATCATTGAAATTTTAAGAGAGTCGTTATCAAATTCAGGACTTAATTCAATAGCGAAATCTCCCTGGTTATTGGCTACTGTACCAACTTCTTTATCAATAATTCCAATACTGGCATAAGGCAAAAAGGAGTGATCAAGTGAATCTGAAACGGTGCCTTGGAATAGGTTTGGATTTTGTGCTATAGAAAGAAATCCGTGAGCTAATAGTATGATTGTAATTAGTGTTTTCATTTATTCATATTTGCATGCTGAACGCACAGCAGAATTCTATATTACCTAAAATGTGCTGTGATAATGCTCGCTTCATTATAATATTGAAAAAATGTTGCATCCATGTTTATACAGATATATTTATCTTCGTTCCATTATAAATTAGAATGAAAGACTTTTATGATGTTTTAATTATTGGTGCTGGTCCTGCAGGTTGTGCATGTGCTTTATCTCTCCATAAAAATGGTTTACAGGTTGGTATTGTAGATAAAGAAACATTTCCTCGTGATAAAGTGTGCGGAGACGCCATACCCGGTCCTACATTCAAACAAATGGATAAAATCGATGTAGAGTGGGGGAAAGCATTGCGCAATTTTGCTGATAAAGCTGATGTGAGAACATCGCGAATGTATGCTCCTAATGGTAATTCATTTGCGGTGGATTGGAAAGAATATAGTTTTAATTCAAAGCGTATTCACTTCGATCATTTCTTAATGAACTTAGTTCACAATGAAACGGATGCAAATATTTTAGAGAACAAAAGACTCAAAGAATTGGAAGTACATGGCGATTATGTTCTTTGTAAATTTCACGACAATACCTTGTGTAAAGCGACTGTGGTGGTTGGATGCGATGGTGCCAACTCGGTGGTAAAAAGATACGTGGTTCAAAAGAAGAAATTGAAATCTTTTCATTGTGCGGCAGTTAAAGTGTATGCAAGTAATGTTTCTGATTTGGAGAAAGCCACGAATGAATTCTTTTATTTAAAAAATTATTTACCTGGCTATTTATGGGTATTTCCTCTTCCAAATGGTGAAGCTAATATTGGTTTTGGAATGGAATTGAAAGAAAAGGAAGGTTTTGAGAAATCAATTAATTTAAGAAAAACTCTACTGCATATTATAGAAAATGAACCTATACTTTCGTCGCGACTAACAAATGTGAAATTTGAAGAAGAGATCAAAGGTTTTTCTTTACCTATGTTTACAGAGCAACGAAAAATTTCGAGTGACAGAATTTTGTTGTGCGGAGATGCTGCAAGTTTGATTGACCCCTTGATGGGGCATGGCATTGATAAAGCTTTCATAAGTGGTTATTTGGCTGCTCAGCAAATATTACGCAGTAATGTTACAAACGATTATTCTGCAAAATATTTAATTCAATATGATCAGTCGGTTTATAGTTCTTTGGGCAATGAATTGAAGCGAAGTAAATATTTACTTCGGTTGGTAAATAGAACTCCTTCGCTAATTAATTTGTTTGCGAAAATTGCACGTAACAAAAAATTATTACAGTGGTTGGTTAAGGTGGCTAAGATTTAATTATTTTAAAATTCCTCTGCTAATCACAATTTTTTGAATTTCGCTGGTGCCTTCGTATATCTGTGTGATTTTGGCATCGCGCATTAAGCGCTCCACGTGAAATTCTTTTACGAAACCATAACCACCATGAACTTGTACAGCTTCCACAGTAACGTCCATTGCAGTTTTTGAGGCAAATAATTTTGCCATAGCACCGGCTTCCGTATAATCGCCATGTTCATCTTTTATCTTTGCGGCTTTTAAACACAACAATCTTGCTGCGTTGATTTGTGTGGCCATATCGGCTAACTTGAATGCAATAGCCTGATGTTCGGAAATAGTTTTCCCAAAAGCTTTTCTTTCTTTAGAATATTTTAATGCCAATTCAAATGCACCTGATGCAATTCCCAATGCTTGTGATGCAATTCCTATGCGTCCTCCAGAAAGTGTGCTCATAGCGAATTTAAAACCAAATCCATCTTCACCAATTCTATTTTCTTTCGGAACTTTTACATCGGTGAACATCAACGAATGAGTATCTGATCCGCGAATTCCTAATTTATTTTCTTTGTTACCAATTACAAAACCTTCCCATCCTTTTTCAACAATAAATGCGTTGATCCCACGGTGACCTTTACTTACATCGGTTTGTGCAATTACCAAATAAGTGGATGCACTACTACCATTGGTAATCCAGTTTTTTGTGCCGTTTAGTAAGTAATAATCACCTTTATCGATAGCGGTTGTTCTTTGCGATGTAGCATCAGAACCAGCTTCTGGTTCTGATAAACAGAAGGCGCCAATTTTTTCTCCTTTGGCCAGTGGAATTAAATATTTTTGTTTTTGAGTCTCATTTCCGTAGTGTTCCAATCCCCAACATACCAGTGAATTATTAACGCTCATGCATACCGATACAGAGGCATCAATTTTAGAAATTTCTTCCATCGCTAAAACGTAAGAAATGGTATCCATTCCCGCACCGCCATATTTAGGATCTACCATCATACCCATGAATCCCAGTTCCCCTAATTTCTTTATTTGTTCTTTTGGGAATTCTTGTTTTTCATCCCTTTCAATTACACCCGGTAGTAATTCGTTTACAGCAAAATCTCTTGCTGCTTGCTGAATCATTTTGTGTTCTTCTGATAATTCGAAATTCATATATGTACGTTCAATGTTTAAAGTTCAATGTTCAAAGTTTCTCTAATATAATTTAAATCCTTAATTTTTCAGCCGTATGCAAACATTTCGTGTAATAGGATTGATGTCGGGAACCTCGTTAGATGGTTTAGATATTTGCTATGTTGAGTTTACTCAAAAAGGTAAAAAATGGACTTTCAGAACAAGAGCAGGAACAACAATCAATTATAAAAATGAATTTAAGGAACAGCTTAAAAATGCTCGTTCTTATACCGCAGAACAGTTGGCGGAGTTACATGTGAACTTTGGAAAGTTTATGGGTACTGAGGTAAAGAAATTTATGGCTAAAAATAAGTTGAAAGTCGATTTGATCTCTTCTCATGGTCACACCATTTTTCATCAGCCCGAAAAAGGAATTACGGTTCAAATTGGTTCTTTAAACGAAATATATGCTGCTACCAAAATAGCTACCGTGGGGGATTTTAGAACATTGGATGTAGCGATGGGTGGACAAGGAGCGCCTCTGGTTCCGATAGGAGATCAATTATTATTTAATGAATTTGATAACTGTTTGAATTTAGGTGGAATTGCCAATGTTTCTTTTCAACAAAAAGCAAAACGACTGGCGTTTGATATTTGTCCGGTAAACATTGTTTTAAATTCTCTTTCCGAAAAATTAGGAAAATCGTATGATAAAGGCGGTGTGTTAGCAGCAAAGGGAAAAGTGAACAAATCGTTATTATTACAACTCCATCAACTTTCTTTTAATTCATTGAAAGCTCCTAAATCATTAGGAATAGAATATATTGAAAAACATTATTTCCCATTGATAGAAAAATCAAAATTATCGATAGAGGATAAATTGTGTACTTTTTGTGAATATATAGCACAGCAAATAGTACAGAATTTGAAAAAAGGAAAAGTGTTAGTGACAGGTGGTGGTGCAAAAAATACTTTTTTGATTAAAGCTCTGCAAAGAAATTATGAAGGTAAAGTAGTGGTTCCATCTTTAGAAGTAATAGATTTTAAAGAAGCTATTATTTTCGCTTTTTTAGGTGTGTTGAGAATATTAAATCTTCCCAATTGCTTATCTTCGGTAACAGGTGCGAAACATGATAGTTCAAGCGGAGTGTTAATTGGTATGTTTGATTATAAAAAATGATCATAAAGAGGGATGATGTCAACTTTAATAATAATAGTTTTTGTTCTGGGTTATTTAGCCATAGCTTTTGAGCATCCTATAAAAATTGATAAAGCAGCGAGTGCTTTGTTAACGGGTGTTTTGTGTTGGGTGTTGTATGTTTTTTCAGGAGTAGAACATAGCGATGTAGAGCATGGTTTAGCTCATCACGTTTACGAAATAGCAAGTATTCTTTTTTTTCTAATGGGTGCTATGGTGGTGGTGGAGTTGGTAGATGCTCACGAAGGCTTTTCAGTAATTACCGAAAAAATTACTACAACCAATAAGATTAAATTACTTTGGATTGTAGGACTGATCAGCTTTTTTTTATCGGCTGTTTTAGATAATCTAACCACTGCTATCGTAATGGTTTCTCTCTTGAGAAAATTAGTACACGATAAACCTTCGCGTTGGTTGTACGCAGGAATAGTAGTGATTGCTGCGAATGCCGGTGGAGCATGGTCGCCTATTGGTGATGTAACCACAACGATGTTATGGACTGGCGGACAACTTCCCGACACAGCAACATTTATGTTGAATTTATTTTTACCAAGTTTTGTTTGTTTAGTGGTACCAATGATCATTTTAAGTTTTTCCCTCAAAGGGAAATTGGGATCACGCAACAATACAGAGGAAAATATGGATACTGCGAAATGGGAAAGAAATCTTGTTTTTTTTCTTGGCTTGGGCGGATTGGTTTTCGTTCCTGTTTTTAAAAATTTTACACATCTTCCGCCTTTCATGGGAATGATGTTCAGCTTGGCAGTAATATGGATTACGACTGAAATCATTCATCGCAAAAAAAATCACGAACAAAAAAGTAAACTTTCTGTCGTAGAAACTTTACGAAGAATTGATACTGCTTCGGTTTTATTTTTCCTGGGAATTTTGCTCGCTGTAGGTGCTTTACAGGAAGTTGGATTGTTGGCTTCGTTGGCTAATTTTTTAGATAAAAATTTAAAAAATGTATATATCATTAACGTAACGATTGGTTTGTTATCGGCGCTAATCGACAATGTGCCTTTGGTTGCGGCAGCGCAAGGAATGTATGATATTGCTTTTACAGGTGCTTTTGCGGAGAACGGACAGTTTTGGCAATTTTTGGCCTATTGTGCTGGTACGGGAGGAAGCTGTTTAATTATTGGTTCTGCTGCGGGTGTTGCTGTGATGGGCTTAGAGAAAATTGATTTTATCTGGTATTTGAAAAAAATAAGCTTGCTTGCCTTTTTAGGTTATGCTGCCGGTGCTGCTGTTTATGTGGTAATGCACCTGTGATTGTCAATAATTAATTGATTAATAGCACCTCTCGACTTTTACTATTCTTATTTTTAACTTGTAATAAAATGCTCTTAGTGGGCGTTGTTCAAAAAAGTGCTTATGGAAATGCAAGTAGAAGCTCCACATTCAAAGGAAGATAGAAGGGTAGGTATTATCACTACGATTGTGATTCATGGGGTCATTTTAGCTTTGTTAATTTGGTTGGTAATTCCTGTGAGTGACCCTCCTCCCGGTGCTGCTGAGGGTGCAGGTATTGAATTGGGATTGGAAGGATTAGAGGGTGAAGGTGTTTCGGGAGAGATGGGTGCCGGTGGTATTCCACCCACTGAAGATAATTCTACACCACCTCCGTCAAGTGATCAATCACCTAATGAAGATCAGGTTTTAACGAATCCTAATGAAGACAATAATGTGGTGGTGGAAAAGAAAAAGGAATCTTCAAAAACAAAAAATAATCAGGTAAAAAACAATAGCAATAAAGAGCAAATTAAGAAGGATAATAAGAATCAACATGTAAATCCATTTGCAGGATTTTATGGTCCGGGGAAAGATGGAAGTGGAACAGGAAATGGGACTGATGGTAAGGGGCAGGGAAGTGGGGATAAAGGAAATGGACTGAGCGATAAAGGATTTGGTCCGGATGCGGCCGGCAATGGTATAGCCAATAGAACGGGTGCCAGTGGTAATAATTTTATGTTGAATGAAACGCACAACTGTCCGGGTGCTTCAACACAGGTGGTAAAAGTGATCATTAATAAAAGTGGAAAGGTGACTAGTGCCACAGGAAATCAACCAGGTACCACCAATAATGGTTCGTGCTTTAAACTACAGGCAGAAGCGATCGCTAGAAAGTTTACTTACAATAGCGATCCGCAGGCAATAGAGAAGAGAGAGAAATATGAAACAATTTATTTGTCTCCTGCACCTAATAATTAGAACCCACATTCTTCATTTGTCTCTACCTAATACAAGAAGTTATTGTAAGGATATTTTTTAGCGTGCAACACTTTTACGCTTTCGTATAAAGAGTTTCGGAACTCCTCCCAATTGGCTTTTTCCGTGGCAGAAATAAACATGCAAGAAGCGTTTGTCCTGGCCATCCAACTTCTTTTAAGTTCTTCTAAGGGTTCAATTGGTTCAGTATCCGGATCAATTAATTCGTTGTTCACAGCAGGTTCATAACGATCAATTTTATTGAAAATCAAAAAGGTTGGTTTTTCGGTGGATTCAATATCTTTCAGTGTTTCATTTACTACTTCAATATGTTCTTCAAAGTGAGGATGAGAAATATCCACTACATGCAATAAAATATCGGCTTCACGAACTTCATCCAAGGTAGATTTAAAGGATTCTACCAGGTCGTGAGGAAGTTTGCGAATGAATCCTACGGTATCAGAAATTAAGAAGGGTAAATTACCAATCACCACTTTTCTAACGGTGGTATCCAATGTGGCAAATAATTTATTTTCGGCGAATACATCTGATTTGCTGATGGCATTCATGATGGTGCTTTTACCAACGTTGGTATAGCCCACCAAGGCCACACGAATCATATTTTCGCGATTGCTTCTTTGTGCAGCTTTTTGCTTGTCGATAAGTTCTAATTTGTCTTTCAAAAAAGAAATTTTATCGCGTACAATTCGCCGGTCGGTTTCAATTTCTGTTTCACCTGGTCCCTTCATACCAATACCTCCTTTTTGTTTGGAAAGGTGAGTCCACATGTTGGTGAGTCGCGGCATTAAATATTGATATTGTGCCAATTCTACTTGTGTTTTGGCGTGAGCAGTGCGTGCGCGTTTGGCGAAAATATCGAGGATGAGATTGTTGCGATCGAGAATTTTACAACCTAAAATCTTTTCAATATTTCTGATTTGAGAAGGAGAAAGTTCATCGTCGAAGATAGCCATGTCAATTTTTTCTTCTTTCACATATTCTCCAATTTCTTCTATTTTTCCTTTACCTACAAATGTTTTAGGATCTTCTTTCCCCAATTTCTGTACAAATATTTTTACGGTAACGGCACCAGCGGTTTCGGCCAAAAAAGCCAATTCATCCATGTATTCCTGCGAATGCTGTTCAGTCATTTTATCGGTAATTAAACCAATTAAAACAGCTCTTTCAGCGGCATTGTTTTTAGTGTCGAAACCTTTTTTGGCCATTATTTTTTCTTGAGAGATTCTAGATAATCCGTTAAAGCTTTCAATTGTTCTCCCTCGTAAGAAAATTTAGGCATAGAGTTTCTTCCCCCTACTATTACTTTTCCTGCTTCTTCAGTACTTAAGGTTGATACTGAAAGATCACTCGCTCCACCCACACCTGCTTTGCCATCGGCTCCATGACAAACAGTGCAATTTGCAGTAAATATTTCTTTACCTAAGTTTTCAGTTTTTATATCTGTTGCCACTTCCACTTGCGCTCCTCTTTTTTTCGCTGCTTCTGATAATCCATATGCACCAAGAAAAGAAAGAAATGATAAAGTTATTAATACTTTGCTGTGTTTTTTCGCACCAATTATTCCTAGTGGAATACCGGCTACCACCGCACCTAATTTTAGGTAGAACAAAGTATGGAATTTAAAGTCTTTCATCACCATTAATATGATACCAATAACTAGAAATAGAATGGTAACAAGCATCTCTGACATTTTTGTTTTTGCACGGTAATTATCAAAGCTCTCGTTGCTTTTGAAAATCAAAATTGTTTTGATCAACATGGAGATTACAAAAAGTAATACCAGTACCATGTGTACCTTGCTTAAAATTGAAATAGAATCTGTCATAATTTTGGTTTTTTGCGCTGGAGGCAAATGTAATACAAGTTTCTTTAAGTATTGTATTGTAGGGGCGTGCCCTTTCGGCCGCCCAATAATTTTAATTTGGGCGGCCGCAAGGGCACGCCCCTACAAAAGGATTTTGTAAAAAAATCTGACTTATATTTACCGCATGGAATTATCAGTTTTCTCCGATGAATATTTTATGAAGCAGGCGATGGTGGAAGCGCAGCGTGCTTTTGAAGAAGATGAAGTGCCGGTAGGTGCATTAATCGTTTGTAAAAATCAAATTATTGCGCGGGCACACAATCAAACCGAGCAATTGAACGATGTTACCGCTCATGCGGAAATGTTGGCTTTTACATCGGCAGCGAATTTCCTGGGAGGAAAATTTCTCAATGAATGTACTTTGTATGTTACGCTTGAACCTTGTTGTATGTGTGCAGGTGCTGCGTATTGGACTCGTTTGAAAAGAGTAGTGTTCGCTACCTCGGATCCAAAACGTGGGTATAGTTTATTGAGTAACGATATGCTGCATCCTAAAACTGAAGTAGCGAGAGGTATTTTGGCTGATGAAAGCAGAAAATTATTGCAGACATTTTTTGAGAAGAAGAGGTGATGATGCATAGGACGATAGTTCCTTCGTACCTCAGGATGACAAACACTCTCAAAACTCGCTCTCACTCTCTATTGAGAGTGTTTGTCATCCTGAGGTACGAAGGAACTATCGTCCTGTTTGTAAATTCTCTCATCAATATTATTTATGATAAAACATTCTATTCCGCATTTTTCTTCGTTAACTTTAGCCCTCAATCTTTAAAATAATTTTATGTATCCAGAAGAAATAGTTTTACCGTTGAAAGCAGATTTAACCTCTGCTGGTTTTGTTGATGTTCGCACAGCTGATGAAGTTGATAACATCATCAATTCAGGAAAAGAAGAAACAGTATTGGTAGTGGTGAATTCAGTTTGTGGTTGTGCAGCAAGAAATGCTCGTCCGGCTGCTAAAATGGCTGTTCAACACGCAGGTAAAAAACCATCTCAAATTACTACAGTATTTGCTGGTTTCGATAGTGAAGCAGTTGCACGTGCTCGTCAGTATATGTTGCCTTACCCTCCATCTTCTCCAGCAATTGCTTTATTTAAAAACGGACAATTGGTGCATATGATAGAAAGACACGCGATTGAAGGAAGACCAGCAGAATTAATTGCTGAGAATTTGATTGCCGCTTTTGATGAATATTGCTAATTAAATTTGTTCAAGGTTTAATGTTAGCTTACGACATTAATTCCTTTTCAATCACTTGATAAACTTGATTCATGAGGGACTCCGCATCTTTTTGCGTGAGTCCTTTTGTTTCTATAGGATCTAAAACCACCATTCTGCTAATACCCGGTGATGCAAAACTTTTAAAGAACCCTTTTCCTCCTGCCAATCTTTTGTAGTTGTCTTTAAAAACGATAGGAACAATAGGCGTTTTTTCAGAGATCGCCAACTTAAATGCTCCCATTTTAAACTTCTGCATTTCAGGTGCTTTTTTAGAACGGGTTCCTTCGGGGAAGATAAGCATATTGATTCCTGCACTAATTTTATCGCTACATTCTGTCATAGAGTCCATTCCGGAAACCAAACTTTTTCTGTCTACCGTTACATTCATTCCTCTGAAATTGGTTTTAAACAGGGGAACTTTGGCCAATTCTTTTTTCGCTAAAAAAGCAAAGTGATCGCTTAACAAAGTATAAGGAACTACAATGTCGAGTTGTGAGCTGTGATTAGAAACTATAATAAATCCTGGGTTTTCCGGCATTTTTCCTTTTTTTATTTTCCACGGAATAATACCAATAGGGAGCAAAATACTCCACGCCCAAAAGCGATAGATTACATAGCACATTGGATAGTTTTTCAAAATCACCACAGCTAAATAAACCAGTGGAAAATAAAATAAAGTAGTAATAATCATTACGATTAGAAACCAAATTTTCCAGGGAATAGAAAGAATAGCGATGAGGTTTTTCACGAGACTAAATTAAACAAAACAGTTTCTTCTTTTGTAAAGAAGCAAACATTTACTTTTTCCAATCGATGAAAAAGTAAACAAAAAATCTATCGCAAAAAGATGCTGCCTTCGCGCTCTCCAAAAAATTAAATTCTCCTTTATCCGATTTATTTTTTGGTTCACCGCCTTTTCCGCACCCTCGCCTTTTTGCGGGGCCAGCGCACAATAGCGTTCCCATACCCCTTGAATTTCATATCAACAAAAAACCCTTCTGTCGTTTGACGGAAGGGTTCTTCAAATTTTATGGTTTATTATTCTGCCAGAACAATAACTTTATTATTTAGAACTTCTACTACGCCACCTTTAATATCGAAGATTTCTTCTCCAGTAGAGGTTTTAACTTTAACAACACCTTTATTCAAGGAAGAGATTAAAGCCGCGTGTCCTTTTAAAATTTGCATTAATCCGGTGCTGCCAGGAACAGTAACTGATTCGGCTTCGCCTTCAAACAATTTTTTATCGGGGGTTAGTATATCTAAATTCATTGTTATTCTTATTTATTAGAACCCATCATTTTCTTTCCTTTGCTTACTGCATCTTCGATAGTACCAACTAAGTTGAAAGCAGCTTCAGGATACTCATCCACTTCACCATCCAAAATCATATTGAATCCTTTAATAGTATCTTGAATATCTACCAATACACCTTTCAAACCTGTAAATTGTTCAGCAACGAAAAATGGTTGAGATAAGAATCTTTGAACTCTTCTTGCACGGTGAACCACCAATTTATCTTCTTCGGAAAGCTCGTCCATACCAAGGATGGCGATAATATCTTGAAGCTCTTTGTATCGTTGTAGAATAAATTTAACTCTTTGAGCACAATCGTAATGAGCATTTCCAATGACCTGAGGAGTTAAAATTCTGGAAGTTGAATCCAAAGGATCCACCGCAGGATAAATACCTAACTCAGCAATTTTACGACTCAATACTGTAGTAGCATCTAAGTGGGCAAAAGTTGTAGCCGGAGCTGGATCCGTCAAGTCATCCGCAGGTACATATACCGCTTGTACAGAGGTAATAGATCCACGTTTGGTTGAAGTAATACGCTCTTGCATCATACCCATTTCAGTAGCTAATGTTGGTTGGTAACCTACTGCTGAAGGCATACGACCTAACAACGCAGAAACCTCAGAACCCGCTTGTGTAAAACGGAAAATATTATCGATGAAGAAAAGAACGTCACGTCCTTGTCCGTCTTCTTTACCATCACGGAAATACTCCGCTAAAGTTAAACCTGAAAGCGCAACTCTCGCACGAGATCCAGGAGGTTCGTTCATTTGTCCGAATACCAATGTAGCTTGTGATCCAGCTAAAGTTTTAGTATCTACTTTAGATAGATCCCATCCACCTTCTTCCATAGAGTGCTTGAAAGCATCACCGTATTTGATAACGCCTGATTCAATCATCTCACGAAGCAAGTCATTTCCTTCACGAGTTCTTTCACCCACACCTGCGAATACAGATAAACCAGC
>JAHEZM010000009.1 GCA_023251075.1 Flavobacteriales bacterium | reverse complement strand
ACAGAACTGTGCACAAAATTCATCATCAATCGAAAATCTCCACCGTGTATTCTGTATATAGTTTTCACTGGTTGGAAGCTACCTTACTCAGCACTGTTCCGATGACTATTGCACCTTTTTTTAATTTCTCTGCCTCCGCCATTTTTCTATATCCTTTAGCCAGTATCTTATTGAATTATGCCGGACATTGTAATTACCGATTTGGAAAGGGAGAAGGTGTTTTTTGGAAATTAATTAGCACTCGCCATGCATTCCATCATTTCAAAAATTCGAAAAATTTTGGCTTTGCCCTCACCACCTTCGATTGGTTATTTACGTCTAATAAAAAAACTAAACATTGATCATGCAAAAAGTGTACATCACCTCTTCTGGAATTTTTCTTCCCAATCCTCCCATTTCAAATGAAGAAATGGAAGATTATTTAGGTTTAATTAATGGTAAAAAAAGTAGTGTTAAAGAGCGAATTTTAAAACAAAATGGAATTAAATCTCGTCACTATGCCATCAATAAAAATCAGGAAAGCACACACAGCAATGCCAATATGGCTGCGCTTGCCATAGAAAATGCACTCGCCAAAAGCGCGCTGAAACCAAAAGATATTGAGCTGTTGTGCACGGGCACTACTCAAGGAGATTTACCTGTTCCCGGTTTTGCCTCCATGGTGCACGCCGAACTCGATTTTTCTAATTGCGAAATAGCCAGTTTTCAAAGTGTTTGTGCCAGCGGAATGATGGCCCTGAAAAATGCATTTACTCAAATAAAATGTGGTGAAAAACAAAATGCTGTTTGTGTGGGAAGTGAATTTTCTAGTCGGCTTTTTAAAGCCTCCCGCTTCGACGCACAACAAATAAAATCGGTGCCTTTCGATACTGAATTTCTTCGATGGATGTTATCGGATGGAGCAGGCGCTATGGTGCTCGAAAACAAAAAATCTACTTCTTCTTTTTCTCTTAAAATAGATTGGATAGAAATTAAATCTCACGCCAATGAATTTCCTCTTTGTATGTTCACCGGGAAAAACGACAATGCGAACGACAAAGAATTAACCTGGCTCGATTATCCTGATTACGAAACTGCTTCTAAAGCCGGCGCTATCAACTTAAAACAAGATATTCGTTTGTTAGATCAGGTAGTGAAAACAGGTGTTGCCCACTATTTTGAATTGATTGATCAGGGGAAAATAAAACCTAATCAGGTAGATTGGTTGTGTTGCCATTATTCTTCAGAATATTTTAAAGAACCTATTAAAGAATTAATGCGAAAAGGAGGCGCTGAAATTGCGAATGAAAAATGGTTCACCAATTTATCATCGAAAGGAAATACAGGTTCTGCTTCTATTTTCATTATGCTGGAAGAATTAATGTATTCAGGTAAGCTGAAAAAAGGAGATACTATTTTATGTATGGTTCCTGAAAGTGGCAGATTTATTACTTCTTTCATGCAGTTAACGGTAGAAGGGTCGGGAGAAAATAAAATAATACCCAATGAAAAAAACATTGAATCCCCTGAACTGAATTTGAATAAAACAGAAACATCGGAATGGTTGGTTCGACAATTAACTCAGGTGTGGGTTGATTTCGAAACTCAACTATATAAAGTTCCTATTGTGAAAAAAATACAGGATGGAAAATTAAGTTTAGAGGATTACAAATTATTATTGCGCGATTTGCGCCAGCAAGTAATTGATGGATCGCAATGGATCTCACGCGCTGCATCAAATATCGATATTGAGTTGTTCGAATTACGATCGGCCTTTATTAAACATACAGCCGCTGAACACAAGGATTACCAAATGCTGGAAAAGAACTTCGTAAACTTGGGAGAAAAATTAGAAGCCATCACTCAGGCAGAAAAAAATATTGGCAGTCTGGCACTTTCTTCCTTCATGTTTCAACAAGCCAGTAAAAATAATCCTATTGATTTATTGGGTTCAATGTTTATTATTGAAGGTATTGGAAAACGTTTGGCTGCCAGCTGGGGAGAATTGATGAAAGAGCAATTGCATTTACGTGATGATCAGGTTTCGTTTTTTACTTACCATGGAGTGGCCGACGAAAATCATTTCAAAAATTTAGAACAGGCTTTAAATCATCCGCGCTTAGATATGGAAATTGCCAAACGCATTGTGAAAACAGCCAAAACAACAGCAAAATTATACAAACTTCAATTGGAAGAAATAGGAAATTATTAAATTCAAAAAATGAAAAACGACTTAAACTCCGATTTATCGCAACACGATGAAAGAGATCCCAATCCCTGGTTGGCACTGTATTTAGACAGTAGCATTCCTATTAACGACATTACCAAATTAAGTTTGATGCGCGATAACGATTCGAAATCGGCACGCTATCTTTTACCACTCATTAAAATTTGGTCGAAGGTGATGATGTTCTTCATTCACATTTTTAAATTTTTCTTTCCTAGATTGATAAATTCTTCCAAATTATTACACCGGATTTTATCGTGGGGCTTGCGAAAATTTGTGAGTAAAGATGCCAATTTATTAATCTTCCGCCATTTTCACGTAGGCAGTGAAATCATGGAATTTATTTCAAAAAATATTGAAGGAATTGAAATAAAAACCAATCCCTTAAAACCGCAAAATTTTGAAGATATTAAAGACGATTTATTTTTAAAACACGATTTGAACCTTTACAATTTCGTAATTAAATTGAATGCTCAGCTACGTGAAAAAAATATTGTGATCAAAGGGAAAAATCCTTTGGATTTAAGCATGATTACCATCGACCAATTTAACCATATTGAATTCCCCAACAAAAGAACCAATATTTTAGATTTACGCTCGGCCATTGAATTGTTTACTCCTTTTTATCAACTTTTTTTAACCTCGCGGGATTTTGAAAGGGCATCGAATTCTTTACAACTTGATGAAACGATTGCCATTTACAGCGCCCAGATTTTAAACAGTCCGGCCCATTTAGGCTTAGTCAACAACAAACACCCTATGGTTCCTGAAACTACCTACACCGCTGCTTACAATTTGGTTTTACATGGCTTAGCAGCAGAAACATTACATAAAATACTGGTAAACATGAAATTGAAGTTACAAGCCGATGGAATCGTAACTCCAAAGGGTTAAAAATGACTTTTATCAGTTTTCCTATTGACAATTGTATGACAGAGGGAAACAATGCGTTGCTGATATTTGTTCACGAATGATAAGCAACACCGCATTGTGAGGGAACTTAAGATTATAGCATTTACACATAAAACCACCGATATCAACAGTATCGGACTTTTGCACTTGGAGGATTCGCAGCGCGAACTGCGACTGAAGAAGCTTTATGCAAATAGCGACGTAAATGAGCTAATGTACCTTTCCACTTGTAACCGGGTGGAATTTGTGTTTGTTACAGAGGAAAATTTAGATAGTACCTTCTTGCAAAAATTCTTTGCTTCTTTCAATCCTTCCTGCGATGTTCAATGGATGATTAATAATTCCGTTCAACTCGAAGGAGAGAGTGCTGTGAAACATATTTTCAATCTGGCCTCTTCTCTTGATTCCTTAGTAATTGGGGAAAGAGAAATTATTACACAAGTTAGAAATGCATACGAAGAATGCGTAAAGTTTAACTTAACAGGAGATACTATTCGATTGGTAATTAAACACGCCATTGAAGCTGCTAAAGAAGTATATACCAAAACCGATATCGCTAAAAATCCTGTATCTATTGTTTCTTTGGCTTACAGAACTTTACGTGAATTCAGTTTAAAAAATAATGCACGATTTATCATTATTGGTGCGGGTGAAACCAATACCAATATGGCTAAATTTTTGAGCAAACACGGCTTCGAAAATTTTTCAGTGTACAACAGAACTTTTTCTAAAGCTGAAAAATTAGCCGAACATTTAAGAGGAAAAGCTTTTCCTCTTTCCGAATTACAAAACAGAGCAGAAGGTTTCGATGTGCTAATTACATGCACTGGTTCCGAAGAACCTATTGTTACTTCTGAAGTTTATCAAACATTATTGGCAGGAGAAGGAAATAAAAAAATTGTGATTGATTTAGCCCTACCAAGTGATGTTGAGCAAAAAGTTACTCAACAATTTCCAATGCATTATATCGGTATTGAAGCGCTGAAAATAAAAGCGGAAGAGAATTTGCGTAAACGTGAGAAAGAATTGTATTTGTGCAACGATATTTTAGAAAATAACTGGATCGAATTCCAAGGGGTTTTTGCAGAGCGCCAGGTAATTAAAGCAATGCAGGAAGTACCACAAAAAGTAAAAGAAATCCGCCAGTACGCTGTAGATATTGTATTCGCAAAAGAACTGGAAGGAATGGATGTTCAATCTCGCGAAGTGCTAGATAAAGTATTGGCTTACATGGAAAAGAAATACATTTCTGTTCCCATGAAAATGGCGAAAGAAATCATGTTGAATAAAACCAATTAATTTCCCTTGCAAAAATCTATCATCATAGGAACCCGCGGTAGCGATTTAGCGTTGTGGCAGGCCTATCATGTTAAAGCTCAATTAGAACAACTCGGACAAACAGTTGAGCTCAATATCATTAAAACCAAAGGCGATCAAATTCAAAATTTAAGCTTCGATAAAATTGAAGGGAAGGGATTTTTTACCAAAGAATTAGAAGAGGCATTGTTAAATGGATCGATTGATTTAGCGGTACATTCGCATAAAGATTTAGAAACCGAACAACCGGCAGGATTAAAAATTGCATGCGTATCGAAGCGTGAAGATCCGGCAGATATTTTATTAATTCGTCCTTCGCATTTCGACCCTTCCAAAAATCTTTCACTGAAAGAAGGATCCATTGTGGGAACCTCATCAGCTAGAAGAAAAACACAAGTTCAAGCCTTTAGAAAAGATATAGTGATCAATGATTTGAGAGGAAATGTTCCTACGCGCATTCAAAAATTACGCGATGGAAAATACGATGCTATTGTGCTGGCAGCAGCAGGTGTAAAAAGATTACAATTAGATGTTAACGATTTAAAAGAAGTACGTTTAGACCCCAGGGAATTTGTTGCTGCTCCGGCACAAGGAGTGTTGGCTTTACAAATACGCGAGAGCGATACAGCACTAGAAAAAATACTTCAGCCCATGAATTCTGTTGAAGTGCAAAAACAAATTGCTGTAGAAAGAAAAGTGTTGAATAAAATGCAAGGTGGTTGTCAGCTCCCACTAGGTGTTCATTGCATTTATGAAAATGGGGTATATAAAACATGGGCTGCGTTGGGGAAGAGTGAGAGTGAAGTGAAGAGAGTGTATGCCGAGAATGAAAATCACGAAGTTTTAGCTGATGAAATTCTGCAAAAACTCAACACTAAAAATTCAAAATTCAAAATTTTCGTTTCAAAAAAAATCACTTCTGATAGTTTATTTAATAAAGCCTTTTTAGGGGAAAATATTGAAGTACTTGGCGAAGCACTAATTTCTTTCAAAGGCATTGATTTTACAGATATTCCAAAAAGTGATTGGTTGTTTTTTACCAGTAGAAATTCTGCTCGTTTTTTCTTTAAAAAGAATCCCGATATTTCGGGAAGAAAAATTGCCTGTGTTGGAAGTGGGACTTACCAGGAAGTAGTAAAACATGTTTCAAAAATCGACTTTGTTGGGAATGATGTCGACATTAAAAAAGTAGGCGAAGAATTTGCTGCAAAAGTAGGCAATGGAATTGCTCTTTTTCCGGTATCGAATATCACCCGAAGAACCATTCAACAGTTCTTTAAAAACCCATTGCAAGCTATAGATTTTCCAACTTATGAAACCATAGAGAAAGTAGAATTTGATATTCCTTTTTGTGAGGTTCTGGTGTTTACTAGTCCGAGTAGCGTGCGTGCGTATTTCAGCAAATATTCTTTACAAGAAAAACAAGGTGTGGTGGCTATTGGTATAACCACTGGAAAAGAACTGGAATTGTTTGGTGTAAAAAACTACAACATGCCAAAAATTACTGGCGAGTTGGGATTGGTGGATGCCGCTTTGCAAATCATGTAGGGGCACCCCTTACGGGTGCCTAATAATTTGTGTGTTGGGCACCCGCAAGGAGTGCCCCTACGGTCATTTCTTCAACAACTTGGCCTTCCTCACCAACATCACAAACTCATGTCGGTAACCATTGGCATCACTCCCATAACCCTTAACCGCATTGCTTTCTATATTTTCAAAAGAAGCATTTCCTTTAAATTTTGAATCACGTAAGAGTAAGCCAAATTCAGCAACAGCAGCAGAGAAATAGAAATTTTCGGTAAGGATATTCTGCTGATCAAGCACTACATGTTTGAGCAATTTACTTTGTGTTCCATTGGGATCTTTATAGCGGAATTTAATGTACATTAATTCGTTGTTGCTGGCGAATTGAGCTGCTTCGGTTTTTTGGTAACGGAGCTCTGGCGTATCAAAAATTTTCTCATCAGAATTCGCAGGAATTATTTCATACAAAGCAGTAACCGTATGTCCTGCTCCCATTTCACCAGCATCGATTGTATCATTATCGAAATCTTGTGTATTCAACATTCTGTTTTCATAACCCAACAAACGATAGGCTTTTACTTTGGCAGGATTGAATTCCACTTGTAATTTCACATCTTTTGCCACAGTATATAATGCACCAAACTCATTCACGAGTACTTTTTTAGCTTCCATTAAATTATCTACATAAGCATAATTCCCATTTCCGTTATCGGCTAATTTTTCCATTTTCTCGGCTTGTAAATTTCCTTCTCCAAATCCAAGAACAGTTAAGAAAACTCCCGATTTACGTTTCTCTTCAATCAATTCAACCAATGCATCGTCTTCTGAAATTCCCACATTGAAATCGCCATCGGTAGCTAAAATCACACGATTATTTCCATTCTTCATAAAATTTTCTTCTGCTACTTTGTAGGCCAATTCAATTCCTTCTGCACCGGCTGTTGATCCGCCAGCCGCCAGTTTATCTAAAGCTGCCAAAATAGTTTCTTTGTCGTTCCCTCTGGTAGGAGGAAGCACAATACCCGATGCGCCAGCATAAACCACCATAGATACTTTATCCTGTTCGCGTAATTGCTGGGTTAAAAGTGAAAATCCTTTTTTTAATAATTCCAATTTATCGGCGGCTTGCATAGAACCGGAAACATCGATCAAGAACACTAAATTACTTGCAGGTATATTTTGTTTTTGAATGTCTTTCGCCTTCAATCCAATGTGTACCAATTGGTGTTTGGTATTCCACGGACAAGCAGCATACTCAGTAGTTATGGATAGAGGATGGTCTCCACTTGGCGCTGGATAATTGTAGCCAAAATAATTCACCATTTCTTCAATTTTCACTGCGTTCATTGGAGGCAATTCATCATTATTTAAGAAGCGACGAACATTGCTATACCCTGCAGCATCAACATCTACAGAGAAAGTAGAAAGGGGTTCTTGCATAGGCGATTTCCAATTGTTTTCTACAATTTGTCCGTAAATTTCAGCATCCTGTTTTTCTGGAATAAGCTGGTCGTTGGGAACAATAAGACTTTCTGATTTAAACAATAGTCCTTCGGCTTCATAAGTAACATTATAATCTTTACCGGGAGGTAAAACAAAAAGATACTTTCCTGTTTTAGCGTTGGGCTTGTAAATCCCTACTATTTCACCTGACTCATTATCTGTAACTACAATTTGTGCGCCTTTAGGTACTGCTAAATCATTTCCTTCCATACTCAAAATACCCGACATCACTGTTTCATTTTTTGTATCTTTTTTAGCGACAGTATATTCTCCGCTAATGCTTGTTGAAGCCGTTGTAAAACCTAATGGAGATAATTTTACATTGCTTTGAACAGTTGCAAATTGAGAGGTGGTTGCACCAAATGCATTAGCTTTACAATCATCCAATGAATAAGTAGACTTATTCTTATAATGAACTTCATCCCCCATTGGAGAAAACGCTGTAACCGTGGTGGTTGTTTTTAATTTCCCTTTGGGCACCATCGTTAAATTAATTTGTACTGTATCCGCAATCGTATCCAAACCTAATTTTTGGATCGCATTTACATTCTCGCTTACATTTTTTCCGCCATCAACATTTTTAGGCAATTGAAACAACACGCCAATTCCTATTACTACACTCGCTGCAACACCCCACCACCAGTAAACTCCTCTTCTTTTTTTCTTATCGTCTAACTCCTCTTCAATTTTATTCCAGAGAGCATCACCAGGCATATCAACATCCAGCTGACTCCTGTTTTTATCTATATATTTTTCTATTTCGTTTCGCATGGTTGTAATTTCTTAAGTTCTTGTTTCAATAAAGCTTTAGCACGATTGTACTGTGATTTAGAGGTTCCTACACTGATGTTGAGCATTTGCGCTACCTCAGCGTGCGGATAATTCTCGAAAGCATAAAGAGTGAAGACCATACGGCATCCTTCGGGAAGATTTTTTATAGCAGCGCTTAATTGTTCCGGTTCAATAGATAAAGGTTCTTCGCTTTCTTCTTCGGCAATGTCTATTGAGTCATTGTTGATAGAAATCCACGATGAACGATTCTTCCGGTTTACTGCATTGATACACTTATTCACAACTATGCGTTTTAGCCAGGCGCCGAAAGTAGATTCGTGTTTAAATTGCTCAATACTTTTAAAAGCGGCTACAAAAGCTTCTTGCAAGGCATCTTCAGCTTCATCGCGTTGGCTGAGCATGCGCATACAAATGCTGAACATTTGTCGGCTGTACAACTTATACAACTCGAACTGCGCCTTCCGCTCACCGCGAACACACCTCAGAATCAGCTCTTTTTGGTCTTCACTCATTCATTAAAATTTTAACGTCTTCTGTGCTAAAGACCATGCGAGGTTGTAAAGGTTGGAATTTTTTGGAAATTATTTTTTTACCATTTTGCCTTGCTGGTAATCGGTGATAGATTTAAAATTAGCATTACTGTCATAAATAATGTTGGTTCCTTCGAAGGCTCTGCCGTTTACAAAGACCAAACGAGAAGTTTCTTCTCCGAGTGAATCGTAATTGATTTTAGAGTAGATGATGGATGTATCATATTTCTGATTACCCCATCCAATTGTTAAGCCGGGAATTTTTTCCTCAAAACTATTTGCCGGTATATAGACACCATCTAAAATACCATAGTCATAAGGATATACATAAGCAGAATTAAAACAAGCTTCCTGTTCACCAGAATAAACGTGATAAGGATCGTAAAATATTTTTTGTTTTACTTTTCCATTCTCATAATAAAGTACCTTAAAGTCTTTCGCTGTGAATAGTATATCTGGTCTATGAGATATAAGACATAGATCTTTTTGATTTGTTATTTTCTGATATCTCTTGTCGGTAGCTGCATCTCCGCTAGCAAATAATTTATACTGAATTTCCTCACTTAAAATTCCATTTTTAAAATAGTGGTGTTTGCCTTTTCCCTGTCCTTTATAAAAATCTCCTGAGAAGATCATGTGATGCGAAGCCGAAGTATCGTATTGCTCCCAATGACCATCTTTCAAACCATCAGAAAAATAACCTCTTTCCAAAGTATCCAATTGTTTATTTAATTTGAAATAAAAGCCAGTTTCGTGGCAATTTTGATAATCAACAGACTGTATTATTGTCCCATTTTCACTATACCATCTTTCGCTTTCTTTAGCATAGGAAACAATACTGTGTCTTTCATACCTCAAAATATTTTTTATATAAATTTTATGCTCAATTTCCGATTTGTAATACAAAGTTTCTGTGCGATTAGTGCTATCCATGCCATCAAAAAAAACATCGAGTCTTTTACTTCCATTTTCGCTGAAATATTGCATCGAATTAACTCCATACTCTCCATTAAACGACGCCAATGTGCCGCTTTTCATGTTATCAAATTGATAAAAGCTTTTCGATAATTCATTTCCTAAAGTGTCATAGTAAGTGAAATATCCGTGTTTGATTATTTTGAATTCTTTATAGGGTAAATCATAGATTGTATAGGGAGAACCTACAACTTTATAAACCAGATTCCCTTCACCGTCATCAACAGCAATAGTATCATATCTTTCCTCCAATTTTTTGGGTGCCTTACATCTAACAAAAAAGGGTAAAATGTCTACTGTAGCTTTTACCTTGCCATTGGCATAATAAAGAATCACTTGGGGATTAGGTGCAATTTTCAAATTAGTATCTATTTCATAACCCAAGTCATTCCATCCTAAAGTATCTGAAATAAAATCTACTTTTATTTTTTTGCTCCTTTGAATGCAAATACCTACTCGCTTCACCAATTCTTCACCAGTATCGTGATGAAATCCATACCCATAATACCATCCCGGCTTAAAATCCTTTTCAAAGGTCCAATTGTACTCATTCCATTGAAAAGAAAATTGCGTTGTATCTTGCGCAACAGAGAAGTTTACCAATACAACAAATAAGAAGAGAAGTGTTTTTTTCATTCAATTTTTTTAAAAATAACGCAAATCCTAAGAATCGTTACAAAACTAAGCGAGTAAAGATCAGTATGCGTTTTTCCTAGAAAGAAAGGCAAACAATTTTGGCGTATTTTTCTCATTGATACTTTTTGGTAGAGAAAACTTAAATTCTAATTTTCCTTTTTTGATGAATATAGCAGCAGTCATTTCTTTCGAATTATCGATAATTAAAACAGAATGCCAATCGAGAAATGACTCATCTAAATTACGTAAGCCTTCATTAAAATTTTCTATAATAGAGGTTTTATCTACCGAATGTCCGCCCTGATGAACACGTTGATGAACTCTTTCCTCGCATTGATTTACATCATCTAAACACAAGAAAATAAGATTCAAAGAATAGCCTTCCTTTTCAAAATAAGGAACAGGTTTGAGTTGCTCTTCTCTTAAATTGCACTCATAAGCGAAATCTTCAGAAGCATTTATCTTTTGCAGATATAACTCTTTAAATAATTTCTCTAGTTGTTTATTTTCTTCTCTTTGGTAACGAAGAACGTCGTGAGGTAAAATAGCTGGGTCGATAAGTTGTTTCAACTCATCGAGATTTACCGGTTTAACCTTTATAATATTTTGTTCGAGAAAAAAGTTGGTACAAGTAGATTTTCCTGCACCATTAGGCCCTGCGAGAACGGTTAAGTTTTTCATTCTCTACAATTTCTATGATATTTTTTTTTATCACGCCACCTTCAATACCTAAAGTCACAATATCGGGCATATCGCTTTTTAGCTCGGCTAAGAGTCGGTCTATATAAGAAGGAAAAGCCGATTCATAAGCAACTCTCCATTGCTCAAAACCTGAAATCGGTCCGCCTTTCGCTATTGCTTCTTTAGTGCTCATTGAATTGTAAATATATGAAAAGATGCGACTAGAAAGCAAATGCTTTATTTTTTCACGATTTTTCCTGGTGAAAACCCCTTTTGAGAATAACGCAATTCCTAAGAAACGTTACAAAACTAAGCGAATAAAGATTACAAATGTTAACTTTACCTCTAAATCAAAAAAATGGAAAACAAAAGGCCAGGGAAATTTAACCCTAAGAAACGCGATGAAAGGCCTAACAACAAAGACCGCCGTGATGGCAAGCCTTTCCGCAAAAACGACAAACCTTCTACACCAGGTTCTAAAAACCCCTGGATGAAAGAAGATAAACCAAGTACTCCGGGCGAAAAGAAGCCTTGGCAGAAAGACCCGAAACCAGGAGAAAAAAAATCTTTTAAAAAGGAATTCAATAAAGATTCTCGTCCCGAAACAGGTTGGTGGGGAGATAAAAAAACCAGCAAAAAGAAATTATTGGTTGCGCGTCCCGAAAATCTTAAAAAAGATGACGGAATGATTCGTTTGAATAAATTTATTTCTAATGCAGGTGTTTGCTCGAGAAGAGAAGCTGATGAGTTGATTAAAGTAGGCGCTATTTCTGTAAATGGGAAAATAGTTACCGAAGTGGGAACCAAAGTGAATATGACCGATAAAATTCAATACGGTAAAGAAACTTTACGTGCTGAACAATTGGCCTACGTTCTTTTAAATAAGCCGAAGGATTTCATTACCACAATGGATGATCCAGAGAAAAGAAGAACAGTGTTGGATCTTTTAAAAGGATTGGATAAAAAGGTAAGAGTATATCCGGTAGGTCGCTTAGATAGAAACACCACTGGAGTTCTGCTTCTAACGAACGACGGTGAACTCACTCAAAAACTTATTCACCCAAAGCACATGGTGAAGAAAATTTATCATGTTGAATTGAACAGAAATATTGAACAGGATCATTACAATAAAATAGTTGAAGGAATCACTTTAGAAGATGGCTTTATTAAACCCGATGAAGTGGCCTACGTGAACAAGGAAAATAAAAAAGAAATTGGAATTGAAATACATTCTGGTAAAAACCGTATTGTGAGAAGAATATTTGAGCACTTTGATTACAAAGTAGTTCGTTTAGATAGAGTATATTTCGCCGGATTAACCAAAAAAGATTTGCCCAGAGGAACATGGAGACATTTAACAGAAAATGAAATTAGATTTCTGAAAATGTTGGGATAAAAGTTGAATTTTTAACTAGAATAGATTGAAACGTAAGCTCAAAATAGTAGGACTCATCATCTTGGGCATATTTGTGCTTTTCATTATCGCAGGGGTAATCATAGGCACAGTATATCAGGAAGAAGTAAAAAGGGCCGTGATGAAAGAGATTAGCAAAAATTTATCTCGTCCTATCGATGTTGATCCATCAAATATCCACTTCTCTCTTTTCTCTAAATTCCCTAAAGCTTCTTTGGAAATAAATAATATTTCTATTCCAGGAATTGATAAAGAAGCGCCCAAACTTTTAAAAGCAAAAAAGCTTTTTTTGATGTTTGATATGCTTTCTGTATTCACCAAAAATTTTGAAATCGATGCGGTAGATGTGCAAGAGGGCGATTTAAATATTGGATACGAGGAAGGAGCAAGAGCTAACTTCTATATATGGAAAGAAAATAAAGAAGAAGAAGGAAATGAGGACGATGGTGTAGAAGTTAATCTTACCATGATCAATTTAGACGACATGAAATTTTCTTACTTCGATGAAGACGAAGAAAGTAAATATGCTTTTCATCTCGATAAAATTGATTTGTATCCTATTTTCAATGAAACCAATGTAGCCTTTGCCTCTGAAGGAAACTTATCTATTATTAAATTACAAAACCCTGATTTCACGTTTGAAAAAGCAGTAAGCATTAGTCACCAATTGCGTGGAGGAAATTATTACTTCAATACCGATGAATTTAAAATGAGAGAACTGGAATTGGAACTCGACGATAAAGTAGTAGTTAATGCTAACGGTTCAATCATTGATAAAAAAGATGGTGTTCATTTCAACCTGAAAGCAAATACAGAAAAAACAGATATAAGTGATCTTCTGGCTTTGCTTCCTGCCGATTATGTAGAGGATATTACCCCCTTACAATTGGAGGGCGAAAGTGCTTTAAACATCACTATCAACAACACTTTAACCAACCTAAGAGCTCCGGATATTAAAATAGATTTCGATGCACAAGACATGAAATTTATACTAAAAGAAGAAAATATTTCCTTCGATAATATTAGTGCAAAAGGATTCTATTTTTACGATGGCGAAAGTATTATGAATGCTCATAAAATCAATGTGAGTAATTTTAGCATGCAAATGGATGAAAGCAAAATTCAAGGAGAAATAGCCATCAGCGAAATGAAAAACCCTTTCATTAAAATTAAAGGAGTAGCCGATGTTCGGTTAGAAGATTTACAGAAAAAAATTCAATTGAAAAATGTGGAAACCATGACTGGTAGTACGCATACCATTTTTGATTTTCAAGGAAAATTAAGCGACATCTTTATCGATAAAAACACCCAATATTTACAACAGTTGAAATCGGATGGAGAAATGACTTTCAACAACGTGAACATTAAATTGGTAGATGATCCTAATCAATACAAAGATATACACGGTAAAATATCATTCAACAATCGTGATTTTGCTATTGATTCATTAATGGGTTATGCCAATACTTCCGATTTTAATATTCAAGGAAAAGTGCCCGATATTTATTTGTATTTATTAGGTCAAGCCGATTTTAAAATGAGCGCCTCTATTCAATCCAATAAATTCAGTATGGACGAATTTTTATCGGAATCAGAATCATCAGATGATGATGACTATAAAATTAACTTACCTGAAAAAACCACCTTACAATTGAAATTTGATATTGGTAAATTCATCTTTAGAAAATTTGAAGCCGATAATATGAAGGGCAGTGGTGCACTGGAAGATCAAATGCTTAAACTCAATGATTTTGTTTGTTCAACCAGCAACGGAAAAGCAAAAATAAATGGTTTCGTAGATGCGTCTAAAAAAGATAAAATTGTTTTTGAATGTAGCAGTCAGCTCGAAAAAATAAACGTGAAAAAACTATTTAGTTCATTTGAAAATTTCGGACAAGATTTCATCATGGACAAACATATTGATGGAGTTTTAACCAGCACTATTTATTTTAAAGCAGAAGCCGACACTAATTTGAATATTGATTTGAAAAAAATGTACACGCGAGCACACATTAAAATTGAAAATGGAAAACTCACCGAATTTCCTTCTTTAATGGAGTTAGATGAATTTCTGACTAAAGAGTACAAAATGAAAAATTTAGATTTAGCGCACCTTACATTCGCAACCATGGAAAATGATATTGAAATTGCTGATCAAAATATTATTATTCCGGATATGGAGATAAAATCATCAGCGCTTAGTATCAATGTGGCCGGAGAACACGGTTTTGATGAAAAAATAAATTATCGATTTAAAATTAAAAGTTCTGAATTGATTAAAGCTTATCGCAAGAAGAAAAACGACAATAACGAATTCATTGAACAAGAAGAAGAACAAAGTGGAATTATTCCTTTTTATATGAAAGGAACCGTTGATAATCCTGAATTTGGTTATGATAAAGAAACACGAAAAGAAATAGTAAAAACTAAAATCGACGCCAAAAAAGATGAATTGCGAGACGCGTTTAAAAAAGAATTTTCTTCAGATAAAAAATCGGAAGAAAAGAAAGATTCTAAAGTTGATGACAAACAACAAGAAGGAACCAAACCGCGTTTAGACTTAGAATGGGACGGCAAATAAAATTGCATTATGATTGTTGCATTACGAATTTTATCTTCATTCTAAATTCAGCTGAGAAATGAATATTTATTATAGAAAGCAAATTTGGAAAATATTTCTTCTGCTCTTTGCTATTAGCATTGGCGTTTTGTCTCTTTGGTATACGAATGATTTAGTACAAAAACTATCGAAACAAGAAGAAGAAAAAGTTAAACTATGGGCCGAAGCAACCAAACGCCTGGCCGCTCCGGAAACAGGAATGAACGAACTTTCATTTTTATCAGAAATAAGCAGAAACAATACCACTATTCCTCTCCTGTTAGTGAATGAAAAAGGAAAAATTATATCGTGTAGAAATATTGATTCTACTGAAATTGTAAAAGATAGCAACTACCTATATACCCTTTTAGAAGAATTAAAATTAAAGCATCAACCCATTAAAATTCCCATCTTCAGTGAGCAACAGCTAATTTATTACGACAACTCGGTTTTACTAAATAAACTGACCTATTACCCTTATGTTCAATTAACGGTTATAGCACTCTTTATTATTGTAGCTTATTTAGCGTTTTCGGCCAGTAGAAATGCAGAACAAAATCAGGTTTGGGTGGGTATGGCGAAAGAAACAGCTCACCAGTTGGGCACTCCTTTGTCGTCGCTGATGGGATGGTTGGAATATTTGAAATCACAAGGACTAGAAGAAAATACGGCAGATGAAATCGCAAAAGATATTCATCGTTTAGAAACGGTTACCGATCGATTTTCGAAAATTGGAGCAAAACCTATTCTTACCAAATTACCCATTGATGAAGTACTCAACACTGCTTTACATTATTTACAAACACGTGTATCGAAAAGAGTAAAGGTTGAAATGAAACACGATTTTAAAACAGAACAATTGGTTCCGCTGAACAAACCTCTTTTCGAATGGGTAATTGAAAACTTATTCAAAAATGCCGTAGATGCAATGGAAGGAGAAGGGAGTATTACTTTAAGTGTTTTTGAAAAAGGAAAAAATGTAATTATAGATATTGAAGACAGCGGGAAAGGAATTCCATCAGGTGATTTCAAGCGAATATTTCGTCCGGGATTCACTACCAAAACCCGCGGTTGGGGCTTGGGTTTATCTTTATCTAAAAGAATTATAGAACAATACCATAAAGGGAAAATCTTTGTGAAAGATTCAGAAATAGGAAAAGGAACCTGTTTCAGAATTGTATTGAAAAAATAGCAAACAAAATTGGCAGGAATCTATATCCATATTCCATTCTGTAAACAAAGTTGCCATTATTGCGATTTTCATTTTAGCACCACTTTTCACTCTTATCGAGATAGAATGATTAGTGCTATCTGCAAAGAAATTTTTTTGCAAAGAAATTTCTTAAACGAAAAAGTAAAAACAATATACTTTGGTGGTGGAACTCCTTCTCTTCTGACAAAAAATGAATTGGAAAAAATATTTTATGCGCTTCAAGAAAATTTTGATTTAAGCGAGGTGCAGGAAATAACATTAGAAGCGAATCCCGACGACTTGAATGAGCAACATTTACTAGACTTAAAAGCAGTTGGAATCAATCGTCTTAGCATAGGAATTCAATCGTTTTTTGATGAAGATTTACAATATATGAATCGCGCTCACACCAGCAATGAAGCAGAACGATGTATCCAATGGGCGAAAAAAATTGGAATCGATAATTTAAGTATTGATTTAATTTATGGTTTTCCACTACTTAGCGATGAAAAATGGATATCAAACTTAAACAAAGCCATTGATTTAGGTGTTCAACATATCTCTTCTTATTGCATGACTATTGAAAAAGGTACGGCATTGAGTAGCTTTGTAAATAAAGGAAAAGTTGCTCCAATGGATGAAGAGCAAGCAGAAAATCATTTTTCTATTCTTCGCGAAAAACTTAAAGCCGCTGGATATAGTCAATATGAAATTTCCAATTTCTGCTTACCTGCTTTCGAATCAAAACACAACTCTTCTTACTGGCTTCAGGAAAAATATTTAGGTATTGGTCCGGCAGCACATTCCTATGATTTACAAAACAGATACTGGAATATTTCGAATAATATTAAATACCTGTTCGATATCGAACAGAACGAATTAGCCAACGAAAAAGAAATCATCAATGAAAGTACTGCATATAACGAATATGTGCTCACTCGCTTAAGAACCATTTGGGGTATTGATGAAGCTGATATCAAAAAATTTAACTCCTTCATCCAACAACATTTTTTTAAAAATATTTCCCGCTATTTAAACAATGCACAAATTATTAAAGTGAATAATTCATACCTCCTTAATGAAGAAGCAAAATTTTTGGCTGATGGAATAGCTTCCGATTTATTTGTGATTTAAATTTTAGGTTATAGATTTACTCAAAATCGCAACATTATGAAATTCGATAAAACCGACTTAAAAATTCTACAAAAACTGCAACAGGATGGTAGAATTACAAATTTACAATTGAGTCAGGAAATAGGACTTTCCCCGGCTCCTACGTTGGAAAGAGTGAAAAAATTAGAAACGAGCGGAGTAATTAAAAGTTATCATGCAAACGTAAATGAACAGGTTGTAGGCTTAGGCATTCAGGCATTTGTTTCCATCTCACTTACTCGTCAAATTGAAAATGCTATCGCCGGATTTAAAGAAAAAATCAACAAGATTCCTGAAATATTGGAATGTTATCAACTCACTGGCAACTCTGATTATTTGATAAAAATTATGGTGAAAGATATACCTGCGTTTGAAGCTTTAATCTCTCATAAACTGGGGAAAATAGAGGAAATCGGACAAATGCAATCAATGGTAATTCTATCTAAGATTAAAGATTCCAAAGAAGTTCCTCTCGACTATTGATAACTTTCCCTCTTTCTCAGCAACAAGAATAGTTGGTTTGCGTAAACTATATAACTAAACTGTGGGGATATGGGAAAGGGAAGTGGAGTTTTAGGACTACTAATACTGGTATTGGTATCCTGCAATAAAGACAAAGAAAACAATGGTGACCTTCAAAATTATGTAATTGAAGAAGGACAACATCAATCCAATCATAGCTTTGAACATTTTACCGACTCTATTTTAGAGTTTAAAGTTATTTTCGATTCAACGGCAAAATACAGTAACATTGCTACAAAAAACCAAGACGACATAAATAAATTATTTGGTATGTCGGATTGTGGATTAGCACATCACTATAACAGTGCGAGAATTGGGTGGAAATGGAAAAACAACAAAATTCAGCTACATAGTTATTGCTACGTAAACGGTAAAAAAACTGAACAGTTTATCGATTCAGTTTCTATAGATACGGAAATACAATGCACCATCATTTGTAAAAAAAATCACTACTATTTTGAAGTGAATAACAAACACTTCAATGTAATAAGAACCTGTACAGGGAATGACCACTACCTTCTTTATCCTTATTTTGGTGGTGATGAAACTGCTCCTCATAAAATAAAAATCAAATTGGCATACAAAACAAAAAACTAAGGATTTTCACTTTCAAATGTTAATTAGAATTTTGTTTTGGGCGAATTATCGCTTGTAATATTCTTTTATTTGTTGCTGATGGAAGTAAAAGCTACGGCAAACATGCTTGGACTCTTCAGTTCCTCCTATTTTGAAAAAGGTGAAACTGTACTAATAATTGAAGGTCTGATACTACAATTTCCTACCAGAACAACTATTCAAATTGGGCTTAATAAACACATTGATGTGGATGCCCCCGCAAAATTCATTAATCATTCATGCACCCCTAATTGCGAAGTGAGATCTAATAAGCTATTGGCTGTAAAAAATATAATGCCGGGTGATGAAATCACTTTCGATTACCAAAAAAGCGAAGACAAATTAGCGTTTCCATTTGAATGCAAGGATTGCGGTAACCTAATTCGAGGAAAACGATATAAAACGATCGATCAATAATTATTTAGAAACCCGAAAGTGAAAGTGCCGTACAATGAGGCATAGAGAGTAATGGGAATAGAAAATTTTGAAACAAAATAGATACATATTAATACTACTGAGCATCGCTCTCCTTTTTTCTGAAAGCCTTATTGCTGCTAACAAATATTGGGTGGGTAATGGTGGAAATTGGGGTGATGCTTCACATTGGTCTTACCAATCGGGTGGCAATGGCGGAGCAGGAACGCCTAATGAATTTGAAAAAGCCATTTTTGATGCAAATTCATTCTCTACCGACAATCAAACCGTAATTATTTCCGGAAATATTTCCATTGGAGGTATGAATTGGGAAAACATTACGAAAAACACGAGCATCAGTTCCTCAGAAAATATCACTTTAACCAGTTTTGGTGGCATTTTCTTATCTGAAAAAATAACCAACGATTTTAAAGGTAGAATTGAATACATCATTGGTAATAACCCTTCCATCAGCAACCATTACAAAAAAGATTTTCAGGGACAAGTCAATTACAGTTTTCAACCGAACAACCCTATTGTAATTAAAACCGAAAAAAACGCCGGAGCGGAAGTGATGGCTGTAGTGGTAACGGTAACGGTAACCGATGAAACTTGTCCGGGAAATAATGATGGTACAGCAAAAGTAAACGTAGCCGGTTCAGCAGGACCTTTCACCTATTCATATTTCCCAATTGGACCCTATTCAGGGGAACCAACAGATTCAATTTATAATCTGGTTTCTAAAGCCTATACTGTAGTAGTAAAGGATTTAAGTACAGGTCTCAACTATCCGAAAAATTTCAACATAAGTTCAAACCCTCCAATTACCATAATCCCCGCAGGAACCATAGATAATACCTGTTTTCAGAGTTGTGATGGGCAAATTAATCTATTAACTTTTGGTGGATTAGGTACACTTCACTATTTGTGGAGTGATGGACAAACAACAGAATCAGCAATAAATTTATGTGCTGGAATTTATTCTTTAACAATTACTGATGATGCCGGCTGTACAGAAACTCATGCCGATACAATCATTGAACCTGCATTATTGGCAGGAAGCATCTCTAGTCAAACCAATATTCTGTGTAATGGAAAATGTACCGGTGCCGCAACTATTTCTGTGGCTGGTGGAACCAGTGGATATACCTATAGTTGGTACGATGCAGGAGGTGGGGCAACCAATTCAATTAGTAATAAATGCGCAGGCTCATATCATTGCGAAATAACGGATACACATGGGTGTTTAGATACTGTAACTATTGACATTACACAACCTGCTGCAATAGTGTTAAGTGCCAGTACTGCTCAAAACTTACTATGTAATAATGTATGTATCGGGAGGATCACATATTCGGGTTCAGGAGGAACTGCTCCTCTAAATTATTCTTGGTATGATGCTCCTGGAGCTCCAACGACAAGTCCGGTATTCAACGTTTGCGCAGGCACCTATAACGTTGAAATAACTGATGGAAATGGATGTAAAGACACCGCAACAACAACTGTTACAGAACCTGCAGCACTTACTTCTTCAATCACTGATTCTACTAACGTAATGTGTAGAGGATTGTGTACAGGAGATGCTACTGTTACCGCTGGAGGAGGTGTAATGCCTTATACTTATTTCTGGTATAATTTGGTTGGAATGACCGCTGTAAAAGCAACTGGTATTTGTGCTGGCGCATCTAATGTTCAGGTGACAGACGCCAATGGATGTAAGGATACTTCTACTGTAACCATCACACAGCCTGCATCAACATTATTTTCAAATATTGTCAATCAAACCAATAACATTTGTTCTAATTACTGTAATGGAGATGCAACTGTGAGAGCGATGGGAGGTATTGGGCCATATACTTTTAGCTGGTATGATACTCCGGGATTAGAAACAGATACCGTAGCTTCAAACTTATGTACACAGGATTATCATGTTAAAGTTACTGATGCCAATGGATGTAAAGACACTGTTACAGCGTCTATCTTATCTCCAGCACCATTAACTGTTGATATAGTTGACAGTGTTCCTTTAAACTGTTTAGGAACCTGCATTGGGGAACTCGAAGCTTTGGGTTCTGGCGGAACCGCTGGTTACACCTATAACTGGTTAACACCTGCAGGACCAGTAACAACAAGAGTAACTGGTTTATGTGCAGGAACATACAGTGTAGAGGTTCAAGATGCCAATGGTTGTTTGGATACTGTTGATTATGATTTGATTGTCCCCCCCGGCGTTTCTATTGCAATTACATCTTCAACAAATAATAATTGTTTCGGACAATGTCTTGGCCAAGCAACAGCAGCAGGATCCAACGGAACATTACCATATACTTACAATTGGTACGATGCTGCCGGACAAAGTACGGCAAGCGTTTCAAATTTATGTAATGGTACTTATAATGTAGAAGTGACTGATGGAACGGGTTGTAGAGATACAGCAACAACTGTTATCACCTCCCCTACACAATTAATCATTGACACTACTGGGTTTAAAAATGCAACTTGCTTGGGTGTATGCGACGGTGCTGTTGGTGTTACTTCATCCGGAGGAACTCCTGGTTACAGTTACTTGTGGTACGACTTTTTTAATGTGACATTTACCTCCATAAATAATTTATGCGTTAGGAATTATTCAGTTGAAGTGACAGACCTCTTAGGTTGTAAGGATACCGTTGTTATTGCATTTGTTGCCCCTACTGTTGTTGATGCTACGGTAAATACTTCCGATAGCACCACTTGTTTTGGAAGTTGTGATGGTTCGGCCAATGTCCACACTGTTGGCGGGGCTACTCCTTATTCATACGATTGGACTACTGCAGGAAATCAAACCGATTCTACCGCGATCAATTTATGTGGAGGAAATCATTCCGTAACCGTAACAGATGCCAATGGATGTATTGATTTTGCATCTGTTACTATTCTAGAACCCCAAGTATTAAGCGTATCAATAACAGATTCCAATAATATATCTTGTAATGGCCTAAGCGATGGTGATGCCACCGCAAATGCTTCGGGAGGAACCGCTCCCTATACTTATTCATGGTATGATATAGCGGGCACTCCAACTACTGCGTTTGTAAATGGCTTGGGAGTTGGCCTATATCATGTGGAAGCAACCGATGCTCATGGTTGCACTGATACAATTTCAGTAAACATCACGCAACCTGCTGTTTTAAACGCTTCAATTTCTGCTACCAATGCAAGCTGTAATGGTACTTGTAATGGTATATTAAATGCTGCTGTTTCAACTGGGGGAACTATACCATATAGCTATGTTTGGTATGATGCAGGAAATCAAACAACGGCTAGTATTTCTTCGCTATGCATTGGAACATACAACGTGGAAGTTACCGATGCCAATGGTTGTATAGACTCTATTGCTGGAACAATTAACGAACCAACGGTTTTAGTTGCTGCCATGTTAGACTCCAACCAGGCAACTTGTCCGGGAATTTGCGATGGTGATGCAACCGCTGACGCATCGGGAGGAACCGCGCCTTACACCTACAATTGGTATACCGCTAGTAATCAAAACACAGCTTTAGCAATTAATTTATGCGTTGGTATTAATGAGGTGCAAGTGACCGATAGTAAAGGATGTAAGGATACCATACAAGTACATATCACATCTCCTGTCGTGGTGGTGGCAACTATGATTGACTCCTCTGTTACATCTTGTACCAATATATGTAATGGTTCTGCCGAAGTATCGGCAGCAGGAGGTACGGGCCCTTACACCTATAATTGGTTTAATGATGGGAACCAAACCACAGCTATTGCAACTGCACTTTGTTTTGGAAACAGAGGCGTAGAAGTTACAGATGCAAATGGTTGTTTAGATACTGCGACTGTTTTTATCGATATTTCGAATAACCCTGTAGTAGCAATTATTACAGATTCTACGGCCACTCTATGTTTTAACTCCTGCGACGGAACTGCAAATACTTCTGTTAGTGGAGGGACAGGCCCTTATACTTACAACTGGTACACCGCAGGTAATCAAACAGATTCTACGGCCATTAACTTATGCCCTGGCCTTTCTTATGTAGAAATAACAGATGCCATTGGATGTATTGATACGGCACAAGTTTTAATAAATAGCCCTACAGCTGTTGATGGTACTGTTTCCATCACCAATCCAAATTGTAATGGGGATTGCTCAGGAACAGCTTCAGTTCTTCCTTTTGGTGGTACACCTGGCGTTTATACGCATTCCTGGAGTGTGGGAGGAACCCTTTCTTCTGTAATAAACTTATGTGCTGGTGTGGTGGCAGATACTATTACTGATGCCGTTGGTTGTAAAGATACTTTATTGATTACTATTACCGATCCGGTTATTTTGCAAGCTAATCCAACTTCCAAAGCGGTAACCTGTTTTGGTGATACCGATGGTGAAGTATATTCTTCCCCTTCAGGAGGAACAGGTTCATATACCTTCCTATGGGATGATGTTGGTTCAAGCACTAACGATACCGTAATAGGCTTAACAGCGGGAGTCTATCAGGTTATTGTAAATGATAGTTTAGGATGTGCCGATACTTCATCAGTATCTGTTCTCAGTCCGACAGCATTATCTCTTTCAATAATTGATACTGTATATACTGTATGCGTATGTAACGGATCAGCTACCGTTGGCGTAGCGGGAGGAACAAGTCCTTACACCTATTTATGGAATGATTTAGGAGCACAAACCACTCCACAAGCATCCAATCTTTGTGTGGGTCTCTATCAAGTAGTTGTTACCGACTCTTCTTTCTGTATGGATAGTATTTCTATTGCGATATTGGATACCTCGAGCATTTTCATTGCAAAAACTGTTGATTCAACCGATGTAAGTTGTTTTTCAATATGTGATGGTAGTG
Organism: Flavobacteriales bacterium; assembly: GCA_023251075.1. Taxonomy (GTDB): domain Bacteria; phylum Bacteroidota; class Bacteroidia; order Flavobacteriales_C; genus JAHEZL01. The sequence continues at coordinate 98,301 of JAHEZM010000009.1, read as the reverse complement.
CAAAAGCATTGGGAATGTTTGGTAATCCCCCTTACACTTATCTTTGGAATGACCCGCTGGTTCAAACAGATAGTATTGCTATTAATCTTTGTGCCGGAACCTACATTGCACAAGTAACAGATAGCACGGGTTGTATCAGAATTACGCATGCCACAGTACTTGGACCACCATTAATATCCGGAACCATATCAGTAGTAGAACCTTTGTGTAATGGTGATTGTAATGGTAATGCCAGCATAGTTCCGAGTGGTGGAAATGGTGCTCCATACACACACTCTTGGGATATTATTTCTACCAACGACTCTATTTTGAATATCTGCGTGGGAACTTATAATGATACCATTACAGACGTTGCTGGATGTAGTAATGTAATCCCTGTAATAGTGAGTCAACCTGCCATTTTAATTACCGTTCCAACTTATACCAATATCAGTTGTAATGGCGCTAACGATGGTACAGCAAAAGCTAATGCATCAGGAGGAACTTTACCTTATACTTATCTTTGGGATGATCCATCAGCAACAACAATCGATAGTTTAATAAATCTTGCTCCAGGAATTTATAGAGTTACCGTAACCGATTTCAATGGATGTTCTTATACAGATTCTGTAACTATTACCGAACCAGCTGTATTAACTTCTTTCATTAGCGATTCATCTAATGTTCATTGTGATTGTGTTGGATTTGCCAACTTAAGTGTATCGGGAGGAACAACTCCTTATACTTTCTCATGGAATGACCCGGGAGCACAAACAGATTCATTGGCAGTTAACTTATGTGCAGGTTATTACACAGGAACGGTTACCGACTCTAACGGATGTATTTCCAGTTCATTAGTGAGCATTGTCGATACATCAGGGTTCAGTGCTTTTATTAGTAGTCAAACAGATTTAGTATGTAATAAAATTTGTATTGGTAGCGCTACTATTAGTGCCTCCGGAGGGAAACTACCATACTCTTATATTTGGAATGATCCTGCTTCTCAAACCGATTCAATCGCTGTAAATTTATGTGCCGGAAACTATACAGGATCAGTAATTGATTCTGCGGGATGTTCTTACTTTATGCCTATAACCATTCACGAACCAGATTCAATCGATATTCAGGTTACTATTCAAAATGTTTCTTGCACCGGATTTTGTGATGGTCAGCTCATTTTTCTTGCATCAGGTGGTACTGGTTTAACCTATACTTATCAATGGAATGATCCTTTGTTGCAAAACACTGCAACAGCGGATAGTCTTTGTCCTGGAAGCTATACTATAATTGTTACCGACTCTGTAGGATGTATAAATTCACGAACCAAATCCATCACAGAACCTTTACAGCTTCATGCTTTTATTCAAAGTTATAATGATGTTCAATGTAATGGTTTATGTAACGGAAATATTAACTCTTTGGGTGTAGGCGGTACAACTCCTTACAACTACAGCTGGAGCAATTTAGCCAACACAAAAAATATTAATGGATTATGTCCTGATACCTTCCAGGTAAACATCACTGATGCCAATGGTTGTGTGGACTCTATTTCTCAAATTATTACCGAACCAACTCCTTTCTCTATTGCTATAGTTGACAGTACCAACCTATTGTGTGGAGCTGTATGCGATGGTATGGCCACAGTAAGAGCTAATGGTGGCACATTACCCTATTCTTACGATTGGTATAACGCAGGAAATCAAACCGACACAACGGGCATTAATTTATGCGGTGGGTTAAACCCAGTTAAAGTAACCGATGGCAATGGATGCAGAGACACAGCTCAAGTTAATTTATTTGCACCGCCATCATTAGACATCACCGTAACCAACGAAAAAGACATTACTTGTTTTAATGCCTGCAATGGTACCGCTACTGTAAATGCAAGCGGAGGTGTTAGCCCTTACACCATCACATGGAATGATCCTGCCGCAACTGCTGATACTATTGTTGCAAATCTTTGTCCGGGAACTTACACCGCAACAGTGGTTGATGCTAACGGATGTATAGATTCTGTTCAAATTATCATCACCGAACCTACTGCTTTAGCAGCTACAATTAGTGATACAACACATATATTCTGTGCAGGAAACTGTGTGGGTACAGCAACAGTAAGTGTTAGTGGGGGCACAACGCCATATAGCTACCTATGGCCCAATGCAGGAAATCAAACCGATAGCACAGCAACTGGTTTGTGTGATCAATTCTTTACTTATGCAATAACAGATGCTAATGGCTGTAATATAACCGATTCTATTGAAATCCTGAATAAAGGAATGGATACCAACTTGGTACAAAACAATATTACCTGTTTTGGATTGTGTAATGGTAATGCTCAAATTATCCCAATAGGCGGACAAGCTCCTATTACACATTCATGGACAACCGGCAGCACAATCTCTGCTATAAGTTCATTATGTCAGGGAACCTACACAGATACCATTCGCGACGGATCGGGTTGTGTCTCTATCTTAGATGTTGTTATCACTCAACCTGCACCTTTAATAGGAGTTATTTCCGATAGTTCGAACATTAGCTGTAATGGATCATGTGATGGTGTAGCAACCGTTGAACCAACAGGAGGCACAGGTCCTTTTACCTACAGTTGGTACGATACTCCAGGATTAGAAACCGACACCACTGCATCAAATCTTTGTCCGCAAACCTATCATGTTAAAATTGTAGATGTAAACGGATGTAAAGATACGGCCTCTGTGAGTTTAACTGAACCTACTCCAATAATAGTGGCACTATTAACTAAAACCAATGCAAAATGTTTTGGTGAATGTAATGCTCAGGCAAGAGTAATTGCAAGTGGAGGTACAGGTTTATTGACTTACAATTGGAACGGTGGACAAACGGGTGATACCGTGAGTACTCTGTGTGCTGGAAATGATACTGTAACCGTAACCGATGCCAATGGCTGTCCTGCATCATTGGCTGTACCAATTGGTCAACCAAATGCCTTACAAGTTACAATTACCGACACTATCCATATCTTATGTGCTAACATTTGTAACGGTCAGGCCAGAGCTGTTGCCTCTGGTGGTAATGGCGGATATACTTACTTATGGGATGATGCGGGAGCTCAAACTACCGACTTGGCAACAGCTTTATGTGCTGGTCCTTACAACGCACAAGTAACCGATAGTAAAGGATGTATTTCTTCAATGCCTGTTACTATCAATACGTTGAACGCATTGGCGGTAACTATCAATTCAAAAAAACCAAAATGCTTTGGAGATTGTAATGGTGAAGTAACTGCTGTAGGTACCGGCGGTGTTAAACCTTATAGCGTTACCTGGGGTGGACCAGGCAATGCAAATAATGCTACCACCAATAAAGTATTGGGATTATGTCAAGGTAATTACTTCGTTACCATGACCGATCAAACCGGTTGTGTAGTAAATGCTGCTAAACAATTAAATAATCCACCTCTTTTGATACCAACGATCAGTGACAGCACCGATTTATTATGTAACGGGGTTTGTAATGGTTCAGCTACTGTTAGCCCTCAAGGTGGTACACCTCCATTCACTTATTTATGGGATGATTCGAACAATCAAACCACCGATATCGCCTCTAATTTATGTGCTGGGAAATATACTATCATCGTAACCGATACCAATGGCTGCGTGAAATCAAATAGCGTTACCTTAAGTGAACCTACAGCAATTACTGCATCCAATACTACTACTCCGGCACAATGTACCAACACGAACGAAGGTACTATTGATGAAACAGCTGCAGGAGGTACTGGTGCTTTAATATTTAGCTGGAGTGGACCTAATTCTTACAGCTCGGCAAATCTTGATAATTCTAATTTATATCCTGGTCAGTATATTTTAACTATTACCGATGCCAATAATTGTACTTTATTAGATACTGCTGACGTGGCAACACTTACCTTCATTGATGCCGATGCAGGAAATGATAGTACTATTTGTTTCGGGCAAAGCATAGCTTTACACGGACATGGTGGATTGAATTATTTATGGAGCACAGGAGACACCGATTCAAACATTACTATTTCTCCAGTTTCTGATAGCAAATACACCTTGTATGTAACCAGCGCAAATTGTACAGATAGCGCAAGTATTTTTATCACTGTAAATCCTTTACCTACTGCGATAGTGAGTGCTGATAAAACGTTTGTACTACAGGGCAATTCAACCACATTACACGGAACGGGCGCTGGAATAGGTGGAACTTATGACTGGACTCCTCCAACCAGTTTGGATGATCCAACCTTACAAAATCCTGTTGCAACTCCACCGCTTTCTACAACGTATATCTTAACAGTTACCAACTCTGCGGGTTGTTCAGATACTACATCCATTTTGATTAAAACTGCTAAGGAAATAACCTTTCCAAATGGTATTACTCCAAATGGCGATGGACGAAATGAGAAATGGGTAATTGATTTAATTGAAGAATTTCCACAATGTAACGTAGAAATATACAACAGATGGGGTCAATTGGTTTTCCGTTCTCCAGGATATGTTACTCAATGGGATGGAAACTTTGATAGTAAACCTTTACCAGTTGGAACGTATTATTATGTAATTGATCTTGGACCAGGGTTAAACAAATACACCGGACCAATAACATTAATGAGATAAAAATGAAAGCAAGAATTAAAATATCGATTGTGCTGGCGCTTCTTTTTATTCAATTGAAAGCGCAACAGCTTCCTTTGTATTCTCAATACATGCTAAATAAATTTATTATCAATCCTGCTGTTGCTGGTACGCAAGATTATTTTATGGCAGCTTCCAATAACCGTTATCAGTGGATTGGTGTAACCGATGCGCCAAGAACTCATATATTAAGTGTTAACGGTCCACATAAAACAAAAAATATCGGTTTCGGGGGTTCTATCTTTTCTGATGTAACGGGACCAACTAGCAGAACAGGACTGTATGTTACTTATGCCTATAATTTTAAAGTGAGTGAAAACTCAAGAGTCTCCTTAGGTATTTCTGGTGGTATTCTTCAGTTTAAAGTAGATGGAACACAAATAACTTTAAAAGATGCGGGAGACAATGCTTTAATGAATTCTGTTCAATCAGCTATTGTACCTGACTTTGGTTTTGGTGCTCAATGGTATTCCGATAAATTTTACGTGGGGGTTTCTGTTCCTCAATTCATTCAAAACAGATTAAATTTTTTCGAAACTTCTACTCAATCTCTAAGCAGATTAACTGGTCATTATTACATCACCGCTGGAAATAAATTCAGGGTTGCTAGCGATTTTGAAATTGAACCATCGGTGCTTTTGAAATGGGGTCCTCCTGTGCTTCCTCAATTGGATTTTGGAGCAAAAATTATTTATCAGGATTATATTTGGGCCGGAGTTATGTTCAGAACTCAAGATGCTGTTTCTGGATTGATTGGCTATAAAACTAAAAACGATAAGTTATTGTTTGGCTACGCTTATGATCAACCCATTACAAGTATTAGTAAATACAGCTATGGAACACATGAAATTATGGTGGCTGCAAAATTCAATAACATAAGATCGGAAATGCCAATGACAGGCTCTTCTCTACAAGAAAAAATTCAATTGGCTCAAAGCGATTCAGAAAAAAATGTACAATACAGGGAAGCTTTCGAGAAAAAATCTAAAGAAGAAAAAATGGTAGTTCTGCAATTACGCGACAAAACACTTAGAAATAAAGTAAGAGCATTGCGTGCAGAGGCTGAAAGCGCAGGTTTAACACCGTCCGATGATCAATTCTCTAAACGAAATGATTACCAATCGGCCATTGAATCTATCAAAAGTAATTACATGGAAATGGAGAGGTTGAAAAGCAACTTTTAGTGATTGGGAACCGAAAGTTTAAAACCCGTTCCATGAATATTGATAATTTCCACCGAAGGATCCTCTTTTAAATACTTTCTCAGTTTAGTAATAAAAACATCCATGCTTCTGCCTTTGAAATAATCAGAATCGCCCCAAATCACTTTTAAAGCCATATCTCTCGACACCAACTGATTTTTATTTAAACATAATAATTTTAAAATATCAGCTTCTTTTTTGGTAAGTGATTGCTGATCATTTTCTAATGTTAATGTTTGATTGGGGAAATCAAAAATAAATTTACCTAAATGAAATATGTCTTTTTGAATATCAGTTGGCTCAATGCTTTTAGTTCTTTTGAGCACTGCTTTAATTCTATAACTCAATTCTCCAACGCTGAATGGTTTGGTAATATAATCATCGGCTCCCGATTGGAATCCTTTAATTTTATCTTCATCTAAAGATCTCGCGGTAAGAAAAATAATGGGTACATTTTGATTTACTTTTCTGATATCCTGAGCCAAAGTAAATCCGTCTTTTTCGGGCAACATTACATCTAATAAACAAATATCGTAAGTAGCGCCGTGAAACAAACGAAATCCTTCATTCCCATCCGTTGCCAAATCCACCAAATAGCCTTCCATTTCTAGGTTATCTTTAATTACAAAACCTAGATTTTCATCGTCTTCAACCAATAATATTTTACCAATTACATCGATCATAACAAAGGTAATTTAATCGAAAATGTACTTCCTTCATTCAACTTACTTTCCACTTCCACTGTGCCTTTATGTTCTTCCACAATAAACTTTACGTAATTCAATCCTATACCAAACCCTTTGGTAGTGTGAATATTCCCAGTAGAGATTCTATAAAATTTCGCAAAAATATTTTTCAATTCTTCCTTACTCATTCCAATCCCATTGTCTTTCACTTTAATTGTGATATAGTTGTTTTGAATACTTGTACTTATTGTAATTTCCGGAGGTTTATTGCAATATTTAATGGCATTGTCAATCAAGTTAGAAATCACATTGGTTAAATGCGTAGCATCCGCTTTATAATCGGCATTTTCTGCTTCCAATGCTAAATTTAAATTTCCGGCTTTCTGTTTAAGGGCCAATTCAAAACGATTAGCGGCCTGCTGAATAATATGATGCAAATTGGTTTCCTCTTTCTTTAATTCAAAATCTTTTTTCTCAAAAAATGCCATTTGTAATACCTTTTCCACCAAGCCTTTTAAGCGTTGATTTTCATCGTAAATAATTTTAGCATAGCGTTGTTGTTTCTCAGGTGCACCGGCCATTGCAGGATTCATTAAAACTTCACTCGACAAGGAGATGGTGGAAATGGGTGTTTTTAATTCATGAGTCATATTGTTGATGAAATCGGTTTTGATTTCATCTAATTTTTTCTGGCGGATAATAATATAAATCGCGAAAGCAAAAAAGATCATCACCACTAAGGGAACAATAGATGCAATGAGCCAAATATTCAAATCATTTACAGCCTCTGAACGATCAGGGAAAATGATTCCAAAATTGTGCGTATTGATATCCCACTTCATATCAGATTCTTTAGAAGAAATTCGCACGATACTATCAGTGGCTGTGGTGTAAACTACAGAATCATTAAAACAATCGTAAATGGCAATGTTGTATTTTTCTTTAATGCTATAACGACGAAATTCGTTTTTTACCAATGCCCCTAAAAGTTTCGGCTGCACATGATCGTCAATTTTTACAACAAATTTGTTGTAATCAATTTGCTCTATGGGATGGAATTTGGAAACTTTAGATTTATTGATAATCTCTAAACGTTTTCCAATATTGGTGAGTGCAATTTCTACTTTTTGATTGAACTGTTTATTCTCATATTGTTGTGATTGTTTTGCCCAAAAATACTGAGTAGAAAACAATACAATAATCGATAAGGCACCAAGGATAATTAGTATTTGAATTAAACGTGGTTTCATTCGATTGTATTAAATAAACTAATAGGCTCTTACATTTTTACCTTCAACGTAATTGATAAACGATTTATTTACCACTTTATTTCCACCAGGAGTTGGGTAATCACCCGTGAAATACCAATCTCCGGTATGATTAGGGCAAGACAAACGCAAGCCCTCCACCGATTGGTAAACGATATCTACCTCTGCATTAATTTCTTCAGGGGTTAACAATTGTGTGATTTTAGCTGATATTTCATCTGCAGTAAACGGCCGATAAATATCTTTTACATAATTCACTATTTCTTCCTTCGGTAAATTTTGTTGTGCTTTACATTTCTTATAAACCTCTTGAATTAAATCTTGTTTTCCTTGTTCTTTCAATAAAGAAATAGCTGCCTGAAAAGCGATGAAATCGCCTAATTTAGCCATATCAATTCCGTAACAATCGGGATATCGTATTTGTGGAGCAGAAGAAGCAATTACAATTTTTTTCGGACCTAAGCGATCCATGATTCTTAAAATACTTTGTTTTAATGTTGTTCCTCTAACAATAGAATCATCAATTAAAACGAGATTATCAATTCCTTTTCGCACAACACCATAGGTAGAATCGTAAACGTGTGCTACCAAATCATCTCTTCCAGAATCCCCGGTAATAAAGGTTCTAAGCTTAGCATCTTTAATCGGAATTTTTTCTGTTCTGATTACGATATTCAAAATTTTATCCAGCTCTTCATTGGTGATGTTGCCTCCTTTTTCAAGCAACAATTGTTTTTGTTTTGCAATACGATGATCGCTTAATCCTTCACGCAATCCAAAAAATGACGCCTCTGAGGTATTAGGAATATAAGAGAAAACAGTATTATCAAATTCATAATTCACCGATTTTAAAATTCTCGGTACTAAGTTTTTTCCTAAACTTTTTCTCTCTTTATAAATATCGGCATCACTACCACGTGAAAAATAAATTCTTTCAAATGAACATTCTTTTCTTGGTAAAGGTTGTTTCACCAATTTCTCAGAAATATTTCCATTCTTTTTAATGATCAGAGCGTGTCCGGGCTTAATCGCTGAAATAGATTCTAAAGGCACATTAAAAGCCGTTTGAATAGCCGGTCTTTCTGAAGCTACCACTACCACTTCATCATCTTTGTAATAAAATGCAGGACGAATTCCGGCCGGATCTCTCAATACAAAAGCATCACCATGTCCTATCATTCCCACCATGGCATATCCGCCATCAAACTCCTTGGTTGCGCGTGAAAGAATAGTTTGAACGTCTAACTCATCAGCAATCAACCTAGAAATGTCTTCGTTTGTTTTTTTCTCGCTCTTATATTTCTGAAACAGGTCTTGATTCATGTCATCTAAAAAATGACCAATCTTCTCCATCACCGTAACGGTATCTGATTTTTCCTTAGGATGTTGCCCTAATTTCACCAACAAGTCGAAAAGCTCATCAACATTGGTTAAATTGAAATTTCCTGCTAAAACCAAATTTCTTGTTTTCCAGTTATTCTGACGTAAAAAAGGATGACAATATTCTACGCTATTTCCACCAAAAGTACCGTATCGTAAATGGCCTAGTAACAACTCACCAATAAAAGGCACATTGTTTTTCATCCATTGTGCATCGCGCAATCTTTCAGGTGCTTTATCTTGAAGTGTATGGAAATAGGAATTTATTTTTTCGAAAATATCTTTGATAGGTTGGGGAGAATTTGAACGATATCTGCTGATGTATCTCTTGCCTGGATCGGTATCTAATTTTATAGTAGCAACACCTGCACCATCCTGCCCTCGATTGTGTTGTTTTTCCATCAATAACCACAGCTTATTTAGGCCGTAGGTAGTGCTTCCATACTTCTCCAAGTAGAAATCTAGTGGTTTTAACAAGCGTATCAATACGATACCGCACTCATGTTTTATAGCTTCACTCATGACAATCCCAAGGTTTGCGAGGCAAAGGTATTACAATTATTGGTGACGATTGAATTTATTTATGAATTTCTTTTATCTTCTCATAGAGGATATCCATGAACACTCTGGAAGCTTTGATATTAGTGATTTGAGGAGAAATAAAATTAGAACTGCTAAGAGATAAATCGGCGTAATCAAAAATCCAATATTCAACTCCATGCTTTCTTCCGATTTTTCTTATTTTTTGAAGAAATTCTAAACGATTGCTGCTCCACTCCACCACTTCAGAAAGAGAAGGTGATTCATAAATCACCATTTTCATTTTTCGTTGTTGAGCCAATTCCAAAGTTTTTATAAAATACTTTTCGCGATTCACCGACCAAGTAAAATCACCTTTGGGCTTGAAGGATTTTATAGTGTCTTCTTCGCTCATAAATCTTGGTGATGGGGATTCATACGGAATATACCCATCTGGGAAATAAGGCTCGCTTTTACCAGTCAATAAATGCTTCCATCCTTGCAAGGCCAAAAAAGTTGAACGATTACTGAAATAGGTATATTTTAATAGAGGTAAATGGCTCCATCCTCTATAGCTGGAGTCGCAATCGTTTATCACTGATGCAACTAGAGAATCATCGGAAAAAGGCACATAACGATAAGTATGAAAAGTATTTACACTTTCATCAAAAGATTCAGGAGTAACATATAAATAAACACATTCAGGCGTTTTATTATTCTGCAAATACAAATAGAGACTCAGATAATTGTCTGCAAAATCAGAATGATCCATTCCTAAATTGTACACTTTTTTGTGAAGCAAAGAATCCATATACTTCGAATCTATAGTATAAAGAGGTTCACACGGTCCATGAAAAAGCACATTGGCATTGATTGAATCAATAGCAACATAACTGCTTTTTAAATTCAAATTATTGGCAATTCCTATTTTATACCAGCTATTTAATGCAAAGCAAAACAGAAAGATAGAGAGGAGTAATATGATTAGCTTTCTTCTCATTAAAATCGGGCATAAATAAATTCTTCGCCAGTTGAAAACACACCAAACACCAACAATATTGCAATCAAGAAAAATAACCAAGTGATATTTAATTTATCGATCACCAATTTTTCCATAATTCTTCTTTCGAATACAAAAAACAATAGCGTAAGAAGCATCACAACAATAAAATTAAAGAAATCTATTTGCTCTCCTCCACTGGCAAAAACACTAATAAAGCCAGAAAGAAAATCATGCGGTAAAAAATCACTTATAGAAAATATTTCGCTCATCATTTTTTTTGCGGAAGAAACATCTTTTGCACGAAAAAAGATGTTAGCGAAAGAAATTCCGGCAATAGTAATGAATGCACGTAAATTCTTATTCACCTTGATTTCCCTATTTCTCAGCAGCATTTCAATAGAAATAAAAGCTATATGACTTATGCCCCAATAAATAAAAGTTGCCCCTACACCATGCCATAAAGCCGAGAAAAGTAAAGTGACTGCTATGGCTATAAAAGTGGCTTTTTTCATATTCTTCCGGAATACAAATAAAATGGGAAAATACAAATGCTGATTCAACCATTTCATGAGTGTGATATTCCATCTTCTCCAAAATTCAGTAAAACTTTTTGAGCTGAAAGGATAGGCAAAATTCTCTGGTATATTGAACCCAAACATTCTTGAAATTCCTATGGCCATATCGGTATAGGAAGAAAAATCAATATACACCTGAAGCGTAAAAATAAAAGCAGCTATCAAGGTCGTGAAGCCGTGTGTTTCTTCCGTTGTATCAAACACTTCTTTTACCATCAAAGCCAAATGATCAGCCAACACTATTTTCTTAGTTAAACCCCAAATAAACCTATTGATTCCTGAAATCAAATTTTCTTCTTTGTAGTTAGAAAGTGTAAGCAATTGCGGTTTAAATTCCTGGTATTTCATAATGGGGCCACAAAGAATTTTAGGGAAAAAACTATTGAAAATCGAAAAGTATAAAAGATTAGTTTCTGCCACTATTTTCTTGGCTCGCACATCTATCAAATAACTGATATTTTGCAAAGCATAAAACGATAAACCAATAGAAATACTAATCCAATGAAATGAAAAAGAAATATTACCCGCCCACCATTTTATACCAATCAACTGAAATAATATAAGTGCAATTCCAACAAAAAACCAGACGTCTTTCCATTTATCTTTTTCTATTTTTTGAGCAAATAAAAATGCTATACAGATATTGATGAGTAGCACCACAACAGCCATCCATTCAATGAATGCAAGAAAAACTATAGAAGAAATAAATAAAGTTTGTAAACGGAATTTGCTATGGTAAAACAGCTCTAATGACAGAACTAAGAATACGAGAAACAAAATAACAACTAACAACATATTCAATTACAAATCAGTTGCAAAGGTATAATATGCTGGCATAACTTTTGAAAAGCTTTTGAAGAAGTATTCTGTTTTTTGGCCTTCCGGTTTGAAGAAATTCACCGGAAGGTTTTTTATTATCTAATCAAAGTGATAGAACCTGTTTTGGTTTTGGTTTCTCCACCATAAAAAACAGCATCTACCTGATAAACATAAGAATCATTGGGTTGTGGTGAACCTTTATAATTACCATTCCAGCCTACTTTTATATCATCCGTTTCAAAGATTAATTCGCCCCAGCGATTAAAAATTCGGAAATGCAATAACTTTTCTACACCCCAACCATCAGCATAAACCACATCATTTACACCATCATCATTTGGAGTAAAGGCAGAGGGTACATCTAAAGTATGATCCGGTAAGATGCAAATAACATAAGTTGAAGTGCTGGAATAACAAGAGTTCACATCTGTTACCACAAATTTAAAGGTAGCATCTTCTGTAATTTTTGCTTTCGTTATCGGGCAATCCGTACAGCTCAACCCCTTGGTAGTTCCTGTTGTCCAAGAATACACATAATTCGGACCTAAATCTTGCCCTAAAGTAATCGTTTGACCACCCGCAATACATGCGGTATCAAAAGGGAAATTAGTAATAGGGCCGTAAACGGTAACCGTAGAATTCTTGCTATCTGTACAACCTGTTGCAGCAACCGTTACAGTTGCAGTATAAACCTGTGTTGAAGGAGGAGAAGCTAAAGTGGTGGAAGATGTTGGCGCTGATAAATTGGTAGTAGGAGTCCAGCTATAAGTATAAGCCACATTATTAGTAGCCGTTAATGTAGCTGATGCTCCCTGACAAATAGTAGCATTATTCACTGTAAATGAAGGGAGAGGATTTACCACAAAACTTTTAGTCATGGTATCTTTACAGCCAAAAGGAACATCTGAAACTCTTGATGATATAGTATAATTTCCTGCTGTAGCAAAACTTTGAGCAGGGAAATTCTGACTACTATAAGTTGAGCCTGGTGTTACAACCCATTGATAAGTATCGGCTCCGGCAGATGAATCAGTTACAGTTAATGTTTGACCAACACACAAAGTGGTATCACTTAACCCAAAATTGGCGTGTGTTGCGTGGAAATTTAAAGGTTTAATGATAGGATAAAAACAAGCTTTACCTAAAGAATAAACAACTAAAGTAACATTGTTTACTCCACCTGGAGGATAAAAATCGAATTTATGTGTTTTAGGATTACCTCCTTGTTCAACCACACCACCAAAATCCCATTCCCATGAATCTACATCCACCTGACCAGTCATTGTTAAAGTAACATCATCACCCACACAAATTAAAGATTTCGATAAAGTGAAATCGGCAACTGGGCCAACCACATTAAACGGACGAATGGTATCATCAGCACAACCAAAAGAAGAAGTTACTGTTAGTTTAGCATTATAAACTCCTGGCGCATTGTAAGTAGTTGATACCGTAACCACAGGTAAAGTTGGAGAACCATTGGCTAAATCCCAGCTTCTGGAAGCCACATTTCCTGTAGAAATATCAGTAAATGAAATCTGTTTAGGGTAACATAAAGGAGAAACATTATCAGCATCAGAAGTAAAAGCAGCTACCGGATAATCTTGTACCTGAACATAATTGTTTTTAGTGATCGAATCCATACAACCGTGAGTATCCGTTACCACTAATTTTACGGCATAAGAACCTGCAGGACTAAATGCATGTGTAATATTATTACCACTTTGCAAACCTGTACCGTCATTAAAATTCCAGGAATAAGATGCTAAATTCGTTCCTGTAGCATTAAAAACAGTAGCATGAGGTGTTCCGGTACAAACTTGAGTTGGACCTGTAAAATTAGGTGCAGGATAGTATGGTGTAATCACTTTTGTAGTACTATCAATACAACCCAAAGCATCCTGAGCAATTAATTTAACGGTATAACTTGGGGAGCCGCCAAAGTAGGTATGTGAAGGATTTTGAGTTGTTCCGTTAAGCGTTCCATCCGCCCACTTCCAAGTCCATTGAGTTACCGTAGTATCTGAAACAGATTGATCAGTGAAATTAACCGTCAACGGAAGACAACCGGTGATTTTATCTGCCAAGAAATCAGCTTTAATTCCAAATACTTTAACATCAAAGAAATTAGTGTCCTTACATCCTGTTTCCGCTGTGGTAATTAAACGAATGGAATACACTCCGGTATCTGCATAGGTATGAGTATAAGTGTTTATACCATTTAAATCAGGAGGAGATCCATCACCCCAATCCCAACGATAACCATTATTACATGCTGAAAAAACATCACTTGATCCGGCTGCATTAAAAGTATGAGGTACCTTTTCGCAAATCACAGAATCCTGAGTTATTAAAGCTTTGATATCTCTTACTTTTACCAATACGCTATCTACAAAATCCGCGCAACCAGAAGTGTTGTTATGAGCAATAATTCTTGCCCAGTAATTACCTGAACCAGCATAAGTATGGGTAACCAAGGTATCGGTAGAGTTTTTTATGGTATCACCCACTCCACCTTCTCCAAAAATCCAAGTCCATGAATCAGCATCAGACGTATCAGCAACAAAAGTATAGTCCATTGGAGCAACACAAAGAGCACTGAATTTCAAATGAGCAATAGGACCATTTACCATTACGGCATTTTGAATGGTTGTATCAGCATAACAACCGTTAAATCCAGTAGTTAAAGTAATATCTTGCGGACCGGTAACAGAACCAAAAAGCCATTTAACACTAGCGTCTCCAGGACAAGAAGAAAGATTGGAAGCGTCAGCAGTATAATGCCATGTATCGGTTGAATCGTGTGTAGTTAAATTGGTTAAAGTGACTGTATCTTGCGGACAAACTGTTGCCGGTGAAATAGAAAAATTAGGACTCGTTGGTTCGCCCACCCTAATCACTATCTCGTAACTGGTATCTCTGCAGCCTGCGGAATTAGTGACATCAACAGTAACTTTATATTCACCAACAGCCACATAAGTATGGGTTGGGTTTTGTACTATAGAAGTATCTCCATCACCAAAGCGCCATTTGTAAGCAGTAATTGGTTCTTTCGATCTGCTAGAATCAGAAAAATTTACCGTGAGCGGAACACAACCTTCTGCAACATCAGGTTGTAATCTTCCAACAATTGGCCATATCGTATCTGTTTTTACAATAGTGTCTTTACAACCCTGGGCACTTGTAACAATCAACTCATTGTTTTCATGAATAGGATCGTAAACAGTATATTCACTACCATCAGGTTTTTGAAATGAATGACTTGGGTTTTGTTGATTACTGGTTTTAGTATCACCAAAAGTCCATGCCCATGAAATAATATCAGGAGAAGATAAATCGGTGTATTGCACATTCATTGGAAAATCACAATAATAAGAAGGAACCCTGCTAAAATTTGCAACTACATTTTCAACCACAACGGCTATCGTAGTATCATCTGAACATCCATTAGCACTGGCAGTAAGTTTCACATTATAAGTTCCGGGAACTGAATACCCCGTTACAGGATTAATTTGATTGGACACTTTACCATTTCCAAAATCCCAAGCATAAGACGTTGCACCTAAACTTAAATTAGTGAACTGATAACCGAAAAACGGACATATAGTATCATTGGTCATGGAAAAAGAAGCCAGCGGTTTATTCACAATAATTGGAACTGTAAGAGAATCTGAACATCCGTTAGATTCTGATACCACTAATTTTGCAAAATAATTCCCTACAGTATTGTAAGTTACAGCAGCAGGGTGTTCCAAAGTAGAAGTAGTTCCATTTCCAAAATCCCAGTTCCAACTTAACACACCTCCATTACCATTAGTAGAAGTGCTATTAAATGTAACCGTAAGTGGCGCTGTACAAGATTGAGTTGCAGATGCGGTAAAGTTCGCATTAGGAGGATTATTAGTAGTTACAATCGGAGTAGTCCAAACAGTATCATCACTACAACCATTTGCATCGGTAGCAATTAAAATCACATTAAAGCTACCCACCAAAGAAAAACTATAAAGAGGATTTTGAGTGGTATTGTTGCTACCTCCGTCGCCATAAGTCCATTGCCATCCTGTAACAGCGCTACCACCTCCACCCGTTGATTGATCGGTAAATTGTACTGCTAAAGGAATACATCCATGGGTCGGTACGGCCGTAAATTTTGCGGTAGGCTTTGGATGAACTGTAATAGTCATCGAACCACTAACTGCACCACCATTAGTACCGGTATAATTAACGGTGTATGTTCCGGGAACCGAATAAATATGCGTTGGTGTTGGTAAGTTTGATGAAGAAGCATCACCAAACTGCCAAGAGTCATTACTTGCGCCCGTAATATGGGTAAATTTTACTGTTAAAGGAGCACATCCATCAGTAACATCGGCAGTGATTTGTGAATAAGAAAACTGAGCAACTAAAAAGAAAAAAAGCAACAAGCCAATTCTTTTTGTTTTTTCGATAAGCGTTAAATTTTTACACACAGATATTGTCATTATAAGGGTGAAGATAATGAAATAAATAAATCGAAGAAAAATCTTTTTTATTGAAACTTTAATTGTTTGTCTTATTATTTTTTAGTTATTTTCGTTTCATGATTCGTCAACTAATATTCGTTTTATTAACTTTTTTTGCTGTGCAAATGAATGCACAAATGGCGACTAATATTGTTGATGTAAATGAGTGTCCAAATAAAACAATTTCTTTGTCTATTCATGTTGTGTTGGATACTGCGGGTATAGCAAGTGCAACACCTGTAATGATACAAAACTCTATAACCACATTAAATAACTCATTTAAAGCAATGTGCGTTCAGTTTAAAATTTGCAGATATGATACTGTTTACGAATCTATATATAATGTAAAAACTGGGTTGAATTACGTAAAAGAAATCACCACTAAATACAACGTTCCCAATACGATCAATGTTTATTACTCTGCTTCTGTAACTCCGCTTTGGGGAAGTTTGGACGGTGGCTATGGTGTAACTGTTTCCGCCAATGATGTGGCCACAATGAGCGACACAGTACTTAGAGATTTTATGCTGATCAATTACAATGATATTTCTGCTATAACTCATGAAATGGGACACTACTTTGGTTTGTATGATACTTTTGACACCCAGTTTGGAAATGAATTGGCGAGTGGTACCAACTGTGCCACCACAGGGGATTTAATGTGCGACACAGAAGCCGATCCTAATGATGCCTCCGATCCGCAATGTCATATCAATAACAAAAATTTAAAAGATGGAAATGGTGAATACTACACTCCACCCATTTGTAATCATATGAGCAGATACCAAACCGGTTGTGCAAAATCATTCACCCCCGAACAATTTAACAGGATGCTATTAATGTTTAAAACCAAAAGAAATTATCTGTGGTAGTTGTTATTAAGGCATACGTAAAAAGAATCGCAACAGCTTTAATGTTGCTTTTTTCGTGTTTATCCCTTTCCGGACAAGACATTCATTTCACGCAATTCTATGAACCACAATTAACATTGAATCCCTCTAATACCGGAAGGTTTATTGGGGATTGGAGAGTAAATGCAAATTTCAGAAATCAATGGGGATCAATCGTTAAACCGTACGTAACCTCAGCAGTTTCTTTCGACTACCAATTACAGTTTCTTGGTCAAACGGTTGGTTTAGGAGGATTTTATGCTTTTGATCAATCTGCCGATCAAACATTATATATGAATAAGCTTATGCTTTCAGCCGCTTGGCATAAAGCAATTGGTTACCAACAGTTCAGTTTAGGTTCATCAATAGGCTTTAACAAACGGTCTTTAAATTATTCCAGTTTATCTTTTCCAGGGCAGTTTGATAACACCATTGGTGGTTTCAATACCAGCTTTTCTAGTGGAGAAAGTTTTGCTGTGAACAACAGCAATTATTTAGATATGAATATTGGTTTCAACTACAAAAACAGATTAAATGAAAAATGGATAGTTGAAGGAGGTTTATCAATGTTCCATTTCAACTGGCCATCAGAAAATTTTACTTCAATCAATACAAAAGTTCCTCCTCGCTACGTATTCAGCGGAGGTTCAAATTACAATATTAATGCTAAATCTTATATCACCGGACACGCTTTATATATGTATAAAAAGAAAGCTTCCGATTTACTTTTAGCTGCTCATTATAACTACAGATTAGCACCCAACAAAACCAACCTTTCTGTTTTATTTGCAGGTTTAGCCTACAGAGGTGGAGTTTCAAGAAATATAGATGCTATTGCTTTTATTTTTGGTGCTGAAACCAAAAATTACAGATATGGATTTGCCTACGATGTAAACGTTTCAAAACTTTCCACATCTACCTTTTATAAAGGTGCTTTCGAGATTTCATTAACTTACATTGCACCGCATCCAACCCCTTCAAAATATACCATTCCTTGTGAAATATATTAAGTATTTAATAGTCGTTTTTGTATTGTGTAACGCTACTTCTTTTGCACAGGAAGAAGTGGATACCGCAATTTTTAAAAGGTGGTTTTTTTCGATGAAAAGAATTGCTCGACTAACAGCTGCTGAAAAAGATTATAATGCAATTGAATACTATAAGTATTACATCAATCACAAACCAACCTGGCCCAACTACATCTTCGCCAAACCTAAAGTGACCTTTGAATTGGCCGACGCTTACAGAAAAGCTAACGACTATAAAAATGCTGAGCATTACTACAAACAAGCCTATGATCTTAAACCGAAAAAATTAATCAAGGCGCTTTATTACCAAGGAGTAATGCAAAAAATGCTGGGAGATATTACTGCAGCAAAAGAAACTTTAGAGAAATATAAAAAAAACAGCAAATTTGATAAAAGTCCTGGTGCTGCTGCGCGTAAAAAATTAGTGAAAATACAAATCCTCGGGATTGACAGTATGAACCTTTTCACGAACAAAGGAAGTTCACTAGAAATTACACATTTAGACACCTCTATCAATAAAGCATATATGGATGTATCTCCTATTCTTTACGATAAAAATTCATTCATTTATGTGTCGTTAAAAGCCGATACCTTATTGTATTTTAAAAGAACATCCCAGTTCACGAATTTTCAATATGCTCCGTTTAAAACCGATACAGCACTTGAACTTAGAAAACCTCTTCCCGACCCACTTCCCCCTCTTACAAGATTTTATATGGGAAATAGACACAAAGATGTTTGGACTGATAGTATGCCTTTCAACGATTCATTTAATGTAGATAGCTCTAATGTTGAAAATGGTTGTTTTAATGCAGAAAAAGACAAGTTCTTTTTTACATTAAAAGAATACGACCCTCAAATTCAAAAAAAATTGCATAGAATATATGTTTCAAAAAAGGTAGATGGTGCTTGGCAAATTCCCGTTAAACTACCAGATGTCATAAACATTCCGGGATTTAATGCCACCATGCCTGCAATAGGATATGAATCGAGCACTGAAGCTGAAGTACTGTATTTTTGCTCAGATAAAAAAGGAAGCAAAGGAGGCTACGATATCTGGTATTCAAATTATGACGAAGCGAAGAAAAAATATTCAAATCCTAAAAATGCCGGTAGCAAAATAAATACTGTCGGCGATGAACTCACCCCATTTTACGACAATGTTAATAAGATATTGTATTTCAGTTCAGATGGATGGCCTGGAATGGGAGGACTAGACATCTTTAAGTCTTTTGGCGAAACAGCAAAATTAAGTGCGCCAAGCAATTTAAAAGCCCCAATCAACACGCATGTTGATGATATCTACTACATAGTAAATGAAAAAGGTGACGAAGGATTTCTTTCTTCCAATAGAAAACCCAGCATTGCGCTTAAACATGAATATTGCTGTTTTGATTTATACCAACATAAAAAAACATTGCATTTAGCTATAGATTTATTTGTGTATAAAAGCGATAAAAAACATGAGATTAAAGAGGTTTTTGATCATAATAAAAATGAATATGTTACCAGAACAACAATGGATTCAACCGTCGTGAAATTGTTTGTTTTAAATGATAGCAATAGTGGGGGCGAGATTTTTGTTAGAGAGATTCCTGTTGATAAAAATGGCCAGCTTCTTTTAACACTAGAAGAAGATGAAAAGTACAGATTTGTTGTTTCTCGACCAGGATATTTCTCCAATGCATTTGAATTTTCAACAAAGAAAATGATAAAATCCGACACAATATTTCAACCAGTTGGCTTACATAATATCTCTAAACAACCTATTGTTATTCCAAATATTTACTATGAATACGACAAAGCAAATCTTACACCTGAAAGTACCATAACTATCGATACTACAATCTATAAAATCTTAGTAGAAAATCCTGATATAATTGCCGAAATTGGTTCTCATACAGATGCGCGTGGTAGTGATGAGTACAACATAGTGCTGTCGCAAAAAAGAGCAGAATCGGTAGTAAATTACTTAATTTCTAAAAAAATTGACCCTAAACGTTTACGTGCTAAAGGTTATGGCGAAACTAGATTCATTGCTCCTAACGACAAGCCAGATGGGTCTGATGATCCTGAAGGTCGTCAAAAAAATCGACGAACTGAGTTTCGAATTATAGGGCAAATCGACAAATACAGCGAAATTATTTACACCGAATAATTTTCTCTCATGAATAGATTGCTGAAATACTTACTTCAAGGAATTTTACTTGTTGTTCCTCTTGCTATTACCGTTGTTGTTATCATTAAAATCCTTAGCTGGATCGACAATATCATCCCCGATAATTTCATTCCCCTCACCCTTCCTGTTGTTGGTGAAACCAGTGTGGGATCGATTCCAGGAATAGGCATCCTTACATTGTTATTGAGCTTAACTGTACTTGGCTTCTTAGGAAATACTTTCATTGCCGAGCCATTCATGAACTATTTTAAAAAGGCTTTGAACAGAGCTCCATTAATAAAAGTCATCTATACTTCTGTAAAAGATCTTTTAGGTGCTTTCGTGGGGAAAGAAAAAAAATTTACACATCCTGTGATGGTAAAAATGGAGGGAGATAATTTATACCGATTGGGTTTTATCACACAAGAAAATCTTGAAAAACTTGGACTAGGAAAAGAATTCACCGCCGTTTATTTTCCTCATTCTTATGCATTTTCCGGTAACTTATTTATAGTAGAAACCAAGAACATAAAAGTATTAGATGCAAAATCTGCCGATGTAATGAAATTCATTGTTTCGGGAGGAGTTACTTCTATCGATCAAAATGAACCTAAACAATAAAAAAGATATTGTTTTTTTAATCCTTGCTGGATTCTTTATCACCAATGCCATTGTTGCTGAATTGATTGGCGGAAAACTCATTGAATTTTTTGGAACCTTTGTACAAAGCATTGGAATTGTGCTATGGCCAGTAGTGTTTATTACTACCGATCTGGTAAATGAATATTATGGCCAATCGGGCGTAAAAAAATTATCTTATCTCACCGTTGCATTAATTGGATTCGCATTCCTGATTCTTTTTATTTGCATGAATATCCCTGCAGTTCCTTTTTCTCCAGTGAATGATGAAAATTTTCAAATTGTTTTCGGACAATCGATGTGGATTATAGCAGGAAGCATCATCGCCTTCATTACTTCGCAACTGATGGATAGTTATATCTTTTGGGCGCTACGAAACAAAACCGGTAAGAAACAAATTTGGTTGCGCGCTACAGGATCTACTTTAATCAGTCAGCTGGTAGACACCTTCGTAGTTCAATTTATTGCTTTTGTGTTGCCTGGGAAATGGACCATGGATGAACTTTTACACAATGCTTCTTATGGCTACGCATTCAAAATTTTAATTGCTATTTCCATCATTCCCTTAATTTATTTGGTGCATTATTTAATTGACAAATACCTCGGTGAAGAGGTTTCACACGACATGATTAAACACACCGCTGAGGTAAATTTGCAGCATAAAATTGAAGAGTAGAATATCGCAAAATCACAATTAAAATTCTTTTATTCAATAGAATTAATTATTACCTTAGGTTAGACCTCTAAACTAGCTCTGCTATGTATTTGAAATCTATACTTCGCTTTGTTGTATGTTTTGCGATCTCTGTTTTTTTCTCGTGTAAAAAACAAATCGATACACCTATCTATAGTGATAAACTTATTATTGGTACTGAGGAAAAAGTAAATAAAACCTCTTGTAATGTTCAGCTAACGTCACTTTATGATATAGATGTCAATGAAGATAAAACAAATGATTTCAGGATTGCTTTTTCCTCTACTAAAGGTCCAGCAGGAGCTTCTTCTCCATCTCTTAGAATAGAATGTTTAAATGAAGAATCTATGATTCTTTCGCTATCAATAAAGGATACTACTTTTTTGCAAAAAAGGATTTTTCAACTCATTAACGGATCAAAAGTAAACATTATCAACACATTTACTAATAGCTGCTGGAGACAAGATGCATCTGATTCCATTATAAAAATAACAGATGGACTAATAAAAATAAACCCTAAAAAGGAAGAAGATATTTTAAATTCAAGCGATGAATTTCATTCAAAAACAATTATTCTTTATACAACATCTTTACTCACCAAAATTGGAACCACCCAAACAATAAACGACACCATTATTAGTAATCATTATTATATTGATGATGCATGCCATATGCTACCAAAACAAGAAATTAGCTATATAGGGTTTAAATTTAAAGATTCTGGAAGTGAAAGGATGGGATGGATAAAACTTGACATTGGAGAATTCTATACCACAAAAATATCTGAATTTGCTATACAAAAATAAAGAGCAAAAAATCAATCATCATCAATGCTCAAATAAATTAAAATCGAACGTATTTTTCAACAAGAGCTTTATCTACTCCTTTTTGTTTTGCCTTTTTAGATTGTTTTCGGAGAATGAATTCAAACACACTCATCCATCCTGGCAGATTACTTTCGCTTATTTCAAAAAGCCAGGCCAATGCCAATTTATCTTTAGGAAAACCATTTGATTTACAAAGTCCATCGCTAGCAAGTCCATAACCAATTTGCAACGACTGCTCAAAGCCTCTACTTGCGGGCCGAAGCTCCACTCTGAATTTGCAGGTTTGTCCACTTCTATTTCTAAAAAGATGATTGATGTTAGGTTCAGCTGTAGCTGATTCTCCGGGCTTTAAAGTGTGTATGTTTTTGCCTAAGCCAACTTGCACTTCCCCTTCTATGCATTCAAATTTTTCGGAATATGTTTTATGATAATGTAAGCCTACACCTCCTCCATCACTAAGTTCCACTTCTACCAAAGTGTATTCTCCATTGGTTTCTTCCGAGGTTTTCAAAAACGTAACATAATCCTTTTGAATAGGATTGTAAATTTTGCGGGTGTTAGTCATATTACTTGGTTTATTCATTTATACTACAAAATATATCGCTACAGATACTCACCAATAAAAGTCTGTAAACTACAAACACGTATATTTTTACTTATTAAGTAATCGTCGCTATTTGGTGTAATCACAAAGTTATTTTTTGCTTTCAAATCTTCAAAAGCCAATAAATTACCTTTCGTTAATTGAGGTATAGAAGCATATTTAATCTCTATACTATTCACTACTTTATTGGCTTGAACCAAAACCAAATCCATTTCACTTCCATCATGGGTTCGGTAGAAATAGGCTTCTGTGTTTTTTGGTAATTTCTGTATTATCTGCTCTATCACATATCCTTCCCACGAATTTCCCAACATAGGGTGACCTTCCATTTCTTCCCAACTATTAATATTCAATAAATGATTCAATATTCCGCTATCCCTCACAAATATTTTAGGCGATTTAACCAATCGCTTTTTCATGTTGGTAGAATAGGGTTGTAGCTGACGAATTAAAAAAGCCGCTTCCATCAAAGAAAGATAACGCTTAATGGTATTTATACTTAACTCCAATGATTTTCCTAGGTTCGCCATATTCAAAATACTGCCATGAGAATGGGCAATCATTTGCCATAATTTCCGCAAAATATTTCTATCTACATTTAACCCTAAAGCAGGCAAATCGCGTTCAACATAAGTCTTAATGAAATTCATTTGCCAATCAGAACAAAGTTCATCTGAAGGCGCTAAATAAGCATCGGGAAAACCGCCTCTTAGCCAATGAATTTGTTGTTTTTCCTTTCTTTTAGGTAGCTCTGAAATATTAAATGGCGATAATTCAATATAGGCTATTCTTCCTGCTAATGATTCTGATGAGTCTCTAATTAAATCGGGCGAGGCAGAACCCAAAACCACAAATCTTCCCGCCTCTCTTTTCTGGTCGATCATCGATCGTAGTGTAGGAAAGAGTTCAGGCATACGTTGAATTTCATCTAAAATCACACATTTATGCATGTTATTCTCAAAAAATAAAATAGGGTCTTCTAGCTTTGCTCTATCTTTATCGTTTTCCAAATCAATGTAAATACTCTCTTTCTTTATTGATTTTACAATGAGTCGAGCCAATGTGGTTTTGCCCACCTGTCGTGGTCCAACTATCGCCGTTACTGGAAAATAACCCAACAAGCTTTTTAATTTTCCTGATACAAAACGCTCTATCATAATTTCAAATATACAAAATCATCACCGATATTATGCAAATGAATTGCATAATATCGGTGATGATTCTTTCTAAACGAAATACTAAATAAGCTTATCCTGCAAGCCAATCATCGTCTTCTTCGCATTTCTGTTTTGGTATAGGATATCAAATACCGCTTGAAAAATGGGCATTTCTACAGCGTGTGCTACACGAATTTCTTCTATACATTTTGTAGCATAATAACCTTCAGCAACCATGTTCATTTCCATCATGGTGTTCTTTACAGAATACCCTTTTCCTATCATGTTCCCGAAAGTTCTATTGCGACTGAATTGAGAATAGCAAGTCACTAGAAGATCTCCTAGATAAGCCGAACTTTTTACATCCCGATGTTTCGGACTCACTTTGTCCAGCAAAAATTCCGCTTCGCGAATGGCGTTGGAAACCAACACGGCCTGAAAATTATCTCCATAGCCTAAACCGTTACAAATACCATTGGCAATGGCATATACGTTTTTAAGTACTGCACAATATTCGGTGCCAATTAAATCATCATTATAAGAAACATTGATGTAGCGACATTTTAAAAAACTAGTGAATTCTATCGCTTTGCTTTCTTCCATGAAAGCTGCCGTAAGGTATGAAAGGCGCTCTAAGGCTACTTCTTCGGCGTGGCAAGGTCCGGCAATAATTCCAATATCATTAATATTTACATCCCAATGCTGTGAGAAATAATCGGCAGGAACTAAATTGTATTGAGGGATAATTCCCTTTATAGCCGATACAATCAATTTTCCTTTGAAATCGTCTTTACTGCAATCCTTCAAAGCATCGTGCAAAAAGGCAGATGGAATAGCCACTACCAATATTTCCGATTGAGCTATTACCTCACGAATATTGTCATTCAAACTCAACTTAGAAACATTGAATTCAACATCTCTTAAATATTTCGGATTATGACCAAACTCACGAACATTTTCAATAGAAGCGAGATCACGCATCCACCAGTTCAAGTGTTCTACATTATTCAGCAATATTTTGCTTAACGCTGTTGCCCAGCTTCCTCCTCCTAGTATTCCTATTGATCTTGTCTTCATGTCTGTTTTCTCACTCCCACTCTCACTCTGATTTTGTCCACGCCTTAACCTCATCTAAAGTTGGAAGTACTTCTTCAATTTTATTTTTCTTTCTGAAGCCCGCAATTTCTTGGTGCAGTTTATTGGGGTTAGCTGCTTTCAGCAATTCAATGGTTTTGTATCCTGCTTTTTGCAACGCCGGCACCCATGTAGCTGCAATACCTACTGCCTTATACTCCTCAGGAGATGCCTGTTTCTCTTTTTTCTCCGGACGCATTTGCGGGAAGAACAACACATCTTGAATTGAATTGGAGTTGGTCATGATCATCGACAAACGATCGATACCAATTCCTAATCCTGCCGTTGGTGGCATGCCGTATTCAATAGCGCGAAGAAAATCTTCATCCAGCATCATTGCTTCCTCATCCCCTCTTTTTCCTAATTCCAATTGCTCTTCAAAACGAGCGCGCTGATCGATAGGATCGTTCAACTCAGAATAAGCATTACATATTTCTTTTCCGTTACAGATACACTCAAAACGCTCCACCAAGCCTTCTTTGGAACGGTGCTTTTTAGCCAATGGCGACATCTCCACAGGATAGTCGGTAATGAAAGTAGGTTGAATTAATTTTGGTTCGCAATGCATTCCAAAAATCTCATCAATCAATTTTGCTTTACCCATGGTATCATCAACTTCAACTCCCGATTTTTGCGCTGCTTCACGCAAGCCCGCTTCGTCTAAGGCGGTAATATCAATTCCTGTAAATTCTTTAATCGCTTCAAACATCGTATATCTCTTCCACGGTCGCTCGAAGTTGATTACATTTTCACCTACTTTTATTTCTGTTGAATCGTGCAAATCTAAAGCAATTTTCTCCACCATCTCTTCCACCATATCCATCATCCAAGCATAATCTTTGTAAGCAACATACAGCTCCATTTGTGTAAACTCAGGATTGTGAAAACGGCTCATTCCTTCGTTTCTAAAATCTTTTGCAAATTCATAAACTCCGTCGAATCCACCCACAATCAATCTTTTCAAATACAACTCATTCGCAATTCGCAAATACAAAGTTTGATCTAAAGTGTTGTGGTGTGTTTTAAACGGACGCGCTGCAGCTCCCCCATACAAAGGTTGAAGAATAGGAGTTTCTACTTCTAGGTAACCTCTATTGTTTAAGAACGAACGCATTGAATTCGTTAATTGAGTTCTTTTGATAAACGCATCTTTCACCTGCGGATTCACAATTAAATCTACATAACGCTGACGATATCTTTGCTCAGTATCAGTAAATGCATCATGCACTTTTCCTTCCGCATCTTCTACCGGCATTGGCAGGTTGCGCAAAGTTTTACTTAGTAATGTAATCTCGGTAACGTGAATAGAAATTTCACCTACTTGAGTTGTGAAAACATAACCTTTGATGCCAATAATATCGCCTATATCTAAAATCTTTTTGAAGAAATCATTATAAAGGAATTTATCTTCTCCCGGGCACAAATCATCTCTGTTGATATACAGTTGAATTCTTCCCGATGAATCCTGCAACTCAGCAAAAGAAGCCTTTCCCATAATACGCTGACGCATCAATCGCCCGGCAATGCTAATATTCTTGTAGCCTAATTTATCATTGTTGTAATTTTCATGAATCTCTTTGGCTGAACAATTTACCTCGAAAAGCTCGGCAGGATAAGGATTAATTCCTGCATCAATGGCTTTCTTTAAATTCTCTCTTCTTACTAATTCTTGTTCTGATAGTTCAATTGACATATTTCCTCTTTTTATTGAAAACAAACATACGTTTTTAAGGAGTAAAACTCAAATTTCCAGGTAGCAAAGGCTATATGAAATAACGCCCATTGGAAAATATTGCAGAAATGATTTACTTTAGCCACATCCTTATTGAAAAATAACATCATGAAGACTTTAGTAGAAAAATTTCCTGCGCAACTTAAAAAAGCAATTGAAATAGGCAAAGCCGCAACTTTTAAACCGGCAAAAAACGAAATTAAAAATGTGTTGATTTGCGGTTTGGGTGGTTCGGGTATTGGCGGAACGGTGGTGAGTCAGATTGTGGGCAATGAATGCAAAGTTCCTATTTTAACTTGCAACGATTATCACATTCCTGCTTTCGTAAACGAAAACACTTTAGTGATCGCTTCCTCTTACTCTGGAAATACAGAAGAAACATTATTTACTATAGAACAGGCTATTAAAGCCAACGCAGAAATTGCAGCAGTAACTACCGGCGGAAAAGTTTTAGAAATTTGTAAGCAACACGGCTACAACCACATCATCAACCCTCCGGGAATGCCTCCACGTTCTACCATGGGTTACTCTTTAACACAACAGTTATTCATTCTAGAAAAATACAATCTCATTTCTTCTAAATACACCGAACAGGTTGGTACTGCAGCAGATCTATTGTTGGCTGAAAAAGAAAATATCATTAGAACTGCTGATGCGTTGGCAGAGAAATTATTGAATAAGATTCCTGTAATTTACAGTGCCGATAATTACGAAGGTATAGCCATTCGCTTCCGTCAACAAATCAACGAAAATTCTAAAATGTTGTGCTGGCACCATAAACTTCCGGAGTTGTGCCACAATGAAATTGTAGGCTGGACTGAAGAACATAAAAACACAGCTTTAGTTGTTTTTAGAAACGAAGAAGATTTTTACAGAACAGCTAAAAGAACCGATTTCGTTATAAGCAAACTAAAACCTTTGGTGAGTTCTGTTACCGAGTTATATTCAAAAGGAAACAATATGCTCGAAAAGTCAATTTACTTCATTCATTTAGGCGACTGGGCTTCTGTTTTAATCGCAGAAAAAAGAGCGATTGACCCAATTGAAATTGCAGTGATTGATGAGTTAAAAGAGGCGTTGGCGATTTTAAAATAATTGACATGAGTTTAGCAAAACGAACTTATCCAGTATGACCGACTAGACTTCTGCTTCTACATTTATTCAAAAAATTATTTTCGTCAAGCACTTTAATATCCTTATATTGGTTTTCAAACTGCTGTACTGCTGCATATTTATTAACTTATTAAACGTTAAATTATGCGAGTAATTTCTTTATCTATTCTGATGCTTGTTATAAGCATTTGCTCTTTCGGACAAAATCAAAAACGAAAGTGTGCAAGTCATGAATTACATTTAAAAAAAATGAAAAATGATGTTGCGTATGTCCAAAACCGACAAGCGATTGAAAGCGCTACACAAAACTACAAAGCCCAAAATGATTATCGTTCAGGAAATATATTAACTATCCCAGTAGTAGTTCACGTAATTCACAATGGCGAAGCAGTGGGTAACGGACAAAATATTTCTGACGCACAAATTAAATCACAGATTGATGTAATAAATCAGGATTATCGATTACTCAATACCAATGCTTTACCAAACAATCATGCATTCTATAGTGTAACGGCCGATTGTGAAATAGAATTCTGTCTGGTAAATAAAGATCCCAATGGAAACGCATCCACTGGTATTACTCGTCACAATATGGGAAAAGCCGCTTGGACTGTAGATAACTTCGATACTCAAGTGAAACCCTCCACCGCATGGGATCGCACCAAATATCTAAATATCTGGGTCACCACTTTTGAAGGCAACGACGCTTCTACGCTAGGATATGCAACAATGCCCGGAACGAACGATGCCACAGATGGCGTTGTAATTGCCGCAAATAATTTTGGGTTATCAGGAAACGCCCCTTTTAACCTGGGCAGAACCGCAACTCACGAAATTGGTCATTATTTAGACTTAGCACATATTTGGGGAGATGCCGACTGTGGAGATGACCTGGTTGCCGACACAGAGCCTCAGAAAGCAGAAAGCGCTGGTTGTCCAACATTTCCCAGTAATCCGAACAACGGATGTAGCGGAGCAAATGGGGAAATGTTTATGAATTATCTCGACTACTCCGACGACAATTGTATGGCCATGTTTACCAAAGGGCAAAAAGACCGAATGAGGGCTGCTTTAACAGGAAGCAGAGCCTCATTGCTAACTGCAAATGTGTGCGCAAATGCTACAAGTTTGAATACTCTGAGTGAAAAAGGAATTACTATTTACCCTAATCCCGCTGAAAACATTGTGAACATTAATGCCTCTTCTAACACGCGTTACATCGAAGTGCATGTTTATGATGTAAACGGAAAAGAAGTGCTTACAAAAAAAGATATGGCTACCAACGAAAATACAATCCTACTTAATGTGTCTGCTTTAAACAATGGGTTCTATATTGTTTCCATAATAAGTGATTCGGGTATCGTATCACAACCTTTAACCGTTATAAAATAACGATATGAAGTTGTATACTATTTTGCTTTTATTTTTTTTTGCCTGCCATTCTACAAAAAAAAATAGCGAAACTGCACAAGCAAAAACAGAAGCTTCTCACCTCACTATTTCCTTTATCAGCAAAGGAAGTGGTATTGACAGCAAAGCTTTTAGTGAGATAAAAAAAATGATGGAAGAATTTAAAAAATGTGAGGTAAGCTACAACATTGTAAACTGGGGAAGAGAAGGTGAAAAAGATATTTGTATTCAATCGAATGAACAAAAATGCCTGGATCAATTGGAAAAAAAAGTAACAGATAAATTTAACAACAACGAAAAAATTCAAATTAAAAAAGGAGAATTATGCAAACAAAAATAAACTGAATGTGTGGGGGTAGAATATAAATACCTACAGAGGCTCATCATTTAATTATTTCCTTTCGTATCTTTAGCACATGCCAAAGGTACTTTTCCAAAATCTCGGACTCATTGATTATAAAGCTGCTTGGGACTTTCAAGAAAAGCTTTTCAATGAATCAACCGAGTTGAAATTGTACAATCGCAAAAACCCCGAAGACCAAAAAGAAATTAAAAACCATTTGCTTTTTTGCGAGCATCCTCACGTTTATACTTTGGGTAAAAGCGGCGATAGTAGTCACCTTCTTATCAATCAGGAAGAACTAGAGGAAAATAAAGCTACTTTCTATAAAATAAATCGGGGTGGGGATATTACTTATCATGGTCCGGGACAATTAGTAGGCTATCCTATTTTAGACCTCGATCAATTCTTCACCGACATTCATAAATACCTTCGTTATTTAGAAGAAGCCGTTATTCTAACGCTTAAAGAATACAACATTGAAAGCGGAAGAATTGAAGGATTAACGGGTGTTTGGTTAGATTATCAAGACCCGTTTAAAGCACGAAAAATTTGCGCAATGGGCGTTCGTTGCAGCAGATGGATTACCATGCACGGCTTTGCTTTAAATGTGAATTCTGATTTACATTATTTCAACAATATCATTCCTTGCGGTATCAATGATAAAAAAGTGACTTCACTTCATCTCGAATTAAAACAACCCGTTGAAATGAGCGAAGTAGCTAAAAAACTAAAAAAACATTTGAGCGAATTATTTGGATGCAGTATAGATTGATCCGAATTTCTTTGTGAGAAATTCAGTCACCCTTTTATAAGCCCTTTCATCTGCCTGTTGCAAAGGAACTCTGCTATCTTCATTAAAACAAGGTGTTATGAGGTAAGGAAAAGTATCATGACTATAACCTCTCATTTGCTCGTAAAATATTCTTTTTCCATCCCTATTGTGAATCGATACATCGTAAACAGCAATAATTTTGGCTAAACCAACTTGAACAAAACTCTTACCCATCCCTGCCATTACTTGAATTTGATAATGAACTCGAATAAAAACATAAGCATTAACATCGGGATACATTTCATTCAAAATATTGTAATTATTTAAGGCATAATTATCTGTCATTTTAGATCCCTTCGGGCAAGTAATATCCCAATTGTACCCACTATAAGAGCCCGTTATAAAATTCTTTAGAGAAAGATAATTTTTTTGGTTGCTTACTGAATCGAGTGGAATAACTGAGGCTCTTAAGCTAGAAAACATTTCTGTATTGGCTCGATTTCTTAACCTCTCTGCGTAAGCATGTAATTTTATAGAATCACTCATCAAACCACTAACCAATAGATTCAAAAAATTGGGATTACTTTGATACAAGCTTTTGTCGCATGACAACGACACAATGGCTATTTTATGAACTTTAGTCATTTCCTTTTTGTTCATCATACAGCCATTAAAGATGACTAGAAAAGCAAGCAAAAGGCAAGCAAAAATTGATTTTCTCATACCGTAGTTTTTTGTTAAGATCTGCTTTTTTATACAATGTTACTGCATTGCGAAAATAAAGTATCTTTAAATTTAAGCAACAATAAAACAAAATCAACCGTAAAGCAAACAAATCAATAATATGAAGCGTTTTTTAAAAATTGTAGCCATAATAGCAGCTGTATTTTTAGTGATCCATATAGTGTTGGTAGCTACCTATAACACTCATTTATACAAGGGTTTGGTAAACACCTACTTTACCGGAAAAACTGGTCCAACCATCGATGAATATGAAATTTTTTACAATAGAAAGATCAACGCCAATGATCCTAAACCCTGGCCGGTTTCCAAAGAATTTAATAAACATAGTTTGTCAAAAAAATACCTCGACTCCGCCGAAGCTTTGAAATCATGCGCTTTTCTGGTTTTTAGAAAAGACTCTTTGTTGTTTGAAAAGTATTGGGAAGTTTACAATGAAGACACTATTTCAAATTCCTTTTCAATGGGTAAAACGGTAGTGAGTGTTTTGCTAGGAATAGCATTAAAAGAAGGAAAAATAAAATCATTGGATCAACCGGTAAGTGATTTTTTACCTGAATACAAAGAAGGATTTGCCGCTAAATTAACTATCAAAAATTTAGTAACCATGAGTAGTGGATTCAATTTTGATGAACCCTATAAAGATCCTTTTGGTTCACCAGCAAAAGCTTATTATGGCGATAATTTAAAAGAATTGGTAACTCATTATGAAGTGGTAAAAGAACCTGGAAAAACTTTTGAATACAGAAGTGGAAATACCTTAATTCTCTCCTTCGTTTTAGAAAAAGCATTAGGAATGAAAATATCCACCTACTGCGAACAAAAATTGTGGAATGAAATTCACGCAGAACATTTTGCTTTATGGAATTTGGATCATGAAGATGGTGATGAAAAATCATTCAGTAGCTTTTATGCTACCGCAAGAGATTTTGCACGATTAGGTAAACTGTATATGGATAGCGGAAAAGTGAATGGAAAAACGATTGTTGCTTTAGATTATATGACTGCTTCTGTACAACCCGCACCCATTATTGATGAATTAGACAACAAGCCTACCACCCGCTATGGCTATGGATGGTGGTTGGGAGAATTTAGAGGCCACAAAGTATTTAGTCCGATTGGCTTGAACGGACAATATGTAATTTGCATTCCTGATTTAGATATCATTATTGTTCGCTTAGGTAGGGAAAGGATTTCAAATCCTGAACACAAATTACCAGATGATTTTTTCCTCTACTTAAATGCAACATTTGATATGTTAAAGATTAAATAAGTTTATGCGCAACCTCCTAGTTATATTGTTGATAGGATTTTTCATTTCCTGTTCTAATGAAGATGCCGATAAAAAAAATACGCTGAACAAAAGCTCAGAAAAACACATTTACAAAAGCGGACCATTATTCTACGCTGTGGTAAGTGATTTAAAGAATAAAATCTCCAAAACCATCAGAGGTATTGAAATAGGAGATCATAAAGACAGCGTTTTTTTAAGAGAAAAAGGAGATCGTTACATTAAGGGTAAATCTGCCGATGGATACAAACAATTTTTAGGAAATAATAGTATTTTCAGTGAATACCTCTTTGATAAGAACCAAGTTCTTATGAGTGCGTCAATTGACGTTTACGTAGACAATGACAGCATAGGAAAAAATCTATATGAAGATCTTTTGTATTATTATTCATCACACTTGGGAAAAGGATTTAATGGTATGGATAGGTACTATATCTGGAATGCTCAGGGCTCGAAAAAACAGAATTTCGTTTTAGGAATAAGAAATAATCCGAGTTATTTGTCCAACAGCGAAAATTTTGAGTCGGCTATAAGCAGCGTCACTATTGATCTTCAAGAAATAATAAAATAATTTTTTAGAAAAATGAAACCTTTACTTTCTCAATAGCGTTCAACCAGTATAGTTAGTTAGTAAAGTTAGTTTTTTCATAGTTTAAGTTTTAGGTGATAAAGTGCTCTCCTCCCCGGGGAGCATTTTTATTTTGTATTCACTTCAACTTTTTTATCCACCTGGTAAACCTTCCAAAATTTAGTACGCTCTACCCAATTGAAAACATTGAAATGCTTAAGCCAATTGGGCAAGGCAGAATAAATTAAAGTTTGAGTTGCATCCATTTGTTTGGCTTCTTCGGTATTGATAGTAGCGAATAAAACAGTAGTATCAGCCAAAGATTTTACTTCATTGATAGAATTTACTTTTCGCACTTCTAGGTTTTTTCTTTTATAATAATATACCTCTCTGGCTCTTGAATAAGGATTGTGCTCCACATAATAAATCACCGTAGGCTCAGTGTATTTATTATATATTAATTCATACATAGGAACCTGAGCATCGGCCGATTTGAGAGAGATGATGGCCAGAAAAACAAAGTTGTGAATCCAAAATAAAACATTGGCTACTTTAAAAAATTTGCTGTGGAGAATATTCCATTTTTCCTTTATTATTTCGCCCGATTCCATGATCAGCAAAGGAATGAACCCTATCAGTGGAAAGAAGAATCGAAGTTCTTTATGAGGGATATAAAAATGCAACAATAGAAAAGGTAAAATGATCCACAATAAAACATTTTTAGGCTTGAAAAACAGCAGCACAACAGGCAATAAATAAAGTAAACTAAAAGGAGGAATTCCTCTGTTAAAAATCTGAACCAAATAATAATACCACGGATCGCGGCCAAATCCGGAAGCTTTATCTAAAATGATATTTTGCCTGAAGTATTCCCAAGTGCTTAAAACCCACTCGTTATAAAACCAATAATCGATCACAACTCCCAAGGCAAAAACAGCTAATATTCCCAACATTATTGAAAATAATTCACGCCATTTTGTTTTATTGATAAACAGCATCCACGCCATAAATCCAGCGATCAAAAATCCGGTTTGATATCTAAATAAAAACGAGAACCCTAAAATCAATCCAATAAAAAAATGCTGTTTTAAGTTTTTTTCTTTCCACAGAAAAAACAAAGCAAAGGCAATGACAAAAGTTCTGCCAGAAAGGTTTTCAGAAGAGAATCGTACAGCATGATAAACAGAAAACCAAAGGAAAAAAGAGAGCAGAAAAAAATTCCATCGCGCTTTCTCTCCAGTAAATTTATCTTGAAAAGCTTTGAGTAAAAGATGAATACTTAAAAGAGAAAGTGCCGCCGCAAAAAGTCGTAAAACAAAAGGCACTGTGAAAGGATTATCTGCCCCCACCACCGCTAAAATTTTGTGTGTACAGTACACCATCAAAGGCTGAATCGATGGTCGCATTTTAGCAGCATACTCCCACGATAATGTACTTTCATCCACTATTCCCAGCTTCATTCCCCCAAACTCTAAAACCTGCGTATGCTCATCATATTCAAAAGAGCCCACCGAGAAATAAGCGGTAATTACAAAAAGTAAAATGCTAAAAAAATAAATTCGTTTGTTTTGCTGCACTACAATAATTTTGTTGCGAATTTAACACCTAATTCAACATATTTTAGCATAATGTATATTTCTTGCACAACATAAATTAACTATCATTGCACCAGAAGTTTAAGCCAACCGCAAAATCACTATGATATATCAAGGAATTGCAATCTCTAATCGATTTCCTTCGGGAAGAAAAAGTGTAGAAATTGAAATTGGGTTAAGTGACCTTGTTTTCAAATTCGATGAAGAAAGAATTCGATTCTCCCTAGCACAAACAGAAATTAGTATTGGTGGAGCTTCCGATAGATTAATCTATTTTAAACATCCTAATTATCCTGATATCTCCTTTTATACTACCGACAAAAAAATACTGAAAGATCCCAATTTACATTACCACGATCATGCAAAAAGTGGAGTAAAGCAAGTGAATAAAAAACGAGCGATTAACTGGACCATCTGGTTAAGTATTATAGGCTTTTTTGTCGCCGTTATTTTATGCATTTTTATTTTCAGAAAAGTAATGGTTAAAGGAGTGGCGAACCAAGTGCCACAATCGTGGGAAAGAGAAATTGGTGATAAACTTTTTTTACAAGTAAAAGCAGAATACAAACTCATTGAAGATTCAGCCTTAATTGCTGAGCTCACACAAACCTTACAACCATTGGTAAATGCAGTAGGCGATACTTCCTTTCATTTTAAATTTTACATTGCCAACAATCCCACCATGAACGCTTTTGCCATGCCCGGAGGAAATGTGGTAATTCACTCTGGCATTATTCAAAAGGCAGCTTCATGGGAAGAATTAATGGGTGTTTTAGCGCATGAACTTTCTCATTGCACACAACGCCATCATGTTCGCAGTATCATTTCCAACTTAGGCATTTACGTAGTGCTCTCCTCTTTTGTAGGTGATGCCAGCGCCATTATGGGAACCCTAGCTCAGGCAAGCGGATCGTTAACTTCTTTGAAAACAAGCAGAGAATACGAAACCGAATCAGATGAAACGGGTTGGGAATATTTACTGAAAGCCAAAATCAATCCCGAGGGAATGATTGGTATGTTTAAAAAATTGCAAAAAGAATATCCTGAAGATAAAGATACCGAAGAGCTCACTTCGTTGGTGAGTAGTCACCCCGCCATTGGAGAAAGAATTGAACTGCTAAGTAAAAAGAAAAATGAATTAAAAAATCAAGAATTCATCACTTTTAAAAATTCTTTTGATACTTTTAAAAAGCGCTTAAAAACAGATTTAGATAAAGATTAATATGGAAATCAATTTAGCAGGACAACCCGCGTTTACCTACATCAATGTAGAGCTACAACCCGGTGAAACAATTATTGCAGAAGCCGATGCTATGGCCAGTATGGCTGCAGAATTACAAATGACGGCCAAAACCAATGGTGGCATTATTGGCGGACTGGTGAAAAAATATGTAGGTGGAGAAAGTTTCTTCGTAAATCATATCACCAACACCAGCAATCAGGTAAAAAGAGTAACTCTAACACAACCTACTCCCGGCGACATGAGGGTATTGGAATTGAATGACGGAAGTTATTGTTTACAAGGTGGAAGTTATGTTGCTTCTACACCCGGCATAAAACTAGGTGTTAAATGGGCTGGAATCGCTTCATTCGTAGGAGGAGAAGGCTTATTCAAACTTCAGGTAAGCGGAAGCGGAAAAGTAATTTATGGTGCATATGGCGCATTGATTGAAAAAGAAATTGATGGTGAATACATTGTAGATTCTAGTCATTTAGTAGGCTACGAACCTCAAATGAAATTGAAAATGCAATTATCGGGAGGCATTTTCTCCAGCTTTTTTGGAGGGGAAGGACTCGTTACCCGTGTGGAAGGAAAAGGAAAAATAATCATTCAATCTAGAAGTGTTAGCGGGTTAACCAAATGGTTGAATAAATTCTTTTAATCAAAAAATTATGAACGTAAAAATAGAAAAAGGACCAGGTGCTGCATCGGCAAAAGTTACTTTGCAGGCAGGAGAATCATTCACTGCAGAAGCAGGTGCAATGATTGCTATGAGTGATAATTTACAAGTACAAACCACTACGCATAAAAAAGATCAGAGAGGAATTATCAAGGCATTAAAAAGAATGTTATCAGGAGAAAGTTTCTTCTTAAATCATTTTACCGCAGGAGCTCAGGCAGGTGAAGTTTACTTAGGAACTACATTGCCGGGAGATATGTTCACTTACGAATTAAATGGAGATAAATTAATTGTGCAGGCAGGTTCTTATGTTGCCTCTGATCATGATGTAAATATTGATTTTAACTGGCAAGGATTTAAATCTTTATTCTCTGGTGAAAGCTCTTTTTGGCTGAGCGCATCAGGAAAAGGAACAGTAATTTTAAATTCATTTGGCGCCATTTATCCTATAGAAGTAGATGGTGAATATGTGGTGGATACCGGCCATATTGTTGCCTTTCAGGAAACATTGAATTTTAGTATCGGTACTGCTGGCTCCTCATGGATCAATTCCTACTTTGGTGGTGAAGGATTAATTTGTCGCTTCAAAGGAAAAGGAACTGTTTGGTGCCAATCACACAACGAAAGCTCATTTGGCTTCAATTTAACTCCAGGATTAAAACCAAGATAATTCAAAACAAAAAATATTTAGAATAATATGGAAAACTCATTTGAACATTATATTGAAGGCGCTCCCGATTACGCACTGCTCACCGTTAAAATTCCTTCTGGAAAAACATTAAATGTGGAAGCATCGGCAATGGCTACTATGGATACCAACCTTAAAATGAAAACTAAGTTGAAAGGTGGCTTCGGTAGATTTTTAACCGGTGAATCTATTTTCATTAATGATTTCACTGCAGAAAATGGCGATGCAGAAATTAAAATTGCACCCGCTTCTCCTGGCGATTTGGTACATTATAAACTCAATGGAAATGAAACTTTGTATTTGCAAAGTTCAGGCTATGTTGCTTCTGCGCCCACTGTAAAAGTAGATTCTAAATGGCAGGGATTTAAAGGCTTCTTCAGCGGTGAAAGTTTATTTTTAGCACAATGCACAGGCACAGGAGATCTTTGGTTTAATTCTTTTGGTGGCATCATCGAAATTGATGTAAAGGATTCTTATGTAGTAGATACAGGAAATATTGTTGCATTTACCGGTGGCTTAAGTTATCGTGTTACACGATTTGGCGGATATAAATCCTTGTTCTTTTCAGGTGAAGGATTGGTTTGTAAATTCAGCGGTGAAGGAAAAGTTTGGATTCAAACGCGTAAGGCATCACCTATGGCTTCGTGGGCTTATCCATTCCGTCCGGAAGGCAAAAACAACTAGTTGGAAACAGCAATGTGAAAGTTAAAAAGAAAAACATATACATTCTCTTTGTCCTTGCCATTGCCGGGTTATTGATAGCATCCATTTCCTTTTGGCTGGATAATGACGTTCAGCAATTCAACAGGAAATTAGATGAATTTTCCACACAACTCAAAAAGGAACAAAAGTTAGTGGTTGAAGAATGCATACTACTCTCAAAAAATCTAAGCAGTAATAATTACGAAGAGATATTTCAAAACAACTCTGCGCACTTTAAAAGTTTATTTAAACAACATCAACTTTCTTTATTCGTAGTACAAGATTCTTCACTAAAATTATGGAGCACCAACTCTGAACCCACCGAAAATATTATTACTCAGCAAGATGGGTTCTTTCAAAACGCTGCTGGCTTTTATGAAAAATATACTTTAGATGCCGGTAAAGGCAAAAAAATAATTGCCTTGCTTCTAATTAAAAAAGAACATCGTTATGAGAACTCTTATATCACTCCCTATTTTGCAAATAATTACAATATTGATCATCAGTGGAAAGTAGAAATAAGCAAAGGAAAAACAGAAATAAAATCGTTAGCAGGAAACTATCTTCAACTAAAAAACAATACGAATTTAAATGAATATCAAAATGATAATTTCTTATTTGTTATTGAATTCATTTCATTGCTCGTTTTACTTCTTGCGATATACCTATACTTTAAGCAAAGTGTATTAAATCCGGTACTGAAATCGCTTACCTTGGCCATCGTACTATTTGCGCTGAGAGCCGGAATGCTGTGGTTATCATTTCCTTTTCACTGGTACAATCATTCGATGATGAATCCAGAGTTTTTTGCCTATTCCAATTGGCTTCCTTCATTAGGAGATTTTTTTATACATAGTATTTTTATTTTGGTATTTGTACAATTTATTTTCTCCCAAAAATTTAATTTACCAAAGGAAAAAAATCTTAGCAAAACTCGTACTTATCTCTTTTCTTTTTGTTTTTGCTTTCTATTTCTTTTTGCCTCCTGGAATGTTGCTGAACAAATAGAATTATTGGTATTCAACTCTAATGTTCAGCTCGACATTAAACAAATTTTTACTCTAGATGGATACAGCTTTTTAGCTTTCTTATGTATTATCATTCTTCTGTATTCCTACACACAATTACTCACCTGGGGAGTAAAAATTTTAAAAGAATTAAACATAGAATGGAAAAACATTGTTACCACTTTAGTAGCCATATGCACGGTGTTCTTTGTGCTTTTAATGAATAGCGATAAAGAGGATGTTTATAGCTTAGTGCTTTCGGTTCCCTTAATTGCTGTGATCATTTATCGTGTTTACAAAAATCATTCTTCCTTTGAATTAAATTCTACTATTGGCTTATTACTACTGCTATCCCTGTTTACATCGGTAACCATTGAAAAATATATTGATGTAAAAGAAAAAGATAAGCGCACACAAAAAGCCTTACTAATGGCTACTGAGAGAGATCCTATTGCTGAATATTTATTTGCAAATATCCAAGAAAAACTGAACGCAGATACTCTTCTTAAGTTAGAAAACGACACTTTAAAATTAGAACAATACATTCACAACACCTGCTTCGAAAAATATTGGGCGAAATATGATATTCATATTACTACCGACAGTTTGATGAACTCCATGGAAATGATTCGTAAAAATCTTTTTCATTCAGAAAACATTCAAGGAGCTTCCGCTTACTTCGGCATTTTACAATCTACCGGAAAACAAAATGTTTTTGTATTAATGATTCCTAAAAATATTTCTGATGATTTAGGATATCCACTACTTCTGGTAAATAAACAAACAGAAAACAATACACTGGATCGTGCTTACTCTATAGCTAAATACATCAACAACAAATTGGTTTACCAACAAGGAAATTATTCCTATCCCGAAATATTTAATTCTTTAAGCGACACCTTACATAACGAGTTTCAATGGAAGGAATTCAACGATTACAATCATCTTTTTCACAAAAGAAACAACGGATCAATTTTAATTCTTTCTAAAGAATCGGGGGGCATTTGGCATTATTTTTCAAGCTATTCTTTTTTGTTTTTGCTGTTTAGTTTTATCGCACTTTGTATTTATGCCGTAAGTTATATAAGAGCGAAAAACACTGCTCAGGCTTCCTTTAAAAGTCGATTGCAATTTAGCATGCTTACACTTTTGTTTTTCTCAGGAACATTGATAGGAATTAGTTCTGTTTACTTTATCAATAAACAATACGACAAAAAAAATGCAGACAATATTATTGAAAAAATAAAATCAGTAAACCTCGAAGTAGAAAGGCGGCTTTCAAGAAAAAAAGCCTATGATAACCCTGAATTTATTAGAGAAACTTTAGATCGATTTTCGAAAGTATTTTTCACCGATATTAACCTGTACGATACCAAGGGAAAAATTATTGCTTCCTCCAGAAATGAATTGTTTTCTGAAGGGCTGCTATCTACCAATATCAATCCGCAGGCTTTTGTGGAAATGCGTTTCAACAATAAAACTGTTTATACACAAACAGAAAATATTGAAAGTTTAGAATATCTTTCAGCCTATTATCCATTTCACAAAGATTCAGGAGAACTCGTAGGATACTTGAATTTACCATACTTTTCGCATCACGATGAATTAAGCAATGAGATTTCTTCCTTTATGATTGCACTCATTAACATTTATGGAATTTTAGTGATTTTTTCTTTACTTACTGCACTGTTGGTTTCTTCTTATATTACGCGCCCACTTAGCTTCATTCAACAAAAATTAAAATCTATATCCATTGGAAAACACAATGAAATTATTGAGTGGAAGAGCAATGATGAAATTGGGAATTTGGTAAATGAATACAACAGAAAAGTTTTAGAACTTACGGAAAGTGCTGAGAAATTAGCAAAATCGGAACGCGAAGGAGCATGGCGTGAAATGGCAAAACAGGTGGCACATGAAATAAAAAATCCGCTCACCCCCATGAAATTAAATGTGCAATATTTAACTCGCTTATACAACGACATATCGAAAGAGGAATTTGAAGAACGACTCACTAAAATTTCAAAAAGTTTAATCGACCAAATTGATACGCTTTCTAACATCGCTACCGAATTTTCAAACTTCGCACGCATGCCCGATCCTATTCTCGAAACAGTAGATATGCTTAACATTATAGAAAATTGCCAACAACTATATTCCGATAAAGAAGAAGTAAATATTTATGTGGAAAATAACGCAATAAATACTTTAATAAAAGGAGATAAAGATCAAATGTTGAGGGTGTTTAACAACCTCGTGAAAAATGCTATACAAGCTATACCTGAAGGTAGAACGGGGAAAATATCTTTACAATTGAAAAATATTAACGATAAAATTTTAGTTGAAATTCAGGACAATGGAAAAGGAATTTCAGAAGAAGATAAAGACAGAATTTTTATTCCTAATTTCACCACCAAGAATTCAGGCATGGGCTTAGGTTTGGCTATGGTGAAGAAAATGATTGAAGGTATCGATGGTAAAATTTGGTTCGAAAGCACCGAAAATATCGGAACTACTTTCTTTGTTGAATTACCCAATAATAATGATCAATAAAAACAAAATATGAAATACACTATCGGAATCGACATTGGAGGAACCAACACAGAAATTGGATTAGTTGATGAAAAGGGACACGTTGTAGCTTACAAAAATTTGTCAACAAAAGCCTATCCCGTTTTTGAAATGTTTGTAGATACTTTATCTGACGAAATTAAAACCATTATCAACGCCAACAAAGACAAAGAATGTTTAGGTATTGGCATAGGTGCACCTAACGCGAATTACTATAACGGGATGATTCAGGAAGCCGTGAATCTCTTGTGGAGAGGTGATTTACCTTTGAAAAAAGAAATTGAAAAAAGAACAGGATTATCTACTTATGTTACCAATGATGCCAATGCTGCAGCGATTGGAGAAAAACTATTTGGTGCTGCTAAAGGAATGCGCGATTTCGCAGTAATTACTTTAGGCACCGGAGTGGGCTCAGGAGTAGTGGTGAACGATGAAATGGTTTACGGGCACGACGGCTTTGCCGGAGAACTCGGACACATCATTATTGAAGAAAACGGACGCCTCTGCAACTGCGGAAGATATGGTTGTTTGGAAACTTATGCTTCTGTTACCGGCCTAGTAAATACTGCCCGACAAATGGCTGAAAACTACACAGGCAATTCAACTTTAAAAGCAGTAGGTAAAGAAAATATAACCGGAAAAATGATTGGTGATGCAGCAAGAGATGGTGATCAATTGGCGATTGAAATATTTGATTTCACAGCAAGGAAATTAGGTATCGGTTTGGCAAACTTGGTAGCGATAACTCGTCCGGAAGCCATTATTCTTTATGGTGGAATGGTTAAAGCAAATGAAGTATTGCTGGTTCCAACCGAAAAATACATGAACGAATTTATGTTGCACATGTGGAAAGGGAAAGTAAAATTATTGAAGTCAACTTTACCTGGCCCCAATGCTGCCATTGTTGGTGCAGCAGCATTAGCAGCCGAAGAAGTTTCAAAAGGAAGAAAATAATATACAGGACAATAGTTCCTTCGTGCCTCAGGATGACATACAAAACTTGTCTGTACTGTGGTTGTCATCCTGAGGCACGAAGGAACTATTGCCCAACACATCAAAGCCAAAATTATGTCTTACACCAACATTCTTTCACAAATTAATGATGGAATTGCTACCATCACTATCAACCGTCCACAACAACTCAATGCGCTCAACAAACAAACCATTGAAGAATTAAATACAGTATTAACTTCTTTGGAAAGCGATAATTCATGCCGTGTATTAATCATCACAGGCGCAGGAGAAAAAGCTTTTGTGGCAGGTGCCGACATTAAAGAATTTGCGCAATTTTCCACTGAACAAGGAAAACAACTGAGTGCAAAAGGTCATGAATTGTTATTCGATAAAGTAGCCCATTTTACAAAACCTGTAATTGCTGCCATCAACGGATTTGCCTTGGGCGGCGGACTGGAATTGGCGATGGCTTGTCATATTCGCATTGCATCTGAAAATGCAAAAATGGGCTTACCTGAAGTAGGATTAGGCGTTATACCTGGTTATGGGGGAACTCAGCGTTTACCACAGTTGATAGGGAAATCGAAAGCAATGGAAATGATTCTCACTGCAGAAATGATTGATTCGAAAACAGCCTTGCATTATGGCTTGGTGAATCATGTTGTTCCTTCTTTGGAATTGCTCACTAAAGCGAACGACATCGCAAAAAAAATAATCAAAAATTCTCCTATGGCATTAAGTTCTGCCATTAAAGCGGTAAATGCCAATTACACCGATGGTGTGAGTGGTTTTGCGGAAGAAATAAAATTATTCGGAGAATGCTTCGGCACCAAAGATTTTACGGAAGGAACTACTGCATTTTTGGAAAAAAGAAAGGCGAATTTTTAGTTTGTTATTTTACACTCACTCATATCGTTGGCATTAATCATTTTCTATGATAAATAATTAAACACGTTGTTTTTTCGATGCAACCTATTTATGATGATTGCATCTACTGATTAACTATTAGATCAACTATTAATTATTTACGTCTTATGAAAAAACTTTTATTATTGCTCATTGCGATTAATTCAACTCTGATGGCACAAGTGTCCATCACCCCGGTAAATCCTATTTGCAGGAATGCCTCTCCAATAACACTCACAGCGAGTCAGACTGGAGGATATTGGAGTGGAAACGGTATTACCAATCCAATTACAGGAACGTTTGACCCTTCTATTACCTTTGGTACTCCCCTTATAAAATATCGGGTAGGTAATGATAGCGCTACCATGTCTATTATTATAAAACACGCGCCTCTTATTAGTATGCCCCAACAAACGATTAGTATTTGTAATGGTCAAAATTATACCCTTCATCCTAATTATTATTTCGATTATAATAGTACCAACTTGTCCTTTCTATGGACAGGAGCGGGAAGT
Source organism: Flavobacteriales bacterium (assembly GCA_023251075.1). Lineage (GTDB taxonomy): Bacteria > Bacteroidota > Bacteroidia > Flavobacteriales_C > JAHEZL01. The sequence continues at coordinate 53,788 of JAHEZM010000009.1, read as the reverse complement.
GGAACCGATAGTACCTTAGTGGTAAACAAGGGTGGAGATTATATAGTAACGGCAACAGAAGAAGGTTGCTCAACAACAGACAGTGTAACTGTTGTAGTTGTTGATACAGTTCACTTAAATACACAATTTGCAAACATTTGTAACGGACAAAATATTACTTTACGAAGTGGAAATGGAATAGTGAATTGGGGGAATAATGTTGTAGATTCAAATTTAACAGTTAATACGGCGGGTGAATATTTATTTACTACTCAAAATAATGGCTGTAATGTGCTTGGTAAATTTGTTGTCTCATCTAACAATGGGTTTAACTACGATTTGCAAGATAGCACTACTTGTGGTACAGGTGGTATCCAAACCAATATTCAAGGAGGGAACAACAGTTCTTTTGTTTGGCAAACACCTAATGGTTTTGAATACACTAAAAACATCTATATGCATAGCTCTGGGAAATATAATCTTACCATTACATCTCCTGGTGGATGCATCACAAAAGATTCCGCCACAATAACACTCAACTATAACCCACTAAATTTTGGGAGTCAAATGCATGATACTTTAGTTTGTTCTCAAACCCCTTTCATTTACACTGCTCAAAATGGATTTCTTTCTTATGAATGGTATTCGAATAATAATTTGATTGGAATAAACCAATCTATTTCACTATCAACACCGGGTGTTTATGTAGCAAGAATAGCTATCAGCAATACCTGTACTTTGTCAGATTCTGTGAATTTCATCAACAACCAATCCTTGCCTTTAAATATTAGCGACTCTATAATTTGTACTGGCGATTCTATTTACCTGAGCACAGGTTACGATGCCACAATTTACTCTATTTTATGGAACAATAGTGCGAGTAGTTCTAGCATACGCGTAGGTGCTGGCAACTATTCAGTAACCGTAAGTAATAATGCGGGGTGTAGCGCTACTGATTCTGCTGTAATTACTGAAGTGAGTGCTCCTAAATTAAATTTGCCTGATGTGCAATCGTGCTACTATTATGCTGTATTGGATGCTGGAAATGTGCAATCCGCTATCTGGTCGAAAAACTCAAATATTATTTCGTATAATAAAATTACTACGGTGTATAGTAGTGGTAGCTATTACGTTGAAGCTGCATATCCTTCAGGTTGTAAAGCCAGTGACTCAGTAAATGTAACATTAGGAAATACAAACAGCGCTCATATCAATAAAGGCGATACATCAATATGTAAAAATCAACCAATTACAATTGGATCGCTCTACAATCATAGCACCTATCAGTGGAAAAATCTAACCACTAACCAAATTATTTCTACAGCACCTTCTATTTCTGTTTCCGATTCAGGTGTTTTTCAACTGATAGTTACCGATGGTTCTTGCACTAGTACTGATACCGTTAATATCTACAGCTTTACTTGTACAGGCACAGAAAATATTAATGCTTCTTCCTATTCATTCCAAGTATATCCTAATCCAAGCAATGGAAGTTCAAATATTATCCTCTCTGGATTAGAATCAACTCAAAATATAACCATCAGCGTTCATGATGCAGTAGGAAAAGAAGTGCTTCTGCCTTTTATTACCAATGGTATGAATGGAAACAATATTCCTATTTCTTGTGAATCGTTGAGTAACGGACTTTATTTTATAAAGATTTCTTACAACAACCAAAGCAATAGTATTCCATTGGTTATACAGAACTAAAATTTATTACCGTACCATTAAGACCGGCAAGTAGAAATTTCTACTTGCCGGTTTTTTATTGAATAAATATATTTTAAGAAATATAAACAATTCGCCCTTAATACTTCCTCTGCTAATTCTTAGTACAAATAAGAGATTAGATATATCTTCGAAGCTCAATGAGTGCAATAAAGAAATTACTAGGACAAACAGCCGTTTACGGACTCAGCAGTATATTGGGCAGAATGGCCAATTACCTGCTATTAACGCCCCTGTTTGCACGTGTTTTTTCTGTTGAACAATTTGGCGTAATCACCAACACCTACTCATGGGTGGCCATGATGATTATCTTCTTCACCTATGGTTTAGAAACTGGATTTTTTCGCTACGCTACAGCTCATGAAGACCGAAAAGACGAAGTGTTTTCTACCGCATTTATTTCTGTTTTGGGTTCTTCCATTTTATTGGTGGGAGCAATTCTATATTTCGCACAAGACATTGCAGTTGCCATGAAATATCCACAGCATAAAGAGTTCATTGTTTATCTGGGAATAATTGTGGGGATTGATGCACTAACAGCCATCCCTTTTGCTGGATTAAGAATGAAAGAAAAAGCTAAAAAATTCGCTTTCATTCGTTTGTTTTCCCTGGGAATAAACATTGCCTTAAATTTCTTCTTTTATGTTATTTGTCCCTACCTCACTAACGAATACAATTTCCCCTGGCTCAATAAAATTATTTATTCTGTTTACACGCCACATATAGGTGTTCGCTATGTTTTCATTGCAAACTTAGTAGCCAGCTTGGTAACTTTTGTATTACTTCTTCCCGAAATGCTAAAACACAAATGGAAATTTGATATTCCGCTTTGGAAAAAATTAATTCCTTATTCTGCTCCAATGCTTTTTGTAGGCTTGGCTGGTGCAGTGAATCAACACTTCGATAAATTAGTAACCAACTACCTGCTTCCTGAAAAAATAGCCTTGAAAGAAATTGGAATTTATGGCGCCATTTTCAAATTATCTATCATGATCACCCTCTTTATTCAGGCCTATCAATACGCAGCAGAACCCTTTTTCTTTAAAAAAAGTAAAGATATAGATGCAAAAAAAACCTTTGCAGATATTGCTAAATATTTCACCTTAATCACTTGCATTGGCTTCTTGGGAATCATGCTCTCCGCAGAACTTTTAATGACGGTTTTACTTAAAAGACCGGAATATAAAGAAGGGCTAACTATTTTGCCTTTAATTATGATGGGAGCTATATTTTATGGCATTTATTACAGCTTATCCAACTGGTATAAATTAAGCAACAAAACCTATTTCGGAGGATTAATTTCCGCACTAGGAAGTATAGTTACGTTAGTAGGAAATTTTATGCTGATTCCTGTTTTCGAAAAAATAGCACCGGGAAAAGGTTATATAGGTTGTGCCATTACCAATTTCTCCTGTTATTTGGTGATGGTGATTATTTCTTATTTTCTCGGACAAAAATATTATCCTATCGATTATCCTGTAAAACGAATTCTGTTTTATTTAGGACTGGCTTGTGCTTTGGTAGTTTTCGACATGCTAGTGAGCATACATTTTACTCCTCTTTTGAGATATAGCCTTGGTTTTACCTTATTTTTGGGCTACGTAGGAATGGCCTATGTTTTAGAAAAACCGAAAAAAGTAATACCTTAGAAAACCGTTGTAAAATCAAGATATTAAGCGATGACCAAAGTTAAAGTAATCAATAAATCAAAGCACGATTTGCCCAAATATGAAACCCTGTTTTCGGCAGGGATGGATTTGCGCGCCAATATTGCTTCACCCATTACGCTAAAACCTTTGGAAAGAGCTTTAATTCCTACCGGATTATTCATTCAATTGCCCCAAAATTGTGAAGCACAAATTCGTCCGAGAAGCGGATTAGCATTTAAAAAAGGAATTACTGTTTTAAATTCTCCGGGCACCATCGATGCCGATTACAGAGGTGAAATTGGTGTTTTACTAGTGAATTTATCGGCACAGAATTTTGTAGTAGAAGATGGTGAAAGAGTAGCACAAATGGTGGTGGCAGAATTTAAACAAATTGAATGGGAAAATACAGGCGAATTAGAATCAACTGTTAGAGGAGAAGGTGGATTTGGACATACAGGAAACAAGTAAAAAACATAAACTAAAAATTAGAAAGATGAAGATTATCGTTCCAATGGCAGGTATGGGTAAAAGAATGAGACCGCACACCTTAACAACTCCTAAACCATTAATTCCTGTTGCAGGAAAATCAATAGTTCAAAGCTTAGTGGAAGACCTCGTGGGTGTTTGCAAAGAAAAGGTAGATGAAATTGGATTCGTAATTGGTGATTTCGGAAAAGAAGTAGAGAAAGAACTGATTAAAATTGCAGAAAGCTTAGGCGCTAAAGGGAAAATATATTACCAAAAAGAAGCGCTGGGAACAGCACACGCTATTCTTTGTGCGCAGGAATTATTGGTGGGCAAAACTATCATCGCTTTTGCCGACACTTTGTTTAAAGCAAACTTCCAATTAGACGACAATGCCGATGGAATTATTTGGGTGCATAAAGTAGAAGATCCTCGTGCTTACGGTGTAGTGAAAATTGATAAAAATAACCATATCACCGACTTCGTTGAAAAACCAGAAACTTTTGTGAGTGACTTGGCTATCATCGGTATTTACTATGTGAAAGACGGCGAGATGTTGAGAAAAGAAATGCAGTACCTAATCGACAATGATTTAAAAGACAAAGGAGAATTTCAATTAACCAATGCATTGGAAACAATGAAACAAAAAGGGGTGAAATTTACTCCTGGTGCTGTTGATGAGTGGTTAGACTGTGGTAACAAAAACGCTACTGTAAATGCTAATCAACGCGTTTTGGAATTCAAAAAAGGAGATGCTTCGTTGAAAGGATCTTTCAAATTGATAAACTCTGTAATCATTGAACCTTGCTACATTGGAAACGGGGTGGAATTGGTGAATTCAGTAGTTGGTCCGCATGCTTCTATAGGCGACAATACCAAGATCACTTCTTCCGTTATCAGCAACAGCATCGTTCAAAAAAACACTAAAATTTCAAATTCAAATATTCGCAATTCTATGGTAGGAAACTATGCTGAAATTACTGGCAGTACACGCGAATTAAGCGTGGGTGATTACAATACCGAAAACTAAAATATTGGAATGAATTATCGTCTGATGATATTAACTGTACTGATTGCTTTTGCTGCCTGCAAAAGCAATCATACTTTTAAGACCCCCACTGGAAATAGGGTTGACGATGATGACGAAATGAAATTTCAGTTTCATTTTGTAGAAGCCAATCGCTATAAAATCTTAGGCAAATACCATGAAGCCTTCTCTGAATTTGAGAAAGCTATTAAACTTAAACCCGATTGCTCTAGTTGCTACTATGAAATAGCGGGGATGCAAGAGGCAACCCGTCAGTACAAAGGGGCATTAGCAAACGCAAAAAAAGCAGTTCAGCTAGATGGTGAAAATAAATGGATACTTCTGTTCTACGCTGATTTAACACGCGAAACACAACAGTACAGTGAATGTGAAGCTACCTTTCAAAAATTGATAAAATTATTCCCTACTTCCATCGATTACTATTTCGATCTTTCTGAAGTTTACACCGATCAAAATAAATATCAGGAGGCCATTGATATTTTAGATAAAGCAGAAGAAAAAACAGGAATAAAAGAAAATATCTCTATGCAGAAGTTCGCGCTGTACGATAGATTAAATAAACGCGAACAAGCTATTAATGAATTAAAAAAATTGATTGCGCACGATTCCAAAGAGCTTAAACACAAAATCAAATTGGCCGATTATTATCATTCTATCAACAAAGAGGATGACGCTGCTATTTTATACCAGGAAGTACTCAACATCAATCCCAATAATTACAATGCACGCTTGTCGTTATTCGATTATTACAACCAGAAAAAAGAAATAGAAAAAGCATTTCATGAATTAGGATTGGCTTTCGAAAACCCCGAGATGGGCATCGATACTAAAGTGGATATCCTGATAAAGTATTACCGCTCTTCCAAAAATGATTCTGTTTTAAATAAAGAGGTTTTCCATCTGTTGGAGATTACAAAAAATCGCCATCCCGATGATGCTAAAAGCTACACCATTTGTGGTGATTTCTACAGCAGAGATGGCAAATGGAGTGAAGCAAAAAGAGAATACAAAAAGGCATTGGAAATGGAATCAGATAAATTTCTAATATGGCGCCAATTGCTGGAAGTAGAAACAGAACTGAAAGAATATCAAAACGTTTTCGACGATGCTGGTAAGGCTATTGAATACTTCCCCATACAATCTGAATTGTACTGGTACAGAGGAATTTCAGCCATGCAACTTAAAAAACATGAAGAAGCCATTGAAGGCTTCTCAGGAGGAGTGGATTTAGTGAGTGGAAACGACGCATTGAAATCGCAATTTTATTCTTACCTGGGAGACATTTACAATGAAATTAAAAACTATCCTAAATCCGATGAAAACTACGAACTTTCTTTAAAACTCGATCCTAAAAATGTTTATGTGCTTAACAACTATTCTTACTATTTGTCTTTAAGAAAAGAAACCTTGGACAAGGCTGCCGATATGTCGAAAAAATCGAATGAACTTTCTCCCGACAATGCCTCTTTTGAAGACACTTACGGATGGATCTTGTATGAGCAAAAAAAATATGAAGATGCATTGGAATGGCTGCACAAAGCAGAAGCGCATGGTGGTGCGGAAAACGGCACTATCTTAGAACATTTAGGCGATGCCTACTCGCGCTCTGGAAAAACTGAAAAAGCTCTGGAGTATTGGAAAAAAGCAAAATCGGCAGGTGATGTAAGTGATAAAATTGATTTGAAAATTCAAAGAAAACAAGTGGTAGAATGAGAGCTGTGTTGCAAATATTAATGATCGTATTAAGTCTCACTTTCTTTGCCTGCACGGCGAAGAAAAAAGGAAAACAAACACGCACCAAAACGCATCAGGAAAATACTCTTTCCTTAAAAGCGAAAAGCTATAATCCACAATTTACCTGGCTAAAAGGAAAAATAAATATTTCAATGGAAGGCAGTGATATTCCTCTTTCATTGAATGCAAATTTACGAATGAAAAAAGACAGTGTTATATGGATTTCAGCATCCGTGATGGGCTTTCCTGTAGCTAAATTATTATTTACCAAAGACACTGTAATTATTATCGACCATCAAACCGGAAGCGGAAGGTATTTCAGTGGTACTTACGCTCGCATTAACGATTCGCTAAAAACCAATATCAGTTATGCTTTGGTACAATCCATTATCATCGGCGAATTTTACCCAATGGCTCATGATTCTGTTTATCAATCGTATGTAGAGCCACCTAACCTATTGTATTGTACCCCCGAAAAAGCTTTACTCACTAGTGCTATTCAAAACAATAGTTTTGCCAATACTAGCCAACCTTTACATGCCATTTGGATTTATGGCGACAGCTCCAATGTGCAAAGAGTTTACTATCAGGAACCCTTGAAAAAAGTAATTTTGGATATCAGCTATATCAGCCGGAGCAACGATGGATATAAATTCCCTAAAATCACCCAGGTGATCATGAAAGATAAAAACTTAAAAGAAAAAATTATTCACCTCGATTTCACCAAAGCCGAACCGCAAGAAACTAGTTTAGATACTGAAATTATAATACCTGATGGATATGAAAAACTTAGGTAAACTTACATTGCTTTTTGTACTTATTTCTTTGCTGACTTTTGCGCAAACAAAAGACAAGCAAAGCGATTTGAATAAAAAAAATAATGAAACAAAAGAGGAATTAAAAAAACTAAAAGACTACGAAAAGACGATTAAGCTCGATAAGCAAAAAACACAACTGGCGATGTTCATCACCAGTAAAAAAATTGAGGCCAGAGAAAAACTAATCAATAACTACAATCACGAAATCCGGTTGGTTAACCGTGATATCGATGCTCAGCAAAGTGTAGTACGCAAACTTGAAAAAGATCTCAACAACCTTAAAGTGCAATACACACGAATGTTGCGCTATGCTTACAAAACAAGAAAATCAACCGATAAATTACTTTTCATTCTTTCTGCCAATAGTTTCAATACTGCTTACAAACGTTGGAAATACTTACGCGATCTCAATAAATTTCGTCAGAAACAAGTAGAACTCATTGCTTCAAAACGTGAACAAATTAAAGGAGAGGTTGTAAAATTAGAAGAAATTAAAGCCGGAAAACAAGCACTGTTAAGCACTGAAAACCAGGAAAAACAAAAACTATCCAGCGAGAAAAAAGAAAAAGAAGCGCTTTACGATGAACTGAAAAAGAAACAGGAAGAAATCAAAAAAGAAATTAAGGAGAAGAAAAAAGAAGCCGATAAAAGAGATGCTGAAATTTCAAGAATTATTGCCGAAGAACAGAAAAAGGCAAGCACGAAAACAGGCGGAGCAGTTACGCTTACTCCCAAGGAAAAAGAGCTGTCGCAAAACTTCGCAGGAAATCAGAAAAAATTTCCGTGGCCGGTAGAAAAATATGTAGCCGTATCTCAAACTTTTGGCGATCACAAACATCCTGTTTTAGAAACCGTTATGATTCACAACAACGGAATTGATATGGTAGTGCCTAAAGGAACCAAAGCACGTGCTATTTTCAAAGGAACTGTTACTGCCGTTTTAGTATTACCCGGCGATAAATACGCTGTGCTCATTAAACATGGCGAATACTATACTATGTATTCAAACCTCGATGTGGTTTCTGTTAAGAAAGGCGATGAAGTAGAAACCAAAGGCGAAATTGGTATAGTTAAAACCAATTCAGAAGATGGAAAAACCGAACTCCACTTCGAGATCTGGAAGGCTAATGTGGTGATGGACCCTCAATTGTGGTTGAGTAAGTAGCATTATTTCTTAGCGAAAATCTGCGGGATCTGCGGGAAATTATAGTCCCACAAACTGTTAAACTGCTCTAAAAACTTTCTCTATACCAATAATTTACTACCTTTAGGGCCTAATAATTTTAATTATGGGAAAATTAGGCGGGATGGAAATCCTAATCATTTTGGTAATAGTACTATTACTTTTTGGTGGTAAAAAAATACCTGAACTAATGAAAGGTTTAGGAAAAGGCATCAAAGAATTTAAAGATGCTAAAGACGGAAATACTTCCGATGCTACTAACGTAGAGCAAAAAAAAGATTAACATAGGGCTGCCTCACGGCGGCCTTTTTTATCCCTAACAAAATTCTTTAACCCTGGATATGACGGGCTTCCCGCCAAAATTGTGCTATTGCTTCCAATTTCTCGGATTGGTAATCGCTCTTTTATTCCCTTCCTTCTCTTTTGCCAACTCTGATTCTTCCAGCACCAAACAACGCATGCAGAAATTAGATTCTGCTTCTGCCATTCACTTTATTTTGAATGATTTGGTTAAGGCTAAAATTACGCAGTATGGCAACTACAAAAAACTGATCGCAAATTGTTTAGCCAACGGACAATTGTATTTCCCTCTTATTGAAGCGGAACTGGCCAAAAACAAATTACCCGATGAACTGAAATACATCACTGTAATGGAGTCGGGTGTTAATCCTCATGCAGGCAAATCAGGAGGTCCAGCGGGCTTGTGGCAGATCACCAATGGCACAGGTAAAATAATGAAATTGGAAAACAATGGGTTAATTGATAACCGCAGAGACCCCATTCAAAGCACTCAAGCCGTTTGTGCTTATTTCACAAAACTGTATAAAATGTATGGTGATTGGTTATTGGCAATAACAGCCTATCAAATAGGCCACGGAACTTTAGATAAAGTAATTGCAAAAAGTGGTGGTAAAAAAGATTATTGGGCCATACGTACTCATCTACCTGCTTTCGCACAAGAGTATATGGCGAAATTCTTTGCTGTAAGTTATGTAATGACTTACTATTCACTCTTTGGAATTAACCCTGCTACTCCCCGATATAAATTTGATCAAATTGATACTGTTCATGTTCAGGCTACCTCACTGTCTCAAATGGCAGGAGCATTAAAAGTGAGTAAAGAAGATTTGGCTAAGCTCAACGCACAAGTAAACGGCAACGCTATTCCTGCTGGCAGTAGTCGTGCAATATATCTTCCCAAAGAAGCAGCACAACTCTTTCGCGATGATCGCAAAAAGGTGTACGAATTCAAGGTTCAATAATTAGTGGATATGCAGCAATCGGACTTTGGGAATCCAAAAAAAATATTAGCGTTGATACTTCTGGTAAATGCCGTTTTATTTGGTATTTGGCTGGCTTTCCCCGAAAAAGGAATTGCTATTGGCAAAGATGTAGTGGTGAAGGTACCTAACCCAAAAGAATATTTTAAAAGAAAAGAAAAAACAGAACAATCGGTAGTGGTGGAAAAGATTAAAAGCACCTACAAAAACAACACTTATTCTGAAGATTCTGTTAATCATAGCGATATTCCTCAAGAAGAAATCATGGTGTCGGCTACAGAAAAAATCATTCAGCCCAATGATTTGGAAAATGCAATGGAGCTTTTCTATAAAAAACTGGAAAGCATTGAAGATGGAAAATTAGTACGCGTACTGCATTTTGGTGATTCACAAATTGAAGGCGATAGAATTAGCGGGGTGTTGAGAGATTTGTTACAAAATAAATTTGGTGGCTGCGGAGTGGGTTATATTCCGTTGAGCGATCCCGGATACGGAAGAAAAAATGTACAAAGAACAGCATCAAAAAATTGGACTAAATACAGCGTTGTTCGCTCTGAAAATACTCCTCCTCATAACGATTACGGATTTTTAGGTTCTTACTATCATTGGGTAAACGACAATAAAAATACCGGGGCTACCATTAACATAAAAGCCAATAAAGCCAGCAACAGCAAACTACAAAAATTCGAACAAATATCTTTGATGTACCACCATCAGGGAGACCCTGTTTTATGTAAACTAAGTAGTGACACCAACATCATTCACAATTCAAATTTGCCTCTGGATTCAGGAACTTTCCAACAAACATGGAACTACAATGGTTTTCAAAATAAAGAAATACAATTCTCCTTTTCAGGAAATAACCTAACTGATATTTATGGTGTTAGTTTGGATTGCAAAAGTGGTATCGCAGTGGATAATATTTCCCTTCGCGGAAGCTCTGGAACCGACTTCACTAAGATGAATAAACAAACATTGAAAGCACAAATTTCACAACTCAATGTAGGATTAATTATTTATCAATTTGGAGTAAATGTGGTGCCGAATGAAGTGAACAATTACGACTTTTACATGCGCATGATTGTATCACAAATCAACTATCTGAAACAAATGGCTCCCAACGCTTCAATCCTCATTGTGGGCGTATCGGATATGTGTAAAAAAGAAGAAACAGAATTTGTATCTTACGGCAACATTGAAAAAATTAGAGACGCACAAAAAGAAGCTGCTCGCCTTACTGGTTGTGCCTTCTGGGATTTGTATGAGGTAATGGGTGGTAAAAATTCAATGGCTCAATGGGTGGAAGCAAATCCTTCTTTAGCAGAAAAAGATTATACACACTTTAATTGGAGAGGCGCGAATGTTGTAGGTGATAAATTGGGCAACGCTATCCTAAAAGATTATTATGATTATAAAGAATTGGAAATACAGTAAAAAGTTAAAAGTTAAAAGCAATAAGCTAAAATCCCTTGGGGTGTTTTTTGGCTTTTTACTTTTAACTTTTAACTTATTCTCCCAACACACTATTGATACGATTCAACAATACCCCTTTATTGATTATGCATCGAATAAAATCCTCGTCAAAGACAGCACCACTTTAGAGAATTTCTACAATAAATTATGGACTTATGAATCGCAAAGAACCGGACAAGTAAAAGTATTGTTCATTGGTGATTCACATGTGCAAGCAGGTTACTGGACAGGTAAAACCAGAGAGCTTTTTCACAACAAATTTGATTGCGGAACCACAGCACGCGGTTTTGTTTTTCCCTATTCTATGGCGAAAAGCAATGGCCCCATAAATTATGGTATTCGATTCAATGGAAAATGGACTGCTCAAAAATGTATTTATCCTGATACCGCTTGTAATTGGGGACTTTCAGGCATCAATGTTTCTTCTCCCGAAGATTCTCTTTTTGTAAAAGTATATTGCAACAACAAAACTTTTGAAACTTATTACCACGATAAAATTTCTGTTATATACGACCCAACAAAAGGAAAAAGAAACATCACCGTTTCATCAAAAGGGGCTTACCTCATCTCTTCCACCAACGATAGTATTTTAGGAATACAAACTTTTGTTTTCAATAAACTCACCGATACCATTACCGTTAATTTCTACAAAACAAATCAATCAGAAATTCCTTTTTCTTTACAAGGGTTGATTCTCGAAAACTCTCGTCCGGGAATAGTTTGCAGTGAAGTAGGTGTTAATGGTGCTGCAGTGGGATCCTTTGTTTCCTGCAAAAATTTGGTGAAGCAGGTAAAGTATTACAATCCCGATTTGATTGTATTATCCTTAGGAACCAACGACATTTATTCCACCAACTTTAACGATTCTATTTTCTACAAACATTACGATAGTTTACTCACTGCCATTCGCAATAAAATGCCCACAGCATCTATTGTTTTAATTACTCCGGGCGATTGCAAAAGAAATAGAAAAGTTACCATCAAAGGAAGTTTACTGGCACGAAAAACAATTATCGCTCTGGCTAAAAAACACAATTGTGCCATTTGGGATTTCCTTAAAATAATGGGCGGTGTAAACTCCATTGAACAATGGCTGGCGAACGGATTGGGAAATGCCGATAAAGTACATCTTTCTGAAAAAGGGTATCATTTTATGGGCAGCATTTTTTACAATGCATTGATAGAAGGTTACGACAATCACACCAAAGGATGGAAAGTGCATAAGATTGATGATCAAAAAGAAAATTTTTTCTGGGTGTTGATCAAAGATATTTTTCATACCGATCCGAAAGATCCTATGATATTCAGTAATTATAGTTTCTGGATTTTCTTTCTAATACTAATGATTGGCTACGTTTTTATCTACAACAAATTCAAATTACGAGCTCTCTACCTCAGTGTTTTTAGCTTATTTTTTTATTACAAATCTGGAGGGTTCTTTTTCGCCCTCCTCGTTTTTTCTACTATTCTCGATTACTATCTATCCCTCAAAATATTCAACTCAAAAAAAAAATCCACGAAGAGAACTATGCTCTTCATCAGCTTATTTATCAATATAGGATTACTCGCTTTTTTCAAATATTCTCAGTTCATCATCGACAACATCAACCTTATCTTTCAAACTGATTTTAAAGCCGTCAATTTCTTCTCTATTGCATCGAATTCTGTTTTCGGCACCTCACTAGCAATCGATAAAATAATTCTCCCTGTAGGAATTTCTTTCTTCACCTTTCAAACCTTAAGCTATACCATCGATATTTATTACGGAAAAATTGAACCTACTGAAGACATCTGGGACTTTGGTTTTTTCATCACCTTCTTTCCGCAACTGGTTGCTGGACCTATTGTGCGTGCTGCCGATTTCCTTCCACAGATCAAAAAAAAATACAGCCTAACTCAAGAAGATTTTGGAAAGGCAATGTTCCTGATTTTAACCGGACTCTTTAAAAAAGTAGTGATATCGGATTTTATTTCGGTGAATTTTGTAGATCGGGTTTTCGACAATCCATTGAGTTATTCGGGCTTTGAAAACCTGATGAGTATTTATGGTTATGCGATTCAAATTTATTGTGATTTTTCAGGATACAGCGACATGGCTATAGGTATTGCTTTGCTTCTGGGATTTACTTTGCCGCTCAATTTCAACGCGCCATATTTAGCACACAGCATCACAGAATTTTGGAAGCGGTGGCACATCTCTTTATCCACCTGGCTGAAAGATTATTTATACATCCCCTTAGGAGGAAATCGTTTTGGGAAAGCGCGAACTTATATCAACCTTTTGCTCACGATGCTCATTGGCGGATTATGGCACGGTGCCGCTTTTAAATTTATTCTTTGGGGCGGATTACATGGCGGTGCATTGGCTGTGGAAAGATGGTGGAAAGATAAATTTAGTTGGACGATGCCTAAGTTTATCGGACTCATTTTAACTTTCCATTTTGTTGCCTTTTGCTGGATACTTTTTAGAGTAAAAGATATGAGTATGATGGGCGATATGTTCAATCAAATTTTCGAAAATTTCTCAGGAGCGAAAGATGCAACGATTGCACCACTTGCTTTAATCATAACCTACATTGAAAGTTACAAAGGTATTTTTGCCATCATTCTATTAGGTTTCCTGGCACACGCTTTCCCACAGGTATGGGAAAGAAAAATTGAAATGAGCTTAGGCAAATTAAACGTTCCATTTTTAAGTATAGTAACTGCAATAATGATTGTGATTATTTTTCAATTTAAAACAGCAGGAATACAACCGTTTATTTATTTTCAGTTTTAAATTTGTAGGACATTAGTTCCTTCGTGCCTCAGGATGACAATCGCTCTCAAAACTCACTCTCACTCTATGTTTGGGTGTGGTTGTCATCCTGAGGCACGAAGGAACTACCGTCCTGTATAAAGAATATCAATACTTAATCACCCCCTTCAGCATTGTTTCTTCCAACTCTTTTCTGCTGATGGTTCCGCGCAAGTATTTTTCAATTACCAAACTGGCGATAGGTGCTGCCCAAACACCTCCCTTTCCTGCATTTTCAATATAAACAGAAATAGCAATTTTAGGATTTTCACGTGGTGCAAAAGCAATAAAAACCGAATGATCTTCTCCATGTGGATTTTGAGAAGTTCCTGTTTTTCCGCAATAATGCAAGCTATCAATTCGCGCTCTGCTGGCCGTTCCTCCAGGTTCTTCAATCACCCATTGCATTCCATCCTGCACCACATCAAAATGCTTTGGATCAACTCTTACCATATGCACTGAATCTTTGTAATTAAGCACCGAATCGTCCAATGATCTTACAATATGAGGGGTATAATATTTTCCTTTGTTCGCCATAATTACTGCTAAATTCGCCATTTGCAGAGGCGTAAGCGCAAATTCTCCTTGTCCGATACTCAATGAATAAACCGTTCTATAATTCCAATGCCCTTTACCATAAGTAGCATTGTACTCACGCGAATCAGGCACATTGCCATCTTTTTCTCCCGGTAAATCAACGCCCAAAGGATTTCCAAAACCAAAGGTTCTAACAATGCTTTCCCAATTGTTCAATCCAGTTTCTATAGATCCATCTTTGTATAAAATACTTTTCACCAACATGTAATAATAGGGATTACAAGAGCTCTGAACCGACTGCGGCAAATTCAATGGTCCGGGATGATCATGACAACCCACCAAAGATTTATTACACGGATATTTGGTGTTGGCATTGGCCACGCCCATATCTAATGCGATAGCCGATTGCATGGTTTTCACAATTGATCCTGGTGGCTGCGTAGCGGCTATACTTCTAAAAAATAAGGGCTGGCCTTCCTGATTAAAAATAGTATCGTAATTCTTGCTGAAATATCTTCCTACCAAATCATTAGGATTGTAAGTTGGGGCAGATACCATACAAATAATTTCTCCATTGCTGGGATCAATAGCAATGATGCTTCCTCGTTTTCCATGCATCAATTGCTCGGCATATTCCTGCACATCGGCATCGATGGAAGTATGTAAATCTTTACCGGGAAAAGATTTCTGATCCAGTTCACCATCTAAATATTTCCCTTTTACATTGTTACTTCTATCGCGTCTCCAATTTTTAATTCCTTTAATTCCGCGCAATTCTTTTTCGTAAAACATTTCCAATCCACTGCGACCGATATAATCATCATTCACATAATATTTATCGCGATGTTTATCATTGGGACTCACCTTTTGCATATATCCCAGAAGATGCGCTGCTATAGGTTTTGGATAAGATCGTACATTTCTTCTCTGGCCGTGAAATCCTTTGAAAAGATTCAATTGCTCGGCAATTTTTGCGTAATCTTCCACACTAATTAATTCCTGAAAAACCGATTCTTTATAAGAAGCATTAGGATACGTTTTTGCGATCTTCATTCTTCGATTAAATTCAGCCGTATCAATATTCAACAACTTGCAAAAAGCCAATGTATCAATCTCTACTTCTTTAGGCAGAACCACTAAATCGTAAGCTATTTCATTGTGCGCTAAAATCTTTCCGTTGCGATCGTAAATAGTTCCGCGCATGGGAAATTCAATCACCACCTTGCGCCCCATATTGATGGCATCTTCACGAAAATCGGGATTGAGAACTTGTAAATAAAGCAAACGAAAAATGAAAATAAGGGCGATGGTAGAAAAGATACCAATAATAACATATTGCCTGTCTTTATTTTGATTCACTTTTCTTTATTTTTTATAAAAATATATTGAATCAAAACAATAAAAGTCAAGGTCATTAAAGTGCTTCCTGCAATTTTTAAAATAGTACTAAAAAAATGTCCTAATTCGAACGCTTCTAAAAAAAATAAAATACTGTGGTGCAACACCATCAAAATCCCCGCGTAGGTCAAATATCGTCGCAAACCAAAATAATAAACATCAGGCACAAAAGTATCGTTAGTACTTTCTCCTGAAGCAGTAGTTCTTAAAATAAAAGATCGAATGTAGGCAACAGGAACACAGGCAGCAGCGTGAATTCCACCAGAATCAGAAAACAAATCAATGGTGATTCCAATTAAAAAAGCGAGCACCAATTGTAGTGCTCGATTGGCATTACTAGGTAAAATAAAAATAAACAAAACGTAAGGAAAAACATTCAGGAAATTACCCACATAAATATTATTAAATACCAGAACCTGTGAAACCACCAGTAAAAAAAATATCAGCGCATATCGTGGTAATTGCTCAATCATTTTGAAACTTAATTTGAAGAGAATCTTTTTGGTCTTTCATTAAATCACGAATAATAAAAGCGTGATCTAAAATGTTGTAATCGAGAAACAATTCTACTGTAACATCTTGCGACTGGCTCTCGTCGGCCAAATGAGCTTCCACTACTTTTCCTACGGGAATTCCACCTGGAAAAATATTTGAATTTTCAGTAGTTACTACCGTATCTCCTTTCGCAATTTTTGCAGTTAGCGGAATATCTTTCAGCAAACAATGACGGTAATCGAAATCACGATTATTCCAAATAAGAAAACCAATATTTTTACTTTTTTTCAAGCGACAAGGAATACTAGATTGGCTATGTAGCACTGATAAAACAGAACAATAATTATCGGTAGTTCCATTCACCACGCCTACAATTCCATTCGTGCCAATCACTGCCATTCCATTTTTTATTCCATCATGCGACCCTTTATTTAAAGTGATATAATTATTGATTTTGTGTGTAGTTAAATGAAGTACTTCTGCCGATACAAAAACATATTGTTGCTGGTATAATGTATCATTAATTTTAGTAAAATTAGTGTCTCTCTTCAAAAAAGAAAACATACTTTGTGTTCTTACTTTGGCTAAAGAATCGGCTAACAATGCATTCTTTTCTTTTAAATCCATGTACGACGAAAAATTATTAATCACGTCGTAAGTATTGCCACTAATGGAATGTGCCGAATGAATAAAAGTGGAACGTTGAAAAGCGTTGTGCTGAATGGCAAGCGTTAAAGATAAAATCTCCAACAAAAGAAAAAGGAGAAATAAATGATTTTTATAGAGAAGTGCAAATAAGTTCTTCATGAAACATTTAATTCTCCTTTTCCATTATTTTATCAAGAATGGGAATCTGTCGAAATTTTTCAAAGCAATACCTGTACCTCTTGCCACCGCTCTTAGCGGATCTTCAGCAACGTGCACAGGTAATTTTGTTTTTTTAGAAATACGCTTATCCAATCCTCTCAACAAAGAACCACCACCTGCAAGGTAAATACCTGTACGGTAAATATCGGCAGAAAGCTCAGGAGGAGTCATCTCTAGAGCACTCAAAATAGCAGCTTCAATTTTAGAAATCGATTTATCTAAACAGTGTGCAATTTCAGAATAAGAAATGGTAATTTCTTTTGGAATACCAGTCATTAAATCTCGTCCGTGAACGGCAAAATCAGGTGGCGGATTGTCCAGTTCAGGCAAAGCAGAACCTACTTCAATTTTAATTCTTTCGGCAGTTCTTTCACCCACCAAAATGTTGTGCTGACGACGCATATAATCTTCAATGTCTTGTGTAAACTCATCTCCAGCAACACGAATAGATTTATCGCAAACGATACCGCCCAAAGCGATAACGGCGATCTCGCTTGTTCCACCACCGATGTCAATTACCATGTTGCCCATTGGCTCTTCCACGTCGATACCAATACCAATCGCAGCAGCCATAGGCTCTTGAATCATGCGCACTTCTTTCGCTCCGGCATGTTCGGCAGAATCTTTTACTGCACGGCGCTCCACCTCGGTGATACCGGATGGAATACAGATTACCATACGAATGTTGCTCGGACCAAACATTTTACGTTTGTTCACATTGATCATTTTGATGAAGCCACGAATCATTTCTTCGGCAGCTTTAAAGTCGGCAATTACACCATCTTTAAGCGGACGAATAGTTTTGATGTTCTCGTGCGTTTTACCATGCATTTGCATCGCTCTTTTTCCGATTGCCTGCACCTCACCCGTAATTCTGTTCATCGCAATGATCGAAGGTTCATCTACCACCACTTTATCGTTTTCGATAATCAGCGTGTTAGCTGTACCTAAGTCGATGGCAATTTCTTGCGTTAAAAAGCTAAATAAGCCCATAGTATTTTAATGTTTAAAATGTCTAATTCCTGTCATCACCATCGCTACTCCATTTTTGTTGCAGTAGTCGATAGACTCTTGATCTTTTATAGAACCTCCTGGTTGAATTACCGCAGTAATTCCGGCATTTTTGGCCAATTCCACACAATCGGGAAAAGGGAAAAAAGCATCCGATGCCATTGCAGCACCTTGCAAACTGAAGCCAAACTCATTGGCTTTAACAACCGCCTGACGCAAGGCGTCAACACGTGAAGTTTGTCCGGTACCACTTGAAATCAAAGTATTGTCTTTCGCGAAAACGATAGTATTCGATTTCGTGTGTTTGCAAATTTTAGCGGCAAATAATAAGTCGGCAATTTCTTGTTCTGTTGGTTTTCTGTCCGTCACGGAAGTTAAGTCTGCAGCACTTTCCATCACCGCATCTTTATCTTGTTCCAACACACCATTCAATGCAGTACGCACTGTTTTTTTACTTAAAGCAACAGGCTTTTGAATTAAGATGATTCTGTTTTTCTTCGCTTTCAAAATCTCTATAGCAGCCTCTTCATAAGCAGGAGCAATCACCACTTCGAAGAAAAGCTTACTGATCTCCTCGGCACTTGCTTTATCAATTTTAGCATTGGTGATTAACACTCCTCCAAAAGCAGAAACAGGGTCGCCAGCTAAAGCTACTTTCCATGCTTCTAACACAGTGGAACGAGTAGCAACACCACAAGCATTATTGTGTTTCAAGATAGCGAAAGTAGTGTCTTTAAATTCTGCGATAAGATTCACCGCAGCATCAACATCTAACAAGTTGTTGTACGATAATTCTTTTCCTTGCACTTGCTCGAACATGTCTTCGAGCTTGCCATAGAAAATTCCTTTTTGGTGAGGATTTTCACCATAACGCAACACTTTCGAAGATTGAATAGACTGTTTCAACACAGGCTCTTCATCGTTGTTGAAATAATTGAAAATAGCAGTGTCGTAATGAGAACTAACGTTGAAAGCCGATTTAGCCAAAGCTTTACGGTCTTCCAAATCTGTATTTCCTTGTTTGTCTTTCAGCAATGAAAGCAAAGTTGGATATTGCTCTTTCGACGGAACGATCACCACATCTTTATGATTTTTAGCTGCTGCACGAATCAAAGAAATTCCACCAATGTCAATTTTCTCGATGATATCGCTATGTGACGCACCTGAAGCTACAGTTTTTTCAAATGGATATAAATCAACAATCACTAAATCGAGAGGAGGAATCTCATACTGCTCCAACTGAGCGATATCAGATTGCAACTCTCTTCTTCCCAAAATTCCACCGAAAACTTTAGGATGCAAAGTTTTCACTCTACCACCTAAAATTGAAGGATAAGAAGTAAGATCTTCTACTGGCACCACAGAGATGCCTAATTCCTCAATAAAAGTTTGTGTTCCGCCTGTAGAATAAATGGTTACTCCCAAACGATTTAACTCACGAACAATAGGCTCCAGATTATCTTTATCAAACACAGAAATCAAGGCCCCTTCAATTTTTCTTAACTCACTCATTTTTAAATTGCTAGTCTTTGTTGAAAATACTGTGCGAAGCTACGAAAATAGCACGGGGCATCTCAATTAAAACGCCGGTATTTTAAAGGCTGTTGAAAAGTTTTGGGAATTGTTGATTTCTTGCGGCAAATCCGGCAATCAATTACCGTCGGTTGAAACCGACGGCAATTGAAAAAAGACTCGCTACAAACACACCTTTCTCACCGTTCTCTCCACCCCTTCATTGTTATTATCAAATTCAGTTATAAAATTCGCTGCTTCAATAATTTGTGGATGTCCATTTTTCATGGCGTATGAATGCTTCGCCGATTTCATCATTTCAAGGTCGTTCAAATAATCGCCAAAAACCATTGTTTCATCAACAGAAATTTCTAATTCTTGTTGAACCTTAGCTATCGCAGTTCCCTTGTTGGCAGAGAGATGCGTGAAGTCGAGCCATATTTTGGTGGCCAATGCTATTTGATATTCTTTCTCATAGGGTTGAAAATGAACGCGAAGTTTTTCTGCTCCGCTAAAATCGCAAATGGTGACTTTTAAAACATCGTCTTCAACAAGGCTTAAATCATTTACAATTTGTAAACGACTATAATACTTTCGGGCTTCTGCTAAGAAGCGTGAATCAGCGCTTTCGGTGTAAGCTGAATTCTTACCACACAAAATCATATGCGATCCGGAAAGTTTTTTTCCTATCTCCGTCAAGCGATTTGCCTCTGCTTTGCCTAAAGCATTTATAAAAATTTCTTTGCCTTGATAACTAACGTAAGTACCATTTTCAGCAATAAAAAGCGTGCGGTCTTTAATGCGGTCGAACTTCTCTAAAAGATTGTGAAACTGGCGGCCACTGGCGATAGAAAATAAAATTCCTTTATCGTGAATTAACTGTTCTGTTTCCCAAAAAACAGGAGATAACGTTTTTTCGTCGTTAAGTAAAGTGCCGTCTAAATCGGTGATGATGAGCTTAATCATTATTTCCCAAGCTCCAGGGTAAGTTTGCTATCTGCATCAATGTTGGTTAAGGTATCCAAAGCAAAGCCATAAAATGAAGCATCATTTGCATTGGCCTTAATTTTTAAAACACTTCTTCCCATCTCCAAATTCTTACTGTCAAATGCTTTTAAAATCAAAGTTTTCTTGAAATCTTTTCCAAAAATCAAATATGCATTTACCAAATTATCGGTGCCGCCATTAATTGATTTCAATTCAATTTTCCCCAACGATAATCCTTCCTCGCTCAATTCTTTGGCTGCATCAATTTTTATTTCAAAGGTTTCGTCCACTCCTGTAGAAACTCCTTTACTAAATTCCCCCACTGTTTTACCTACCATTTCACCACCTGCATTAATGGTTTCTTTTGCCTTTTCCTTGGTTTCAGAACAAGCAAAAAACGTAAGACCCAAACTCAATAAAAAGAAAATTTTTCTCATAAAAATCAATTAAACCATTGTTGTGTAAACATTCTGCACATCGTCATCCTCTTCAATTTTCTCTATTAATTTACTTACATCTTCCGCTTCTGCCTCTGTAAGTTCTTTGGTAATATTGGGAATACGCTCAAAGCCCGAAGAAATAATTTCAATTCCTCTTTTTTCCAGCTCTCCTTGAATTGCTCCAAAGCTTTCAAACGGGCCGTAAATCAATATTCCATCTTCTTCCACAAAAACTTCTTCTGCTCCGAAATCGATCAATTCCAACTCCAATTCCTCCGCATCTAAACCGTCTTTTTTGATTTTAAAATTGCAATTATGGTCGAACATAAAAGACACGGAACCAGTCGTTCCAAAGGTTCCGCCACATTTATTGAAATAACTTCTTACGTTCGCAACAGTTCTCACATGATTGTTGGTAGCGGTTTCCACCAATACCGCGATACCATGCATGGCATATCCCTCGTAAACAATCTCTTTATAATCAGCTGTATCTTTATCGGAAGCATTTTTTATTGCTCGGAGAACATTGTCTTTAGGCATGTTTGCAGCCTTTGCATTTTGAATAATCGCACGCAAACGTGAGTTGGTTTCAGGATCCGGTCCACCGGCTTTTACTGCCATTACAATGTCTTTACCAATACGCGTAAAGGTTTTGGCCATTGCAGCCCAACGCTTAAATTTTCTCGCTTTGCGGAATTCAAATGCTCTTCCCATAATTTTCTTTTTTGAGTGGCGCTAAGATAATAAATGTTTGATTTTTTTATGATAAAAACCAAATTACAGAACGATGAATTACTAGACAAGAATTATTATGCATATCAAAATAAATAAATTTGATATATTGCAGCTGCTGTCTAATACACCTAATTTTGGCTAGGATTGTTATAATCACTTCACGCTTTCCGTATCCCCTAGAAAAAGGAGATAAATTGCGCATCTACCATCAAATACTTTTTTTGGCTAAACATCATGATGTTAACTTAATTGCAATTAATGAAACACCACCAAAACCTGAAGATCTATTGCAATTTCAATCGCTTACTTCGGTTAAGGTATTTACTATCCCCTTGATTAAGCGCATTTTTAATTTATTTCTTTTCTTTTTAAACAAAAGACCTTTACAGGTTCAATACTTTTATTCGTCAGCAACAAAGAAAAAAATTACCACTTACATTCGTGAAATTAAACCCGATGTGATATATAGTCACTTAATTAGAACTTCAGAATACGTTAAAGATTTTCCTGTCCATAGAAAAACAATTGATTATATGGATTGCTTTTCCAAAGGGTTTGAATTGAAGATTAAGAATTCATCTAACCACTTTCTAACGTGGCTGTATCGCTTTGAATACAAACGATTGATTGCTTATGAAAATCATATCTATCCATACTTTCATCAACATATCATTATATCAGAGCAAGACAAATTATCTTTTAACCCCGTCTTAGAAAAAATGCATGTTATTCCCAATGGCGTTGATTTCAGTTTATACAAACCAAGCAACGCCGAAAAAAAATACGATTTGCTTTTTTCCGGTAACATGGGCTATCCTCCAAACAGAGATGCAGCCAATTTTGCAGCTACCCAAGTACTGCCTTTGCTCTTGAAAAAAGACCCAAACATCAAACTGTTAATAGCTGGTGTAAATCCCCCTAAAAAACTACTAAAGCTCCAAAGCAGAAACATCTATGTTGAAGGTAAATTCAGTCATATTAGCGAGGCATATGCTCAATGTTTAATTAACATTGTTCCCGTAATTACAAGTATTGGTTTACAAAACAAAGTGTTACAAAGTATGGCAATGAAAATGCCAACAGTTGTTACCCCTGAAGCGGCAAAAGGAATTAATGCCCAACACGCCAACGTTTTATTAATAGGATCAAGTCCGGAAGAACTTGCAGCACACATTAGTACTTTATTGGAAGATCCTTTAGCAAGAAATAATTTGGCAGAAAGAGCTTTTGAATTTATTCATCAAAATTTTTCTTGGTCTGCTCACAACGAAAATTTAATGCAAATTATCACCAAATGAACAAAGTATCCACTTGTATCAAAGTTAAAGTAGCAATAATTGGTGGCGGGCCAGCAGGCACAGGAACAATTCTAAAAGCTATGAAAGACAATTCTTTTGAAGAATATGCTGATGGCGGAATAGCTTTAGTGGAATCTTCCTCAGACCTATTAGTGGGTTCAATTACAAAGTTTTTGGTGGAGAGCGACACGCTTTCCGACGTTTTTCTTGAATGTACTCAGGGATCTACTAATAATTACCTTCCTCTTGCTCAACTGCAAAATGAAATTACAGAAATTAAAAAGTATGCAGGGTCACCAATTCCATTGAATGCATTGCACACCTTCCTTCAATCTTTAGGAAAATTAATAGAGAATTTCTTCGCCACTAACGTTCAATGCAAGCTATTTCTTCGCACTACTGCTCAAAAAATTGTCATCAAAAAGAACAATGAATTTGATGTTTTTCTCAATAATGGAAGTATAATTAGTGCCAAACACCTAATCATCGCTACGGGAGGTATATCGGTTAATGGATTGCAGGACGAATTTAATTTTAGGGATGGCATTGACTTAAAAGCACATTCAAAAAAAACAATAAATGCACATGATATCATTCAGGGAAAATCAAACGATTTGATTGCAAAGATGAGGTCCAAATCAAAAATAATAATATTGGGAGGAAGTCATAGCGCCTTTTCTGTCGCCGACTATTTGATAAAAGCAAATAAGAACTTAAAGGATAATAGTGTACATATTTGGGCAAACACAAAACCTAAACTATTCTATTTGAGCAAGGAAGACGCACAAATTGATCAATATGATGACTTTACAGAAAGTGATATTTGTCCGATTACCCACAGGGTTTTTCGCCTTGCAGGGTTGCGAATGAATGGTCGACAGCTTTACCGTAAAATGCTTGTATTAGGTGACGAAGAAATAGAAAAAAGAGTGACTTTTAACTTAATTTCTAATCAAGCACACAAGTTAAATGAAGAACTAAAATCAGCCGACCTAATTATCCACGCATTAGGTTATCGTTTTAATATGGTAGATACCTATAATGAATCGCATGATCCTATTTATTATTACGGCAGCACTTCCTTTCATTGGGTGAACGATCATTGCAATCTACTCAATGAGCAAGGGCAATTGATACCCAACTTATTTGGAGTTGGACTGGCTTCCGGATTCATTCCAAAAGCCAACGCAGGAGGAGAACCTTCCTTTACTGGCCAAACCAATGGTCTTTGGTACTATCAGAATAAAGCAGCTGAATTAATTCTAAATAATATTTTAAATCTATAATTCTATTCTTTCCCTTCTAACCAAAGAAAACTGTTTAAAATTTTGTAATCTTGAATGATGCACATGCAAACATTTCACAAAAGCGAAAAGTTAGTTAGTAGGAAAACAATTAGTTCTTTATTTCAAAAGAACAAAGGAATAACCTGCTATCCTTACAAAATATTATGGCAGAAGGAAGATCTAAACACCAAATTTCCAGCACAAATATGCATTACTGTTCCTAAAAGATCTTTCAAAAAAGCACACGATAGAAATTACATAAAAAGAAAAATACGAGAAGCTTACAGAAAAAATAAATCTTTGCTTTATACGTCTTTACAAGAAAAGAACATTAATGTAGCGATTTTACTTATTTATGTGGGGAAGGAAGATATGGACAGTGTTGCACTAGAAAAAAAAATGATTCAACTGATTCAACAATTAAATGAAACTATTGCGTAAATTCATTCTCAAAGTGCTGATAGGATTGGTTCGTTTGTACCAAGGCATGATTTCTCCTTATTTAGGAGCAAAGTGCAGATACGAACCTACTTGCTCGCATTATGCAGTGGAAGCACTGAATAAACACGGTATTATACGAGGATCATGGCTATCGGCGAAGAGATTTGGTAGTTGTCATCCCTGGGGAGGAAAAGGATTCGACCCGGTACCATAATATAATTTTTAATGAAGATGAAAAGAAAAATATTTATAGGAATTTCGGTGATTGTGATGCTCACCACAGTAGCATTTACAAACAATACCGATCAATTTGAATTATCTAAAAACCTCGACATTTTTGCCTCTCTCTACCGGGAACTCAATATGCGTTATGTAGATGAAACCGATCCGGGAAAATTAATGAAAACCGGAATCGACGCCATGTTGGAATCATTGGATCCTTACACCAACTACTACCCTGAAGCAGAAATTGAAGACTATAAATTCATGCAAACCGGACAATATGGAGGTATTGGATCGGCGGTGCATAAAATTGGGGATTATTGCGTGATCTCCGAACCTTACGAAGGATTCGCTGCACAAAAAGCAGGGTTAAAAGCGGGCGATAAAATATTGGAAGTAAACGGACTTTCTGCCAAAGGAAAAAATGTAGGAGACCTTAGCAAAATATTGAAAGGCGAACCGGGCAGTAAAGTGAAAGTAAAAATCGAGCGCCCTGGCGTTAACAATCCTTTAGACGTTGAAATTATTAGGGAAGAAATTCAGGTGAAAAGTGTTCCTTACTACGCTATGCTGAAAGATGGAATTGGATACATTAAATTGAATGGATTTACCGAAAAGGCAGGAAAAGAAGTGAAAGAAGCTCTTCAGGATTTAATGAAAAACAATGAATTGAAGGGATTGGTTTTCGACCTCCGCGGAAATGGCGGTGGATTATTGAGAGAGTCGATTGATATTGTAAATTTCTTTGTGGAGAGAGGTACTACCATCGTTGAAACTAAAGGCAAATACACGAAATTATCTGAATCAAGAAAAACATTAAATTCAGCCATAGCGCCTAAACTTCCACTTACTGTTTTAGTAGATGGCGGGTCGGCTTCTGCATCGGAAATTGTGAGCGGTGGTTTGCAAGATTTAGACAGAGCCGTAATCATCGGACAAAAAACCTACGGCAAAGGATTGGTGCAAGGGACTTACAATTTAAGCTACAATTCTATGCTTAAAGTTACTATTGCCAAATACTACACTCCCAGCGGAAGATGTATTCAGAAAATCGATTATGGTCACCGCGATGACAAAGGGAAAGCAATAAAAATTGCCGATTCATTGAAAACTACTTTCAAAACTAAAAACGGGAGAGAAGTGATAGATGGAGATGGTATTAAACCTGACATTGAAATAGAAATAGAAAAAAACAATCCCCTATTGGGCGCCTTATTAGAGAAGAATCACATCTTTAATTTTGCTACCGACTACTGCGTAAAACACAGCACTATAGGTTCTGCTAAAACATTTGAAATATCAGAAGAATTATACAAAGAATTTGTGCAATACATCAGCGATAAAGACTACTCCTACTCTACTACCAGCGAAAAAGTATTAAGCGACTTCAAGAAAACTGCAGGCGATGAAAAATACATGGACGCTATACAATTAGAATACGACGCACTCATTCATAAACTTCAAGCGCAAAAAAACAACGATTTGAATCTTTGTAAAGACGAAATCAAAGAATTATTAAAGGCTGAAATTGTGAGTAGATACTATTACCAAAAAGGCAGAGTGGAAGCCTCTTTGGTAAACGACAAGTACATCAAAGCCGCCATCGATATTTTGTTGAATCAAGAAAAATATAACTCTGTTTTAAATCCTTACAACAAATAATACCGTAGTAGGGGTATGGATTTAAAAACAGTAAGCAGATATCTTTATATTTTCGGACTATGCTTATTTGCAGCAGCACTCCCGTTATCAAAGGCTTTCATGACGATTTCGCAGATGGTTTTAGGCTTGGCCTGGATACTGCATTTCGATTATAAAGAAAAAATAGCCCTGCTCATTAAAAATAGAATACTTTGGTGGCTAAGCGCTTTACTTTTTTTACATCTTGTTTTTCTTTACAACACCGAAGATTTCAATTATGCCTCAAGAGATATCTTAATTAAATTACCTCTCTTCATTATCCCCTTCATAGTAGGATCTTTACCTCCCTTAACCAAAAAAGAATTACTCTATTTACTCTCCTTCTTTATACTCGCCACTTTGTGTGTTGCATTGATAGGTATAGGAAAATTTATTCTTCAGGAACTCGATTACATAGAGGGGAAGGGTGAATTCCGCGATCTCTCTCCTTTCATTTCACATATTCGTTTTAGTTTAATGTCGTGTTTTTCTATCACTCTCCTTTGTGTTGCCTACAAAGAAAAACTATTGTCGTTTTGGCTTTCCTTTTTAGCTTTCATCATTTTATTTTTACATCTGGTAATGATGGAATCCATTACAGGAATAGGAATTTTGCTAATCATTGGCTTACCTCTTTTCATGAAGTTAATGGGGTGGCGGTATAAAAAAGATGGGCCAAAAATCATTTATATTTCAAGCATTTTAGCCGCTGTTGTAGCTATTTATCTTTTTGTTGAAGCAAGAGATATTTTTGTTGCCAAAGACGAAAGCATGGCTTCTATACAGAAAACGGCAAAAGGAAATTACTACTACAACAATGAGGCTAATACCGCAAAGGAAAACGGATATTATATCAATCGTTATATCTGCCGACAAGAATTGAAAGAAGCCTGGAATAAACGAAGCGCTCTCCTTTTCGACGGACCGGATAAAAAAAATCAACCTCTCGAGCAAACGCTCATTCGATACATCACCTCTTTAGGAATGAAGAAAGATGCCGAAGCGTTAGCCAAACTGAGCGATGAAGACATTCATAATGTTGAAAATGGAGATGCAAATGCGCTAAATCTTCACATGAATCCGGTGCGAAGAAGAATACGAGAATTAATGTGGGAAACGGATGCCTATATTGCCAATCCTTCCCCTAGCGGAAACTCCTTAACTCAGCGTTTTGTTTTCTGGAAAACAGGACTCGATATTGTGGAAAAAGACCCTATGGTGGGGGTAGGTACAGGTGATGTTCAAAAAGCTTTCGATCATCAATATATATTGAATCAAAGTACTCTCGATAAAAATCATCGCTTACATACCCATAACCAATACATCACTTTTTGGGTAAGTTTCGGAATCTTCGGATTACTATTTTTTCTTACCATGATGTCGCATTTTTATTTCTTTACCCAAGAGCTGGAATTCAAATTTATTTCACAAGTTTTTTGGATCATTATTTTGCTGTCGATGATTTCCGAAGATACTCTTGAAACACAAGCCGGAGTTAGCTTTTTTGCTTTCTTCTTTTCTGTTTTCTGGACTCAGAGAGAAGAAGAAAAAATCTAATAATAATTTTTGGTATAAATATTGACTAAAAAAATTGCTGCTTTCACAAAGCATTTATAATTTAACCCTTCAAAGGATTCAGAATGCTAAAGCAAAGTTTACAACAGAAACTTCTACAGAAGTTATCGCCCCAACAAATTCAATTGATGAAATTGTTGCAGCTTCCTACTATTGCTTTAGAGCAAAGAATTAAGGAAGAAATTGAAAGTAATCCTGCGCTGGAAGACAATTCTGGCGACGACGATAAAGCAGAAGAAGAAAACAATTACGAAGATGAAGCACCGGAAGGAGAAAGCAGAGATGATTTTGATTTAAGTGAATATATCTCCGATGATGATGAACCCTCCTACAAGTATCAGGCAAACAATTATAGTAAAGATGATGAAGAGAGAGAAGTGCCCATTTCTATGGGGCAATCTTTTCAGGAACTATTACTTACACAACTGGGACTACAAAACATCGATGATCACAGATACATTGTTGCTGAAAATTTAATTGGAAATTTAGATGAATCAGGGTACCTCAGCAGAGATATTTCTTCTATTGTAGATGATTTGGCTTTTACGCAATCTATCACCACTACTGAAGAAGAATTGAAAGAAATATTGACTTTAATTCAATCGCTCGATCCTCCGGGAGTAGGGGCTAGAAATTTACAAGAGTGTTTACTCCTACAAATTAAAAGAAAGAAAAGAGCTACACCTTCTATTGTTTTAGCTGAAATACTTTTAGATAAATATTTTGATGAGTTTTCGAAACGCCACTACGACAAGATTTTGAAACGTTTGGAAATAAATGAGGAAAGTTTAAAAAGCGCAGTAAACGAAATTTTAAAGTTAAATCCTAAACCAGGAAACTCTGCTAACGAATCACAAAGAACAGCACAAACAGTGATTCCCGATTTTATTTTAACCAGTAGTGACAACACTTTAGAACTATCTCTAAATTCAAGAAACGCTCCTGAGTTGAAGATCAGCAGAATGTACACCGAAATGCTAAAAACGTATAGTGAGAGCAAAGGAATGGCTGATCGTTCTCAAAAAGAAGCGGTGATGTTTGTGAAGCAAAAACTCGATTCAGCAAAATGGTTTATCGACGCTATTAAACAGCGTCAGAACACCTTGCTGTTCACTATGCAAGCTATCATTGATTATCAAAAAGAATACTTTTTAACCGGTGATGACACCAAGTTAAAACCCATGATTTTGAAAGATATTGCAGAAAAAGTAGGTGTAGATATTTCTACCGTTTCGCGTGTAGCCAACAGCAAATATGTTCAAACTCCTTTTGGAACATTATTAATAAAATCTTTCTTTTCTGAATCGCTTCAAAATGATTCCGGGGAAGAAGTTTCAACCAAAGAAATCAAAAAGATTTTACAAGAATGTGTTGAACAGGAAGACAAAAAAGATCCTCTAACCGATGATGCTTTAATGAAAGTATTGAAAACCAAAGGATACAACATTGCCCGCAGAACTGTTGCCAAATACAGAGAACAGTTGAATATTCCGGTGGGAAGATTACGCAAAGAAATTTAATCATGTTAACAGAGACTTCAGCCATTAACGAAAAGGAAGAAGCTTCCCTGGAAATAGTTTTTGCACGCTTAATTTCCTATGTATTTCACCCCCTTTTTATACCCATGTATTCTTTACTTTTATTGTATTTCGGTAATCAACTCAACAACTTCAACATTTATGCATCCGATACCACCAAAGAAGCAAACTATATTTTGTTCTTGTATGTTTTTGTGTTTACCATCTTACTTCCTTTGGTATGTAGCTTTGTACTCAGGAAAATCGGACTCATTAGCTCATTTCAACTAGAAAAAAGAGAAGAGCGTCAGTGGCCTTTTACACTTACTGCTTGCTCTTATTTACTTGGTTTTAGTTTGATTCAAAATCAAATTGGATCAAGTATAAACCCACTCATCATTTGGATTCTTTCGGGCGCACAATTAGGTGTTTTCTTTGCCTTATTCATTTCTCTTTTTTGGAAAATCAGTATTCACATGATTGGCATTGGTGGTTTTGTAGGCATGTGTATTTTACTGGTGAAAGTGCATTTAGATTGGGATAATTTCTTGTACCTCTCCATTTTATTATCAGGCCTGGTTGGCTTTGCCCGTTTGCGTTTGCGCGCCCATGCCTCCTCACAAGTTTTAGTTGGTTTTTTATTAGGCCTTGTAACGCAGATTGTCTTTGTGTTTTTAATTTAATGTTAAACCACAATACTATATATGGAATTTTTCGGAATTGAATTCCGAAAAATTCCATATATTTGTTTTATGATTTCTAGAATAGCAGAAAAAAAAACAATTGATTTAAGCGCTAAATTTAAGGCAGTTGCGGTAACTGGAGCGAGACAAAGCGGTAAAACCACACTAATCAAAAAGGTATTTAAAAAGAAGCCTTACGTTTCCTTAGAAAATCCTGATAAACGTACATTTGCACTAGAAGATCCAAAGGGATTTTTAGCCACATACCCCAATGGAGCTGTCCTTGATGAAGTTCAAAGAGTACCGGAATTATTTTCTTACCTACAAGAAATTTTAGATAGTTCGAAAGAAAAAGGATTGTTCATTTTATCGGGCTCGAATAATTTTCTGCTGCAACAAAACATATCCCAAACTTTGGCCGGACGAGTAGGCTACTTAAACCTCCTCCCCTTTTCTCTTTCCGAATTAAAAAAAGGGAAATTACTACCCAACAACGACGATGAACTCATGCTAAATGGCTTTTATCCTCCAATATACGATCAGGGGATTCCTGCCAGCGATTGGTGTCCGAATTACATTCGCACTTACATAGAAAAAGATGTTCGACAAATTAAAAACGTTAGCGATTTAATTGTTTTTGAAAGATTTGTAAAACTTTTAGCCGGACGTAACGGACAAGAATTAAACATGAATTCCTTTGCCGTAGAATGTGGCGTAGATATGAAAACCATTCAATCGTGGATAGGGATTTTGGAAAGTAGTTTCATTATTTATTTACTTCGACCCCATCATCAAAATTTTAATAAAACTATAGTTAAAAGACCAAAGTTATACTTCTACGATACTGCCATAGTTTGTTCTCTATTAGGTATTACAACAACCGAGCAGCTGAATTTACATCCTTTGCGAGGCGCCATATTTGAATGCATGGTGATTGGTGAAATGTTAAAACAGAGAACTAATTTAGGACTGCCTGTGAATCTTTTTTATTGGAGAGATAAAACCGGACACGAAATCGATATCATAATAGATGATGCAGGAAAATTGACCCCCGTGGAGATAAAATCGGGTAAAACAATTTCTACCGAATTTTTCAAGCATTTAAAATATTGGAATAACTTAAATGGCACAAAAAAATCAATACTCTTATATGCAGGAGAGGAAAGTCAAAAAAGAAGTGATGGTGTTGAAGTCAAGAATTGGAAGAATATAAATAGTGATAAATAACATCTATGACTTTTAAAATTCTCCTTCTCAAACAAAAAATAAGATCATAATAATCACAATATTTAAATATGAAAATCCCCTATTTACGCCCCAATGATAAAGTAGCTATCACTGCTCCCGCTAAAAGAATCGCACGTAAAGAAATTGATGCGGCAATAAAAATATTGGTTTCCTGGGGCTTGCAAGTGGTAGTAGGAGAAACTATAGATTCTGAATATTTTCAATTTTCGGGAACAAAAGAAAAACGATTGGAAGAAGTACAAAACTTTTTAGATGATCTGGAAATCAAAGCTATTTTCTTTGCACGAGGTGGCTATGGAAGTATTCAAATCATTGATGATATCGACTTCAAATTATTTAAGAAAAATCCGAAGTGGCTAATCGGATTTAGTGACATTACTGTATTTCACTCACATATTTCGAAATTCAAATTACCCAGCATTCACGCCACAATGCCATTGAACTTCGAGAAGAATTCTAAGGAAACACTGGCTACTTTAAAGGAAGCTGTCTTTAAAGGAAAAATGAAATATGAGCTGAAAGAAAAACACAAACTCAATAGAAAAGGAAAAGGAAAAGGAGAAATCGTAGGCGGTAATTTATCCATACTTTATTCATTGCTCGGTTCTAAAAGTTTTCCTGATTTGAACGGAAAAATTCTCTTTATTGAAGACTTAAACGAATATTACTATCACCTCGATAGGATGATGTATGCTTTGAAAAGAGCAGGAAAATTAAAAGACTTGAAAGGCCTGATAGTAGGGCAATTCAGCGATATACAAGAGGCAGCGTTACCCTTCGATAAAAACACCGAAGAAATTATTTTTGAAGCCGTGAAAGATTATAAATTCCCTACTTATTTTTCCTTCCCCGCCGGACATGTGAGCGATAATCGTGCATTGATTTTTGGGAAAGAAATTAAAATGGAAGTGAGTGAAAAAGGGTTATTATTGGGTTAATCTTCTTTAGAAAATCATACCTTCCCCATCATCTTCGCCACATACTTCCCAATAATATCGAACTCTAAATTTACTTGAGTTCCTTTTTCTATATTTTGAAAATTGGTGTGCTCATAAGTATAAGGAATGATGCAAACAGAGAACACATCATCTTTAGAATCTACCACCGTTAAACTTACTCCGTTTACACAAACAGAACCTTTCTCTACAGTGATGTTGTGCGGATGTTTTTTGATGTATTGAAAAGTGAATTTCCAACTGCCATCGAGAAATAATTTATCAATGCATGTGGCGACAGTATCTACGTGACCTTGTACAATATGTCCGTCGAGCGGCTTCGCCAAAGTGAGACATCTTTCCAAATTCACCGCATCGCCTACTTTCCAGGTAGATAAAGAAGTTTTTTGCAAAGTTTCATCAATGGCAGTAACGCGATAAGATGAATGGGTAATTTCTACCACCGTTAAGCAAACTCCATTGTGCGCAATACTTTGGTCGATTTTAACTTCGTTCAAAAATGGAGCATCGATATAAAAATGCACATTGCTTTTGTCTTTTTCAATGCGCGAGATTTTCGCAGTGGCTTCAATTATTCCGGTAAACATCTTTAATAAATAACTTGTACATATCCTTTCAATTCCACCTTCACGCTTCCTTCTAATTTCTTTTGGTAAACTTCACAAATATAATAATAGGTTCCTGCAGAACATAGCTGATTGTTTTCAGCAAATTTTCCATCCCATAATATATTGGGATCTTTTGTTTTAAATACTAGCAATCCCCAACGGTCGTAAATTTTCATATCTACTTTTTCGATGTGCTTGTAAGGGTAAGGACGGAAGAAATCATTTTGTCCATCACCATTGGGTGTAAATACTATAGGCAAACTATAATTCGGACAATTTTCTACACAAACCTCATTTGCTAAAGAACTTTCGTTGCCTGTACTATCGGTAGCGGTGATATAATAACAACCGGCAACGAAAGGCAAATTTTCGTGGGAAAAACTAGTATCGGTTTTCGATAAAGATTGCACCAGGGAATAAGGTTTAGCAAGTTCATCTTTATAATACAAAGAAAAACTCTGTAAATCTTTAGAGCATGAATCGGGCGGAAGTTTCCAGCTAATCTCATTTTTATTCAAGTCGCAATTCGCCAACACTTTTAGCGTAGGTGCGCAAGGAGGAAAAACATCTAAAGGAACACCGCAAATAGTTTGAGAATAATTTAACAAAGGAGAAGGATAGCCGGAGGTTCCATACTTTCCGGAAGTTTGAATTTTGAAACAATACGTTTGTCCGTTCACCAATCCTTCCGCTAAATAATTAGACGAAGTAGTAGTATCTATTAAAGTGTAAATTCCTGATCCGGCACTTGTTTCTTTATAAATATAAGTAGTGTCGTTTGTCCATGGTACGCTTACATTCCACGATAATTGCAAAGATTGATCGAGAGGTATTTCACTTAAGAAAGGAGAAGTCGCTACTGCCGAAGTTCCAATCAAATAAGTATTTCCAATGGTTTCATTCCATAATTGAATGGAGTATTGCTGTTGAATTTCGGTATTGATCAATGTATCAACCATAGAGGTGTCGTTTACATCATTAATTATTTTAATCACTACGCCTTGTTTGTTAAGAACACGATAAGCGTACGGACCGGGATGCTGCAATACATCAAGATCATTAGCTTTCAGCCATTTTATAAAAACAGAACCACTCGTATTACTGGTGGCATTAACACTTACATTTAAAATACTAGGCACCACTTTTTTCAATTCTGTACAAATTTCCTGAGACAGTTTACTTTCTGCACCATTGGAATAATAGGCCACTACTCTATAGCAATAATTTTTCCCTAACACCACACTTAAATCCTGAAATGAAGTATCAGTAGTGGTGGTGGTTTTAATCAAGATATATCCTAAACCAGCCGGCATTCCTGTTTCGCAAGTATCGGGAGTATAAACAGTAGAATTTTCTTTTCTATAAATTTTATATCCCGCAACATTAGAACACAATGAATTGTTCCAATTCAAATTGATTTGAGTACCGGTAGGTGCTGCCGTTAAATTTTTAGGAGCAGGTGCAATCACTTTAATACTTAACGTTTGTAAATCGAAAAGATTAACTGGAGAACCATCATCTTGTGCCTTAAACAAAACCGTGTAGGGTTGAATTCTTACTTGGGCGCAAGAGGGAGTCCAGGAAAATAGACTCGAAACAGAATCGGTTCCAATTTTTGGTTGTACAAAAGAAGGATTGGGAGCTGCCATAGAAAACATACCGCTTACTGCGCTCAACATTACCTGATCACCGACATTAGGATCTTTTGCCTTCACCAGAAAATGAGTAGTGCTACCTGCTTCCACACAAATTTCATTGGGAATAGTAATAACAGGAGGATCGTTATTCGGACAAGTTTGAACCGTTACCTGCATATCCCGCAAAATCTCACCCACTTTATATCCATTTCTATACTCTTCAATTAATAAGGCAAAATTATACTCTCCCACCTGATTGGGGGCATTCCAGATAAAATCACCGGAATTAGCATCCATAGTAACACCGGCGGGCAAGGTGTAACCAGCAATAGGATTCCCTCCTTCTCCGAAACAATTTACTATAGAATATTTCAGAACATCTCCATCGACATCATAAGCACCTGGATTGTGAATGTAAATTTTTCCCAGGCAAGCATCATCAATGGGCGCATATAAGAGTACAGGAGAAGAATTCGTGCCAATAAATGGGTTTAATACTACCTTACTGTGGACATAAAAAGGAATGTTAACCGAATTGGGAATATTGATCACATCGGCATTTCTATTGGCATCTTCAAAGCTAATTTCAAATTCACCCGTAGAGGGATAAACATGAGTAAAGGTGTAACGATTGATATTGATATCATTGGAATAAGGCTGCGGAAAACCCGAATCTCTGTTAATTTCTTCGGTTTTTCCATCACCCCAATTGATTTGAATTTTTGGCCGATCGGCCTCACTGGTGCTTTTAGTGAAGGTGGTTACCGTAATTTCAATGGTGTTGGGACCCGTTTGGGTATAAGTGATTTCGCCCGCTCTGTTGTGCGTTGCAATAGCAAAAACATGAAAAAACAAAAATAATATGACGAGTATTTTCTGCATCCGTTTCAAAGATACGTATCTTAGGGGCGGTTTATATAAAATAGTTTGTGCTTTAATGTTCGTAGTTAGAGCTATGAATACACAAACCTAATCACAATTTATAGAAAAAATGAGCGATAAAAAATTAATAATAGGAATTACACACGGCGATTTCAACGGAATTGGTTACGAAGTTATTTTAAAAACATTTTCTGATAATCGTTTGTTAGAAATGTTCACTCCCGTAATTTATGGTTCAAGAAAACACTTTACTTTCTATCGTGATTTACTGAAAATTGAAGGGATAAATTTTCAGTTGCTGGATAACATTAACAATGTAGTGCACAAAAAAATCAATTTAGTAAACTGCATTGATGATACCGCCGATACACAACCGGGTGAAATCACTAAGGCCGCTGGAGCTGCTGCATTGAGCGCATTAGAAAGAGCTGGGAAAGATTTGCTAGAGAAAAAAATTCATGCCCTAATCACTGCTCCTATTAATAAGGACAACATCCAATCGGAAACTTTTAAATTTCCGGGACACACAGAATATCTTGAAAATTTAGCTGGTGCAAAAGACAGCTTAATGTTCATGGTAAGCGAAGGGTTGAAAATAGGAGTGGTAACCGGCCATGTTCCCATGGCAGAAGTAGCCAAAAATATCAATGCGGAAAAAATTCTTTCAAAATTGAAATTGGTGAACAACAGCCTAAAAGAAGATTATCAGATCAGAAAACCAAAAATAGCGGTGTTGGGATTAAATCCACATGCCGGGGATAACGGCCTCTTAGGTAAAGAGGAAATTGAAATCATAGAACCCGCCCTTAAAAAGGCTAAAGAAGCAGGGATTTTTGCAATGGGACCTTATTCAGCCGATGGGTTTTTTGGAAATGGAGTATATAAAAATTTCGATGCCGTGTTGGCCATGTACCACGATCAAGGGCTAATTCCTTTTAAAACCTTAAGTTTTGGCAGTGGCGTAAACTTTACAGCCGGCCTCCCTTTTGTGCGTACCTCTCCAGATCATGGCACTGCCTATGAGATTGCCGGACAAGGAAAAGCAGATGAAAGCTCATTTAGAAGCGCTATTTATGAAGCACTGGATATTATAGAAAACAGAAAACTGAACAAAGAAATTACAGCCAACCCTCTTCAAATTGTTGACAAAGAGACCTTTGGAAGAGGTGCCAGATATAGCGAAGAAGAAAGAAGTTTAAGAGGAATGGAAAATTAATTCAGGCAGATATTCCAGGTAAAAGCACGCTGCTGTAAGGAAAATCCCTAAATTCTTGCGTAATTCATTTTTTTATTATCTTTGTCGGCTCTCTGAAAAAAAATGAGATGATGAAAGAGTTTGTAATTAATTTCGTGGGACTGAAAGAAGGGAAGCACGATTACAGCTTTAACATTGATGAGAAGTTCTTTGAAAGCCTTGATTACTCTATAATAGAGAAAGGTGAAGTTAAGTTGGATTTACTACTGGAAAAGAAACCGGGAGTGCTTCTTTTAAACTTTAACTTCAAGGGTTATATAGATGCTATATGCGATCGTTGTGGTGATTCGTTTCAACAAGCTGTTGATGGAACAGATCATTTAACCATTAAACTGAACGCTGCAGAACATGAAACAGAGTCGGAAGACGTTGTTTTATTGAATCCGCAAGACAATCAGATCGATATTCGTCATTACATCTACGAAGCAATTACCCTCTCTTTACCATTGAAAATGGTGCATCCTGATGATAAAGAAGGAAATAGCACCTGCAATAAAGAAGCAATTAAGGCATTGGAGAAACTAGCTCCGCAAGAAAATAAAGATATTGACCCGCGTTGGGACAAATTAAAAAGTTTTAGTAATTAAATTAAATAGACCATGGCACATCCTAAGAGAAGGCACTCAACACAAAGAAGAGACAAAAGAAGAACGCACTATAAAGCGGTTGCTCCTACCATTTCATCTTGTTCAAACTGCGGCGCTACTGTGCAATTACACAGAGTTTGCGGTGAGTGTGGATATTACAAAGGAAAGCAAGCGATCGAAAAAACTGTTGCAGCTTAATTAGTCATACCTGCATTTAAAATGCGAATTGGTATAGATATAATGGGAGGCGACTATGCTCCCAAAACTACCACCGGCGGAGCCGTTGCGGCAAGAAAAGAATTGCCAGCAGATGTAGAGTTAGTTCTCATTGGCGACGCTGATCTTATTCGTGAACAGTTAGCTGTTTATGGCGGTAAAGAAAGCGACTTCACTATAGTTCATACCAGCTCTGTTATAGAAATGGCTGAACATCCCGTAAAAGCTTTCAAAGAAAAACCAGATTCCTCCATTTCTGTAGGCTATAAAATGTTAGCCACCAAACAACTAGATGGTTTCGCCAGCGCCGGAAATACAGGCGCTATGATGGTTGGAGCTATGTATGCAGTGAAAACAGTACCCGGACTTATTCGTCCTTCACTTATTTCTCTCCTTCCCAAAGAAAATGGAAATACCAATGTAATATTAGATGTTGGCGTTAATGCAGATTGTAAACCTGATGTATTGTATCAATTTGGCGTTTTAGGTTCTATTTACGCTAAACTCATTTTAAAATACGAGAGTCCTCGTGTTGCTTTATTAAACATTGGCGAAGAAGCAGAAAAAGGAAATTTAAATACCCAGGCTGCTTACGGCTTGATGAAAGACACCAAAGATTTTAATTTCGTTGGAAATATTGAAGGAAGAGATGTTTTTGAAGATAAATGTGATGTGATTGTTTGCGATGGATTTACTGGAAACATCGTGATTAAAGAGGGAGAAGGAATTTATCATATTATGAAGAGAAGAGGAATTGTGGATCCTTATTTCGAAAGATTTAATTACGAAATATATGGTGGAAGCCCTATACTTGGAATTAATTCAACTGCTGTGGTAGGACACGGAATTTCAAACGAAATTGCCGTTAAAAATATGATCTTATTAACCAAAGATGTGGCGGCTGCCAATCTTTGCAATACAATTAAAGAAGCATTTAACTAAATGGGCAAAATTACCGCTGCCATCACTGCTGTAGGAGGATATGTTCCCGACTATATTTTAACCAACGCAGAGCTGGAAAAAATGGTAGATACTACCGATGAATGGATCACTACTCGTACGGGAATCAAAGAAAGAAGAATTTTAAAAGGTGATTTAGCTACCTCTGATATGGGTGCTGAAGCGGTTAAAGAACTTTGCAAAAAAAGAGGGATTTCTCCAGAAGAAATTGAATGTTTGATTGTAGCTACTGTTACTCCCGATATGCCTTTTCCATCTACAGCGAATATCCTTTGCGATAAAATAGGAGCGAAAAATGCCTGGAGTTTCGACTTGGGCGCAGCTTGTTCAGGATTTCTATATGCACTATCAACTGGTGCAAGTTTTATTGAATCAGGAAAACATAAAAAAGTGGTAGTAGTGGGGGCAGATAAAATGTCGGCTATCATGAACTACAAAGATCGCGCAACCTGTATCATCTTTGGTGATGGTGCTGGTGCCGTTTTATTAGAGCCCAATGAAGAAGGTTTTGGATTGGTAGATAGCGTGTTAAAAAGCGATGGATCGGGAAGAAATTTCTTGTACCAATTGGCCGGGGGATCATTGATGCCGGCATCTCATGAAACAGTTGATTCTGGTAAACATTATGTTTTTCAGGAAGGCAAAACAGTTTTCAAATTTGCGGTAACCAACATGGCTGAGGTTTCTGCGGAGATCATGGAAAGAAATAAATTGAAATCGGAAGATATTGCGTGGCTGGTTCCTCATCAGGCAAATCTTCGTATCATTAGCGCCACATCAGAAAGAATGGGCTTGCCTGATGAAAAAGTGATGATTAATATTCAAAAATACGGTAATACCACTGCAGGAACTTTACCATTGTGCTTGTGGGATTACGAGAAAAAACTGAAGAAGGGCGATAACATTGTTCTTGCTGCTTTCGGTGGTGGTTTCACTTGGGGAGCCGCTTATGTGAAATGGGCTTATAATTCATAAAAAAAACATATTTTAGTCAGGAATTTTTAAACGCAACGGGATTATGGAATTAAATGAAATTCAAGACCTCATCAAATTTGTCGCGAAGTCAAATGTGAGCGAAGTAGAACTAGAAACAAAAGGCTTTAAGCTGGTAGTAAAAAACAAATTGCCTGAAACACATATAGTTTCTGCTGCTGCTCCGGCACCTGTGCAACATATAGTAGCAACACCTGCGCCAGCACCAGTAACTGTTGCCGCTCCAGTAGCTGCCGCAGCCCAAAAAGCAGATGAAAATGCAAATTACATCACGGTAAAATCTCCAATGATTGGAACTTACTACAGCAAACCATCTCCTGATAAACCTATTTTCGTTAAAGAAGGCGATGTGGTTAAACCGGGAACAGTACTTTGCGTGGTAGAAGCCATGAAATTATTCAATGAGATTGAGTCTGAGGTATCAGGTAAAATCGTTAAGATTTTATTGACAGATAAAACTCCAATCGAGTACGATCAACCAATGTTCTTGATCGATCCAAACGTATAATTTACAAACAATAACCGCCCAAAAGGGCTTTCTGTTATGTTTAAAAAAATATTGATCGCCAACCGCGGGGAAATTGCGCTACGTGTAATTCGTACCTGTAAAGAAATGGGAATTAAAACTGTTGCGGTGTATTCCACAGCAGATAAAGATAGCTTACATGTGCGTTTTGCTGATGAAGCAGTATGTATCGGTCCGCCCCCAAGTTCTGAATCTTACCTATCCATGCACCGCATTATTGCGGCCTGTGAAATTACCAATGCTGATGCTGTGCATCCTGGTTACGGATTTTTATCAGAGAATGCTAAGTTCTCTAGAATTTGTCAGGAACATGGAATTAAATTTATTGGTGCTTCGCCTGAAATGATTGAAGCAATGGGTGACAAAGCAAATGCAAAAGAAACCATGAAAAAAGCAAAGGTGCCTGTAATTCCAGGTTCTGATGGTGTGATTGGAAGTATTGCTGAAGCAAAGAAAAACGCAAAAGAAATTAAATATCCTGTAATTGTGAAAGCTTCTGCAGGTGGTGGTGGTAGAGGGATGCGTATTGTTTGGGCTGAAGATAAATTAGAAGAAGCTATTGATAGCGCAAGACGTGAATCGGGTGCGGCTTTTGGTAATGATGCCTTGTACATGGAGAAATACATTGAAGATCCCCGTCACATTGAAATCCAAATTGTGGGGGATCAATTCGGCAGAGCTTGTCATCTTTCAGAAAGAGATTGTTCAGTGCAACGTCGTCACCAAAAATTGGTGGAAGAAACTCCTTCTCCTTTCATGACTAAAGACCTACGTAAGAAAATGGGTGAAGCAGCTATTAAAGCAGCTAAAGCTGTGAAATATGAAGGTGTTGGTACAGTAGAATTTTTGGTAGATAAACACCGCAATTTTTACTTCATGGAAATGAATACCCGTATTCAGGTAGAACATACGATCACAGAAGAAGTAATTAATTACGATTTAATTCGTGAGCAAATTAAAGTGGCTGCAGGAATAGCCATTTCAGGAAAAAACTACGAGCCACAATTACACGCTATTCAGTGTCGTATCAATGCGGAAGATCCATACAATGATTTCCGACCTTCTCCCGGAACAATTACTAATTTTCACTCTCCCGGCGGACATGGTATTCGTATCGATACGCATGCTTATGCAGGATATAAAATTCCACCGAATTACGATTCAATGATTGGTAAACTGATCACGGTAGCCCAAACACGTGAAGAGGCAATTGCTAAAATGAAACGTGCTTTAGAAGAATTCGTTTGTGAAGGAATAAAAACAACTATTCCTTTTCACTTAAAATTAATGGATAATAAAACATTCATTGATGGAGAGATTACAACAAAATTTTTGGAGACCTTTGAGTTTTAGAAACATTGTATCGTTCGAGCTTAAAATTGCTATTGTTTAAAAAACAATAGCAATTTTTTTTTACCAGAAATGGGGTCTCATATTTTACTTTATATTTACGAAAAAATTAATGATGAACATAGCAATTATTGGATATGGATATTGGGGGCCAAATTTGGTTCGAAATTTTTCGTCACTCTCTAATTGCTCCTTAAAACTGGTTATTGATGGGCGACAGGAAAGATTAAAAATTGCACAAAATTCCTACCCCACCATTGAAATATCAACAAATACTGACGATGCATTTAAAAGAACCGATATTGATATAGTTGTTATTGCTACTCCCGTTTTTACCCACTTTGAATTTGCTAAAAAAGCCTTAGAAGCCGGAAAACATGTTTTGATTGAAAAACCTATGACTTCCTCTGTTGCAGAAGCAGAAATATTGATTGAATTAGCGGCCAAGAAAAAAAAGAAGTTGATGGTGGATCATACTTTTTTATACACTCCGGCGGTACAAAAAATGAAAGAGTTAATTATTAAAGGAGATATTGGAAAAGTGAATTATTTTGATTCTACACGCATCAATTTAGGTTTATTTCAACCTGATGTTAATGTATTGTGGGATTTAGCACCACACGATCTTTCTATCTTAAATTATTTGTCGGATGATATTCCTTATAGCGTAAATGCAACTGGTATTTCACATTTAAAAAATGGCATTGAAAATATTGCCTATCTCACCATGAACTATAGCTCTGACATGATTGCTCATTTCAATTGTTCATGGAGTTCTCCAGTAAAATTACGCACAATGCTGGTAGGTGGTAGTAAAAAAATGATGGTATATGATGATACTGAACCAACAGAGAAAGTAAAACTTTATGACACAGGTTATTCTGTGAATTCAGATGAAGACCGTAAACAAATTTATATTGATTATCGTTTAGGAGATATTTTTATTCCAAAGCTGAAAAACACTGAGGCTTTATCGGGAATGGCTAATGATTTTATTTCATCTATTTTGGAGGATAGAGATCCTTTATCAAGCGCAAGTCTAGGAATAAATGTGGTGAAAATATTAGAAGCGGCACAACAATCCATTAAACAAAACGGCAAAGAAATAAAATTATAACATGGAATTATTAAACATAGACGAACCCAGAAGATCATTGGTAAATGTACATGTAGGAAATGGGGTTAAAATTTTCAATTTTGTGAATGCCTATGGTTGTAGTATCAACGACAATTCAAAAGTAGGGGCATTCGTAGAAATACAAAAAGGCGTAACGATAGGTAAAAATTGTAAAATAAGTAGTCACACTTTCATTTGCGAAGGAGTGCATATTCACGATAATTGTTTTATTGGTCATGGGGTAATGTTTACAAATGATTTATTTCCAAAAGCCGTTAATGAAGATGGTTCAATCCAAACAGATAATGATTGGAAAACACTAGAAACAGTTGTAAAAAAAGGAGCTTCCATAGGTAGCAATGCCACCATTCTTTGTGGAATTACAATTGGGGAAAATGCACTCATTGGTGCAGGTGCTGTGGTAACAAAAGACGTGCCTTCTGGTGCCATTATGGCCGGAAATCCAGCACGTATCATAAAAAAGTAATTTCAAAATAAGTGTCAATGAAAAAAATTCCTTGCTTAGATTTAAAACAACAACACCTCAATGTTAAAAAAGAGGTGTTTGCAGCTTTTGAAAAAGTATATGAGGACACTGCATTTTCGGGAGGGAAATTTGTAGAAGACTTTGAAAAAAACTTTAGTGTTTATTGTGACACTAAATATGCTATAGGGGTTAACAATGGAACATCGGCTTTACATTTGGCTATGTTGGCTTTAGGTATTGGACACGGCGACGAGGTTATTATTCCTGCTAACACGTTTATCGCTACTGCATGGGGGGTCTCTTATTCTGGAGCTACTCCTGTTTTTGTAGATTGTACAAAAGATACTTGGGAAATAAATCCACAGTTGATTGAAGCAAAAATCACCCCCAAAACAAAAGCCATTATTGGAGTTCATTTATATGGACAGCCTTTTGATATAGATGCGGTGCAAGCCATTG
This sequence comes from Flavobacteriales bacterium, assembly GCA_023251075.1. Classification (GTDB taxonomy): domain Bacteria; phylum Bacteroidota; class Bacteroidia; order Flavobacteriales_C; genus JAHEZL01. The sequence goes on along the minus strand of JAHEZM010000009.1, from coordinate 9,669 downwards.
CCAAGAAACACAATTTATTTTTAGTAGAAGATGCAGCTCAGGCCCATGGCGCTAAATACAAAGGGAAACAAGTAGGAGGATTTGGTGAAATGGCCTGTTTTAGTTTTTATCCGGGAAAAAATTTAGGGGCTTGCGGCGAAGGAGGAGGAATCACTACTAATACTGAGAAGTACAACACACATTTACATAGCTTACGCAATCATGGATCAATGGTAAGATATTATCATGACGAGATAGGGTTTAATATGAGAATGGGTGGATTAGAAGCAGCTTCCTTAACCATTAAATTGAAATATTTGGAAGGCTGGAATACACGTAGAAAGGAAATAGCAAAAAAATATTTTGCCGAAATAAAAAATGAAAAAATTACGATGCAAATACAGCCAAGTTTTACTGATTCTGTATTTCATTTGTTTGTAGTTACTACCGAGAATAGAGATGCGTTTATAAAATATTTACAAGATAAAAACATCAATCCCGGATTGCATTACCCTGTTCCCTGTCACCTACAAAAGGCTTATCAAAATTTAGGTTATAAGGTAGGTGATTTCCCTAATTCCGAATACCTAGCATCTCATTGTATTAGTTTGCCTATGTACGCTGAATTAACGGATGCTGAAGTACAAACTGTTATAGACATAATCAATCAATACTGAATTGAAAGCCATAAACACCGATAAAGAGTCTATATTCAATTCTATTACCATAGGGGTAATGTGTTATAATGAGTTGGGTTCTTTGGAAAAAACGGTATCGGCCATTGATTCCTTTTTATCAACTCGTTCAAAAAATTTTGAGATCTTGATCGTGGATGATGGAAGTACTGATGGATCCAAAGATCTATGTGCTAAATTAACTTTAAACAATTCTAACATTAAAGTAATTTATCATCCTATAAATGCAGGTATTGGTGAAACTCTTCGCGATATTCATTTTAATGCAAGTAAAAAGTGGGTAGCTAATGTTCCTGCCGATGGACAATTTGATGTTACCATGTTGGATGGTGTTGAATTACAGGAAAATCAATTTGTTTGTTATTTCAGAAAAGAAAATTTGGTATACAATACCCGAAGAAATTATTTGTCTTTCTTAAATAAAGCCGTTAATAAATACTTGTTAGGAATTAGCGTTTTGGATATCAATTGGGTTAAAATTTACCCTACATCATTTTTTAAAAAGCAAAAAATTACATTAAGAAGCTCTTTGGTAGAATCAGAAAATGTATTCTTTTTGCTTAAGCACCAATATGAAATGATTGAACTTCCATCCAAATATCTTCCTCGCGAGGCAGGCGCCTCCAAAGGGGCTTCTTTTAAGGTGATTAAAAAGGCAATTTCTGATTTGTTGATTTTGATTTATGTTTGCAGAATAAAGCCTTCGAAATTGCAATAACTATTGCTTCATTTTATGACTAATAACAGTCTTCTTCCAAATCAAGATAATTTTGCTGATACTTTGGTTTTTCGATGTTTTAAGTTATTGGTTACACTAAGTTTTCCGGTGTTTTTTATTATAATTAGTTTTTATACCCGCTATTCCTCCGACGATTATACTTTAATGGAACACGTTAGAGCCAATGGCGGAGCATGGAATGCAGCAAATTGGTTGTATTTTAACTACGAAGGATCGTATCTGATTTTTGTAAGAGAATATCTTTTCTTTTATTTCCCTATTCCTGTTTTTCTGAGTTTAACACTACTTTTAAACATTGCCTCATGCTGTTTTGTATTTCACTCTTTTTTCCAAAGAATTGGCGCAAAAGTAGAATTGATAGACAGTTTACTAACCGCTTCTGTAATAATATGCGCTAGTTATTTTTTATCTATAGACGTTCAAGGCACATATCATTGGATGGCAGGAACAACTTATATAGCGAGCTTAAGTTTTACATTTTGGGGAATAGGTTTTATGTTACGCAACAAACCATGGTTTGCTCTCCCCTTCTTCATTGTTGTTATGATGTCAAGAATTAACTTCTCCCTTTTGGTATATAGCGCTTATGGATTGCTTTTTTTATACACTCTTACATTTAAAAAAACATTTGATAAAAAAATGTTTTTTTCCCTTATTATCATGGCCATAGCCATTGTTTTGTACGTAGTTGCCCCCGGTAATTGGGTTCGATCTATTACCAACGAAAACGAAGAAAGTAATATTCTACCCATCATAAAATTGGTTCTTTTTGATGAATATGTTAAGCATCTTCCAAGAACTTTATTTTTCACCACTATAATTGCTTTAATTTTACCTGAGGCACTCATCAGCAAGATCAGGTTAACGGGTTGGAAGCTTACATTACCTTTAGTTACATTAATATTTTTTGCGATACTAAACATGGTATCGCTTTTTATTGCTACAAAACTTTTTTATTACGGATACAGAGTATGGGTGATGAATACTTGGCTTTACATAGTTTTTATGACTTACTACACCCTTATTTTCAAAAGCTACCTCAGAAATTGGTTGCAAAAAAAGCATTTATCGTTAATTGAAAATATTGCTTTAATATTACTTATGTTGACTTACTTGGGATATAACGCTAAACACACGATAACTAACCAAGCAATTGCAAAAAAATATGCTGAAGCTTATGATGAAATGGTTTGTAAAATAACCAAATCAAATATCAGTAAAAATGATACCTTATGGATTCCTTTTCTTCCAAAAGAAGGAGTATTACGGGAACATTTAATTGAACCTACGTCTCCTAATATTCCATACGAAATAGTTCGAATTAATAAGAATTTTTGGAAATATTACGGTGTTAAAGGAGCTGTAATAATGACACACAACTCTAATTTACACGAAAGATACAATCATATAAATTGTGCTGAAAAAGACTATAAATAGGGAATTAATTTTTCTCGTAATATTTACGAATTCTGTATTTATAAAAAAGATAAAATAATTCAAAAGGAAATTTTAAAAAATCGGTTATTTTAATTTTTGAACCTCCTATTTCCTTCCACTCATAAAGCCCCTCTTCAAGAATCCTAACTTTTTTATTTTTAGAGAAAAGCCGTGTAAATATTTCAATATCGAAAAGCCATTTCGACAAGAATTTCTTGCTAAATGCATCCGAAATCAGGACTTTGTGAAATATTTTACATCCACATTGAGTATCGTAAATTTCTAAGCTAAATAATATATTGGCTATTGTGGTGAATATTCTTGAAAAGTAGTGCCTGCTGGCATTTCTTTCAATATCCTTTCCATACAATTTGATTCTTGACCCAAATACCACTTCCATTTCCTTCTCTTTAATCAACTTGTTTAATCTTGCATATTCATAAAATGGAGTAGCGAAATCACAATCTAAAAAACCAACATATTCAACCTCTGCATCCGTAATTAACTCAAGCATAGCCAAACGAATTGTTTCTGCTTTTCCTACGTTTGACTTATTCTTAATTACCTGAATATTGTTATGCTGTTTTTTAAAATTATACAGGAGCTCCAAAGTATTGTCTTTAGAACCATCATCCACCAAACAAAAAAAAATGTCTTTATTAGAAAATGCTTCTTCGAACTTGGAAAAATCTATCCTTTTTTCCTCATTATAAAAAGGTATTATACAAACACTTTTTTTCATTTCTTTCTAAATACTGCAAAAGTTGACAATCCCGGTATTTTAATGCCTACTAAAGCGAGAGATCTCGTGAAAAACAGATCGGTTTTCAGTATTAATATAAAAACATTTGTAACCACTTTTCCATGATTCCATCCGGCAATACCTATATTTCCCTTCGACGCTTCTGGTTTCTTAAAAGAAATTATCCTTTGTAAAAACCTCACCATTAAGAGAGATGTAAAGAAATATCCTTTACTGGTAATTTGCATCTTTAAAGCATCATTATACTTAAGCACCTGACCTAAAGTGTATCTGCGATAATGCCCTAAATCAATATCATGGCTGGAAAACACAAATTGAAAAGCAGGAACAGTGATAAACAAACTTACATTTTCACATTTATCTATAACTGTCGCTTTCAGAAAATCAATAAAATCATGATCCGCCTCTATATGTTCAATAACATCATTCAACAAAAGGATATAAGCTCTTTTGGGTGAAATTTCTACTTCCTTTAAATCAGAATGAAAATCAATCTTAGGATATTCTTTTTTTAATTGATCAATTTGAGTAGAAGTGAAATTAATATCCACAGCATGAAAGGATTCAAATTTGAATTGCTTTTGCAAATTTGAAATAACAAATGCATCTCCACAACCTATGTCAATCAATGAAACGGGAATACTTATGTCTTCAGCAATTTTAGCAACATTACTGGCAATAACTCCCAACCTAACTAATTCCCAGGGGTGAATATTTTGCGTTTTGTTGAGTATTCCGTTTTCTACCAAATCCATATCGCTAACAATTTACTGCATTTATTCTTAATTAATTCAATGCTATTCGCCCTCTAAAATATAATAAAAATGTAAAAATCCTCACTTTATCTTGAACCATTCCCTCATAATTCTTTCCATTTATTTGTCATATACCCTTTTTTAGGTATTTTTGTGTTGTTTAGAATTAATCTAAATAAAACTTTAGCTATGATAAACGTAAGTGAAAGCGCAAAAAATCAGGTAGAAAAATTACTGAACGATGGTAGTAATGCTCCGGGCAGTTTTATTCGTGTTGGAGTTAAGAGCGGTGGTTGTTCAGGACTTTCCTATGATCTGAAATTCGACACCGAATTAAAACCAGAAGACAAAGTGTTTGAAGACAAAGGGGTTAAAATCGTGATAGATAAAAAAAGTCTGTTGTACTTGGCGGGTACTACCCTTGAATTTGAAGGAGGATTAAATGGCAAAGGATTCAATTTCAATAATCCCAATGCATCAAGAACCTGTGGTTGTGGCGAAAGCTTCGCCGTGTAATATTTGAATTATGAGCGAAAGTGAAAAGGCAATAAAAGATGCTACCAGTGGTGATTATAAGTGGGGCTTCACTACCGATGTTGAATCGGATAAAGCACCGAAAGGGCTTAATGAAGATATTATCCGATTAATTTCTTCTAAAAAAAATGAACCAGAGTGGCTATTGGAATGGCGCCTAAAAGCATTTAAAGTATGGAAAGATATGGAAGAGCCAACTTGGGCTCATGTTCATTATCCGGAAATTGATTTTCAAGAGATTTGCTACTACTCAGCACCTAAGCCTAAAAAAGTATTGAATAGCCTGGATGAAGTAGATCCTGAAATTTTGAAAACTTTCAATAAGTTGGGAATCCCTTTAGATGAACAAAAAATTCTATCAGGGGTTGCTGTGGATGTAGTGATGGATAGTGTGTCGGTGAAAACCACTTTCAAAGAAAAATTGATGGAATTGGGAATCATCTTTGGTTCTTTTAGTGATGCCGTTCAAAATCACCCCGAATTAATTAAAAAATATTTAGGAACAGTAGTTCCAATGACAGATAACTACTATGCAGCACTCAATAGCGCTGTATTTACAGATGGTTCATTCTGCTATATTCCAAAGGGCGTTCGTTGTCCTATGGAATTATCAACTTATTTCCGAATCAACGAAGCAAATACCGGACAGTTTGAAAGAACCTTGATTGTTGCAGAAGAAGGAGCATATGTAAGTTATTTGGAAGGATGTACCGCTCCTCAACGAGATGAAAATCAGTTGCACGCAGCAGTAGTGGAGTTGGTAGCATTGGATAACGCAGAAATAAAATATTCAACTGTCCAAAACTGGTATCCTGGTGATGCAAAAGGGAAAGGTGGAATTTACAACTTCGTTACTAAACGCGGGATTTGCGCGGGTGTGAATTCTAAAATTTCATGGACTCAAGTAGAAACAGGATCGGCAATCACCTGGAAATATCCTTCTTGTATCTTAAAGGGGGATAATAGTGTAGGTGAATTCTATTCTGTTGCAGTAACCAACAATTTTCAGCAAGCAGATACAGGTACCAAAATGATTCATATTGGTAAGAATACCAAAAGTACTATTATCACTAAAGGAATCTCTGCCGGGAAAAGCAACAACTCTTATCGAGGTTTAGTGAAGATTAACAAAGGTGCTGTAAACGCAAGAAATTTCTCTCAATGTGATTCCTTGCTGTTGGGCGATAAATGCGGTGCACATACTTATCCATATATTGAATGCAACAACAAATCGGCAAAGATTGAACATGAAGCAACCACTTCTAAAATTGGTGAAGACCAACTGTTCTATTGCAATCAACGAGGAATAAAAACCGATAAAGCAATTAGCTTAATCGTGAATGGATTTTGTAAAAATGTAATGGATAATTTGCCAATGGAATTTGCTGTTGAGGCAAAAAAATTGCTGGAAATTTCATTAGAAGGTTCGGTAGGATAATAATTAAAAAAAGATATGTTAAAGATTAAAGGATTAAAAGCTTCCATCAACGGAAAAGAAATTTTAAAAGGTTTAAACCTTGAGGTTAAAGCAGGCGAAGTACACGCTATCATGGGGCCCAACGGTTCTGGAAAAAGTACTCTAGCTGCTGTTTTAGCAGGAAGAGAAGATTATGAAGTTACTGGTGGTTCTGTCACTTTCAATGGAAAAGATCTATTGGATTTATCTCCAGAAGCAAGAGCAGGAGAAGGTGTGTTTTTGGCTTTTCAGTATCCCGTAGAAATTCCGGGTGTTTCTAATATCAACTTCATTAAAACTGCGGTGAATGAAGTTCGTGAATACAACAAACTTCAACCTTTAGACACCAAAGAATTTATGAAGCTATTGAAAGATAAACAGGCTTTGGTAGAATTAGATGGTAAATTGGCGAATCGTTCCTTAAATGAAGGATTTAGTGGCGGTGAGAAAAAGAGAAATGAAATTTTTCAAATGGCAATGTTGAATCCCACTTTAGGAATTTTAGATGAAACCGATTCTGGCTTGGATATCGATGCACTTAAAGTAGTGGCCAATGGTGTAAATCAACTAAAAAATAAAAACAATGCTTTCGTTGTAATCACTCACTACCAAAGATTGTTGGATTATATAGTTCCCGATGTTGTTCACGTTTTATTTGATGGAAAAATAATTAAATCCGGTGATAAAAAATTAGCATTGGAATTGGAGAAAAAAGGATACGATTGGCTAACTAAAGAAACAGCAAAAGCAAAATGAGTTTTAAGTTAAGCGATAAAGAAAAATTCCTCATTAATTTCGAAGGACAAGATTTTTCGAACGAAGGGAAAAATTTCATTAAGGTGCGTGAATTGGCTCTTGAACATTTAAAAGAGAGCGAATTTCCTACTACCAAAGATGAATTGTGGAAATACACTTCTGTTAGTAATATTCTTCGCGACGAATTTAAACCACAAACATCGATCAATAATAGAAATATCGACGACCATAAAATAGCTGGTTTAGATGCTTATCAATTGGTGTTTATCAACGGATTTTTTGCTCCCGCATTTTCTACCATTATTGATGATGAGCACGCTCCGTTTGTTATTATGAACATCAATGCTGCTAAAGGGAAATTTGGTCCCTTCATGGAAACTTATTTCGGCACTTTAGCAAAAGCAAAAATGAATTCTTTCATTGCTTTAAATTCTGCTTATTCTCAAGATGGCTTGTATTTGAATGTTAAAAACGGAGAAAAATTAGATAAACCTGTTCATGTGATTTTTTTGAATGAAGGATCTAAAATTTCCTCTCAGCCAAGAAACTTAATTGTAATTGGTAAAAATGCCAAAGCAGAAGTAATTTTTTCTTACGATACAATAGAAACCGATAATGCTTTAACCAACAGCATTTCTGAATACGTTGTATTGGATGGAGGAAAACTTACCGTGAATAAATTGCAATATGAAAATGATGCAACCAATCACATTTCTACCGACTCCGTCTACCAGCAAAAAAACAGTCAGTTCCACATCAACACTTTTCCTCTTTCAGGAAAAATGATTCGCAACAATTTACACATTCAATTGGATGGTTCAACAGCCGATGCTAAACTATATGCGTTGAATTATGTTAATGGAAAAGAACACTTCGATAACAATACTTTTGTTGAACATATAAAACCTCATTGTACCTCAACAGAATTGTACAAAAGTGTGGTGAACGATGAAGGCACCAGTGTTTTTAACGGTAAAATAAAAGTGCATAAAGACGCACAAAAAACTCAGGCATTTCAATCGAATGCCAATATTATTGGCGACGATAATGCCAAAGCTTATTCAAAACCAGAACTAGAGATTTATGCTGATGATGTAAAATGTAGTCACGGTAGCACTACCGGTCAATTTGATGCCGAAGCATTGTTTTATTTACGCGCACGCGGAATTAAAGAAAGTTCAGCGAAAAAATTATTACTCAATGCTTTTGCCGCTGAAGTACTCGACAATGTTGAGAATGGTGTGGTGAGAGAATTTATTGAAAAACAAATAGAAAAGAAATTACAGGCAACCTCTGCCGCTCAATAAATTGAAAACACTTGATGAAATACGAAAAGATTTTCCTCTCCTAAACACTAAGGTGAATGGAAAACAATTGGTGTATTTCGATAACGGTGCTACCTCACAAAAACCACAAAGTGTAATTGATTCTTTTTCTAATTATTACACTACTTTAAATGCGAATATTCATCGCGGAGTACATACACTAAGCCAGCAAGCTACGCAAGCTTACGAAGATGCACGTGTGAAAATTCAAAAATATTTTAACGCTAAATATTCCGAAGAAATTATTTTCACCAAAGGCACCACAGAAGCCATTAATTTAGTAGCTCATTCTTTTGTAAAAAAAGGAGATGAAGTAATTATTTCTGCTGCCGAACATCACTCCAATATTGTGCCCTGGCAGTTAACCGAATGCAAATTACAAGTGGTAGCAATCAACGATAAAGGAGAATTAGATATTGAAGATTTCAAAAACAAACTTTCCTCTTCCACAAAATTAGTGGCCATAACACATGTTTCTAATTCTTTGGGAAGCATTAATCCGGTCAAAGAAATCATCCGTTTGGCGCATGAAAAAGGCGTTAAAGTTTTGTTGGATGGAGCACAAGCTGTTCCTCACATGAAAGTGGATGTGCAGGATTTAGATTGCGATTTTTACGCTTTCTCTGCACACAAAATGTTTGGTCCAACGGGTATTGGTGCGCTCTACGGAAAAAGAGATTTGCTTAACGCTATGCCCCCTTATCAAGGGGGGGGAGATATGATTAAATCCGTGTCGTTTGAAAAAACAACTTACAACGATTTACCTCATAAATTTGAAGCAGGAACACCAGCAATTGCAGAAGGAATTGCTTTTGGTGCCACGATAGATTACCTCAGCCAAATAGATTGGAAATGGGCAGCTCAACACGAACATGAATTGTTAGAATTTGCTACCACGGAAATAAAAAAATTAGAAGGCGTAAAAATTATTGGGGAAGCAAAAGAAAAAGCAGGAGTGATTTCTTTTGTGGTAGATGGAGCGCATCATTATGATGTAGGTACTTTGCTCGATCAAATGGGTATTGCTATTCGCACCGGACACCATTGCACTGAACCTTTAATGAAACGATTCAACATTAGCGGAACAGCTCGCGCTTCCTTTGCTTTTTACAATACCAAAGAAGAAGTTAAAATATTTATTGATGCTTTAAAAAGAAGTTTGAAAATGCTCTTGTAGGGGCGCCCCTTGCGGGTGCCCAAACAGGCATAAAAACGGGCACCCGCAAGGGG
>JAHEZM010000008.1 GCA_023251075.1 Flavobacteriales bacterium | reverse complement strand
AGGGGCGCCCCTACAAGACAAAAAATGAATACAATAACAGAAAACGAAAAAGAAATTATAGAAGACTTCGAATTGTTTTCCGATTGGGAAGACAAATACGAGTATATTATTTCTTTAGGAAAAGAATTGCCTTTAATAAAAGACGAATACAAAACTGAAGATTATTTAGTACGAGGTTGTCAATCAAGAGTGTGGTTGTTTGCCGAAAAAAAAGGAGAAAATATTGTATTCACTGCCGATAGCGATGCCATTATTACCAAAGGAATTATTGCATTATTGGTAAGAGTTTTATCCAATCAACCCGCTGCTGAAGTTGCCAAAAGTGATTTGGATTTCATCAATAAAATTGGATTGAAAGATCATCTTTCTCCTAATCGCAGTAATGGGTTGGTGAGCATGATACAAAAAATGAAAACATACGCTGTAGCGTTTGGCGCAAAATAGTTATGGAAAAAATTGAACTTGAAAATAAAATTGTATCGGTTTTAAAAACCGTTTATGATCCTGAAATTCCAGTGGATATTTATGAATTGGGTTTGATTTATGAAATTCAAATTTCTGATGCATTTGAGGTGAAAATCATCATGACTTTAACCTCTCCTAATTGCCCGGCGGCCGAATCTATGCCCGCCGAAATTGAACAAAAAATAAAGGGAATGGAAGAAGTAAAAGGATTCGATTTACAAATTACTTTTGAACCCACCTGGGATAAAAGTATGATGAGTGAAGAAGCACAAATAGAATTAGGAATGATTTAAAATGATAGAAAATAAAATAGAAAATAGCGGATTAATTCAACTCGACCTGCAGGATTTTATTCCTAAAGGAGAACGTGTGGTGATTGATTTAAAAGACTTTCTATACGAAGGCGTGATGCTGCGTGAAAAAGATTTTCGCGATAAAATTGCAGCAACAAACTGGACTCAATACCAAGATAAATTTGTAGCCATTACCAACACTGCCGATGCTATTGTTCCGTTATGGTCGTACATGCTTTTGGCTTCCGCTCTTCAACCCTATGTTAAGGTTTTAATTCGCGGAAATAAATCGCATTTAGAAGGTGCTTTGCTTCGTATTGCCATAGAAAATATTGACACGAAACAGTACCATGACGCACGTGTAATTGTGAAGGGTTGTGGTAAAATTCCTATTCCCGAATCGGCTTACATTGCACTCACTGTAAAACTTCAGCCTATCGTTAAAACATTGATGTTCGGTGAGGCTTGTAGCACTGTGCCTGTGTTTAAGAAGAAGTAATTTTTAATTGATGAATAAACTGCTTTTTATTTTTCTATTGTTCGCGATAGAGATGAATGGTCAATTATCTCTTAAGTCTGATTCCGTATTCAAAGTTAATTTATCGCAAATTGATACTGCCAACGCTAGCGTATTTCAGACGCTGAAAAATAATGAGAATTTTATTTCCATTTTTAAACATCTTGATTCCATTCCTTTTAATTATGCATTTATTGAAGTAGAACAGTATACGTATACTTTTTATAATAAAAGCACTTATTATGAAAGCAAAGAATATTATTTCAACTCGCGAGATTCAACGCCTGTATTAGAATATATCAATTCATATCAGCCAGATAATATTGATTCGATTAGTTATAAAAGATTAATTAAAGAATTGAATCAAAATAATTTAGTAGGCACATTTCATTATTCAAGATTTCAAAAAGTCATTCAATCAGGTTGTGTTCATTTTTCCAAACAAATGATAAGAAAAAGAACAAAAGAGAAACTATCCTCGAGTTACAGAATAGTATTTATAATAAATAAAAAAGATGAAACTACTGAAATTTTTTACAATGTTCCTGTAAAACATCCTCACTTCTTTTTACTTGTAAAAAACACTAGTAGTGGTGGGTTTTAATATAACCCCTCTTAGGGATTTTTTAAGTCAACGAATTGTAAATCAAATTACATAAAATTAAACCCCCCTCGCGTTTCTGCGAGGGGGGTTTAATTGATTGATTACTTATTATTTCTGCAATACCAAAGGAACGGTATTCACTTCACTGGCTGATGATAATTTTATGTAATACATACCATCACTCAAATGCGAGAGAGAAAGTTTTGCTATACTGCCCGAAGCCAGATTTTGCATAAACACTTTTTCTCCATAAGCAGAATAAACCTCCACTTGTGTGTACTTAGAGTTTTGTCCTAAATCTATACTCACTTCTCCATTACTTGGATTTGGCCATACTTTAACATCACCTGAATGGGTTTCCAGTACTGAAGAACTCGCTTCATCTACTTTAACCGGAACCTTAACAGTAAGCGGACAACCGCTATCATCGGTAACTGTAACAGAAACATTGTAAGTACCAGCAGCTGTGAAACTGTGTGTTGGTGCTGCTAATGGGGAAATAGTTCCGTCGTTAAAATCCCAGCTATAAGTATCCATATTATTTGAATAACTAAAACTTACCTGTTCCCCAACTTCAATAGAAGTAGGTGAAAAGGCTATTGTTCCTGTAGGTATATTGCTATTTACAGCTTGCCAGGAAATATCTATTATACCTTCATCATTACCGGTATGAGTATAAGAAATATAAAAGCTACCACTGTTTGCCAATAAAGAATAATCGCTATAGCTTTTAATCTGATCTATAGCAGGAAAATAATAAAGTAACACCGATCCTGTTTCATCCACTCCATCATAAATAGTTAGCGATTGAAAAGTGTTGCTGTCTAAGGCCAATGAATCAATCATAATATTGATAGATTGAAAGCAATCTCCCGGCGTAACTGAAAAATTACAGATTCCATAACCACTTGTTTCTGATGGCTTCACCACTCTTCCACTTTCTTTAATGGAGCTTACTCCTGTACACAGCACCTCGGCATCAATCACTTCGATGTATAAAGTTTTAGTAATCGAATCCACGCCATAAGTGTTTGCCACTTTTAATTTTGCTGTATATTTTCCTGGTGTGTTGTAAATAATATTCGGATTTTTTGATGTACTTGTTTTAGGTGTTCCCCCTGTAAAATTCCATTTATAGCTAGAAGGTAAATTCAACGATTGATTAAAATATTTAACCATCGATCCTTTTGGAACTACAATTTTATCGCTAGTGAAATCAGCTACTGGGGCTATTTTATTTTCTTCAAACACCACCACGTAATCTTCAGCTTGTCCGCTATAACTAGCATAACATGCATCGCCTATTGAGAAATTTCCCATTTCGCTCATTACTCGTAACCTCAATGGCACACCGTAAACAACGCCTGCCGGCATAACAATAGTTCCCTGATGTTTGCTTTTTTTCACACCTGAATACACCGTTTCATCAGAAGTAAAATCACCATCGTTGTTTAAATCAATCCAGATTTTAACATTATTAGGGTTGAAAAAATATCCGAAAGAAGCGGTGTCTAATACTTCAAAAGGCACTGCAGATCCTTCTTTTACTGTGGTTTGAAAATCACAAGTAAAATCTTCATACCCCTCTTCACTGGTGCCAGAATGATTAGATATCGTATTAAACTTAAAGAACACTATTCCGGCCTCATCCGATTTACTGCTTGGTTGAGGCGAGCAAGTGGTTGCGGGCAAAATCAATGTGTTTTCTGTAGTTATTAAATCAACCATTTTTAAGGTATCATTCATTCCGTTACCACAATTTTGAACGCCATCAGCAATCAAGGTAACCGTATAGGTTCCAGGATTTAGATAAACATGTGTAGGGTTTCTATCCGTACTTACACCACCATCACCAAAATCCCAAGCGAAAGTGGTAGCATTAACACTTTTGTTTTTAAAATTGAAGGGGGCCGGAACCGAACAAGAATAAACTTTATTACTTGTAAATTTAGCTTTAACTCCATTTATAAATTCTTCCCCTACACCTACTGCATACCACGCATTGGTAACCGATTCAACTTCAGGAGAGCATGCGCCAAATAAATCAACAGCTGCCTGAATAGAAAAGTCACGCGTATCCTCGTAATTACTGGTTGCAGTGAGATAAACAGTAAGAGTTCTATATGCAATACTTTCCGCTTTATTGAAACCCAAACCATTAACAGTATAAGTATCATTGTTATCATTCGTTCCGGTTCCGCCATCGGTTAAAAGATAAAACCAATAATTTTGAACACCACTATTAGTGTGTACTTCCTCCATAGGATCCCAATTTTCTCCTTTGTAAGTATTGGGTTGTCCTTTTGATTTTGGATTCGACATGTCTCTGATAGGGTCGCCATTAACGTTAATTTCATCACCCAACTTCCAACTAAATGAACCAGGCTTTGCATAATACTCTACACATGTTCCAAAAATATCACTGAACGATTCATTCAATGCTCCAGATTCACTTGAATACACAAGTTTTGCCGAATATTCTGTTACCCCATGTGTTAACTCATGGCCCACAATATCCAAACTGGTTAATGGATTATATTCTACGCCATCACCATCGCCATAACTCATTTGTGACCCATCCCAAAAGGCATTCACCATTCCTTGATCGAAATGAACGTAGCTTTTAATTACCATTCCTTGGTCATCAATAGAATTTCTTCCGTGAACACTTTGATAATAAGTGAAAGTTCTTTCTGCGCCAAAATGAGCATCTAAGATTGCCTTATCTCTTATGCTGGGATATTGCCAGGTATTATCGAAATTTTTGGGCATAATCGCCGTATTGTAATCCGTACCATTATGCATATCATAAGTAAAAATTCCATTGCCAATATTTCCTGCTTTCAATTCAAAACTATCTAATAAGGTTGGTTGCGAGGCGGTGATTGGTTGTAATCCGCTGTAGGCGGTATTTACATTGGTAACGGCATCAATGTGTTTAATGATTTTATCTTCCAGCAAAAGACGTCCGGTGTTTGCATCAAAATACAAATTTGCGCGATAAATAGGTTTAGCTGCATAAATATCCACCACATAAGCCAAAACATAAACCGGAGCTGGATTTTTCAATTGTTCCTTGATATAAAGCAATTGAGGTTTTGGGAAATAAGAAGAATCTTTCTCCCACATAAAAACTTGTCCTTTCGATGCCTTTTTTCCCAATTCAATAATTTGCGTTGGAGTTAAAGCGGCTTTATTGGCAGGCACTACAGCATTGGTTTGCACAATAGTTCCAGTAATACTATTTACTTTTCTGTCTTTAGAATGGGCGGTGATGTCGGAACCAAATATCTCAATACCGTTCAACATTTGAATATACTTATAATGTGTAAACCCCAATTTATCTGTTGATTCACTCACTTTTTTAAGCGTCACTGCCACATTCAAATTCTGATTTCGTTGCAGCCAGGAAGTGAAATCTGTAATAGCGAAAGACTCTTTAGGATTAATGATTTTGGAAGAATTTTGTGCTTGAAGCAACACAGAAAAGAGAAAGAAAAAAACGGAAAAAAATAATTTCCATCGATGCATAAATAGACTCATAGTGTTTAAATTTTGGAAGAATTTTTACTTAGTTGTTTGGATCAATAAGAGCCTCAGAAACAAGATAAGTTACAGTTCCATTATAATTATTTTGAATTTCATTGTAACAAATCACTTTCTCTGTAATATTACTTTTAGAAACGAAACGATATGCAGGGACAAAATCAATATCATATCTCTACCATAACCCAAGAAGAAGAGTGGGAAATTATTGCCAAGGCAATAAATGATCCCAAGCATTTCGAAAAGTTATATGAGCGATATTTTCTCAAAATTTTTCGCTACATACTTAATCGCATCAGAGAAGAACAAATTACTTCTGAAATTACTTCCGATGTATTTAGTAAGGCTATAATTAACCTGCATAAATACAGACGAAAAGAGGTGCCTTTCGTTGCCTGGCTGTATGGAATTGCACGCAATGAAATACTGCAATTCTTCAGAAAACAAAAAAGAGAAGCAGTGGTTTTTGTGGAAGAAGAAAAACTTCGACATTTTACAGAAGAACTCGATGAAGTGAACAAAGAAGAACTCTTCACTCAAATGAAAAAAGCACTGGAACAACTCTCTCCCGATGATGTGGAAATTATAGAAATGAAATACTTTCAACAACTTTCACATAAAGAAATAGCTAATTTATTAGGTGTTTCCGAAGAAAATGCACGAGTAAAAACATTTAGAATAATTAAGAAACTGAAAGAGCTGGTGAACAAAATGTGATGCTATGAAAACGAAAATTGAAAATAATAAATTTGAATTGAGCGACGCAGAAGCCTTGAAACACAAGAACTTTGATGTTGTTATACAAAAAGCTGCGCTGGCAAAATCTGCCTCTAAATTCAACTGGAAATGGATCGCTGGCGGCACAGGTGTTTTAGCCGTGCTAACTTCTACACTGCTTCTTTTACCGGAAGAACAACCTTACACAGCTGCTCCTGCAAACAATCATTTAAGTGTGAAAATGATTCCCGATAACACAGAAGGCTTAATGGTAGAAAATTCTTCTATCGTTCAAACGAAAGACGGATCATTGCTTGTTTTTGAAGAAAATTCATTGCTCGACAAAAATGGAAAAGCACTTACAAAACCTGTGGCTCTGAACTTCAAAGAATACCATAATGTGATAGATCAAATTTTGTGTAAAACACCCATGACTTACGATTCGGCCGGAACAACTTATCATTTCGAATCGGCCGGAATGTTTGATCTTAGCTCCGTAAATAATGAAATAAAAATCAATCCGGAAGCCCCCATTAAAGTAATGCTGAACTCTAAAAAAAATGGAACGAATTACAATTTATATCAATACAACGAAGACGCTAAAAACTGGAAATACCTGAGTAAAGACAATACTCCTTCCGATTACACCAAGGCGAAAGCACTTAAAGATTTAAAAGCAAAAGAGGAAAGCAAACAAAAAAATGAGGAAAAAGAATTACAAAAATTAAATATTGAAAAAAATCAAAAAGAACAAGAAAAACCTATTCTTCCACACGAAGAAAATAAAGATCGTTTTCATATCAAATTAGATGTGAACTACAAAGATTTACCGGAACTGGCTTACTTTAAAAATGCACGCTTTGAAGTTTTACCTAATGCAAATTTCGATCCGCAAAAATCTAAAGTAGTGTGGGATTATGTATCGGCAAAAAAAGATAAAGAGTCTTATGTTTTAACCTTCTTCAAAGGAAAATCGCAATATGAAGTGCCTGCTGTGCCTGTTCTTAATAAAGCAGAATATACCAGCGAAAAAAGAAAATATGAAATTAGAATGAACGCTTACAAAATGACGATAGATTCTATCAACGAAGCACAAATTGAAAAATCAAAAAGATTGGAAATCGCGAAAAAAAATGTAGCGGCAATTATTCATTTTGATATGGTCAACAATCCTATTCATGTAGTGGATGAAAATATTACGGGAGCAATGGAAAATGAAGTATTACGAACTTTTACCGTGAGCAACTTCGGTACTTTTAATTGCGATTGCCCGAACAAATTACCCAAAGAACAATTTGTAAAAGCAGAATTTAAAATTGATACCAATAAAGCTTATTTCCGACAAGTTTATTTGGTGGAAAGAAACAAAAAAATGATGTACACGATGTACGAAAGCACTTTCGGAAATTTTCCTTTCAATCCTAAAAACGACAATCTTATTATTGGAGTAGATGAATCAGGATTAGTTAGTTTTTACGAAGATTTCAGCGCCATCAGTGATAAAAAAGATTTCACTTTCAAAATGAAACCAGTAAACCGACAATATGCTTCTGCCAAATCGTTAAAAGAATTTTTTAATTTGTAGCTATGTGGAGATGGATCGCATTATTTTTTTTACCTCTTTTCTCTTTTGCTCAAGAGGCAAACGATAGCGATTTAACTTTTACTATTAAGGCTTCTGCGGAAATCACTGTACAGCCCAACTGTTTGTATATCATGCAAAGCTCCAGCAAAATTTTTCGCATTTTACCTTCAGGCGGTGATCAAATTTCACGCGTTGAAGCCAGCGGTGGAAATATAGAAATGGTGAAAGATAATTTCTACAGAATTTCTGCAAGTACCAGCGAACTCATCATGGTGAATGTATATGTGAAAAAGCCTAGTGGCGTAGAAGTACTGGCCAAGGCACTTACCTATAAAGTAATTCCACATCCCAACATAAAACTAAGTGGAGTAGAAAAAGATTACGCCATCAGTAAAATGCAATTGGTGTTTGGTGGAAAAATTACCGGATATATTCCTTCTATTGATAAATCCGTTCGAATTCTTTCTTTTGAAACATACACCACCACCGATACACTTCGCGCCAACGGAAGTGAAATGACACCAGAAATGCGCAAATATGCCAACACCTTAAAAGATGGAAATATGATGTGGTTATACAATATTAAATATCAATTGCCCGATGGGAGCCAGGAAGTTGTTCCCTACTTTAGAGTGTATGTAATTGATGCCGGGGAATTGAAGAGATTAGGATTCTAATCTGTTTAGAAAATGATTTTATTTTCCGCAAGAAGAACTTAGTGTTCTTTCCTTCGTACAAAACACGAAATTTTCCATCTTTTCAACAATCCTTTTTGTAAAAATATACCTTATATTTGCCGCCAGAGGGAGAGATTTGTATTAGACTTGGGACTTGTTTTAACCTTAATTTTTGATCCATGGCAGCAGAAGTAGCAGTAGCAACCATAAGCGCTCCGCATGATTATTTGCCCATTATCGTTCAATTGATAGTGGTGCTGGCCTTTGTAGGAGGCACCATTTTAGCAACCCACTTTCTCGGCCCAAAAAGAAAATCAAAAGCGAAACTCGATCCCTTTGAATGCGGAATCGAAATTCATGGCAATGCCCGCACACCTTTTTCAATCAAATATTTTTTAGTAGCAATATTATTCGTTCTCTTCGATGTGGAAATTATTTTTATGTATCCATGGGCAGTGAACTTCAAAGAAAATTTAAGCGTAGGATTTGAAGCCGGAATGAACAACTTCATTCAAATGTCGATTTTCCTCGGCGTAGTGTTGTTAGGATTTATTTACGTGATTAAAAAAGGCGTTTTAAAATGGGATTAGAAACTAAAAAAGTGAACATCGTCGCTCCTCCTGAAGGACACGTTGGCGAGGGCTTTATGGCTACCTCATTGGATAAAGTGATTGGACTGGCAAGAAAAAATTCTATTTGGCCTCTCCCTTTCGCTACTTCATGTTGCGGAATTGAGTTCATGGCCACGATGGCTTCCAACTATGATATGGCTCGCTTTGGTGCTGAAAGATTAAGCTTTTCTCCCCGTCAGGCCGATTTATTAATGGTAATGGGAACTATCTCTAAAAAAATGGGACCGATAGTAAAACAAGTTTACTTGCAAATGGCCGAACCTCGTTGGGTAATCGCTGTGGGTGCTTGTGCATCAAGCGGTGGTATTTTCGATACTTACAGCGTGTTGCAAGGTATTGATAAAGTGGTTCCGGTTGATGTTTACGTTCCTGGCTGCCCGCCTCGCCCTGAACAAATCATCGATGGCCTAATGAGAATTCAAGATTTGATTGGTAACGAATCTTTAAGAAGAAGAAATTCCCCTGAATATAAAGCTCTTTTAGCATCTTATGGAATCGAATAACGCTGAACACACCAAAATTGTTGAAGCGCTTAAATCCCGCTTCCCACAAAGCATCAACGAAGTTGGTGAACCTTATGGAGCACTCACCATTTCCGTTGTAAGTAATGATATTAAAAGCATCATCGCTTTTTTAGCAAGTGAAGAAATGGGCTTTTCTTTTCTTACAGATGTTTGCGGAATGCACTACGACACTACCGATGAACTCGGCGTAGTTTACCACATTCACAACCTCTACACCAATACTCGTGTTCGTTTGAAAACACGTTTACCTAAAGCTAAACCCGAAATCGATACCGTGTGTGATATCTTTAAATCGGCCAACTGGCAAGAGAGAGAAACTTACGATTTCTTTGGAATAATATTTAAAGGCCATCCTGATTTAAGAAGAATTTTAAATATGGATGAAATGGACTATTTCCCTCTTCGCAAAGAATATGCTTTGGAAGATGGAACGCGTACCGATAAAAACGATTCAATGTTTGGTAGATAAAATTTACGACAATGATTGAAACCATTAAGGATAAAGACATTAGCGAGCAAAATTTGAATACCATCAATTTAGGCCCTACGCATCCCGCAACGCATGGTATTTTTCAAAACGTGTTGACAATGGATGGCGAAAAAATCGTTCATGCCGAATCAACCGTTGGATACATTCACCGCGCTTTCGAAAAATTGGCGGAACGTCGTCCGTACAACCAAATCACCCCTATCACCGATCGTTTGAACTATTGCTCTTCTCCCATCAACAACTTTGGTTGGGAAATGACCGTGGAAAAATTGTTGGGTGTTCAAACACCTAAACGTGTTGATTATATGAGAGTGATCATCATGGAGTTGGCGCGTATTGCCGATCACGTGATTTGTAATTCTATTTTGGCTGTCGACTGTGGTGCACTTACAGGTTTTACACACATCTTTCAACAAAGAGAAAAAATTTACGAGATCTACGAAGGAATTTGTGGTGCACGATTAACTACCAATATTGGTAGAATTGGCGGTTTCGAAAGAGATTTCAGCGAAAAAACCTGGAAACAAATTAAAGATTTCATAGTTGATTTTCCTAAGGCTTTCCGTGAATATGAAAATTTAGTGAATAGAAACAGAATCTTTATGGATCGTACTATTGGTACCGGACCAATGTCTCCTGAAGAGGCTTTGAATTATGGCTTTACCGGTCCGAATTTACGCGCAACAGGTTTAGATTATGATGTTCGTGTGATGAATCCTTATTCTTCTTATCAGGATTTCGATTTCACTATCCCTGTTGGAAAACAAGGTGATAGCTACGATAGATATATGGTGAGAAGTGCCGAGATGTGGAATAGCATCAGCATTATCAAACAAGCAATGGATAAAATGCCTGATGGTCCTTACCATGCTGATGTTCCTGAATTCTATCTGCCTCCGAAAGAAGATGTATACACCAAAATGGAAGCTTTAATCTACCATTTCAAAATTGTGATGGGCGAAACAAATGTGCCAATTGGTGAAGTGTATCATTCTGTAGAGGGAGCCAATGGCGAACTAGGATTTTACTTGGTGAGCGACGGAGGAAGACAGCCTTACCGTTTGCATTTCCGCCGTCCTTGTTTCATTACTTACCAAGCTTACGCAAAAATGATTGAGGGCTCTGTATTGTCGGATGCCATCATTACCATGAGTAGCTTAAATATTATTGCAGGCGAACTAGACGCTTAACATTATGAGTAGTCAGAAAAACATACAATTCTCAGAGGAAGCCATGGCCACGGTGAACAAGATCATCAGCCGCTATCCTGAAGGCAAACACAAATCGGCTTTGCTTCCAATTTTACACATTGCCCAAGCCGAATTCGACGGATGGCTGAGTCCGGAAACAATGGATTATGTAGCTTCTATCCTTAAAATTCAACCTGTTGAAGTTTACGAAGTGGCTTCTTTCTATTCTATGTACAACCTTAAACCCGTTGGAAAATGTTTACTGGAAGTTTGTAGAACCTCCTCATGCTGGGCAAGAGGAGCCGACGATGTAGTAAATTACATCGGTAAAAAATTAAATATCAAACCCGGTGAAACCAGTAAAGACGGAATGTTCTCTTTAAAAACCGTAGAATGTTTAGGTAGTTGCGGTACCGCACCAATGATGCAGGTGGGCGCTTCTTTTCACGAGAATCTTACGCCTGAGAAAATCGACACCATATTGGATAATTACCGTGCTGACGGAAGAAGAAGAAGTTATACCGACATGGATTATAAAAACACATTGTAAGCATGGGCAAAAAATTATTAATACATAATGAACACGTTGCCAATATTCACACTTTAGAAGTGTACAAGCAACATGGCGGTTATGCTTCTGTGGAGAAAGCCATCAAAACAATGACTCCCGAAGCTATCGTTGAGGAAGTGAAAAAATCGGGCTTAAGAGGTAGAGGTGGAGCGGGTTTCCCTACAGGTATGAAATGGAGTTTCTTGGCTAAACCCGAAGGTGTGCCTCGTTACTTGGTTTGCAACGCCGACGAATCGGAACCAGGTACATTTAAAGACAGATACTTAATGGAGAAAATTCCTCACGCTTTGGTGGAAGGAATGATTACTTCAAGCTTCGCCTTAGGTGTGCATACTGCCTACATCTACATTCGCGGTGAGTATTTTTATGTATCCAGAATTTTAGAAAAAGCGATTGAAGAGGCTTATGCAGCTGGTTTACTAGGAAAAAATATTTTAGGAAGCGATTACTCTCTTGATTTGTATGTTCAAGTGGGCGGCGGTGCTTATATCTGCGGTGAAGAAACGGCTTTGTTAGAATCGTTGGAAGGCAAAAGAGGTAATCCTCGTATCAAACCTCCTTTTCCCGCTATTGCGGGATTATATGGTTGTCCAACGGTTGTAAACAACGTTGAAACAATCGCTGCTGTCGTTCCTATCGTAATGATGGGTGGCGACGAATACGCTAAAATTGGTATAGGAAGAAGTACAGGAACAAAATTGATTTCTGCTTCCGGACACATCAACAAACCTGGCGTTTACGAAATTGAATTGGGCTTACCTGTTGAAGAATTTGTTTACTCTGAAGAATATTGCGGTGGTATATGGAAAGGTAAAAAAATGAAAGCTTGTATTCCGGGCGGATCATCTGTACCTATTATTCCTGCTGAATTGTTATTGAAAACCGCTGCTGGCGAACCGCGCTTAATGACTTACGAATCGTTGAGTGATGGTGGCTTTGCTACGGGTTCTATGTTGGGTTCGGGCGGATTCATGGTGTACGATGAAGACACCAGTATCCCTATGAACTTATATACTTTGAATCGCTTTTACCATCATGAAAGTTGTGGACAATGTTCACCTTGCCGTGAAGGTACAGGATGGATGGAAAAAGTTGCGCACCGTTTGGCCGAAGGTCACGGTAAGCCAAGTGATATTGATTTGTTGTGGGATATTCAAAAACGTATTGAAGGAAATACAATTTGTCCGCTGGGTGATGCTGCTGCGTGGCCTGTGGCAAGTGCTATTCGTCATTTCCGACAAGAGTTTGAAGCCTTGATTCCTAAAAAAGAAGTTGCTCATTAAAAGAATATAATATGCCAAAGGTTACCATTGATGGTCATACAATTCAAGTTCCCGACGGAACAACCATTCTGCAAGCAGCAAGAATGATTGGCCCCGAAGTAGCTCCTCCAACGATGTGCTACTATTCTAAGCTGAAAACCAGCGGTGGATACTGCCGTACTTGTATAGTTAAAGTAACGAAAGGTTCTGATAAAGATCCTCGTCCGATGCCTAAACCTGTTGCTTCTTGCCGTACTATGGTAATGGACGGAATGGAAGTGGTAAACAATACTTCTCCTGAAATTGTGGACGCAAGAAAAGGTGTGGTTGAATTCTTATTGATCAATCACCCGTTGGATTGCCCGGTTTGCGATCAGGCTGGTGAATGTCACTTACAAGATTTGGGTTACGAACACGGTTTATCCTCTACCCGTTACGATTTTGAAAGAAGAACTTTTGAAAGAAAAGATATAGGCGACAAGATCCAATTACACATGAATCGTTGTATTCTTTGCTACCGCTGTGTTAAAACTGCCGATCAAGTTACTGATGGTCGTTCTCACGGTGTTATGAACAGAGGTGATGTGGCTGAAATTAGCACTTACATTGAGAAAGCTATCGACAACGATTTCTCTGGTAACGTGATTGATGTTTGTCCGGTGGGCGCTCTTACCGATAAGACTTTCCGTTTTAAATCTCGTGTTTGGTTTACTAAACCGGTTGATGCACACAGAGATTGCCCAAAATGTTCGGGCAAAACTACTCTTTGGTTAAAAGGTGAAGATGTACTTCGTGTTACAGCACGCAAAGACCAATGGGGCGAAGTAGAAGAATGGATTTGCAACGAATGCCGTTTCGATAAAAAGAAAACAAAAGACTGGATTATCGAAGGTCCGCGTAAGATTGATCACCACTCGGTTATCTCTCAAAACCACTACAACAAATTAGCTAATCCTCACTATAAAAAGCTTGGTAAATAATGGAATTTGCGTTACTCTTTAAAATATTAATAGTAGTAGGCGTTTTCGTCCTCACCCTATTAGTCGCACTTTATTCTACTTGGGCAGAAAGAAAAGTTTCTGCAATAATGCAGGATAGAATTGGGCCAAATAGAGCCGGGCCTTTTGGATTGCTTCAGCCTCTGGCCGATGGAGTTAAAATGTTCATGAAAGAAGAAATTATTCCGGGTCAAGCCAATCGCGCACTATTTATTTTAGGTCCTTGTTTGGCAATGCTTACCGCTGGAATGACTTCTGCAATTATTCCTTGGGGAGATGTTATTACTATTAACCCGGAATCAGTTCCTTTTAGTGAATACTTCACATTTGGCGAAAGCAAAACCTATATCGTTCAAGCTGCCGATATCAACATAGGTATTTTATATGCCTTTGGAGTAGTTTCTGTAGGTGTTTACGGAATCATGATTGGTGGATGGGCATCTAATAATAAATATTCTCTACTAGGTGCTATTCGTGCTTCTTCACAAATGATTTCTTATGAATTGGCAATGGGCTTGTCGATGATTGCAGTAATTATGATGACCGGTTCATTAAGCGTTCGCGAAATTGTTGAGCAACAAGATGGATTCAACTGGAATATTTGGTATCAACCTTTAGGATTCATCATCTTTTTGATTTGTGCTTTTGCAGAAACCAACCGTGCTCCTTTCGATTTACCTGAATGTGAAACAGAATTAATTGGTGGATATCACACAGAGTACTCCTCTATGAAATTAGGGTTTTTCCTATTCGCAGAATACTTCAACATGTTTATTTCGTGTGCCATTATTGCAGCCGTTTACTTTGGTGGATACAACTTCCCTTTCATGCATGATTTAGGTTTATCAGACAATGCAATTGCTATCATTGGAATATTTGTTTTCTTAGGCAAAGTAATTTTTGGAATTTTATTTTTTATGTGGATTCGCTGGACTCTTCCACGTTTCCGTTACGATCAATTAATGAAATTGGGATGGCAAATTTTAATTCCATTGGCGATTGTAAACTTGTTATTCACCGGATTAGGAATTATTGTTTTTAAATAAAACGACATGAAGGCATTAACCAACAGATCGAAAGTTGCGGTAGATAAGGAGCTTACCTTAATGGAAAGACTTTATTTTCCGGCAGTACTCAAAGGTATGATGATTACCTTACGTCACGTTTTCAAAAAAAGCGCTACCGTAAAATATCCTGAAGTTGAAAAAGAATTCGCTCCGGTTTACCGTGGTCATCACGTATTGAAACGCGATGAGCAAGGTCGTGAAAACTGCACTGCCTGTGGTTTGTGTGCTGTTGCTTGTCCGGCCGAAGCAATTACCATGACAGCAGCGGAACGCAAAAAAGGCGAAGAAAAATTATACCGCGAAGAGAAATACGCAAAGGTTTACGAAATAAATATGCTTCGTTGTATCTTCTGCGGATTGTGCGAAGAAGCTTGTCCGAAAGAAGCAATTTTCTTAACCGATGAAATTGTTAATGCCAGCTATGATAGAAAAGACTTTGTTTACGGCAAAGACAAATTAGTAGAGAAAATGGACAATAGAATTGATATCACTAAACGTCAAAAAAAATATTAGAATGTTACTGTACCTATTTTATATTCTTTCTGCAATTACGGTTGGCTGTGCGTTGCTGACCATATTTTCGAAAAACCCAGTGTATAGCGTATTGTTTGTTATTGCTACTTTTTTCTCTATTGCAGGTCATTTTATTTTATTGAATGCTCAGTTTTTAGCCATTGTTCAGGTAATTGTTTACGCAGGTGCCATCATGGTTTTATTCTTAACAGTATTAATGTACCTCAACCTCAACAAATCGGTAGAATCTTCTAAACCACTATTGATTAAAATCGCAGCGATGGTTTCTGGTGGACTATTATTTTTAGTGTTGATCGCTTCTTTTAAAAGCGGATTAAGTATTGCGCCAACTTCGGTTCGCGGAGATGCAGGATTAATTAAAAATTTAGGAAATACCCTATTTACCGAATATTTGTTCCCATTTGAAGCAACAGCAGTTTTGTTCCTTTCTACCATGGCAGGAGCAATTACCTTAACCAGAAAGAAATAATAAATATGGATATTACAACAGCAGTACAGCAAGTTCCATTAAACAACTACATCGTTTTAAGCATCATGCTTTTCAGCATTGGTGTAATGGGGATGTTGCTGCGCAGAAACGCAATCATCGCTTTCATGTCGATAGAATTAATGTTAAACGCCGTGAATCTTTTAATGGTAGCTTTCTCTGCTTTTAAAGGAGATTCTTCCGGACAAGTTTTTGTGTTTTTCATTATGGTGGTGGCTGCCGCAGAAGTAGCTATTGGCTTAGCAATTTTGGCGATGGTACATCGCAACAGTGGTTCGGTTGACATCAACCACCTCAATAAATTAAAATGGTAATTCGATAGAAAAAATAAAGAAATGAACGTAGCATTACTTATACCTCTTCTTCCGCTGATTGGCTTTCTTATCAATGGATTGTTCGGAAAAAAACTTTCTAAGTCGTTGGTGGGCTTGATAGGAAGCACTAGCATTTTCGCGGCTTTTATTTGTGTGTTAATCACCTTCGCCAATTTTATTAGTGGCGGTTCTGAAGTACAAATTGTAAAAGCCTTTGATTGGATTAATGTGGGCGATACCAACTTGGCAATGTCTTTCCAAATTGATCAGCTTTCCTTAATCATGATGACTTTGGTAACGGGCGTAGGATTTTTAATTCACCTCTACTCTATCGGCTACATGCACGATGATGAAAACTACAATCGCTTTTTTGCTTACCTGAATTTATTCGTGTTCTTTATGTTGTTGTTAGTAATGGGCGACAATTATGTTGTTCTATTTACCGGTTGGGAAGGTGTTGGTTTCTGTTCTTACTTATTGATTGGTTTCTGGTACAAAACTCCTGAATACAACAACGCAGCAAAGAAAGCTTTCGTGATGAACAGAATTGGTGACCTTGGATTTATTCTGGGTTTATTTTTAATGTACAGTGAATTTGGAAGCTTAGATTTTACTGGTGTTTTAAGCAATACTTTGGGCCATGATAAAGGAACTATCACTGCCATTACCGCACTTCTTTTTATTGGAGCAATGGGTAAAAGTGCCCAGCTTCCTTTATTTACCTGGTTGCCTGATGCAATGGCAGGACCAACTCCTGTTTCGGCATTGATTCACGCTGCAACAATGGTAACCGCAGGTATTTACTTAATTGTTCGTTCTCATGCTTTATTTGATTTAGCTCCCGATACTATGAACTTCATCGCCATCATTGGCGCTGCAACTGCTTTAATTGCTGCAACTATTGCGATGGTTCAAAACGATATTAAAAAAGTGTTGGCTTATTCTACCGTGAGTCAGTTGGGTTTAATTTTCATCGCTTTAGGTGTTGGCGCCTACTCCAGTGGTATGTTTCATTTGCTTACTCACGCCTTCTTCAAAGCCTTGTTGTTCTTGGGTGCCGGCAGCGTAATTCACGCAATGAGCGGTGAACAGGATATTCGCAATATGGGCGGATTGAAAAAAGCACTACCAATTACGCACCTAACTTTCTTATTAGGATGTTTAGCTATTGCCGGTATTCCACCGTTCTCTGGCTTTTTCTCTAAAGACGAAATGTTAGCACATATCTTTAATGTTAATCCTGTACTTTGGGGTGTTGCCTCCTTAACTTCTGCGCTAACTGCTTTCTACATGTTCAGAATGTATTTCCTTACTTTTTCTAACGACTTCAGAGGAACTCACGAACAAAAACATCACTTGCATGAATCTCCATCAACCATGACTATTCCACTGATAGTATTGGCAATTTTAGCTGTGTTTGGTGGATTGTTGGGCTTACCAGAATTTACAGGAATACATCATGGCTTATCGTACTTCTTTGGCACATCGAATGACTTATCGAGCTTAACAAGATCTTTTGAAGGTGATTTTCACACTACAGAATTAATTTTGATGGCTGTTGCTACAGCTGTTGCTATTGGCTCTAGCTTATATGCTAAAAAGATTTATTTCGAAAATAAAACCCTTCCTGATGAACCAAAAGGCATTAATAAATTATTCGCAGGTAAATATTTCTTAGATGAAATTTACAATAAAATCATTGTTAAACCTGCCCTTTTAAAAGGTACTGTGATGCAAAATTTTATGGAGAATAAAGTAATTGATCCTGCTGTGAATATGTTCGCTTCACTTTCGGTAAGTGCTGGAAACAACATTAAAAAAATTCAAACCGGAAACACCGGGTTTTACATCTTCGGCATTGTCGCTGGTGTACTGCTAATTCTATTTGCTAATTATTTAATCTGGTTCAGATAATGATGACCTTAATTCTACTTGCATTACCGCTACTCGGACTAGCTTCCTTATTTCTGCTGAAGGGAGATGCTATAAAAAAGGCAGCTTTTGGATTTTCTGCTTTAACTTTCCTAACCGCTATTTCTGTTTGGGCTCAATATGATGCTACTAAAATCGCACAATTTGATTTCGATCAACCATGGGTTAAATCTTTAGGCATTTCCTTTAGCGTTGGAATGGATGGATTAAGCATTTTACTGGTATTGCTAACCACTTTCTTAACACCGCTAATTATCCTTGCAACTTTTGAAAGAGATTTTAAAAATCCGTTGGCGTTTTATTCCCTGATTCTTTTAATGCAGGCCGGATTGATAGGTGTTTTCGTAGCTAAAGATGCTTTCTTGTTTTACATCTTCTGGGAATTAGGGTTGATTCCAATCTACTTCATTTCTTTATTGTGGGGGGGTGAAAATGCAAAAGCCATTACTTTCAAATTCTTTATTTACACCTTGGCAGGTAGCTTATTAATGTTGTTTGCTTTGTTCTACTTATATTCTCAAACTCCAGGAGAACATTCATTTGCCATTCAAAATTTTTACGATTTGAACCTAAGTAGCTCCGATCAGTCGTGGTTGTTCTGGTGTATTTTCATCGCCTTTGCCATTAAAATTCCGGTATTCCCTTTTCACACCTGGCAACCTTCTACCTACCACATGAACAGCACTCCCGGCACTATGTTGCTTTCAGGTATTATGTTGAAGATGGGTGTTTTTGGTATTATTCGCTGGTTACTTCCTGTTGTTCCTCTTGGATGTGAGCAATGGGGCTTCACTGCCATTTTCCTATCAATGTTAGGTATTGTGTATGCCTCATTCATTGCTATCGTTCAAAAAGATTTTAAAAAATTATTGGCTTATTCTTCTATCGCCCACGTTGGTTTAATTACTGCTGGTGTAATGACGGGTAGTGCCGACGGGTTACGCGGCGGAATCATTCAAATGTTAGCTCACGGTGTTAATGTTGTGGGTTTGTTCTTCGCTGCAGATATTATTTTCAATCGCACCAAAACCTATGAAATGAATGCATTGGGAGGCATTAGAACTCAGGCTCCTTGGTTTGCAACACTCTTCATGATTGTAATGTTAGGTAGCGTTGCGCTTCCATTAACCAACGGTTTTGTAGGCGAATTTTTATTGATTAAAAGTGTATTCGATTATAACGCTATAGTGGCCGGAATATCTGGCTTAACAGTAATCCTGGGCGCAGTTTATATGCTGTGGGGATACCAAAAAATGATGTTGGGAGAAAGCAACAATTTAACCGCTCACTTTGCTGATTTAACCACAAATGAAAAAGCCGTTTTAATTCCAATCGTATTGGTGGTGATTTTTACGGGTGTTTATCCTAAACCACTTTTCGATTTAATTGAACCTTCTGTACAAAGTATATTGACTGTTATTGGTAAATAAGATATTATGAACATTTTAATTCTCGTTTCTGTTTTAGGTGTAATCTCATTGTTTGCTGGACTTTCAGAGTCACTTCGTCAGCATACACGCACCATTATCGTTGCTGGCTTAATTGCCATCACCGGTTTAACAATGTTTACTTGGAATGCTAAACAGTTTTTTCCGGAAATGTTGAATTTCGATAAATATGCAGCTGTATTTACTACCGTTATTTTAGTAATCTCCACTTTGATTTTTGTTTTATCGAAAGATCAATTTAATCATGACGAAATACACAAAGGTGATTATTATGGTATCATGCTTTTCACTGTTGCAGGTGCGATCATGATGGTATCTTTCTCCAATTTAACTATGTTGTTCTTAGGTATTGAAACGCTTTCTGTTTCGCTTTACACCTTGGCTGGAAGTCGAAAAGATTTGTTGAAATCCAGTGAAGCCGCTTTCAAATATTTCTTGTTGGGTGCTTTTGCTACCGGATTCTTATTATTCGGAATTGCCTTTATTTACGGAGCAACCGGAACATTCAGCGTTAGCGGAATTTCTGATTACGTTCATAATACACCACAATTACCTGCTATTTTTTACGGCGGTGTAATCTTAATAATGATTGGTTTGTTGTTCAAAGTATCGGCTGCTCCCTTCCACTTTTGGGCGCCCGATGTGTATGAAGGTTCTCCAAATATCATTACCTCTTTCATGGCTACAGCTGTTAAAGTAACAGCCTTTGCTGCATTTTACAGATTATTCAGTGGTGCCTTTGTGGATGTAAATGAAAAATGGGATAACGCTTTAATCATTGCAATCGCCCTAACTCTCTTAATTGGAAACTTTACCGCACTGGCACAAACCGGATTAAAACGACTTTTGGCTTATTCAGGTATCGCAAACGCCGGTTACATGTTATTGGCTGTTCTGGCGCTTAAAAATGATGCATCAAATGCTTTATTGTATTACTCTATCTCTTATGCTGCTGCATCATTAGGTGCTTTTGCTGTTTTGATTTCAGTTTCTGATGACGAAAAAACATTTGAAATTTCTTCCCTAAAAGGCATGAGTAAATCGAATCCATTGCAAGCTGTATTATTCACTATCATCATGTTGTCGATGGCGGGTATTCCTCCAATGGCGGGTTTCTTCGGTAAATACATGGTTTTATCTGCAGCCATCAAAGAAGGATATTTAGCTATTTCTCTTTTGGCAATTCTAACTTCTTTAGTAGGTATTTACTATTACTTCAAAGTGATTGCCGCAGTTTACAGCGCTCCTGATACAGAAGTGCAAACAGAAAACAAAGCAAACATTGTGGTGTTTATTTGTGCTGGAATTTCATTGGTAATTGGTGCATATCCTGATTTGATATTGAATTTGTTTTAATTCTATGAGAAAAGGCTTAATAATCATTTTATTAGTAGTTCCTTTTCTTAGCATATCCCAAAAGAATCTTCTCCTTCAATTTTACTGGCAACCCGAATTATTTACTTCTGGGAAAGTATATTGCTATTCTTCAGATGAATCTGATAATCTGGTTCGCTATCTCTCTTTTTCTATCATTAATAACAAATATTGCATACTCACATGGGATAGGGAATTTAAATTGAAGGAAATAGAGGAAATTGATTTTAATAATAAAAGAGGGGTTCAATTAAGGAATTCGTATTGTTTTTATGGAAGAGGTGACACATTAAAATTATCAGGGCATAATTCATATGGAGAATTATTTCCTTATGATTTACGAATATTGGAAATCCACTGGCTAAAATGCTACATAAATTCTGTAGATGATAGTATTGTATATATGGGCGATCAAAAAGCAAAGAACTTTAAGGAAAGTGATAGTCTTCTCATTTTCAATGGAACCACTTCATATCTTAAAAGAGGCGGGGAAAAAGACTCTTTAACTATCGAGTTCAAAAAGAAAACGACCTTTAAAAAAGGTATGGGCCTAATTCGGGAAGAATCTTTCAATAGCAAGGACACTATAGAGGTTTATCTCTCAGAAATAATTGACAACAAAAACTTCGAGAACAAAAAACAAATGTACTATGCTAAAACAGACAGTCTTTTGCGCGCTTTTAATATCGACAAACAGCAACTTCAAAAAGCATTAAACGAAGATAAATTCATAGATTCCTCTCTTTTAGTTTACAATATGATTATGGATTCTATTGAACTGAGAAAAAAGGCGAGTTACAGTGCTAGATTGATTAAAGCTCTTTCAATCAAAAAGATCAGAGAACAAGCAGACTCAATTAAATTCCAAGCTGACGAACTAAGCTCAATCATCGAAAAATACAAAGGTGATTTGATTTATAAAATGACTGGCGGACTTGATTCAGATAGTATTCCGATAGGTAAAGATGACCGGGACGCAGGCTATAAATACTTAGCTATTTCAAACAATGGGGAAAGAGGAAAAATTCTGGAAAATAAAATAGATAACTTCAGAATTACTTTGCTCTCAATTGTAAAGGACACTGCTGTCGCGCATCGAATTGAGATGATGCTTGCAACCGATGATTCACAAGAAGAAAAATGGATAGGAATAATTTCTAATCACTTACCAATGGCAGCAGTGACGGCAAATCTAACTCTGCTTCAAACTTACATTCGCAACGCTGAAGCTGAATCAGTAGAATATCTAGCTAATGAATTGGAAAAGAAGTAAAATCATTCGAATTCTCCCCCTCTGTTAAGTTTAGCGCAGCGAACTTTACTGAATCTTTTTCCGAAGCTTTCAGCTTCATAAATCAGCAGAAAAAACATTGAAGATTATTACGAAAAAACATACAATCGTAACATGCACATCTGTGCAGTTGAATGATGAAAAACAATGTGTATTATTGGATTAATTTTATATCGAACTCACATTATTTAATCTCAAACTGCGCATAAATACTAGATTTTATAACAATCTTCTCGAACTCAATTGCATTATCCTCCCAATTCATTTTATCTACACTGCTGTACGGTTGATTTATTTTATTGTATTCTAATTGATTGTTCAACACGTTATAAGGGTTCTGCATTTCTTCCCTTACTATCATTGGTTTTCCTGTTTGTCCGCCAGTTACAGCCAATAAATAATCTGCTTTTTCTCTTGCTATTTTAGCCGCTGCAATGCGCATTTCTTTTCTGTATTCTTCAATTTTTGAATGACTGATTTTAGTAATGTGCGCGCTATAAACATCACAATGATCAAACTTTTCAAAAACTTTTCCTACCGTTTTCGCATCAGAAACTTTCAAAGAATATTCCGATGATTCCACTACATCTTTTCTGAAAACTCCCGTATGGCGATAATTTCCGTACGAATTTAAAAGCGTTAATTGTGATAAATTAATGCCTATTACTTGTAAGGAGTCTTTCAAATTCTTTTCCTGAATAGCTACACTTCTCTTGTCTTTCCCCTCCCCTGTTTCTTTCAATAAAATATGAATGTAAATTTCATCGGGAAGCACTTCCATTTCTGCGGTTCCCGTAACTTCTATAAAAGAAATTTCTTTGCTTTCAGCAGTGTTTTGCGCATTTAAATTCAATGCAAAAATCAAACATAAAACCGTCCAATACTTTTTCATAAATAATAATTTTCCTCTAAGCTAAAGGAACGGGTTTAGTAATAAAATGAGAAATGAGTGAAGGAGGTGTTTGACTTAGTGAAAGAGTGAGTGAGTGTTTTGAGAAAATCAGAGCGAGTACTCGCCACTCTCGTGTCTCACACTCACTCTGACTTTTTGTGGGCCCACTTGGACTTGAACCAAGGACCACCTGATTATGAGTCAGGTGCTCTAACCAGCTGAGCTATAGGCCCCGATTAAAAAATCGTTTGCAAATGTATCTTTTGACGCTAACATTACCAAGAATACTTTCTGTTTTTTAATATTTTCGCTGAATGCACACTGAAATTAAAAATATCATTTTCGATTTAGGAGGAGTACTCTTCGATATCAATTATCACCTCACAGCTGAAGCCTTTGAAAAACTGGGCGTAAAAGACTTTAAAAATATCTTTGCTAAAAAGGGTCAAGCTGATGTAATTGATCGCTTAGAGGAAGGTAAAATTAGTGTTGAACAACTTACAGTGGAGTTGAGTGCATTTTGTAACATTCAACTAACTCAAAAAGAAGTGGTAGATGCCTGGAACGCAATGTTGTTTAACATGCCAGCTCATCGTTTTGATTTACTAAAAAACTTGCGGAAAAAATATCGCATATTCCTGTACAGCAATATCAACGAAATTCACGAAAAAGCTGTTCATCAAAGGCTTCAGGAGAAACACGGAATCGAGAATTTAAAAGATCATTTTGAAAAAATATATTACTCGCATTTAATTGGAATAAGAAAACCAAAGCCTGAAGGTTTTACCTATATCATTAAAGAACAAAATCTTGATCCGAAAGAAACCTTATTTATTGATGATTCGCCACAACACGTTGAAGGGGCGCTAAAGGCCGGCTTAAAAGCAGTTTGGTTAGATTTAGAGAAACAAGATGTTCACGGATTGATAGCGGAATTGGGCTTATAAATTTTAATTAAATCGATTGACAGATTTCAATCAAAACGCCATTGGTGTCTTTGGGGTGAAAAAAACAAATAAGCTTATTATCAGCACCTTTTTTTGGCTTATCGCTTAGTGCTGTAAATCCTTCTTTTTTTAAGCGTTTTATTTCTTTATAAATGTCTTCTACTTCAAAAGCAATGTGGTGAATTCCCTCTGGTCTTTTTTCTAAAAATTTAGCGATTGCACTGTCTTCATTGGTAGCTCCCAATAATTCTATTTTGCTCTCCCCTATTTTAAAAAAAGCAGTAGTAACACTTTCCGATTCTACCTCTTCTATTTTATAGCAAGATTGGTTTAGCAATTTTTCATAAAGTCTAATGGAAGATTCGAGATCCTTAACCGCAATACCGATATGATCTACTTTCTTCAGACTATAAAGTGAAATTAGATGCGGGGAAATAATTACCTTTTCTTAGGAATAATGATCTCGGCATTACTTCTATCGTAGTTGAGATAGTAGGTGCCTGGTTTCAATTTAGTAATATCAACCTTACTGGCTTTACCAGAACTTACGATATTACCTGTTTGATCAAATATCTCATACTTAGTTTCTGCAGCAGCACCCGTTGTATTCGTGAAGTTCAACTCTTTTCCGTTAGCCGCCATTGCGTAATTAACTTGTGCAACCTTTGAAGTGAAGGGAAACTCTTGAAAAACTTTGTCTTTTTGCTTAATTCTAATTTTATTTTTTCCAGAATGTGGATCAACATTGAAATTATAATTGTGTTCGCCCGCAGTTCCTACTCCTTTTACTTCACCTACTTTCACCCATTTATTCCAACGATATTGTTCAATGATAAACGGTAACGAACCGCTTTCTCCTGTAGTTTTCCAGGTTAATTTTGCATTAGCATCAACATTAATAGTAACGATAGAACAAGTAGCAGATGGTTTAACGTCTTCAGGATTTAATACTTTTGGTTTACACCCTTCTTTATGTTTAATTTGAATAGTTAATGGAGCACCAATGGGCAATTGAAAACTTAACAAGTCAATTTCGAAAGCACTGGAGTTCACCTCATCAGTAGTTACCTGATCATTAACACGAACTTCATACACGCAAAAACCTACGCCAGAATTGGCAAAAGGATTTTGAACATACAAATTTTTACCTTGATACACTCCCACGATTTTCAACTCTCCCGTTTGCGCTTGTATAGCACCGAAGATCGAAAGGAATAAAACAACTAAAGATACTTTTTTCATATACGCCCGTTACTTAAGGAATTAGTTTCCTCAACTTAAGGTTACAATTA
Organism: Flavobacteriales bacterium; assembly: GCA_023251075.1. Classification (GTDB taxonomy): domain Bacteria; phylum Bacteroidota; class Bacteroidia; order Flavobacteriales_C; genus JAHEZL01. Next base: position 100,113 of record JAHEZM010000008.1, on the reverse strand, counting down.
TAATACCTAATCCATGAAAATCAAAATATTCCACTAATTTTTTCAACATGCTATTAACAAATTCCCCGTTTCAACAACTTTCAAGATTTGTTTTTAGCAGTACTTATTAAAAAAGAATACTCGGTAGCCACCTCTTGAAACCTTTGGTATCTGCCGGATGCGCCTCCATGACCAGTATCCATATTACACTTAAATAAGAGCATATTTTGATCGGTTTTCAATTCACGCAGCTTTGCCACCCATTTTGCAGGTTCCCAATATTGTACCTGAGAATCATGATAACCTGTAACCACCAGCATATTAGGATAATCTTGGGCAAGAACATTATCACAAGGAGAATAAGAAAGCATGTAGTGATAAAATTTTTCGTCGTTGGGATTTCCCCATTCCTCATACTCCCCCACTGTTAGTGGTATAGATTCATCAAGCATAGTGGTAACTACATCCACAAAGGGAACTTGCGCAACAATACCCTTAAATAGATCGGGACGTTGATTTGCAATTCCACCCATTAGCATTCCTCCAGCGCTTCCACCCATAGCGAACAAATTATTTTTTGCTGCATATTTATTGGAAATCAAATATTCTGCACAAGCAATGAAATCACTGAAAGTATTCATCTTATTTAAGAATTTTCCGTCTTCATACCATTGACGTCCTAAATCTTGCCCGCCTCTGATGTGTGCAATTGCGAAAACAAAACCACGATCCAATAGACTTAATCTGGCCGATGAAAACTGAGGATCTACAATAATTCCATAAGAGCCATAACCATAAAGCAAAGCCGGTTGTTGTCCATTCAACGGAGTTCCCTTAGCATAAACAATCGACATGGGTACTTTCTTGCCGTCGGGCGCTGTAGCCCAAACTCTTTCGGTTACATAAGCATTAGGATCATGGCCTCCAATTACTTTTTGTACTTTTTTTATTTCCTTGTTTTGGGTTTCTAAATTAATATCGATTACCGTTGACGGTGTTTTCAAACTGGAGAAACTATAGCGCAAAACAACAGAACGATAATCATGATTGTTGTAAAATCCAGCAGCATAGAGCGGTTCTCCAAAATCAACATGGTAGCTTTTGGCGTTATTCAGATCTATTACCCTGAATTGAGTGAGTCCATTCAAGCGTTCATCAATCACTAAATATTTTTCAAAAACTTCAATGTCCTGAATCAATACTTCATCTCGGTGAGCAACCACTTCCTCCCACTCCTCTTTTTTTGTTTTACCCTCAACAGCACTCATAATTTTATAATTCACAGCATTCCAGTTCGTAATGACGTAAAATTTATTTCCGGCGTGATGCACAGAATATTCCATTCCTTTTTCACGTGGATGAAACACTGTAAATTCACTATTTGGTTCATTGGCCGATAAATACTGGATCTCGGAAGTCAGTGTGCTGTTGGTAGAAATAAAAATGTAATCATCGGTTTTGCTTTTGTTTACGCCCACTACAAACATTTCATCATCTTCCTGAAAGATCAGCTTACTGTGGCTTTCTCTGCTGTCCATGGAAAAACGATACACTTGAAAGGGACGAAGAGCAGCATCTTTTTTAGTATAAAAAATGGTTTTGCTATCATTAGCTATTACAAATTCACCCGAAGTATTACTAATAACCGTTTTATCCAATTCGCCAGTAACACGGTTTTTAAAGTAGATCTCATACTGGCGTCGCGATACATAATCTACAGAATACACCACATATTTTTGATCATTCGTTATTTCAACATTCGCTACGCTGCAAAAGGCTTTTCCAACGGCCAATTCATTCACATTTAAAATGATTTCCTCGGCATTATCCAACGATTTATTTTTTCTACAATAAATGGGATATTCTTTTCCCTCTTCATAACGCGAATAGTAGAAATACTCATTGTAGTAGTAAGGAACCGATTCGTCTTTTTGATCTATTCTTCCTATTATTTCTTTATACAACTCTTCCTGAAGTCCTTGATAAGAGCTCATGTTGACTTTCGCATACTCATTTTCTTCATTAAGATACTTAAGCACAGGTTCAGCATCTCTTTGGTTCATCCAGAAGTAATCATCAACTCTGCTATGACCATGTTTTACTATAGTATGGGGAATTTTATCGGCCTTAGGTGGATTTGTTTTCATGGCGCTAAAAATAAACAGCAGTGTTGATAGGCAAGATTCTTTAATGATAAAGTTTTCCACATAGTTTGTTGTCGATATATTACGTTATTGTTGTGTTTACGGAAATTTGTGCTTAGTTTTCCACATCCCGTGGCTTGTGTGTGATACTTAGGGTATTTATATTGGCTGCAAACTTTCTAATAGATATAGAATATGAATACCATTTATACTTCTGAACAAATAAAGAAAGAGTTGGCTGAATTGCGCAGAGAGAAGGAAGAAATAAGAAATAACAGAGTAGCTGCTTTATCAAAATATCAAAAAAAATCATCGGGTGAAATCAATGCTTCGGGCTTGCTTCACAATATTGAAAGAAAAATAGAAAACCTGGAAAGAAAGCTAGATTCACTTTTGTAGGTAGTAGAATCTTTCCACAGAAACCTCTGGATCAATAGCCGTATCAATCAATAAGTGGTTTACTAATTCTGTGGCTAAATAAGGTGCTATCATAACGCCTTTTGTTCCCATTCCATTAAAAACATAAAATGATTTATATATAGGATGTGCCCCCACTACAGGTCTTCTGTCGTTTGTGGAAGGACGAACTCCCGCCTTGTGCTCCACTATCTGTGGAGTTTCAGAAATAAATTCTTTCACTTTACTCAATAAACTTTCCTTTGCCTTTTCGTTGGGAGTAAATACCAAATTATTCCAATCATAAGTGGCTCCCAGGCGATACGTTCCTTCTACAGTAGGCAACAAAAAGAAATTCTTATTCAGGTTTTTTAGGTAGTGATAATCCTTAAATTTCAATGTTAAAACATCGCCATTTACAGGTTTAAAAGGAATAAAAGAAAAGTACGGATTTTGCCGAATATTATATCCTTCACAAAAAATTACTCTATCGTATTTTACCCCTTTATAAAAAACATTATTGTTCTCGGTTTTCAACACGTTGAAATCAAAGTTCTCACTAATGTAACTCTGACGCTTGGAGAGATGTTTTTTAACTTCCGCTAAAAACACATTCAAATCAACATACCCGGAAGAAAATACGGTTCCGATATTTACTTTTTTGATCGTGCCTTCAATATGAATTTCTTCTGTTTTTCCACTCACCATATTCAACAAATCGCTTTGGGCTTTTTTCTCCCAAAATCTTTGTTCTTCTTCAGAATCCATCACTTTTGCAATTTCAACGTAATGTAAAAAAGAGGCAGACAACTGCTTCTCTAATTCTTGATAGTGATTTAACAGGAATGGAATAAGTATATCGGCTTTCCAACTGGGTAAAAGTCTTTTAAAAACTACAGGATTAAATAAGCCGGCAGCAACAGAAGAAGAAGAAGGAATGGACGAACTATTTACAATGGTTACTTCACAATCTTTGTTGTCCAGTTCCATGGCCAACAAAGAACCGGCAATACCCTGTCCGACTATCAAATACTTTTTACGCAATTTTCACTTTTCGTAAAAGTAGTTAGAAATCAAATAGTACGAATAGATTGTAAGAATTTAGATTTATAAGTTTTTCCCAGAGGAATTGTTTTTTCATCAATTACTATGGCCGAGTCATCAATGGATACAATTTTATCTACATTAACAATGTATGATCGGTGTGAACGCAAAAACTTATTAAGGGGTAATTTTTCTTCAATAGATTTTAAAGAGGAAAGCACAAGATGTTTTTTATCTTTTGTGAAAATCATTACATAATCCGACATGGCCTCAATCCAACGAATATCATCAATACTTATTTTCAAAAGATGTTGTCCGGTTTTCACAAAAATATGATCTTTGGATTCCATCACATTTTGTGTTTCTTCCACCTTCTTTGCTTTTTGAATAGAATCTAAAAATCTTTTATAAGAAATAGGTTTTTGAATATAATCGGTTACAGCTATTTCAAAGGCCTTAACCGCATAATTTGCTTGTGCGCTAATAAAAATAACTTGTGTTTCTTTGGGTAAGGTTTCCGCCAAATCTAATCCGCTCATTTCAGGTAATTCTACATCTAAAAAAATTAAATCAACTTTATTTTTTCTTAAATAATTAGCCGCATCAATAGCATCATAGCAAGTATGTAAATGTTTTAAAAAATTAGTTTTGCCGATGTAATTTTCAATTAACTTCGCCGAAACTCGATCATCCTCTACAATTAAACAATTCATGGAAAAACAGTTTGTGGGCATGGATACGAAATTTTAATCCATAAGTTTCAGCATAATAGTTGATAAATATGAATATATGAGCAATTTAAACAAAACGATTTTAGCGCTTTTTTTAATTCCTTTATCGTTGATTTCTCAAAAAAATCATCTGAAAAACTGGGCCAACAGCAGTGTTTTCCAAGAAGCAACGGTCGCTGTAATGCTTGCAGATATTGATAAAGACAGCATTTTGTTTTCGCACAATGCAGAAAAAAACATGATCACTGCTTCTACAATGAAATTAATAACAAGCGCTGCTGGATTGAAAACGTTGGGTCCTGATTTTAAATTTAAAACCGAATTGCGTTTTTCAGACACTATCGTGAACGGTGTATTAGAGGGCGATCTTATCATTAAAGGATATGGCGACCCTACCTTGGGCTCTAAATATTTTTACGATCAACAAACCGCCTTCATTAATCAATGGGTAAATGAAATCGAAAAACTAGGCATCAAAGAAATCAAGGGAAATATTATTGGAGATGGTAGTTACTATGGAAAAACAACCACTCCTTATGGTTGGCAATGGAGCGATATTTCTAATTATTATGGAACATCCCCAGAGGGCTTGAATGTTATAGACAATCAATATATCATCACTTTTAATTCGGGGACAGCAGGCACAACAACAACTATTAAAAAAATTCAACCTAGTGTTCCTTATCTTGAATTAACGAACAAAGTTATTAGTTCCGACAAAAGCGGCGATAACTCTTATATTCTAGGAGGGCCCAATGAATACAAAAAAGAAATTCAAGGCACCATTACAGCCAATGATAGTGCGTTTGAAGTAAAAGGCTCTATTCCCAACCCTTCTAAATTTTTAGCTTATCTATTGCTAGAAGCCCTAAAAAATAAAGGAGTAAAAATCGATGGGACTTACTTAAGTCATTTCGACCAGGAAATTAATCCAAAATCACAATTAATAAGTACTTTAAACTCCCCGTCATTAAAGGAAATAATTAAAATAACAAACAAGTACAGCATCAACTTATTTGCAGAAGCAATTGCTTTAGAAATAACAAAAAAAGTCGGAGCAAAAGATTATCAAAGCGCTTTAAACAAAGTATTTAATAACGAGATCGATTTCTCTAAAAACACCATTGCAGACGGATCAGGATTGTCTCCTGCCAATACTATTAGCGCTAACAACTATTATAAAGTTCTACGCCTAATGCATCGCGATAAAATACTTCACCAACCCTTTATGGAGAGCTTGTCTGTTTCAGGAAGCGATGGCACTTTGAAAAGTTTCGGACAAGGAAAAAAATTTGCAGGGCACTTCATTGGAAAAAGTGGATATATTGGAGGAATAAGATGTTACGCGGGCTTTCTAAAAAGTGCGAAAGGAAAAAATTTAGCCCTCATTATTTTTGTAAATCATTACAGCTCAGAAAATTCTGTTATAAAGAACAAAATCGAAGAATTGGTAGAGCAAATTCATCAAGAATTCTGATTGAAAAAAAATATCTTCAAAAAACTATCGCTAACGTTTGTTCCACTGCTAGTTTTATTTATCTTTACGACTTACGAAAAATTAGTTTTAACCCACCAAAAAGTGCCTTCATGGAAGATTTTGCAGAGGTAAGTTATAACGGGAAGTCCTTTAAATTACCCGTAATTACAGGAACAGAAAACGAGAAAGCAATTGATATTGCTACGCTAAGATCAAGCTCTGGTTTGGTTACTTTAGATTCTGGTTTTAAAAACACTGGTTCAACAAAAAGCTCCATCACTTTCCTCGATGGAGAACAGGGAATCTTGAAATACAGAGGTTATGCCATTGAAGAATTAGCAGAAAAATCAACTTTCATGGAAGTTGCTTATTTGTTGATTTATGGAAAATTACCTTCTCAACAAGAACTGGATAAATTCAATAATAATATCAAACAACATACTTTGATCCACGAAGATATGCGTAAGTTTTTTGAAGCTTATCCTTCAAAAGCTCACCCTATGGGTGTTGTAGCATCTTTGGTTTGTTCTCTTTCTACTTTTTATCCTGAATCTCAAAATCCAAACAGAAGTAGTGATGCTGTTGATTTAACTATTCAACGTTTGATGGCGAAAATGCCAACGATTTCTGCATGGGCTTACAAAAATTTAATGGGCCATCCTCGTATTTATCCAAATAACGAATTGGATTATGTGGGTAACTTCCTCAATATGATGTTTGCGCTTCCTTCTCAAAAATATGAGATGAATAGCGCTGTAGTAAAAGCATTAGATAAATTATTGATTTTGCATGCTGATCACGAACAAAACTGCTCTACTTCTACCGTAAGAATTGTTGGTTCTTCTCAGGCAAACCTATACTCTTCTATCTCTGCAGGCGTTGTTGCTCTTTGGGGTCCGCTTCACGGCGGTGCCAACCAAGCAGTAATCGAAATGCTAGAAAAAATTCAAGCAGACGGTGGTGGCGTAGAAAAGTGGATTGCAAAAGCAAAAGACAAAAATGACACCTTCCGTTTGATGGGCTTTGGGCACCGTGTTTACAAAAATTTCGACCCTAGAGCTAAGATCATTAAAAAAGCTTGCGATGATGTACTTAAAGAATTAGGCGTTCACGATCCATTAATTGAAATCGCTAAAGGATTAGAAGAAGTGGCTCTGAACGACCCATACTTCAAGGAAAGAAACCTATATCCTAACGTTGATTTCTACTCAGGGATTATCTATAAAGCTTTAGGTATCCCAACGGAAATGTTTACTGTAATGTTTGCTCTGGGCCGTTTGCCGGGTTGGATTGCTCAATGGAAAGAAATGATCTCAAACAATGAACCAATTGGAAGACCTCGTCAGATTTACATTGGTGACACAGAAAAAAAATACGTTTCTATTGAAAAAAGATAATACATCTTCTCTTTCATTAACAAAACTAAGGCGGTCCTTACAGACCGTCCTTTTGCTTTTATTGCCCTTTCTTTCCTTAGGTCAACACTTTAATTTTACACAATACACCATCAAGGACGGTTTGTACACTAGTGAAGTCGTTGATTTAATTCAGGATCACTTCAGATATGTTTGGATTGCCACCCCTAATGAAGGTGTTATAAAATTTGATGGTGTTGAATTTAAGCATTATCGAGAAAGCGACGGGTTGGTGAGTAACTATATCCAATGCATCTATCGTGATAAAAAAGGATTCATCTGGATAGGTACCAAAAAAGGTGTTACTCGCTATGATGGATACGATTTCAAGAACTTTACAAAAAACACATCTGACCCTTTAAAAGGGCTTTCCGATGACGATGTTCAATGTATTAAAGAATATGGAAATGACTTGTACATTGGAACTAAAAGAGGTGGATTAGCCGTTTTTAAAGGAGATGGGTTTTCTCAGCGTTATGCTCAAAATAGCAAATTGAGTAAAAATATAAAATGTCTTTTTGCCGATTCTAAAAAAAGATTTTGGATAGGAGGTGATCAAGGACTTGCTTACTTAAAAGACGATAAAATAACAACCTTAAATATTACCAACGGATTACCCAGCAACAATATCAATGATATTATTGAAATTAATAACAAAATATACATCGGCAGTGAAGGAGGGCTTTCTGTTTACAATGAAGATGGCACTTTTATTAATTATGGCCTCGCACAAGGATTGCCCGATATAAGCGTATTGAGCCTGGCAAAAGATTTTGATGAAGACGAAGAAGAAGAGTTTTTGTGGTTGGGGACAAATAAAGGCGCTGCAAAATTCGGTAATGAAAAATTCACCTGTTATGATGGAGGAAACGGATTAACCTATAATCCTATTAATAAAATCATCCTCGATTCATGGGAGAATGTTTGGTTTGGAACAAAAGGAGCCGGATTATATAAATTTTCTGGCAGCGCATTTACTTATTATACCAAAGAAGATGGAATAAGCTACGATAATATTACTGCTGTTGCTGTTGATAATAATGGCTATAAGTGGTTTGGAACACTGGGAGGCGGTTTGTATAAAATGCGCAATGATTCTCTTCAGCAACTTACTATCAATGATGGGCTAATTAGCAATCAAATTACTGCGCTTTGTGCATCCAAATTAGGCGCTCTTTGGATTGGAACACCATCAGGATTATGTAAATACATAAATAATAAAATAACATTTATTGAAGACGTTGATCTCAATGACGAAAATATTACCACATTATTTGAAGACTCTAAAGGCGTTTTATGGATAGGATCTCGTGCGGGACTTACTGCCTATAATGGTATAGAAAGTCAAAGTTACAGCAAACTAAATGGATTATCCTCTAATAATGTTCGTTGCATTGCTGAAGGAAAAAACGGAATAATCTGGATAGGAACCTTTGAAGGATTAAACATTTTTAATGGAAAAGAATTTCTGCCCTACACTAAGGAAGATGGTTTGCCTTCGAATGTTATAAATTCTATTGTTAGAAGTCCACTTAAAGACAGTTCTTCCGATAAAGATATTGCAATGTGGATAGCCACAGATAACGGGCTGGTACGAATTAAAGAATATAAAAACAAAGAGGGTGAAACAGAAATTGATCTTAAGGTTTTCACAAAAAAAGATGGTTTAAGTTTAGAGAATATCTCTTTGCTAAAATTTGATAATGTAAGTGGTCATTTATGGGCTGGATCGCTTTTAGGTGTAGATAGAATAGTATTAAATCCACCTCAAATTAAGAACAAAGAAATAAACTTCGTTAAGCATTACGATATAAACAATGGATTCTTAGGAATGGGGACCAATAGAAATTCTGTTGATGTTGATGAAGAAGGGCATATTTATTTTGGAACATTTAAAGGAATTGTAGAAAATAATACCAATATCCCTGATGAAAGTAGCTATGCTCCTAAAGTGTTTATCACTTCTGTTAAATTAGATGATAAGGAAATTGATTGGAGAAAATATGTAGAGAAAGTTGAAAGATGGACTATGATTCCTGAGGGAATTCTCCCCCTTAATTACAATAACAACAATCTTACTTTTACATTTATCGGTATTGACCATACAGCACCTGAAAAAGTAGAATATTCATGGAGATTAATTCACAATGATATCGTTATACAAACATCGCCAAATACTTATCGAAGGGAAGCTGTTTTTTCAAATTTAGAACCTGGTGAATATGTTTTTGAGGTTCGAACGGAAAATGTTGATCTAGACAATGAAAAGCCCGCGATATTCCGCTTTCGTATTTCACCTCCTTTTTGGAGTACAGTATGGTTCAAAGCTTTATCCGCATTATTAATCGCTGTAATTATCTATTCTTACATTAAATGGAGAGAAAGAAAATTACGTTCAGAACGCGAGATATTAGAGCAAAAAGTTGAAGAAAGAACTGAAGAGGTAATGGAACAAAAACGCCAAATGGAATTGGTTAACCTAGAGGTAATCTCAAAAAATAAAGAAATCGAAGAAAAAAATAGTGACTTAAACTCAAGCATCCGCTACGCACTTACCATTCAGCAATCGTATTTCCCTCCATTAAGTGAATTACACCATTTAAAAGATTCTTTTATTTACCATGTTCCACGTGATATTGTAAGCGGCGATTACTATTGGTTTAAATACATTGATGACAAAATGGTAATCTCTATAAGCGATTGTACAGGACACGGAGTGCCAGGAGCATTTATGTCGCTCATTGGAATGACTTTGCTAGACCAAATTATTGCTAAAGACAAAGTTTTAAACCCGGCTGAAGCATTAAAAAGAATTGATAGGGGTATCATAAAAGCATTTGAAAATGGAGACACAGAGTCAAACGATGGAATGGATATGGCTTTGGTGACCATTGATTTCAAAAACAAAAAACTACTATACGCTGGAGCTTTCCGTCCTTTAATTTATGTTCATGACGGAGAAATAACAGAATATAAAGCCACTAAAACTTCTTTAGGTGGTAGTTTTGAGGTTAAAGAAAAAGACTTTGAATTACTTGAATTAGATTATTCTGAAGGCGATTGTATTTATATGTTCTCTGATGGGTATGCAGATCAGTTTGGTGGTGAAGACAAAAAGAAATTTAAATCTAAAGTACTGAAAGACATGTTGTTACAAATTTCTCAGAAACCAATGTCTGAACAAAAAGAAATTGTAGACCACAGGTTAATTGAGTGGAAAGGAATATTAGATCAGGTAGATGACGTTTTAGTATTTGGAGCGCGACTGTAGTCTTCCCACCTATATCTACTTCAAAAGTTTTACGCATGAAAATAATTCGTAGATCCACCACCACCTCTTTATCCTAATTAATCCGCTTTCTCTAATTTTTTTCTTGCCTCCTCAATTCTATTAAATACATAATTAAAGAAAATAGATCTGTGTTTCTCCGCAGAGCCGCTGATCATTGTCGATTTTTTCATCACGCCTTGCAATACATATTTCAAATCTTGACAATAGGCACTATCCGTAGTAGTCATGTAATACAATAGCGCATGAGGAATATAACACATCTCATCATTACCAATTCTTACATGGATAGTATTATCGCTTAAAATTATTTCATTAAAATATAAAACATAGTTTTTAGACTTATTTTTAGGGATCTGAGTTTTAATTGGAAATTTATGCTCAATATCTGCTTCCTTTTTAATGTGCATCATCAACTCCTTAAATTTTTCTAGTAGCTTAAATGCTGTTTCTTTGTACATCATTCCCGATTGATAGTAGAATTCTGTTTGGGCAATAAAGCTATGCACCGATTCGAAATTCCAAATTTCAATCATATTAGAGGCATTATAAGCCTCATTAATCTTTTTGGCAAGATCTAAATATTTCTCGCTTATAAAATCAAAACTAAAGGGCAAATTCTCGTATTCTGGCATCTGAAATAAAGTCTTCATCCAATAAAACATTTTAAAAGCAGCCAGTTCGGGAACTTGAAAAAAATGAAAAATAGGCACTTCTTTAGCGGAGTATATGAGTTGATGATCGGGGTATGATGTAATCTTTTGAAAATCGCGAAGTATTCCCTCTAAAAAATTATCAAAAGTAACATTCGAACGATTAAGGGCCACTGTAAAAATCACATTTTCAGAGCTCAAATTAGACAAGTGCTTATCGAAAGAAACCTTGTAATGCATTGATATTTTCTCTAACTCATCCATCGTTAGAAACTTCTCACATCTTAATCTTCTATAGGCACTATCTGTTGAAACAGAAAGTAAATTTGCCAAATCTTCAACAAAAGCTCTGGACGTTTTTTTACCTCCCAACTTAAGTTTTATTTCATTAAAAAGCGCTTTTTGGACTTGAATTTGGGTGTTCTCCTTACTCATTTTTAGTTAGTGTTTCACGTGGAACAAGTTCAAAATTACTCCAGAAACAACATGATATTTGAAATATCTGATGGTGTTACTCCATTAATTCTCGACGCCTGCCCCAAAGTCTGTGGTTTTATTTTAGTTAGTTTTTCTTTAGCTTCTGCAGATATAGATTTCAATAAACTATAATCAAAATTTTCTTTCAGCTTTATATTATCTAATTTCAACAATTTCTTTGCAAACTCTTCCTCTTTTTCAATATAACCTTGATACTTTGTCTGAATTTCCGACTGCTCAAGTATATCTGATTTATCATCCAAAAACAACAAATCTGCTAAAGTTTTTGAAAAACCAAAATCAGCCAACCCAAGTTCAGGGCGCTGCAACAAAGAATACATTTTTTGTTTCTGAGAAATAGGGGATCCGCCCTTTGAAATTATTATTGGATTGATATCCTCAGGTGAAATACTTTCCTGGTGAAATTCACTCACTAGTTTTTTCACTTCTTCTTCCTTGCGTTTTACTCTATCTAGTCTATCATCATCTGCCAAACCAATTTCATGTCCTAAACGCGTTAATCTCAAATCAGCATTATCTTGTCTTAATAGAATTCTATATTCAGCTCTCGAAGTAAACATTCGATAAGGCTCGTTAGTCCCTTTGGTGATTAAATCATCTATTAAAACACCAATATAAGCCTCATTTCTCTGAAGCACGAAAGGCTTTATTCCGGATACTTTCAAATGCGCATTTATGCCAGCCATTAAACCCTGGCAAGCCGCTTCTTCATATCCTGTAGTTCCATTAATTTGGCCAGCAAAATAAAGATTCTCTATCAATTTCGTTTCGAGGGTGTTTTTAAGCTGTTGGGGGCTAAAAAAATCATATTCGATGGCATAACCTGGCCGGAACATTTTAGCGCTCTCAAATCCTTTTATTTTGCGTAATGCCTTCATTTGAACATCTTCCGGTAAAGATGTGCTAAAACCATTTACATAAACCTCAACCGTATTCCAACCCTCTGGTTCAACAAAAATTTGATGCCTTTCTCTTTGTGCAAATCTTGTTATTTTATCTTCAATCGATGGACAATATCTTGGGCCTAGTCCTTGAATTCTGCCTTGAAACATAGGAGATTTTTCAAAACCCGTTTTTAAAATGTCATGAACTTCTTCATTAGTATAAGTCAAATAGCAGTCTCTTTGTTCAGTCAATCTTTTAGTATCCTTAAAAGAAAATTTAGATGGATTTTCATCACCCGGCTGAGCTTCCATTAAAGAATAATTTAATGATCGGCCATCCACTCTCGGAGGGGTCCCTGTTTTCATTCTACCACTATCAAAACCTAAAGCAACTAAATTTTCTGTGATTCCTTTTGCTGCTTTTTCAGCCGTTCTTCCTCCTCCAAAGTTCTTTTCACCAATATGAATAATTCCATTCAAAAAAGTACCATTGGTAAGCACTATAGATTTACAATGAAAATACATTCCTAATTGGGTTTCTATTCCTACGACTTTATCATTTTTGACATCAACACGAGTAGCCATATCTTGCCAAAAAGAAACATTTTCATTTTGCTCCAATTTCAATCTCCAGCTTTCGGCAAAACGCATTCTATCACTTTGTGCCCGTGGACTCCACATAGCGGGGCCCTTAGAACGATTCAACATTTTGAATTGGATCATGGTTTCATCTGTCACTATTCCCGACATACCACCTAATGCATCTATCTCCCTCACAATCTGACCCTTAGCTATTCCTCCCATAGCTGGATTACAACTCATTTGGGCAATAGTATTCATGTTCATTGTGATTAACAACACACGAGAACCCATCTTAGCAGCAGCATACGCAGCTTCACAACCAGCGTGGCCACCACCAACAACAACAACATCAAAAGGTTTATCCATAGTAATTTAAAAAGCCCTCAAAGATAAGTAAAAATCTTCTTTGCTCTTCATAACCTTCTGTTGTTCAGGATTTTTATCCTTGTATCCTAAAAGGTGAAGTAAGCCATGAACCATTACTCTATGTAATTCATCTTTGGTGTTTTGCTTAAAAGATTTTGCGTTATCCTTTACAGTATCATAGCTAATGAAAATATCGCCGGAAACTCCCTCTGGATCATCCATCGGAAAGGTTATAACATCTGTAAAATAATGGTGATTTAAATATTGTTTATTGATTTCGAGAAGGTAATGATCTGAACAAAAAATATAGTTCAGGCAAGAAATCTTTTTCTTCTCTTTTTTTGCTGTGATGTTAAGCCATTTTTTTAGATCCGTTCGTTCCTTTAAAGCAAAGGAAATGTCTTCAAAATGAAATAAAACTTTGCTCATGAAGGTTTTAGGAACCTATATTGAAATAAATCTTCACAATACTTCCTCCATCGAAAAACTCGATTTTATCCGACAAATTTTTCATTAAAAAAACACCTCTTCCATGAGGTTTTTCAATATTTTGTGGATCTGTTGGATCAGGCAAGTTATCATAATCGAAACCAGGACCTTCATCCTGAATGGTAAAAAACAAGGAAGAATCGGATGAGTCATAAGTAACATTTACCTGCTTATCGGGATTCGATCTGTTTCCATGGTGAATGGCGTTATTTACCGCTTCCGTAACAGCTATCAGAATATTTCCGTAGTAATCTTCGTTCACTTTATTTTTCTCACACACGTCATCAATCATCTTCTCAATCAAGTTTAAATTTTCCGCTTTAGAGGAAAAAGACAGTCGTTGTTCCATTGCTTTAGTTGTCATTTGGAGTATTAAAATACTCGTTTACTTTCTTTTTATAAAATAAATTTAACGTTGGGGGTACTGTTTTAAGTAGTTCCTCCTCCTCATTCTTGAGCCATTTATACTCAATATCTTTATTATGGTTACCATTTCCAGAATCTTTTCCTTCATTGGCTTTTCTTTCTTTATCGAACTCTCTTTCTCGCATGGCTTTTTCGGCTTCCAAAAGACGTGTTAAAATTTCTTTTTGACGTTTGATTGTCTCTCCTGAAATTTTATTATTTACAATATCCTCCTCGTTCTTTTTCATCAACTCATTCAATTTTTCCATTTCACCTACACCACCTTTTCCTTCTTTGTTCAACTGTTTGTTCATTTCCTGCATATATTGTCGGACAGCAGCCTGCTGAGCAGCCATTTTCGCTAATTTTTTCTTATCCCCCGATTCCCCGTTGCTTCCCTTATTACCACTTTTTCCTCCTTCATCTTGTCCGTTTTTCATTTCTTGTAATTGCTTGTTCAGCTTTTCTTGTAATTCTTTTAAATCCGACATATTTGGCTGGCCTTGTCCCGGTTTATTACACTGCTGTGTTCCAAACTTTTTATCGGCCATTTGTTTTTGCATTTGTTGTAAACTCTCGTCTAAAATCAAAGCTAAATTATTGGCAGAAATCATTACATAGCGCTGTTTTTCATTGGCATCGTTAGTTTGTCGCTCAGAAAGCAAATCAACAGTTTGTTGTAAATTCTCGTTAATGAGTCCAATTTCTTTATTAATCACCGAACTTAATTGTGGTTGGCGTTTACTTAATGCCAACAAAGAGTCTTCTATGACATGAGCATCGCTCTTCAATACATGCTGTTTTTTCGACAATTGTACATACAAAGGGTCTTTACTGCTTACCTGTTTAAATTGCACAATTAATTTTTCTTGTTCAAAAGATAAATACAACAAATTCTCTAAAATTTGACGCAAACTATTCATGTCTTCAGCGTCTTGCTTTTCTTCTGCTTTCTTCTTCATTGCCTGTAACTCTTTCGACATTTCCTCCATCTTTTCTGAAGCATTTTTTTGATTTTCTGAAGCATTTTTATTCTTGTTATTTTCCAAATTTTCATTGGCCTTATTCATCTGTTCTTGTGCCTCATTTTGTTTCTGTTCAGGAGATTTAAACTCACGAGGAAATTCCATTTTTGAATTCTTGTCCTTCAGCTCATTGATATCTTTTTTAATGTCTTCAAACTGTTTATTCAATTGATCCTGTTTTTCCTTCAATTGATCCTTTTCATTTTTATTTGCGTCTTTGGTTTGATCCGATAATTTCTTCTCATCATTGGCTAATTTCTCTAACTGTTTGATAGTGTTATCCAGTTTTTCTTCAAATTCCAATTGTTTAAAAATCTCTAAAGATCTATCGAGTTCTTTCTCTGCATCTTTATTATTCATATTTATTTTTTCCAGCAAATCTTCTGTTTTCTCTTTCGATAATTCGTCTAATAATTTCTCCAATTCTTTAAACTGTTCCTTCATTTCTTGAGGTAAAAGTTTATCCATTAAATCTTGTAATTGTTCTTGTTTCTTTTTCAATTCCGGAGAAGGCTCCATAAACTCTTCTTTCTTCTCATTTAATGCACTATTTTCTTTCTTTAAATCATCTATTTTTTTAGCGAAGTCGTTTTGTTCTTGTAAAAATTCTTTAATCTTCTTTTTATCCGACCAATCCAAATTCTTTTTAGAAATCAATTCTTTGTGAATTTCATTGTATTTTTTCTGCAATAAGTCGGCTTCTTTATTCGCTTCTTTTAATTTACTGGAAATTTCGTTTTGCTTAGATTGCATAACATCTTCCAACTCTTGTTCAGTTGGAATACGAAGACTTGAAATAGTACTTCTTGTTGATTTTTTTCCATTTACTGCGTCATTGTCCCACACTTCAAAATAATACTCTATTTCCTCGCCAGGCCTAGCATTAATCGTATTTAAATCAAAAAAGTGATTGAATTTTTGTTCCAGCAAAGCGGGATTAACATTTAAAGCCTTGCTAACAAAAGACTCCTCTTTTTCGCCTTTTTCTTTTACTTTTTTGTAATTGAAAGTAAGCCTAGTTAATCCATAATCATCAGCCAGCAAGCCCATACTATAAAGCTTGGTGAGAGAAACCGAATCTTGAATACTTTGGGTTTTAATTTCAGGAAAAGCATCTTTTTGAACATTAATAAAATAACTTGGTCCGTTCTTATCGCTAAAATGTTTGTTCGTTATTTTCAACTGATATTTGGAGCTTGAAAAAATCTTTTTTTGCAGAGAAAATAAGCCGTTTACTGCTTCTGGTTTCACGATAGAATCATTAAACAAAACCAGTAGCTGATCGGCATTTTTTGTTTTAAACTCCCAACTTACTTTGGTTCCCTCCGGAATAAAAAGATCTCCATTATTTTTAATTGTTTCAGGAGCTTTTTTCAAATACGCAGGATAATCCAACCTTACCATCATTCCCTCAATCACTGCCTTTGGCAAGGCTTTCAACAACATTGCATCGGAACTTACTTCATCTGTTTTCACTTCAAAATCAATGTCATTATTAACATTTTTAAAAGTGTAAGAAAAATGAATTCTATCCATTTTTTTCATTTTAATTCGGCCATCTTTGAGTTCTACAAAAACTTCTTCAGGAACAACTTTACCATCGATTTTTACCAATAAAGTAAAATCTTCATTTTGCTGAACTTTTAAATCATTGTTTTCCACTATAAAATGGTAGCGAGAGAAGGTTGTTTGGGGGTGAATGATTCTGTTCGCACTTTCTTTAACCACTTCAGGAAAAGCGAACCAGGTAAAGGAAAACGACAAGAAAACCAAAGCAAAATATTTAGCATATTTCAAATTTTCTTTTAGCTTAATCGCCGATAAAAAAGGAATTGGTTTTATTTCATTTACTTTTTGATTAATTGAAGCAATGAGCAATTCATTTTGCTGTTCGGAAATTTGATTGAGCTGCAAAACGTTAATCAGCTTATCTTGCACTTCAGAAAAATGACTGCCTAAAATTTTAGATGCTTCTTCATAGGACATAGTTTTTCCTATGCGGTAAAGCCTGGCTAAAGGAATAAAAAAATACCTGATAGCAACACCGGCAGACACTGTAATTAACAGGCTCAATAAAACAGTTCGCACATCGGTACTAAACCTTCCAAAGTACTCTAAAACAGAGGTGAAAAACAAAAACGAAACCAGAATAATACCGGCATAGAAAGAGCCCTTAAGAAGTTGATTTTTATAATACTTCTTAATAAACTCATCGAGTTTATTGCGCAATATTTCAATCTGAGCAGACAGTTCTAGGTTGTTTTGGGACAACTAAAATACGCAGGATAATCAAGATTATTTCAATTAATCGGTGAATGGCGAAGATCCCAGACCAACTTAATATTTTAAACGACTAAATATATCGATCTCTCTTTAAAGGTTTTGGCGGAAACCACGGGCAAACACACCTAAAGGAAGAATTTGATTGTTCTTGGAATTCAATACCAATTCTCCTATTTCATACGAATCGTCTGCTTGCTTATAATAGTTAAGTAAATTGCGCAAAATCAAAGCAGAGAAGCCTAACGAGTAGGTATTAATGATGAAAAAATGTTCTTTGGGATCGAGCATTTCAAATACGCAGGCCAACAATTCATCAATGTCTCTTTCCAGTTTCCAGCTTTCACCGTTTGGTCCATGTCCGAAAGCCGGAGGGTCCAATATAATTCCATTGTATTTAATCTCTTTTCTCGATGCTTTACGGCTGTATTTCAATGCATCTTCCACCATCCAGCGAATATCTTTTTGTCCGCTAATTTCCATGTTCTCCTTTCCCCACGAAACCACTTGTTTAATCGCATCTAAGTGAATAACATCAGCGCCTGCGGCTTTTGCAGCCAACGAAGCACCACCGGTATAAGCAAACATATTCAACACCTTAGGCTCAGGTGTTTTCATTTGTTTAATGCATTTGTAAATATAATCCCAATTGGCAGCCTGCTCAGGAAAAATACCCACATGCTTAAACTTGGTTAAACCTAGTCGAAATTTAATGTTGAGCTCATCGTAAGAAATTTTCCATTGATCGGGCATTTGTTTTAATTTTTTCCAACTTCCTTGAGAACTAGAGTCTGGAATAAATTTTACGTGGGCTAAATGTTCCCATTTTTCGTAGGGAAGAGCACGTTTCCAAACCGCTTGGGGTTCAGGACGAATGGTAATGTAAGGACCAAATCGTTCTAATTTCTCATCATTACCGCAATCAATTAACTCGTAATCTTTCCAATGTTGGGGAGATAAAATTTCCATAAAACAAAAATAGAATTTTGCTTCAATGTTTTGATATCTTTGTCGACATGACAAGAAAAGTAAGAGTTAGATATGCTCCAAGTCCAACCGGACCGCAGCACATAGGCGGAATACGTACGGCATTGTACAACTATCTTTTTGCCAAAAAACACGGAGGAGATTTCATTTTACGCATTGAGGACACCGATCAAACAAGATATGTGGCCGATTCAGAAAGGTATTTGATTGACGCCATCCAATGGTGTGGGTTTGATTTCGACGAAGGGGTTCACGTAGGTGGGCTACATGCGCCTTATCGCCAAAGCGAAAGAAAACATTTGTATCGTCAATATGCCGATCAATTATTGAATTCAGGCAATGCCTATTACGCTTTCGATAGCGCTGAAACATTAGATAGCAAAAGAAAATCGGCAGAAATAGAAAAAAAAACATGGCAATACGATGCGTCCACAAGAATGGAGATGCAAAACTCATTAACCCTTTCTTCTGTTGAAGTTGAAGAAAAATTGAAGAAAAATCTAACTTATGTTATTCGCTTCAAAACTCCGGTAGAAGAAGAAGTAGCGGTAAACGATTTAATTCGCGGTAGGGTAGTGGTGAATTCAAAACAGTTAGACGATAAGGTTTTGTTTAAATCCGACGGAATGCCAACCTATCATTTAGCGAATGTAGTGGATGATTATTTAATGCAAATTACACATGTAATCAGGGGAGAAGAATGGTTGCCGTCGGCACCGCTACATGTGTTATTATATAAAGCTTTGGGATGGAATGATGTGATGCCCGAATTTGCACATTTACCTTTGTTATTGAAACCCGATGGAAATGGAAAATTAAGCAAGAGAGATGGTGATAGATTAGGCTTTCCGGTGTTTCCGTTAAACTGGACCGACCCAAAAACAGGAGAGTTTTCCTCTGGCTACAAAGAAGCAGGATATTTTCCTGATGCATTCTTGAATCTTTTGGCATTCTTAGGCTGGAACCCGGGAACAGAACAAGAAATATTCACCATGGAAGAAATGATTCAAGCCTTTTCCTTGGATAAAGTAAGCAAAGCGGGAGCGAAATTCAGCTTAGACAAAGCAAAATGGTTCAACCAACAATATTTGCAAAAGAAAAGTGCAAAAGAAATTTTATTGATGATAGAATTGCCTACAAATAATTTGAGTTCTGCGCAATTGGAAAAAGTAGTAGAATTGCTTAAACCGCGTTGTGTGTTTGCAAAAGACATTCTTACTGCAGGCTCTTTTTTCTTTGCTGCACCAACAATTTACGACGCGAAAACAGTAGAGAAAAAATGGAAAGAAAATTCACCACAAATCGTGAAAGATTTACACAATGTTTTTGCTCAAGAAAATGATTTTACTGCAGCGAATTTAGAAGCAAAATTCAAAGCCTATTTAGAAAGTAAACAATTGGGGTTTGGCGCAGCTATGCCTCCGCTAAGATTGATGATTACTGGATTTGGCGAGGGGCCATCGTTGTTTGATGTGATGGAGGTTTTGGGGAAAGAGGAGAGTTTAATTAGGATGAATAAAACTATTAGTAATTAAATACATTCACAATAAAAATTCTATTTCTATGCTAATCATAATTTTTCTAATAATTGGACTTTCGGTTTTTTTATACTTCAAGAAATTTAAACAGAAAATTAGTGTAACTAATTACATCATATACACACTGGGGATAATTGTTTTGGCAATCTTTATCAAAGGAATGTACTTCGATAAGCCGGTTACAAACGTGTATTATGAAAGCAATAAGCCCAACGCCTCAACTTCAGAGAAATCGTGGTATGAGGGAGGCACACTTCACAAAGCAACAATAGATGAATGGAAAATAGCAAGTGAAGAAAATAAATTAGCTACTTGTGCAGATTTTATTGCCTCGTTTAATAAATCTATTTCAATGCCTGAATTAAAAATTAAAGCTGCTTCACTTGTTGTTTGTATTGACGAAGCTGCAAAAGGCATATCTTTTAAAAATAAAGAAACCGTGCCTTCTGTGGCTTCATTATGTATTCAAACAATGAAACAATAATTCTTCAAGTATTTTCAAATTCCATATTTTTAAAGAAAACAGCACAACAAATTACGCACAGGTTACTAGTTCCTTCGTTCCTCAGGATGACAACCGCGCCCTGAAGTACTGTGTAAGTGTATTTTGTAAGTAGTGGTTGTCATCCTGAGGCACGAAGGAACTATTGCCCTACACGTCTATAAATCCACCACATCACAATTCAAAAACCTCCAACTAGGATTAAATTCTGTAATCAGATTTTCTTTCTTTTCTCTTGTCCAGCCTTTAATCTCTTTTTCTCTAGCAATGGCATGTTCTACACGGTCAAATTTTTCAAAATAAAGTAAATTGAAACAAAAATATCTCCCGGCAAAAGTGCTTTTATTGCCTTTATTCGCAAAGTGCTGTTGCAGTCGATTGGCTAAATCGTTGGTAACGCCAGTGTACAAAACCGATTTCTTTGGATTGGTAATAATGTACACGAAATAGTTATGGTTCATGTAAATTTTGTAGTTAGTTAGTTGTGTGAAGTTAGTGATTTATTGACATCTTTGTGGCCGTTGACGAGCAGGACATTAGTTCCTTCGTTCCTCAGGATGACAACCACGCTCTGAAATACTTTGTGAAATAGAATTCGAGAACGGTTGTCATCCTGAGGAACGAAGGAACTAATGCCCTACAAATAAAAAAACTATGGAAACAGAAGAAACAAAATCACTCAATTTCATTGAGCATATCATTGAAAACGACATAGCAGAGGGCAAACACGAGAAAAGGGTTCATACTCGTTTTCCTCCGGAACCTAATGGGTATTTGCATATAGGGCACGCAAAATCAATTTGCTTAAATGGCGGGTTGGCAAAGAAATACAATGGAAAATTTAATTTGCGTTTCGATGATACCAACCCTGAAACAGAAGAAGTAGAGTATGTTAATTCCATTCGCAATGATGTGAAATGGTTGGGTTTTCAGTGGAATAATGAATTCAACGCTTCCGATTATTTTGATCAACTGTATGATTATGCAGTTAAATTAATTGAAATCGGCAAGGCCTATGTGTGTTCATTAACACCTGAAGAAGTTCATGAATATCGTGGAAATCCAACTACTCCGGGAAAAGACAGTCCGGACAGAAATCGCTCTGTTGTCGAAAATTTAGATCTATTCACCCGCATGAAGAACGGTGAATTTTGCGATGGAAAATACACCTTGCGTGCAAAAATAGATATGGCATCAACGAACATGCATTTTCGTGATCCGGCGTTGTACAGAATAAGAAAAAAACACCATTGGAAAACAGGAGATAAATGGAATATCTACCCAATGTACGATTACGCACACGGTATTTCCGACGCCATTGAAGGCATCACACATTCCATTTGTACATTGGAATTCGAATTACATCGTCCGCTCTACGAATGGCTGAACAACACATTAGAAACCACGCATCGTCCACAACAAATCGAGATGTCGCGCTTGAACATTACCTACACTGTAATGAGCAAAAGAAAACTGATGCAATTGGTGAATGAAAAACATGTAAACGGATGGGATGACCCGCGTATGCCCACTATTTCAGGCTTACGCAGAAGAGGATATACACCGGAAGCCATTCGTGATTTTTGTGAAAGAGTAGGCATTTCAAAAAGAGAAAACCTGATTGATGCATCTCTTTTAGAGTTCAGTGTACGTGAAGATCTGAATAAAAAAGCCCCTCGATTCATGGGGGTTTTAAATCCTCTAAAAGTGGTGATCACTAATTATCCGGAAAACCAAACAGAAGAGCTGGAAGCTGTGAATAATCCGGAAAAACCTGAAGACGGAAGCAGAAAAGTTCCTTTCAGCAGAGAGCTCTATATCGAACAAGAAGACTTCATGGAAGTAGCGGAAAAGAAATGGTTTAGATTGGCACCCGGCGCCGAAGTTCGTTTGCGTTATGCGTACTTTATTACTTGCCAAGAATTCATCAAAAATGAAAATGGAAAAGTAATGGAGCTGCGCTGCACTTACGATCCTGCGTCGAAAGGCGGAAATAGCCCTGATGGTAGAAAAGTAAAAGGAACCTTACATTGGGTATCGGCACAACATGCTATCACTGCTGAAGTTCGATTGTACGATCGATTGTTTAAAACCGAAACACCAGATAAAGGCGAAGGTGATTTTAAAGATTTACTGAATCCTGATTCGATGAAGGTTTTAACAAACACCAAGCTAGAACCACATATGAAAACATTGACCTCAGGAACTTCTGTGCAATTTGAAAGAATGGGGTATTTCTGCGTGGATAAAGACACTACAAAAAATCATTTGGTATTTAACAGAACCGTTACGTTGAAAGACACCTGGGCAAAAGAATCAAAAAAGTAAGATGAATATTGTTAGCATAGAAGGAATAAAGGTTTTTGCCTTTCACGGGTGTATAGATGTGGAAAGCAGAGTAGGGCGCCATTATTTGGTAAACGTACATGTAGAAACGGATTTTAAAAAAGCGGCGGAAAAAGACGATTTATCAAAAACCATTGATTATGCCGTTATCAACGATATAGTCCGCGAAGAGATGGCAATACCGTCAAAATTAATAGAAGCAGTAGCACAACGCATTATTTCGAGAATTAAAAACGAATTTGAAGTGGTGTTTGGCGTAGAAGTAAAAATAAAAAAAATGAGTCCGCCCATACCGGGAGACGCTGAAAGCGTTTCTGTTACTATAAAAGAATAATTCCTATATTTGTGTTCATGGTCCTGTTGTCCGTCAGCTGACGGATAGGCAGAGTCAGCAAAAGGGTCCTGTGGCCGAGCGGCTAGGCAGAGGTCTGCAAAACCTTCCACAGCGGTTCGAATCCGCTCGGGACCTCCCAACAAAAAGCCCTTTGAAGTAAATTTCAAAGGGCTTTTTTTATGCTGGTTTTTATTTAATCATCTTTTCTTCCACCAAAAATTTTCAGCAGTAAAATAAAGAGATTAATAAAATCTAAATACAACGTTAAAGCGCCCATAATAGATAGCTTTTTCACTGTTTCAGCATCATGATTACCTTCTTGTATATTTTTCAATTTTTGGGTATCGTAAGCAATTAATCCAACAAAAACCAAAACACCCACATAAGTGATGATTTTATCCAACATGGTGCTTTCAATAAACATATTGACAACAGAAGCGATAATCACTCCAAACAACACCATTATCAACATACTGCCAAAGCTTGTAAGATCTTTTTTGGTGAAATAACCATAAGCGCTCATGGCAGAAAAAGTACCCGCTGTTATTAAAAAAGTGGTGCCTATTGATTGTATGTCGTACACCAAAAATATTACCGATAAAGTAAGTCCGTTAAGCAAAGCGTAAACAAAAAACAACATGGTTGCTTTCTCGGGCGACATAGAAAACACACGAGCTGATAAATACCAAACCAACCCCACTTCTCCAATGATCAAAACCCAAAAAACTACTCGATTAAGAATAATGGTTTCAATCAATTTTGGGTCATTTGCAACATACATTGCAGCTAAAGCTGTAACCAATAAAGCCAAGGCCATCCAGCCATAAACTTTCGCTAAAAAAGTTGCTTGGGTCTGTTGTTTTTCAATTGCTATTTGATCGAACATATAAATGATTTGTGGTTAAATATACTATCCAAAAAAGAGAATAAACTAATTTTGAGGTTTTTTAACTGCACTAAAAAATTCCGGTAACCTGAAACGTAAAGCTTCTACCAGGTTCTATTTTGGCGGGCTGTATAGAATACAATCGATTGAAAACATTTTTTACCATAAAAGAAAGTTGAACAGATTTGTTTAATTGGTGCGACAAGTTAACATCTAACAAAATATCTCCCTTATTGTGTGTTTGTCGGAAATGCTTTAGTCCTTGCACCATTTCAACGCCTAAAATACTGCTTTCAAAAATAGGGTCAATGTTACGAATAAAGCTATTGTAACGAGAAAAAACACCCACACTCAAGCTTCTATATTCTACAATTAAATTTGCTTTTGCAGTATGCTCAAAACGATATTTCAAAATCTCATCTCCTTTTTTATAGTTTACAGTATCGGTATTGTAGCTCACGTCCACAGGATTACTATAATTGTATCCTAACAAGGTGAAAACGCCCACCGCACCAATTTTTCCTTCACCGGCAACAGATGCTTCTATGCCATTTATTCTCGCTTCACTTACATTGAATGCCCTAAAGCCAACAACAGTATTTTGTACATCCGGAAAAGCAATTAATATGCTGTCTACAGAAAATTGAATCATGTTGTAATAGCGGGCGGTATATGCAGCAACATCCACATATCCTTTCCATTTTTTGAATTTAATGTCTTGCTTAAAACCAATTTCTGCTGTTTCTCCGTATTCCGATTTCAGATTAGGGTTGGAATAAAAACGAAGCTTTCCTAAATCGTACTGAATAAAGCTTTCTGCCATAGAGGGATAACGATACCCTTGTCCGTAAGAAGCCCTGAAATAAGAAGATTTATGCACACGATAAGACAATCCAGCTCTTAACAAAGGAACTTTTTGTGTTGCAAAAGTGTCTTGCGAAAAAGATTCGTAACGCAATCCCACAGAAGATTTCAATCGTCCGGAATTCAATTCCCCCTGAACATAACCTGAATAATTATTGGATTGGTGTATTCCGTATTCTTCGGTGTTTACGTTCACATGATTTTGCACTAGGCCTGCAGTAAAAGCCAATTGTGTTTTCTTAGTAATATCGAATGCCGACTGGTGTTGTAATTCCTGGTAATACAAGGCGGCCTGACCAACAATAAAATATCTTCCTCTATAAAGAGATTTATGGTTTTCGCTCCATTGATAAGTAAGGGAAGGGTCGAGAGTATATTGACCCCAGGCCAAAATCCCTGTTTCACCATTCACCGCTTTAAGGATGCCCGTAGTATCGTCGTTCCAAATAATAAATTGTCCGATTTCTGTGTACTGAGCAGTAGCAGAAAGCCCAATATTCAAACGCTTTTTAAACACATTGGGAGAGTAATTTAGTTTCAAGGAAGATCTTGCTTTTTGCTTGTATTCCCCTTGATTGTAGCCCTGATCTTTAAAGCCATTCGCAGTAAAAGTATATTGAAAAGACTTTATTTTTTTTCCATGCGAAAAAGCAACACCAGAATAAAAAGGATTTACACCTTGCCAGTAAGCGCTTTTTTTATAGAGTGGATTATCATAAATTCCTGATAAAAATCGAACATAGGTTTTTCCTTTTTCGGTGGGATTGTCGGTTATTACATTCACCACGCCATTGAGCGCAGAGGAGCCATACAAAGCAGAAGCAGAGCCTTTAATCACTTCAATTTGTTTCACATTTTCGGTGGGCAAAAGATCCCATTTCACATCGTTAGAGCCAGCCGTTAAAAGAGGCATATCATCTACCAACGTAAGCACTCTGCTTCCAGCGCCATAGGAAAAACCACTTCCGGCACGAATATTTGCTTGTCCGGAAATAATAGTAATTCCAGGACTTTGCTCTAGTACAGAAGATAAATTATTGGCCGTTGTGTTGTCGATTAATTTAGGTTTAACCACATCGATAGATACTGTAGCTGAACTTTGTTTTTCGGCACGTTTGCTTACCGAAACCACAATAACATCATTAACAGAAACGTCAGGAGCAAGAAAAAAATTCTGTTCCATGTTTTCTTGCAATACAATAATTTTTTGTTGAGAAACATGTCCTAAATAGCTTGCTGTTACAATATATTTTCCAGGGGAAAGCTGTAAAGAAAAAAAACCGTTGGAATCGGCAATTGTACCATTATCGGCACTTACAGCAACCGTAGAAAAGGAAAGGGCTTGTTGTGAAAGGGAATCTTTTACAAAACCTTTTAGTTCTAATTTTTGTGCAAACAAAAAAGAAGAATAGAGAACAAAAAATAAAATTATATGAATAGTTTTGTTGCGCATAACAGTTATCGCCTAACTGCTAAAAATAACAAAATACTCAAATGAACCAAGATTTAATTTATCGGGTGGCGCTTACGCTCATTCCCGGAATTGGACCACTAATTGCCAAAACACTTCATGAAGAATTACATTCTGCAGAAGCTATTTTTAAAAGCAAAGCCAAAGAACTGGAAGAAATTCCGGGCGTACGAAAAGCGCTAACGCAATCTATAAAAGAACATAAAGAGGAAGTGTTAAAAAGAGCCGAAAAAGAAGTCTCCTTTATGCATCAGCACTCTATCACGCCGCTGCTTTATACCGATGAAGAATATCCTCCGCACTTAAAAAATTGTGACGATGGTCCGTATCAATTGTATTACAAAGGAAAATGTAAGCTTAATAAAACCAAAACCATTGCAGTAGTTGGCTCTCGAAAATGCACTGATTACGGGGTGAGCATAACGCATCAGCTAATTAAAGAGCTGGCAAACTACAATGTTTTAGTAGTAAGCGGATTAGCTTATGGTATTGATGTGGAAGCGCATCGCGCTTGTTTAGATCATAGTGTTGAAACTATAGGTGTGCTTGGGCATGGATTAGATATTATTTATCCTTCTGTACACAGAAACATTGCGTCGAGAATGGTAGAGCGGGGAGGATTGATCACAGAATTTTTATCGGAAACAAAACCAGATTATCAGAATTTTCCAAAGCGAAACAGGATAGTGGCAGGAATGTGTGACGCCACTATTGTTGTTGAATCGGCCGCTAAAGGAGGTTCTTTAATTACCGCAGATATTGCTCATTCATATGGAAGAGAAGTTTTTGCTTTTCCCGGAAGAACTGTAGATAAAGCATCTTCGGGCTGTAATCATTTGATTAAATCTCAAAAAGCAATGATGGTTGAAAGCGCTGAAGACTTATTAAAAGCAATGGACTGGGAGGGAGGAAAAAAAGAAAAACAAATACAACTGAATTTAGATAAATTTAGCGATCCTGAACAAAAAATATTGAGTTTGATTTCTGCGCAGAACTCGGTTCATATAGACACATTATCAATAAATACGGGTCTTTCGCTGCCTCAACTAAAAAATCATTTGTTTCAATTGGAGATGCGTGGGGTGATTAAAAACATACCCGGAAATAGAGTTCAGCTGATGGAAGTTGTATTTTAAATGGATTTGCAGGACAATAGTTCCTTCCTTCGTCAGGATGACACCACTACTAAAACCCACTCTTACAAAGCACTTCATGTCATGGTTATCATCCTGACGAAGGAAGGAACTATTGTCTTGCGCTTAAAAATCAGCGCGTCCCCTTAAATTCGTTCTCTTTGTCCACCACGATTCTTTTGTCGCGATTAGCTAATTCCCAAGCTGTATAAAAAACCAGTTTGCTGATATTGGCAATTTTATCAAAATCGATTTTATCAATGGTATCGGTAGCTTTATGATAATCGGCATGTACCCCATTGAAATAGAAAATAACAGGAATATTGTTTTTAGCGAAATTGTAATGATCCGATCTATAGTAGAAGCGGTTTGGGTCGTTGGGATCATTAAAAGTATAATCGAGATCTATTTTACAATATTTACTATTCGCACTATCGCTAATAACATGTAGCTCAGAGCTTAATTTATCGCTGCCTATTAAATACACGTAATTAGCGTTGCCGGCATGTTTTTCATCTATTCTGCCTATCATATCAATATTCAAATCGGCAATAGTGCTATCCAAAGGAAATACAGGGTTTTCCGAATAATAAGAGGATCCTAACAAGCCTTTTTCTTCACCAGAAACAGGCATAAATAAAATGCTGCGTCGTGGTCCATGGCCTTCTTTTTTAGCAACAGCAAAGGCTTTTGCCAACATTAAAACAGCTGATGTTCCAGAGGCATCATCATCGGCTCCATAAAATATTGCACCGTCGTGAATGCCTAAATGATCATAATGTGCGGTTATCACCAATAATTCGTTTTTAAGATCTGTTCCCTCCACATAACCCAACACATTTTCGCCTGTTAGATTTTCTGTCATTATATGTAATTTCATTTCTACAGAAACATTGTATGACTTATCTTTTAGTGCTTTTGGGGTTTTATGAAAAATGGCTTTTGCGGCTTTAATACTTAAATAAAAAACAGGGGTGTTTTTTATGTTTTTATTGTCTAGTAAGGTTCTTTCTTTTTGTAAATAATAATTCGAGGTAGAGATATTTTTCTCTACGTTTTTATCGATAAAAAAAATGGCTTTCGCTTTTGCGTTTTTAAGCAGTGCCATTTGTTCTTTGGTGCATTTTTGGAGTAAAACGAAAACAACTTTTTGTTCCAGGTTGGAAAAATCATTTTTAACGAAACGCGCATCATTACTCGATATAGTATCATTTTCAAAATCAAAAGAATGATAATAATCGCTCATGTATTTCAATTCTACGCCATTGATTTTTATCGATACGTTTTTTGGAACAATGTTATTGATTTTAAAATTCTGAAAGTAGCCACCAGAAAGAGAGTCTATACCGAAACTTTGAAATTTATTAGCAATAAAATTCGCTGCACGTTTTTGTCCGATTCTTCCGGTCTCTCTACCCTCTAAAGAATCAGAAGTTAAAACAGTTAAATAGCTTTTAATATCTTCAGCGCTGATGTTATTAGCATATTTTTCTGCTTTTGTGCTTTGTGCTATTCCAATAAAAGGTATAAACAACAATAACATTACTACTATATATATATGCATACTTTTTAGCATGCTATTTTATTCACTCTATTTTCATGTCGGCCACCTTCAAAAGGCGTATTGATAAAGGCATCCACAATTTCTAGCGCTAATTCTGTAGAAAGAAAACGAGCTGGAATAGCTACTACATTAGCATTATTGTGCTGACGAGCTAATTTTGCCACTTCAACATTCCAACACAATGCAGATCTCACTTGCTGGTGTTTATTAGCAACCATATTTACTCCATTAGCACTTCCACAAATTAAAATACCTAATTTATAATGTCCATCATTTACAGATTTTGCCAGCGGATGAGCAAAATCAGGATAATCGCAACTTTCTTCGGAATTGGTTCCAAAGTCTTTAAATGTATAATTTTTTGAGATCAAGTAACTCTTAATCAGTTCCTTTAACTTAAATCCGGCATGATCACCAGCAATTGCAATTTCCATAATACGCTATTAACAATTTACAAACATTAGAAAAACAACTATTTTTAAAGCTCTGTTTCTTAGTATATTAAATAAGTGATTTATGAACACTACAATTGTTTACTACTAAATAAGAGTTTGAAAACTTTACAACAAAAATAAAGAGATAATCTCGATTAAAATTCTAATGAAGAAAGATTGTGGATAATAAAAATGAAAAGAATAAAAGTTGAAGTAAAAAAGTACACAAAATATACACAGTAAATTATTGCGGTATTATTAACTTTAACCCAATATTTAAAAATGTTAATAAAGAAGTACGTTCTTAAAAATCAATTCAATAGAAAAATTAAACTTGTTTATAAACTATGAATAACATCAAAGTAATAAACAAAACGAATAAAACAATAATAAACTAATAACAATACTAACAGGAATATAATACCATTATAAAATTTAAAAATGAATATTAATATTAATGATATAAAGGAAAAAGGCTACTTGAATATTTCTGTGAATCCTTCCTTAGATTTGTTTCATGAAATTAAAGAACTTAAGAAAAAGAAGAATGCAGTAATTCTAGCTCATTATTATCAGGATGCTGATATTCAGGATATCGCTGATTACATTGGAGATAGTTTAGGATTATCTCAACAAGCAGCAGCAACCAATGCTGATATTATTGTTTTTGCAGGAGTGGAATTTATGGCTGAAACCGCTAAGATTTTGAGTCCTCAAAAAAAAGTATTACTGCCTGATTTAAAAGCTGGATGTAGCTTAGCAGATTCTTGTCCGGCTGATAAATTTCAAAAATTCAAAGAACAACATCCCGATCATTTAGTGATTTCTTATGTAAATTGTTCAGCAGAGATTAAAGCGTTAACTGATATAGTTTGTACTTCAAGTAATGCTTTGCAAATTATAGAAAGTTTACCAAAAGAGCAGAAAATTATTTTTGCACCAGATAAAAATTTAGGAGCTTATTTGGTTAAGAAAACAGGAAGAGAAATGGTGTTATGGGATGGATCATGTATGGTTCATGAAATTTTTTCTTTAGAAAAAATAACTCAACTTAAAATAAAGCATTCTAAAGCACAGTTATTAGCTCATCCGGAGTGTGAGGCATCTTTACTTCAGATAGCTGATTATATAGGATCTACTACAGGTATTTTAAATTATTCTATAAAAAGTGATTGTATGGAATTTATTGTGGCAACTGAAGCAGGTATTTTACATCAGATGCAAAAAGCATCACCTAATAAAATATTTATTCCTGCACCACCTAATAATACTTGTGCTTGCAATGATTGTCCGCATATGAAATTAAATACTTTAGAAAAATTATACAATTGCTTATTATATGAATTACCAGCGATTGAGATGGATGCAGAGTTAATAGAAAAAGCTAAAAAGCCAATTCTTAGAATGTTAGAAATTTCTGCAAAATTAGGCTTATGATAAAAATAATAAAGTTAATAGTTTACAGAGTACAGCTATTGGCTGTATTTTGTATATTAACTTTTAATTTATTTTCTCAGGATTCTATAAAATTTCAAACTTATTATTATCCATCAGGAGTTAAATCCAGTGAAGGTTATTTGGTAAATGGGAAACCTGATAAATACTGGATTAATTATTATGAAAATGGAGTAAAAAGTGTTGAGGGAAATAGGAAAAATTATCAGCTTGATAGTATTTGGAATTTTTACAATAGAAGTGGAAAAATTATAAATATCATTTCTTATTCTCAAGGTAAAAAAAATGGATGGTCGTATTTCTTTTCCGACTCTTTAAACACAAAAGAATTTTATCAAAAGGGTATTAAAAACGGAAAAACATTTGAATACTATCCAAATGGAAACATTCATTGGGAAAGAAATTTTGTAAAAGGAAAAGAACAGGGAAATAGTTATGAATATAGCTATTTAAACGATTCTTTAATAATTACAATTAAAGAATATAAAAATGATGTGCCACAAAAAGAAAGAGAAATAAATAGAGTAGATCATAAAAAAAATAAACAAGGAATGTGGATTCAATTTTACGATTCAAAATCAATAAAAAAGGAAGAACCTTATTTAAATAATTTACTACATGGCTATGTAAAAATGTATGATACGCTGGGGGGCTTAAAGGAGATTAAAAAATACGAATACGGAGTGTTGATAGAAAATCCAAAAGAATTAATGAAAGCGGAGGTGAGAAAAGAAACAGATAGCGCTACAAAAATAAAAACAGTAGGTCCTTATGTCGATGGAAAAAAAGATGGTGTTTTTAAATCTTACGATGAAAAAGGAAGTCTTATTGCGGTAGAAAATTTTCAAAATGGCATTTCTATAAGTTATGGAAATTTAGGTGAAGGAGGGGTGAAAAACGGAGCGTGGAAAGAATATTATGAAGATAAAAAATTGAAGATCGAAGGAACTTACACTAAAGATATAAAAACCGGAGTTTGGAAATATTATCATCGAAACGGAGCGTTGGAACAAACGGGTCAATACAACACTTCGGGTAAAGCAATAGGAGAGTGGAAATGGTATTATGATAATGGAAATTTATTACGTGAAGAAACATTTGAAAACGGTTTAGAAGAAGGAGAAATGACAGAATATTCAATAGACGGAAAAATCATAAGCAAAGGAAAATATTCTGGAGGAATGAAAGAAGGAATGTGGTTGTATGAAATGGGTGTTTATAAAGAATTTGGAAATTATAAAGACGATTTAAAAGAAGGAATGTGGAAGCATGAATATACAGATAATAATACTAAAAGATTTGAAGGAGAATTTATTGCCGGACAAGCCGCGGGAGAACATAAATATTATTATCCATCAGGAAATTTGAAATCCAAAGGTCCTTGCGTTGGAGGGTATAAAAATGGAGATTGGATTTACTATTTAGAAAGCGGAGAACAAGAAAAAATCATTACATTCATTAACGACGAAGAATATAAGGTGAATGGTCAATTGGTTGTAAAAAAAGAAAAAGATGGAAAAGAAAAAAAGCACTAAAAAGCCATCTGTAAAAAACATAAACGCTCATGAAATAGAGCAGCAACTGCGTTTAAGCGAAGAAAAACACAGAATGCTTTTTTCCAAAGCCAATGACTCTATTTTCATTATTAAGGAAAATAAAATTATAGATTGCAATGAAAAATCTTTAGAGATGTTTGGTTGTAAATCAGAGGATTTAATGGGCCAACACCTGTATCGTTATTTGCCCGAAAAACAGCCGTCGGGAGCCGATTCTATTTTGAATTTTTATGATCTTACAATATTGGCCCTGAACAAAGAATCACAATTTTTTTACTGGAAATTTTTGCGATTCAATGGGGAGCAGTTCGACGCAGAAGTGAGTTTAAGTGCTTTTGAAGTAAATGGCGAAAAGATGATGCAGGCTATAGTGCGCGATATTACCCGTAGAAAGGAAGCCGAAGAATTTAAAAATAAAAGTATTAAAAGTTATTTCGAGATTTTTAATAGTAGTACCGACGTTATTTTAATTCTTAGCGAAGCCAATATTATTATTGACGCGAACAAATCGGCTATTGATAAATTTTCCTTAACGAAAGAGGAAATTATTGGTAATTCACTGCAATCAATGGAGGATAAAGTAGTTGCCTCTACATTAACCCGTAAAATTCAAAAAGCCTGGAAAGAAGGAAGTTCGCGTTTCGACTGGAAAGCAAAAAATAAAAACGGAGAAATTTTTCTTTTAGAGTTGATTTTTAAGAAAGGATCTTATTTTGGAAAAAGCGTGCTGATTGTGAATGGAAGAGACTTGGGGGAACGTTTACAGGCAGAGGAAGAAAGACTAAGAGCAGAAATAGCGGAGGCAACAACAGGCGTTTTAGAAAAAGAAATAGCCGAGAGAAAAGAGGCTGAAGCCAAGCTAAAAACCACTTTAGCCGAAAGCGAGATGTTGTTGAAAGAAGTGCACCATCGCGTAAAAAACAACTTACAGGTGATTTCAAGCATTTTGAATTTACAATCTTCTTACGTAAAAGATCAGTACACCCTAACGATGCTGAAAGAGTGTAGAGATCGAATAAAATCAATGTCGTTTATTCACGAAAGCCTTTACCAAAATAAAGATTTCTCACACGTTGATTTCGGTAGTTATTTGAAAAGTTTGTGTTCAAATTTATTGTATTCGTACTCGGTAGGAGGGAGAGTTTCTTTAAATTTCGATATAGACAAAATCTTCCTTTCCCTAGATACATCGATACCCTGTGGATTAATTGTGAATGAATTGGTGGCCAATGCGTTAAAATATGCCTTTCCAGATTCCAGAAAGGGAAACATTTTCATATCTTTAAAGCGAAAAGAGACCGGACCTAATTTTTTAATTATTGAAGACGACGGCGTTGGGATGCCAGAACATGTGAATTTCAAAGAAACGGAATCTTTGGGTTTACAGTTAGTGATAACACTGGTAGATCAAATAGACGGAGAGCTAAAATTAGAAAGAAAAAAGGGAGCGAAATTTACTATAGAATTTAAAGCAAATTAATAACTACTATGGGAGCAATTAACGTATTGGTGGTGGAAGATGAAAACATCGTTGCAAAGGATATTCAGCACAGCCTGCAAAAAATGGGCTACAATGTTATTGGAACAGCATCTTCTGGTGAAAAGGCACTAGCTATTCTAAAAGACAATCAGCCCGACATCATTTTGATGGATATTATGTTGAAAGGGGATATGAGTGGTATAGACACCGCAGATACCGTGAAGGAAGTGTACGATTTGCCAGTTATATTTTTAACCGCTTATGCCGACGAAAGCACTTTATCGAAAGCAAAAATCACAGAACCATACGGTTATATTTTAAAACCATTCAAAGAAATAGATTTACATACGTCTATTGAAATGGCTTTATACAAGCATAAAAAAACAATGGAGCTCAAAAAAGAAAACGAGATATATGCTACTCTACTGGATGGTAAAGGATCTAGCGATTTCTTATTCATTCGCGCTAAATCGAAATTAGTGAAGGTTAAAATGATTGATTTGTTTTATGTTGAAGCCCTAAAAGATTATGTTACTTTTCATACAGCCAATGGCGATTATACTATTCACGCCACGATGAAAGAAATAGAGTCTAAATTACCTACTTCGCAGTTTATTCGTGTTCATCGTTCGTTTATTGTTCGTGTAGATCGTATCGTATCGTTGGAACAATCTCAAGGGATTTTATATCTTGAAAACGATGACAACCCTATCTCTATTGGCGGATCATACAAAGATGATTTATTGAAACGATTGAATTTCGTTTAAATGGCTGTGGAGAGGAAAAAACTGATTCAGGCTGTGGTTTGGTTTGCCGCTGTAGTATTAGTGCTTTCACTTTTATTATTTTTAGCCCAAGGCATCATTAGAGAATATCTCCTCGACTTTATTTTATTTGCTGTGCTTTTGTTCGTAGGAACAGATTTAATTCGAAAATACCGCACTCAAAAAAGCACCAAAAGTTTGGTGATGATTGTTTTAAGCGTAGTAGTTTCTGTGAGTTACCTCATTTATTTTATTTGGAAAGTGGCTTAATTGCATCCTTTAAAAATCCTATTTAAATTTAAACGCTTTAAACAAAGGAATAGGATACACTACAATCAACTTTTATGATGTTACACAACACTTTTTTTGGGCGAATACTGCTTTTATATACATTCCTCTTTTATTCTTCTTTTTTGGTGGCACAGCATGTTCAAAAGCAAGAAAGATCTTTGCATTTCAAATACATTTATAAAATTAGTAGCGATGAAGCAGAGGCAAATATTCTGCACAAAAAAGATTTTACAAGAGCAAACCTGCATACTCTGGTGGATTCTTTTCCGGATTTTGGATATAGAAAAAAATATGCTCCCGCCTATTATCTTGAAGTGAGTCCTAATGCATTATGGGTTAGCTATAATTTGTTTTATGAAAGCGATTTGAATGTGATTTTATGGTGCGAAAATAAACAGCTTAACATTAGAATTCGAGATACTAAAACCAATCATTTTATTAACGATGCAGAACTCAGGATAAACAATGCTTTACTGGATTATTCTTTCGAATTAAAATCTTATTTATTTAAAGGAAAAACCAACAAGAAAATATTAAAAATCAAAACCAAATCGGAATGCTTTTTTCTCGAGTTAGAGAAAGAATCTAATTATCCCGATAAGGATAAAGCAGAATACGGATCAGGTTCCTTTATTGCGATTAACAAACCTGTATATCGTATAGGCGATACCGTGAAAGTGAGGGGTTTAATAGTAGATAAAAAAGGAAAATTCAAAAAGGGAAAAACAGAGTTCCGCTTCAAAAATTACGGAAAAGTATTTCATACCAAAGAGCTAGAAATAAGTGATAAAGGCATTTTCAATTACTCTTTTGTTTTAGGTGATTCTCTTGCGCTGGATTCGTGGTATATCGTTGAAGCAGATAACTACAGCGGCACTAGTTTTTATTTAGAAGACTATGAGCTTAAAAGCATTTTTTGTGATGTTAAAATGCAGAGCGACTTCTATAAAAACGATAGTGTTTTTTTTCATGTAAGTGCCAATGATGCGAATGGATTTCCTATTCCTGATGCCGTAATGAGTTACAAATTATATCCTGAAAAAATAGAAAAAACAGACAGTAATTATTTTTTCATTCCCTTTGAAAGTACAGTAAAACAAGGCGTTGAGCTTGATGATGTAAAAGCCACCAAAATATCTTTAGACTCCTTCATGATCAAAGGAGCGCAGATCAGATACAAATTAGAAGTGGAGATTACTTATGGCGCCAATGAAGTAAAAAAGATCGATAAATTATTTAGCTATGGAGGAGAAAAAGTAGTGGAAGAAAAAAGGGAAATTGAATACGATGTTTATTTGAA
The DNA here is from genome assembly GCA_023251075.1 of Flavobacteriales bacterium. Classification (GTDB taxonomy): domain Bacteria; phylum Bacteroidota; class Bacteroidia; order Flavobacteriales_C; genus JAHEZL01. The sequence continues at coordinate 63,551 of JAHEZM010000008.1, read as the reverse complement.
ACACCATTATTTGAACGATAGCATTCATTTAACTTTTGAAAATGAAGGCGGCCTGACGTTTGAATATTCTGTGGATCAAGAGGGTAAAAATATTGAGAAAGGCGAAAATAACAATGAAGAGTTAAAAATGATTTTTCCTATCGATTTCAAGAAAAATGTAAACATTCAATACGAATATTTCAATGGTGAAATGAAGGTAAAAAAAAACACCATAACGCCCGAAACGAATCGGCTGAAACTGGTGGTTGAACACCCTGACAGTACGCTACCCGGAGCCGTTTCAGAAATTAAAATAAAAGCATTTGATCATCACATGAAGCCTGTTGAAAACGCAGCGGTTTTCAGCAGAATAGTGAACAATAAATTTGAAAAGAATAACTGGAAACCTTTAAAATATAGCTCAAGCCATTACAGAAAAAAAGACAATGAATTTAGTAAGGTTGAAGCAGAATTGAAAATAGACAGGATCATTAATAAAGATATGGATGCGGAATACGCTAAACGCTTTGGTTATGATACACTACATACAGTGAGAATAAAAACAGTTGATTCTCTTTATTTTGTGCAGCATAAAATCTTTGGCGACTTTGCTCAGTTTTTTCCTTTCTTGCGCAAGGGCCCTTTATTTTTAAGGGTTTATGCAATGTATTGCGATGATCAGCTAGTTTTTTATGGTAATTATCAAAATGAGTTTTCTTGTATTGTTCCATCTGGAAAACACAACATCAAGATCGTTACTAAAAATCAAAATATTTATATCAATAATTTGGAATTTTTACCCGGACACAAATTAGAGATTGCTCTAAATATGAACAAAGCATTTCCCTTTGTTAAGACTGAAAAGAGGAAGACAAAATTCAGTAAAAAAGAAATACAAGAAATAACTAGTTTTTACGCATATATAAAAGGGCATAATGGTAAAATTCGCTTGAATGGAGTGCTCCATAAGATGAATTATTCAGGATCATTTATCGGCCCCATTAAACAGAATTTTAATTTATTTGCTCCGGAAGACACTGTTATTGTAACACCAGGTAAAAGCTATAATCAATACTACAATAGTTTTGATGATGTAAAAGAATTGGAGATCAATAAAAAACTTAAATATTTTTCTTTCCCCAGCATTGAATCAAGAACAGGAGAAGTGTTGCCCATTAAAGAGAGTTCATCCACAGAAAGCAATTACAGCGAATATTATACTTATCCTGAAACACTTGTATCGAAAGGAGAAAAAGCAACATTGCTTTTTAATACCAACGAAGAAAAAGAAATTACTCATATTGAATTACATGGCATCAATAATGATTTTTTTGCTTGCAGAAACAAAGAGGAAAAAGACAAATATGTTTATGATCGCAATATTACATTTTATTCATCTGTTTATTATGGGAAACAGCCCAACGTATTTGCGGATTTGTTACCAGGAAAATATCAATTGAAATTAGTGAAAGAAAATGGTGGTTTCTATTGGTCGGATACACTTGTAGTAAAAGCGGGAGGCACCAATTATTTCTATGTAAATCCGAGGAAATGGAATAGTTTTTCGAAAAATATTCCAACATACAATATTGTTGGAAATCAACTAAACTTAACACAAAGCAAGGGAGAAGGAAAAATAAAATTCGATGTAAATTTTATCGACGGTAAGAAAGTAGAAAGCTATGTAAATATCAAACTACAACAACACGGCAGTATTAGGGTAACAAGCAGTGTTCAAAATAGTTTTAATGGAGAGCTCTCCATTTTTAAAAGAGGTATTTATGATTTGATTTTTGAGTTTGAAAGCAAATACATTATCATTCAAAATTTATATTTAGATACAGCCAATACTTACCACTTATCACTTACTGATTCAATACCTTCATCGGGATCAAAAAATATTTCGGCTTATGTTTTAAATGGTAACAAGTATTTTAAAACCACTGGAAAAACAGATATTACAGCAAATGATTTTGATATTGTAAATTTTGAAAAACAAAGAAAATTAACAGAGAAAGTAAAAATCAATAAGACAGAAAATAAGAGTTATCAAAAATATAGTACCAAAGAAGAATTGGTAAGCGGTCAGCATTATTATTTCAATGGACAGGAGGAAGATTTTAATAAGCCCTATGTTTATCACAAACGAAAATGGAAAAAATTCAAAAGGAAATGGAGAAAGTTTTGGTGTAAGACACTGGGTTTGTGTAGAAGGGTAGGACACGCCTATAAGCTTAAAGGTGTTGGCGGTAATTATTCTCCAAAATTTGATGCAATCGCAAAAAAGGAAGTAGTGGGGACAAAAGAAGAAAATCCAATAATGGAATTAAAAGGAATTTCAACGGATAGAAGAAGTAGCGACGCAGTGAACAGTATAGCAATAAAAAGACTGCCTGATGATAAAAATGGAAAAAAAGAAGAGGAAATTTTAAATGATGATCTTGAAAAATTCGCTGGAGGAGCAAGATCTGCATTCAACGATGAAGCAGCTTTTCCAACAGTTTTGTTTAGCGATAAAAATGGAGAAATTACCTATAGTGTGCGTTATCCTGATGATATCACCCAATGGAAAATAGAGTCTTTTGTGATCAACGAAAATCATCAAACCGGTTCATCAGTTGATTATGTAAAAGCCTATAAAAATATAAGCGCACAGCTCGCTGTACCAAGGTTTTTATTGAAGGGGGATAGTGTGGAAGTAATTGGTAGATTGTTGAATTTGCGCGATGACAATCATTTCATTAAATCTACTTTTTTCAGTGATTCTATCAGCATTAAATCTTTTGCCGATTCGTTGGATAAAGTAAATGTTTATGGATCATGGATTAAGGCCAATAAAGATTCCTTGTCGTTGTCGTTTATGTCTTTTGAAAACAATAAATTAATCGACGGAGAACGTCGGCCAATCAATGTTTACCCTGTAGGTGTTGAAATTGCAAAAGGGGAATTTTATACTTTAAAAAACGATAGTTCGTTGAGCATTACCATTCCTAAACAATTTGAAAATTATACGATCAGTATCATGCGATCACATACAGAAGTGATGCTGAATAAAATAGATAGAATTACTTCTTACGGTTACAATTGTAATGAGCAGATGGCCTCTAAAATAATGGCGCTTTTATACAAGAGAAAAGTGTATGAAGTAGAAGGTAGAATTTTTACTGAACATTATGTCATTCGAAAGTTTATTAAAGAGCTGGGAAAAACCCGAAACACTCAAAATTTATGGGGATGGTGGTACAATGGTTATGTAAATACCGAGTTGACTTCACATGTTTTGAAAGCCCTAAAAATGGCCAATGATCAAGGTTATACGGTATCTTATTTACCAGAAAGCGAACGATTATTTAAGTATTATTTCAAGATACTTTCATTGGATGAAAAATTCGATGCTATGTTGAATTTTGAAAACAATACCGACAGCATCACCAGCTTTTTAAATCGTATTAACACCAATGATTTATCGCTTTACCAAAAAGTGATGTATTTAAAATTACAACAAAAAGCAGGTCTTGAAATCAAATGGAATTTAATTGCTGCTGATCAAAAAAGTACGGTGTTGGGAGGAATTTATTATGGCAATGTTTCGTATTCACTTTACGACAACAGAGCAGTGATTACATCTGAAATTTATCAATTGATGTGTCAAGATTATTTAAAATCACAAGATCCTTCAAAAAAGAAAACAATGGATTTAATAATTCAATATTTTCTTGAGCCTGGCAATGTTGATTGTTGGAGAAACACCTACGAAAGCATAAGAACAATTTCGAATATTTTACCAGGAATTTTAGAAGATTACAAACGGGGTGATGAAATGAAAGTGAGCTTAAGTGGAGCGGTAGAAATGAAACTAGAACAATTTCCTTTGTTTTTAAATATCAATAAAAATTTGGCCGGAAAAACTATTGATATCAACAAAAAAGGATTGGGCGTTTTGTTTGTTTCTTGCTATGAAATCAGCTGGCAAAATAATCCTAAAAAGAATGCAGAATTGTTTGATATGAGTTACGCTTTGAAATACAAGGGGAAAGACACTTCCGAATGGCATACGGCAAACAATTATGAACTGGTATATACTGTGATTGTTAAGAAAGCAGACAATTATGTAATGTTAGAACTACCTGTTCCGGCTTCGTGTTCTTACAATGGTAAACCACAATATTATTCTTATCACGATGCCCATAGAGAATATTTTCGTGATAAAGTAGTGGTGTTTGCCGATAAATTATTGCCTGGCACTTACACTTATTCCATTCCTGTTCAAACGCGATTTAAAGGCTTTTTCACCATGAATCCTGCAAAAACAAGTTTGATGTATTTTCCCATATTTTATGGAAATAGTGAGCAGGGAAAAACTGAAGTGAAATAAATACAGTTCAGGGCGTTAGTTCCTTCGTACCTCAGGATGACAACCGCCCTTAAATACAGAGTGAGAGTGGGTTTTGAGAGCAGTTGTCATCCTGAGGTACGAAGGAACTATTGTCCTGTTGATACAAAAAAATAGATTTTCTACACTTCATCACCTTCTTCCACCAACACAAAATCCAATTGTTTTTTGTGCAGGTTTGCTCCGGTAACTTTAATTTTTATTTTATCTCCAAATTGATAAACCTTGCCATAATTTTTTCCATAATAACGATAATTATCGGGATCAAAAATGTAGGTATCACCCATTAGCCCTTTGGCGGAGATCATTCCCTCACATCTGTTTTCAATGATTTCAGCATAAATTCCCCATTCTGTTAAACCAGAGATTGCTGCTTCAAAAGTTTCGCCCAAATGTGCTTTTAAATATTCTACTTGTTTGTATTTAATCGATTCGCGTTCTGCTTCAGCAGCTAATCTTTCGCGTTCGCTACAGTGTTCGCACTGCTCGTCGTATAATTTTTTATTGGCCGATGGTTTTCCGTCTAAATAATCTTGCAATAAACGATGTGCAATTACATCGGGATATCGTCGGATAGGAGAAGTAAAATGTGAGTAATAATCGAATGCCAAACCATAGTGTCCGATATTATCGCATGAATATTCAGCTTTCGCCATGGTTCGAACAGCAAGGGTTTCGAGCATTGATCCGTAATTTTTTGTTTTGGCGTCGCTCAGCATTTTATTCAATTGTGCGGAAACCTGTTTAGGGGTTTGAGCGCGTAATTCATAACCAAATTGTTTTACGAAATCAGCAAACACACCAAATTTTTCCAGCGATGGCAAATCGTGAATTCTATAGATAAATGTTTTTGCAGGGGCATGATCTTTTCCAGCGTATAGAGCCACGTATTTGTTGGCCAGCAACATAAACTCTTCAATTAATTTATTGGCATCTTTCGACTCTTTAAAATAGATGCTTTCTGGTTCGCCTTTTTCGTTGAGTTTGAATTTTACTTCTGCTTTATCGAAGCTGATCGCGCCATTTTTCATGCGCTCTTTGCGCAATATTTTTGCTAATCTATCGAAGGTCAAAATTTCTTCTTTCAAATCGCCTTCACCTGTTTCTATTACTTGTTGAGCTTCTTCGTAGGTAAATCTTTTATCAGAATAAATTACTGTTCTGCCAATCCATCGGTTAATTACATTGGCATTATCGTCGATTTCAAAAACGCAGGAGAAACATAATTTTTCTTCGTGCGGACGCAGAGAACAAACACCATTAGAAAGCTTTTCGGGAAGCATAGGAACAGTTCTGTCTACCAAATAAACAGAGGTTGCTCTGTCGTAAGCTTCTTTATCTAGAATTGTTCCGGGTTTGAGGTAGTGTGATACATCGGCGATGTGCACACCTATTTCCCAATTTCCATTTTCTAATTTTTGAATAGAGAGTGCATCATCGAAATCTTTTGCGTCGTGCGGATCTATCGTGAAGGTTGTTATTTTTCTAAAGTCGCGACGTTTTTTTATTTCTTCTTCTGTAATTTCATCTGGTAATTTTTCGGCGTATTCTTCTACTTCTTTAGGGAATTTAGAGGGCAATCCATACTGAAATAAAATAGCGTGCATTTCTACGTCGTTATCTCCGGCATCGCCTAGCACTTCTATAATTTCGCCAAAAGGATTTTTTGAATTTTTTGGCCATTCGCCCATTTTTACAATTACTTTCTGACCTTCTTTTGCCCCTTTTAATTTTCCGGAAGGAACAAAAAAATCCACATGAATTTTGTGGTTGGATGGAATAACAAAACCAAAATCTTTTACCAATTGTACAGTGCCGATATGTTCGGTTCTTTTTCGTTCGATGACTTCCACAATTTTACCTTCGGGCTTAGCGCCTCTGCCGGGAATAATTTCAATTTTCACGGTATCCTGATGCATCGCATTGGCAGTATATTTTGCAGGAATATAAATATCTTGTTCTTCTCCCTCTACCGTAACGTAAGCAGCGCCAGAGCTAGTAAAATCAGCTTTTCCAATCATTGGTTCTGTTGCTTCAGCCAGTACAAATCTTCCTCTGTTGTGTTCGCTTAATGTGCCTTTTTCTACCATTTCCAATAAAGTATCCAGCACTTTTCTTTTTGCATCCTTAGAGGTAATTCTAAGGTCACTAGTGATAGATTTATGACTCAAATCTTTGTCGCCTGCTTTGTAGAATAAGGTTAATATGGAGTTGGTAAGGGAGCCCTGACTCACCTCTTTGTTCTTGTTTTTTTTCTTTTTGCTCATGTGAAATAAATATATGGAATTGAGCCTTCGTACGAGGAAAGTGCACGCGAAGTTATGAACATGATTTAGTTCGTCATTGCGAGATCCGTCAGCCGACGGATGAAGCAATCTTATAGTATTTTTAATTTCAATTGCCGTCGGTTTTAACCGACGGATTTGATTGTTATCATAATAAGGCTTTAGCCGAACAATATTTTTTGGCTAAAGCCCTGTATGTGTTCTTTTTTCCGTCGGTTAAAACCGACGGCAATTTACTGAAAGTTTTTGATGAATAAGATTGCTTCATCCGTCGGCTGACGGATCTCGCAATGACGAAAGGGACTTATGTTTTTATGGATTAACTAAAACATAATTTTATAAGATCCAACAGGAAATAATCCCAGTTGATATTCTGTTCTTACACTTTTGCTAACGTTGTCATACAATTGCTGGAAAACGTTTTTGGTATTGAATACATTTTGCACGTTGAAAGCCCATTCCTGCGTAACTTTTTTAGAATTCAGGCGAAAGGCAACCTTAATATCTGCACGGAAATAATCATGAAATTTTTGAGTATAAATTTTCGATAAATCGTAATGTACTTTTCCATAATAAATAGAAGAATCAAGATCAATAGCGGTGTATCTTTTTCCACCCGCGTAGGTTACTTTCGCATCAATTTGTAATACCGTTCTTTTGCTGGTATTTATTTCAATTCCTGATAAAGCATTTACTGTATAATTCCCATTGAATGCGGTGTTGCGCTCTACATTATCACCGCCTACATATTTAGAATCGTAGAGAGAAGCGCTCAATAAATAATAGTATCCTTTGTTGATGTTGCGCTCTACGGTTAGCTCCACGCCGTAGTTTTTCCCGGTTCCTTTATTACTTAGGTTTTCAACCGTTGGAAAAGAAAAATCGGCACCGTAATTTGCAATGCTGAAGTAGGATTTATCCAATACCGGAATATCGCGCAATTGTTGGTAGTAGCCTTCCAGCTTGATTCTGGAGAAATTACTTAAAGAATAATTATAACCTAAAACCAGATGATTACTTCTCGTGAGGTCCAGGTTTTTGTTGGTTCTAACAATACTTCCATCGTTTTGTTTGGTCTCTAAAAGGTAAGTGCTGAACGGTTGAATTTGGGAATGCATACCTGCTGAAAGAGATAGGTATTGTTTCTTTGCGAAATCCCAGGTGAGTCCGCCACGAGGTTCAACAGCATAGCTATTGTTCAATGTTAATTGCTGATAATGCAAACCGATATTCAATTTAAATTTCTCAGAAAATTTGTGTTGAAACTGAGAATATCCTTGCAATAAAACAGTGTTGCCTTTAAAGTTGTAATCTGTTACCCAGGTTGTATCAACGAGGTAATTTTGCAAATAATTAACCTGATATAAATCAACGATAAAGCCTGTTTTCCAGGTATTTCGTGAATTGAATTTGGTGTTTATGTACCAATTCAATGAGTATTTAATTTCGTTTGATTTATTGTTGTAAACATTTTTGGGATTGGATAAATTGCTATCCAACTGATCGGTGTAAATGGTTTGTCCGGCACCAGAAACAGCCAATGCGCTACGCATATGTGTTTTATCGTTGAGGTAGAAAAGGTGTGTTAAACCCATTACTCCCATTTTTGAGGTGAAATAGGAATTGGTTCCTTTTCCGGTATAAGAAACATCATTTTCCTTTTTTTTCGCATTGGCTAAAATGCTGATGTTGCTTATTCCGCCTACACCAAAAAATTCTAAGCGACCATATTTTTTCTTTAAAGGAATATCTACATTAAAAGTTAAATCCTGGTATTGAGGAACAGCAGCAACACCAAAGGAAACGCCCAGTGCATCGAAAATTCCAAGAGTGGAATAGCGATAGTTAGCCATGTAGGATGCTTTGCTTTTTTTACTGAACGGACCTTCTAATCCAACCTCCAATCCATTGAAGCCAAACATTCCTGTGAACTCAAATTTTTCATTGTTTCCGTGACGTAGTTTTAAATCGAAAGCACCCGCTGTGGCATTGCCATAATCGGAAGGGAAAGCACCTGTAAGGAAATCTGATTTTGCAAGATTGTTATTGTTCAAAATAGTAATGGGTCCACCCGTGCTTCCCATACTTCCAAAGTGATTGGGGTTTGGAATATTGATTCCATTTAATCGCCATAAAATGCCCATGGGAGAATTTCCTCTGATGATGATATCGTTTCGGTTATCGGAAGCAGAAGTAACACCCGCATAATTCATTGCCATTCTGGAAACATCGCTTAAACTACCCGCAAAGCGTTCGGTTTGTTTAGGAGTCATGTTTACACTGCTATTGGTAATCATTTCATTTTCTGGTTTGGCTAGTTTATTGGCAGAAATTTTTACTTCTTTAATCATCGTAATTTTTTCTTCCATTTCTATTTCGAGGTACAATTCTTTCCCTGATTTCACTTCTTGTTGAGGAAGCGTAATGGTGTGGTGGGCAATGTCGGAGATGATAATTGTTTGTCGGCCTACAGGTACATTTTCCAATCGAAAATAACCGTTGGTATCTGTAAGAGCAACAATCTCTTCAATGCTTACTATTGCAGCGACAATAGGCATTTTTGTGTTTTTATCGAAAACTTGTCCGCGCACATTTTGGGTGAGCTGGGCATTTACATTCAATGCAAAAAAGATCGTAAGGATAGAAAAAATTAAACGCATGAGTTTCAGTTTGGTGAGCGAAGATAAGCAGAGAAAACGAATTCGAGTTAAAATGTTCCCGTAAAATTTTTATTGAAAGACATAATAATTATTGTTAAAAGAAAAATATACCGAAAAGGCCTTTTATATTTGAGGAACGAAATTCAAGGGATGAGATCAATTTTACTTTTTTTATTAGTGTTGCAAGCATTTTGTTTTAAACTTCATGCCCAATCTCAACGCCCTGAAATTACGCTTATTCATGGAAACAAGTATTTCGTTTATCCTTTGCAGTATCAGTGGGAAGAACAGCAGAATGATGCTAAGCGCTTCTTTTTAAAATTAGGAGAAGTACCACCTATCACAGAAAAATTACCCGATGGAAATTATGTAATGAATGGTTCTCCTTATCCCGGAAAGAAAAAAATAGCAACCATTACGGGAGCTTCTTTTCATATGGTGAATAGCACGCTTGAGGGGCAAGTTTTTTATTTTGATGAGAAAGGAGATACGATAGGAAGTGTACAATATAAAAACGGAATGAAAGAGGGGCTGAGTATTACTTACAATAAAGATTATAAAAACGGAATTCAGAATAAAATTTACTACCGCAATAGTTTGCCTTTTGGCGAGGAAATATGGTATTGGCCAAATGGAGCGGTTTATTCTCACTTATGGAATGGTGAACAAAAACCAACCGGAGCTTTTACCAGACAAGCTAGTTTTTATGCTTATAAATATCAATCCTTCCATGAAAATCAGCAAAAGAAAATTGAGTTTTTTAGCGATACCTCTGTAGCGGTTTATAATGAACCACTGAGATTGTACGACTTTGAGGAATTGTTTAAACCAGAAGAAAATTTTTCTGATTTGCTAGGCGGAGATCATCCCCGAAATATTGGTTTTAAAGTGTATTATCCCAATGGTCAGCCATTAGGAAATTTCTACAACTTTGTTGTGTTTAACGATTATTTGAATGATTGGATGGAAGCAGCAGCCGTTGATTTTGATACTTTGTTTCATTTAAACGGAAGGGTTGCAGTAATTAAAGAAAACCTTGCCGACACCTTTAAAATTCGACATTTCGTTTATCATTGTTATGATGATTCTGGCGAGCGGGTTAAGGACAAATATTTTATAAAAGATAGTGAGAGCGAAACACATTTACATAAGGAAATAACTTTTCTGAAAAATGGAAAATCCTACTGTTCGTACTTTACCCAAGAACATTTTCAGCGATATGATGACCATGCTATTCCTGGTGATTCGTTGATTTTATGGCGGGTTAGTAAAAATGAAAAGGAGTATGATTCAACTTATATTTGGAGTGGTCACGACCGGCTTTTACAAAAATATTTACACGGCAACAGAAGGAAAAACTTTTGTATTCAAAACTCAGGCAAGCCATTTTATTGTGTTGATACCATTGAAGAAGGCGAGTTAAAGATCATAGCTCATTTTCGAGATTTAGAATTTAGAACCGGAAAGGAAGAAGAGGGATTTTATACAGAAGGAGCAGCATTTCAAGGGATAGATTATGAGTATTTAAACGACACCTGTTTTTTAAGTCAATTGGAAAGCCAGATGCTGGATTCAATGTTTTTCCACTATCAAAACAAACCTTATACAGGGGTTTTGAATTTGTACAAAGTTTCTGAACGCGGATTATTTAAAGCAACGAAGAAACAGCTTTATTACGATTATGGTGAAAAAGATTGGTGGCGGAGTGATCAGGTGTCGAAGATTGAAATTGTGAATGGAAGCATCACCAAAATTTCCTTTTATGATTTAGTGGAGGAAGATCGTCACTTTGATTACGAAACAAATATTAAAAACCATCTGGTTCACGGAAAAGAAACTGGTTTTTCAAGAAAAAAAATCATTTTTCAACGCGCTTATGAAAATGGTTATTTAGAGGGAGAAAGCGTAAACTATTGGGGAAAAAAAATTGAATCAAAAAGGTATTACAAACATGGTTTATTGGAAGGGGAATGGACAGAATACAACTACGAGGGGAAGTGCATATTCAGAACAAATTACATCGCTGGCGAAGAAGACGGAGCTGAAATATATTATCATGACAATGGCAATATAGCAAGTAGTTGTTTTTACAAAAACGGCGTACATCATGGACCGTATTGCCGCTTGTCGGAAAGTGGAGATACACTGGAAAAGAAAAATTACATATATGAATTATTGGATGGTGCTTATTATAGAAAAGATGAAAATTTCAACGACAAACCTATCTATACTTATTGGATGCAGGCTGATAGCGGTAGAATGAAAACTTTAGTGGTTAAGGATGTTGTGGGTAATATTAGAATGCAGGTGGCAGCTGAAAAATGTGAGGTGATGACTGAATATGAATATTTTGATGGGGTACTTACTAATTTATGGCATCTGCCTTATTTTACGGGAAATGTAAAGCAGTTTTACCCCAACGGAAAAGTATATTTTGAAGGCAATATTTCGCATAAGTATGTTCAAAATACTTATGGTGGTGCATGGGAAAAATTTCCGGTAGGAACATGGGCTTATTATTATTCCGATGGAAGAACAAGGAAAAAGATTAATTTTATTGCTTCAACTTATGAGGAATATTACCCTTCTGGAACATTGAAGTATAAAGGAAAGTGGAGCGAACTAGCTTTTGAAAAAGATTGTGAATCGGAATTTTTGGAAGATGAGAGTGACGTGTATTACGATTATTTCATTAACGCCAATGGAGATACTTTGGTGAAAAATGGAAATGGAAAAATCGAATTGTTTTATTCCAATGGACTTTTGCATTTTGAAGGGGAATTAAAAGATGGAATCAAAACCAATATTTGGAAAGAATACAATAAAAAAGGAACATTGATTTGCGTTGGAAAATATGAAGAAGGATTACCGGAAGGCAGATGGCTCAAAGGCGATCTTACGGGTATCAATTACCTCGCTGAAAACTGTTTTGAATCGGCGGAAGCCCAACAAATTCAGCAGCAAGAGGAAATCAACAATATTGAAATCGAAGAAATATTTTATTCAAAAGGAAATATTGTAAATCAAAAAACTTATCAGGTAAAAAGAAAAAAATAATGAAAAAACTACTACTGGGAATTATTTTATTTAGTACAGTTAATTTATTTGCACAAAGCACAAGAGCAACAATACAATTAAAAATTATTGATTTTAAAGGCGAAAAATGTTTTGTTTATCCTTTTGCGTTGGAAGAAGTGGAGAAAGATTGGGTTGATAATTTGGCTCCTGTTTATGATGATTTTGTGCCTGCGCCTATTGTTGAGAAAGAAAAAGAAGTGGAAATCCCTCCCTATTATGATTCTTTGCCTTCAGGTAAATATGTTTTGTTAGAAAAAGATTCCCTGGTTAGGGCTCATTTTAATGTAGCCAAAGGAGTTATTAATGGTAATTGCGAAACTTTCTATAATGACGGAAAAACGCAATCAAAAGGAACGTATTTAAAAGGATTAAAAAATGGATTGTGGACTCATCATATTTTTGAAGGAGATTGTGAATTGGTGAATGAATATCAATATAAAGATGGCGCGAAAAATGGTGCGTATAAAGAATTTCAGTGCGTGAATAATAAAGTGTATTTGAAGGAAGAGGGTATATTTCTTTCCAATATGAAAGGCGAGGCAAATCTAAAGGTTTATGGCGTAAGCGCTGAGGGGAAATCATATCTGCAAAAAGAAGCTTTGGGTGGAAAGGAAGGTATTTTGATAGAAAAATACACGCATTATTACCCTAATAAACAAATTCGATTGGAAATTAAACCTGAGGATTATGCAAAGAATAATTTTATAAGGGTAACAAATTACAGTTCGGGTCATTTGGAATACTGCCATTTAAAAGAATTGGAAGAAATAGGAGAAATTCCAGAGAGAGTTCCTTTTACTTGTTATTACTCTAATGGAAAGCTTTTTGGAAAATTTACATACTCCAGTAAAACGTCAATTAACACTATTCATTACGACACAATTTATCATTCTAATGGAAAAAAGTTTTCTATTCAAGATGCCATGAGTGATACTTTGGAATTGAAAAGAATGCGGATTAGATTTTTTGATGAGGAAGGAAATTTAAACAAGCAGATATTATATCTTCAAACAAGTGATTTGTATGCGGGGTGGCAGGCTTATGAATTTAAAAACAAAACCAATGAAAAATTGGAAATTCAATTTGCAAATTATAGTTTGATCTCACCGCTTAAAAATTTAATTAATTCACGAGACAGCCTGATTTTACTATGGGTTAGGTGCGACAGCATTGCAAAAAATTATACTTATGTGAGTCCGATTTTAAATATGCAAAAGTTTGAAAAAACAGAAGGCAAAATGATTAGTATGGATTTTACTATTGATTCATTCGACACGTTGAATTATGCATACCAAACCACACAAAAATTCGATGATATAAAAATTATTACATACACCTCCAGAGATAAAAATCCTAAAGCAATGTTGCGCAAAACTCCATTTAGTTTGATGGGGAAAGCACTACATAATTTGAATGGGAATTTGAAAAATCGATTAGATTCTATGGTTTTTTACTACAAGGATTTGCCTTTCACCGGTGAAATTCATCTTACGGCATCCAACGAAAATTATATTACAAAAAAGCAAGATAAAATACTATATGTGAATTTGCGCCCTTTAAAAGGAGAAGAGTTTTTTATGAAGGGTGGAGTAGATATGGAAAAATCTTCCATAATATTTTTATGTAAGAAAGGAGATATTAAAACCCTTGATGTTAAAATAGAAGGCGCTTTGATAAACGGAAAAGCACATTGCGAATTTAAAAACACCTTGCCCCATGGTTTGCTAACAGGTGAAATATCTATGAAACAAGACATTACAGGGCAATTAAAAGAAGGCGGAAAAATAGAAGCAGAATTTTTTGAGGGCTTGCCACATGGCAGAATGCGCGAGTGGAAATTAAATAAGAAAACACAAAAGATGTTCTTGAAAAAAGATGAAAATTATTATTTCGGAATAAAGAAAGATACTTGTTTTAAGTACAATAAATCGGGTGATCTTTCTGAAATATTTGTTTATGATATCGATGGGAAACAACATGGAGAACAAACTACTTTCATGCGCGATTCACAAGCAAAAGAGGTAAAAAATTATTTTCATGGTATAGAAGAAGGGTTGAGTTATACATTAAGTAGAGAGGGAGATACACTTGCGAAGTACAATTATACAAAAGGGCTGTTGGAAGGGGCGGGGATTTTTGTTGCTATAGAAGAAAATTCGCAAAGCAAAGGGATAAAAATGTTGGCTCATTATAAAAAAGGAAAGTTGGCGGATGTGGTGGAGTGCTATGATGCAAGTGGAATAAAACGTTTAGAAATCAAAATTGATAGTTCTGATTTTGTTGAACAGTATCCTGGAATACAAAAAGGATTTCTGCAAAATTGGGAATCGAATTTTAAAGTAGCAGGAACAATAAAAATATATTATCCAAACGGTAAACTGTATTGTATTGGAAGAACAAATTACTCTACAAGTATTAGTTATGAAACAGAGAATGATTTTTCACATCTAGCGCTGGATATGGCGGAGGACAATTCTGCCTTTAAAACAAAAGCCGATACATTGTATTCTTATGATATGTTTAAAATGGGTGTGTGGAAGTACTATGATATAGAAGGGAATGTTGCTAAAAAAATAATTTATGATGATACAAGGTATGGTTCGCAAGTATTAACCATTACAAAAAATAATGTTTTATCAGGCCAAGCTTTATACGAAGAATACTATCCTTCCGGAAAATTAAAATATTCAGGAATAGTAATTTCAGAAACGGCAATAACTGAGTGTGAGAGCGATTTACCAGAAATAGATTACGATTTGGTAGTGAAGGATTATTTGTCGCCGGAAGGAATTTATATTGTAAAGAACGGAACGGGATTGTTAAAAATAATTCATTCTAATGGATTGCTGCGCTATGAGATAAAAGTTGTAAATGGAAATAAGGACGGGTGGTTTAAAGAATATAATAAAGCCGAACAATTGTGTAGAGTGGGAAAATATGTTTTAGGAAATAAAGTGGGCCGTTGGCTGGAAGGAGATTTAGAAGGTATTAATTACCTCGATGAGCGCTGTTTTGAAAGTATGGAAGAGGAGAAAGAATATATCGAAGAAAATCAAAATATCATTGAAATTAAAGAAACAGTTTACAATACAAAAGGAGACGAAATAAGCTCAAGAGACTATACATTTAAAAGAAAAAAATAATGAAAAAACTACTATTAGGAATTACTGTATTGAGCGCAACAAATTTATTTGCACAAGATATTAGAGGAATTGAGAATTACGATTATGCACCAGATACTTCTGCAGTTCAGGAATCAAACTATTCTGATGGAGAGGAGGATGCCTATGAATATGGGGTGCTGGATTCAATGTTATACCATAATGAAATGTATTTTATTTATCCTTATTTAGTGCCAGCTACTTATTATGATGCTACGGCTGTTTCGGGAGATTCTGATGGAGGTGATCAAAAAAGTATTGATATTGACTCGTTGGCAGCGGTCGACTATTCTTATGCTTATGATGAAAGTTGGCAGATGAATATTCCTTATGTTTATCAAAATCTTCCGGATGGTAAGTATGTGATTTTGCAGGAGAATGGAACTACCGAAAACAGAATAGTTCGTGCAGAGTTTACTATAGAAAATAGTAACCCGCAAGGATTTGCCACTTTTTATGATGAGTCGGGTCAAATTGCTAAAACAGGTGCCTACGTTAACGGAGAGAAAACGGGTTTGTGGACAACCAGATGTGTTGATTGTTTAGATAATACTCTCGATGAAGAAACTTATGATATGGGTGTATTGCACGGGAAAGTAGTGCGTCATGCTAGTGTTAACGGCAAAACTTATGTTAGTGAAGAAGGCGAATATATTTATGGTCAGCAAGGAAATAATTACAAATATTTTGCTTACTGTGATGAAAGCAAAAAGATTTATTTACAAAAAGTTTACGGAGTTCAAAATTCAGAAACAGGTACTTATCAGGAGTTTTATTGCAATGGAAAATTGCGTTTCGATATTAAGGGGAAATTGCCTTTAATTATAACGGAAGATTATGTCAATCAGGTGTCGGAAGAAGATGTAAAATACAATTTTTATGCGCTACAAATGCCAATGGAAGGCGAATGTAAAGCTTATTATGAGAACGGAAGATTGGTAGGCAATTTCTCTAAAATCACGAATGAGGAAGGGTATATGTCGAATGTTACTTTCGATATCCTCTATCACCCAAATGGAAAAAAAGGTGTTGCTAAATCCATGCTTTCTGATACACTGGGATTGAAGAGATATAACATGAGTTATTATTCGGAAAAAGGGAAATTAAAAAAGGTAGAATCTTATACAGGCGATTATATTTATGAGAGATGGGAAGTAGATAAAAAAGGAAAATTGCAATGGACCTACGCCAACTTCGAACCTTTTATACAAGCGAGTGGATCCTATGGTGAAAGTGCCGTAAATGTTGATTCATTGCTTCTTAAATCCTTTGCGATTAAAGAAGGAAATAAAGTTTACACCTATATCATTCCATCGAAAAAAGGAAGAGAATTTGTTCGACTTACAGAAGAGAAAAATCTTTTCCGTTTAGATTTTGAGATTAAGAAAATTGGAAAAGAAGAATTGGTTTACAACAATGTTTTTCAGGCTGGAGATATTAAGGTGGTGTTTTACAATACTTTAAAAAATACTCGTGAAGAGAAGCGCGAAACCACTGTGGCTTCTGTATTGAACGCAAAAAGTTCTATGCTTAGAAGAAAAAATAACGACAACGATTCGGTTAGGGTTTATTTTCAAAACAAATTATTTACCGGAGATATCAGCGCAATGATGGGTGATGGTAAGCAATTGCTGAAAGTAACCAACCAATCTGTTTTGATTGATCTTATGGCCTATGAACCGCTTCAACAACAATTGGAGAAGAAGAAAAAAAGAAAAGGAGACGATGCTGAATTTGCAAAAGAATTACAAACTATAAAAAATTCGTACGCCAAATTGGTAATTGTAAATGGCGATCCTCAATTGCTAGAAGCAAAATTGTATGAAAGAAAAAAAATAGCAACAGCACATATCGAATTAAAAAATGGTAAAGTGCATGGTAAAATGATTACTTCAAAAGAACGTGTAGACAAAGAAGGAAATTTAAGAAGTAGTGAAATCAAAGAAGAGAATTATGTCAATGGTTTGCTAAACGGTCATTCCATTGAAAAACAGTATTCAAAAGATTATAATAAAACCATTGTTGAACATGATTTTATGTATTGTAATGGTGAAAAATGTGATACGAGCTATTATTATGGATACAATGGAGCGCTGAAGGAAGTAGAGGTTTTTAATAAATCAGGAAAAAGAGAAGGAACTACTATTTTTTACTATGAAAATGGAAGCAAACAAGCTGTTTCAAATTACTATGATGGTAAACTTCACGGTGTGGCTTACACGCTTACAGAAGGCGGAGATACTCTCGGATTTGAAACTTATAAAAACGGAAGCAGGGAAGGCGCTTTCATGCAAATGGAACAAAATGAAGAAGGAAGCTATAAGTTGTATGGGCAACATAAAAATGATGAACCTACAGGAACATTAACACTGTATGATCCCTCGAATAAAAAAAGAGTGGTGTTGCAAATTGATTCGGCAATGAGTACAAATGGATATAGAGGCGCTTATTATGATGAGCCCTATGTATTGGATATGAGATCCTATGGTCCGGTTACATTTATCAGCAATTGGCAATCGAAAATGACTATTGCCGGAAAAGTAAAATATTACACCGCAGAAGGTATAATGTATTGTTCGGGGCAGTATAGTTATGATCCATCGGAACCAGCTTTATCGTTAGATTATGGGGATTATGCAGTGGCCGATACTGTAAAAGCAGAAGCGTATATTGAGGAGGACATTGCTGTAATGGATTCTACCAGATCTGTGGAATATACTGAGCCAGCGGTAGTACCAGCTCTTGAAGCTGTAAAGAAAAGAATTTACAATTATGGAATGTACAAAACGGGTATCTGGAAATATTACACCGCAGCCGGAAAATTAGAAAGCGAAGTATTGTATAGGGAAGATTACAAAATGGGGGATAGAATTGGATCAGGCTATTACAAAGAATACTATAGCAATGGAAAAATAAAATATGAAGGATTATTGGAAAGCGAGTATGATATGGGTACAGAGATTAAGGGAGTGCCGCAAATAAATTTCGACATACTTTTTTCTGCTTACAACAATGCACAGGGAATTAATCAGTTGAAAAACGGAAATGGAAAAGTTCAAGTATTTTATCCCAATGGCAATTTGCAACAAGAATTTCAGGTTAGAAATCATGAACCTTATGGCAAATACGTGAACTACGACGAAGACGGAAAAACAATTATTGAAGAAGGAGAATTTAATGTGCCTGAAGTCACACCTGATGAAACTCCGGCTTTAGAATTAATGAATAATGAAATGGCAAAATGAGAAAATTACTTTTAGGATTAATGTTTTGTGCGCTAGGTGCACAGGCACAAAATGAAATGATGGATAGCGTAGCAGTAGAAGAAAGTTATTTCGACGCCCCTTTTCAAATACAAAAATCAGTGATCGATACCTTTGAATACAAAGACATAAAATATTTAGTATATCCTTATCGCTTTGAAGCCGATGCTGATTATTTGCAGGAGGAACGTGAAAATCGTCTCCGTCGATTTTCTTTTAAAAGGCTGTTTAAAAAGAAAGTAGATTATAGTGAATATAGCGAAGAAGCTTACCCTTATGCTGATTCGGCTGTTGCTGCTGATTACATTGGTGTAAGAGATGGAATTTACCGTCCTAATTCTGGCATTCCTCCAGTGCTCGATTCATTGCCTACAGGAACCTATGTGCTCTTGAAAAATCCAACGATTACCAAGAAGAATAAAAAGAAAAATCCGCAACCCATTGTTTTAGCCATTTTTAAAATCGATCGCGGCTTGCTGAATGGTGAAGCCTATTTCCTCGATAGCGAAGGATACAAAACTCAAGAAGGAATTTTTGTAAACGGAAGTAAAAATGGGGAGTGGAAAGAATATGATTATTGTGATTGCAGCAATGAAAAAAACGAAAAAAAATACTTGGAGAAACATTACACTTATGAAAAATACACCAGTACAGAATCATATGTAAAAGGGGTTTTACAAGGTCCTTACAAAATATATTCATGCGACAATGA
This sequence comes from Flavobacteriales bacterium, assembly GCA_023251075.1. GTDB lineage: Bacteria > Bacteroidota > Bacteroidia > Flavobacteriales_C > JAHEZL01. The sequence goes on along the minus strand of JAHEZM010000008.1, from coordinate 44,020 downwards.
ACATGTTTATTTGCAAGAAGAAGGGGAATATTCAGATGGAAGAAAACATGGAAAAATAAAGGAGTACGAATGGAATGGAACAACATCTTATGTAGTTGCAGAATATGAAGCGCTTTATGGCGAATACACCAATTATTATATTTCTTACCATAGGAACGGCAATATTGAAACCAAAGTAATTGCGCCTGATTCGGTTTTTTCGGTGGAGCGCAGACAGCTGCCGTATGTGAATATTAATCCAACACCGCGTTTAGTTAAGAAGAAAGGAAATACAAGTTATTATGAGGGAGTTTTTGTATTGAATAATGTTTCTGTTCCTACAGGAGTTCCTTTTGTGGTTTATTATAACAATGGAAATGTATATGGGAGGTTTAAAAAATGTACTTCTCACTATGGTGATGATAGCTACAGTTTCGATACTTTATTCAATGAAAAGGGAATTGCGAAAGTTTTTAAAATTGCGCTATCAGATACCCTTAATAAAAAACGGTATTCTATTGTTGAATTGGATTCCAATAATTTATTGGGAGATAAAACCAATTATGTTGAAACATCTGCAGGATCTTATTCTGTTTATGAATCGTATGGCAATTTAGGAGGAAAAAAACTACAGGTAATTTCAGCAAATTACGAATTGCTTATGCCTGAAAACTGGCGAAAAACATCGAAAGACACCTTGGTGCTTACCCGTATTTATGAAGAAACAAAAAGAAAAGGACGTACTTACTACAATACTATTCTGGAAAAAGAATTTAAAAAAACAGTTGATTTGAAATATAATTTTTCTACTGATTTTGAAGTTAGCAGTCACGAACCTTATCATGAGCAATACAGTGACATTTTAAACTATGAAAATTTAAAACTAGTGGTTTACCATAGCCGAGATACTATGCCGCACCACGCGAAGCAAATCACGCCTCAAAAATATTTGCAAAAATTTTATGGTTACGGTCATTACGATACTAAAAATTACAGCGATTCACTGGTGTTGTATAAAGATGAAAAGCCATTTTCAGGAAATCTTTCTATTCAATTTAAGTTGGGAAGCAAGATAGTTAAAACCTCCAGCAACAAAATTGAAATTAATCTAACACCAATAGCTAAAGCAAAAAGCGTTAGGAAATGGAAAAGAAAAATGAGAGGATTGTTGCGTTCTTATGTTGTTATTGAATTTAAAGATGGCTCGGCTACTTATATTAAAGGAAAAATAAATGAAGGGCGTAAATCTATTAAAGGTTATGCCGAGCTAAAAAACAGTATGCCGCACGGTAAAGTTTTTGCTATTCAAAAGAAAAAGCGTAAAAAAAGTAAAGATAAAGTTAAAATGTTACGGGGTAGCATGTACGAAGGGATGCCGCATGGTAAAATGTATGAGTACGAAGCCAATAAAAAAGGAAAATTGTACTTAAAAGAGATAGAAACATATTACATGGGAGAAAAACGAGATACTAGTTTCAAATACCGAGAAGATGGCAAAATTAAAAGATTTGTTGTTTACGATTCATTGGGGAAAGAAGTAATTGAATGTGCATATTTTAAAGATGGAAAAATTAGGGAGTTGAACGACAATAGAGTTATTGAAGGTCGGCCCACCTTCTCTTATACTTTAGGTGAAAAAGGAGATACCACTACTTTTTCTACTAAAATGAATGGCAAGCTGAACGGACTGTCATACTACACTACTTTCGATGAGGAAAGAAAAATTTCTACGGGGGATTTAAGTGTTCATTATAAAGACGATAAACCACAAGGAAAACTTGTTTTTCGTGATGGATGGGGAACCAAACGTTTGGAATTAAATATTGATAGTTGTTATGAGGAACATGAGTTCAGCAGCGGAGATGTTTACGACATTTTAAAACGATGGGAAAATAGTCCTTCTTTCATTTTCGCAGGAAAAGTGAAAATGTTTCATCCGGCAGGACGAACTTATTGCGAAGGACAAATGGCTTATGAAATTATATATCCTTCGTTAGATAGCACTAAAATAGAACCAGTGGAAGAATTTAGGGGTCCGGAAGATCCTTATGATGAATCGTGGAGATATAAATCTTCTTCGGAGAATGGGGCTTATGCCGAACGATATAAAACAGGTGTGTGGACTTACCACGATCCGGCGGGAATTATGATTGCTGAGGTAGATTATAGCGATACTACCGATCTTATTTTAGGAATGGATACTACTCGTGGTATTGCAGGTTATAAAGCGTTTTACGACAATGGTAAATTGCGTTACGAAGGAAGATTGATCGATGAAGATGAGATGGAAGATTGTGAAAGTGATTTACCAGAAAAAGATTTTGAAGTTTATTACAAAACCTACATTGCGAAAAATGGCGATGTAATGGTTAAAAACGGAAATGGCACACTTCAAACTTACTATATCAATGAAATGCTACGCTACGAAGGAGATTTGCTGAATGGCAGAAAAAATGGCTGGTGGAAAGAGTACAGTAAAGAAGGGAAAATTATTGCTGCCGGTAAATATATCAATGGCGATAAACACGGAAGATGGCTATATGGTGACTTAACAGGAATCAACTTTTTAGATGATCGTTGTTTTGAATCAGAAGAGAAAAAACAAAAAATTCAGGAGATGATTAAATACAATCTCGAAATCGAAGAAGAGGTTTACGATCATGGCGTTTTGGTAAATCGCCAAACTTATAGCTTTACTAGAAGTGAATAAGAGATTGTAACGAATGGGGGAAATGGTATTAATAAGTAGGACAATAGTTCCTTCGTGCCTCAGGATGACAACCACTCTCAAGTGCATAGTGAGAGTGAGTTTTGAGAATTACTGTCATCCTGAGGCACGAAGGAACTATCGTCCTGTAAATCAATTTATCAAATGAATAAAACACTTTTTACTCTTTTAATTTTAATGTCTGCAACTCTTTCAGCGCAAAGCTTAAAAGTGAGAGATACTACAATTAATGGAAAAAAGTATTTCATTTATCCTTATGAGATAGAAGAACACATAAGCAATCAATCTGATTTTATCCCCCCTGTTTTAGATTCTTTACCCAATGGAGATTATGTTTTATTGGCTAAATTTTTTGGGGACAAAAAGAAAAAAAGATCGTTTAAGTACAACAAGGCTTTTTTTACCATTCAAAAAAATATACTGGAAGGTCATTGTTTTTTTTATTATCCTAAGGGGACTCTGCATGAAGATATTCAGCACCATAATGGAAAGATAGATGGTGCTTTGAAAAAATATTATTCTAGCGGACATTTGCAAGCGAATATTCCTTATGTAGATGGAAAAATAACAGGTACTGAAATTAATTATTTTGATAACACCGCGGAAAAAATTCAAAGTAAAATTGTGTATGATAGAAATATGCCTTCCTATGTGGAACGTTATGGGTTAAATGCTGGAAAAACTTATTTAAAAGAACAATATTATATTGCTAATCATACGGAGGAGTATGATGGAGTAGCAGATCATGTAAAAAGTTTTTACAAAAGGTATTTTTCTAACGGTCAAATTGCTGTTGATTGTTTTTTGAAGGAAAGTGTTTCGTTATATGATTTAAGACGGCTTGAAATTCCTGAGTCGAATGAATTGGGTTTTAATATAACGCATAATTCAAAATGGTTTTCCTATTCATTTACAAAGTTAAATTTGTATTATTCTAATGGGCAAAAGGTTATTAATTTCCGAAAGGAAGCAGAAGATGCTGTATTGGTTTTTGATACGATATTTAATGTCAACGGATCTCCTTTTATCATTCGCAATGTATTGAGTGATACATTGAACAGAAAGCATTTCAGCGAGTTAACGCTTTTGAATGATGGCAATAAAATACTTCAGTTTTTTATTATCAGTAATGATTTTCGTTATCTACTGAAAAGTTATTCTGCTACTTCACAAAAATGGACGATCAATGAAATAAACAACACTCCATTTCAACATATATTAGGAGATGAAATTATCCCAGAAATTTATTTGAAAAGCAAGTCTGAAAATATGGGGCATTATAGATGCACAGGCTTAGATAATATTGATTTTAAAAGAGGAAAATCGGATGATGGTTATGATTTAGATTTTGAAGTTATATCGAATAAAGAAAATTGGTATTATAAAATCATTGTAAGTAAAGGGGATTTAAAAATGCTTGGTCATTTTTATTTCGATTCTTCGCATTGTGGTTTATTTAACGGAAAATTGACTAGGAGTCAACGCTCAGAAGGCTATATGGCCACAGGCACATTAATGAGGGATATGCTGCCTTTTGATTTTCTTGCAGGCGCTGATTCAATAAATGTTTTTTACAAGGAACTGCCTTTTAATGGAAAAATTATTTCACAATTCGGTAATCGAATCGACATGCAAATACAAGCCAATAAAATAGTGTTTACAGCAAAAAAAATAGAACCACGAAACATCGATTTTGTAATTCCTTATAAACTGGTTTTAAAGGACACCAAATATATTTTGAATTATGGCGAAAATTCGGTGAAAAAGGCAATAGTAAAAAACGGAAAAATTCAAGAAATAAATATTTACTCTGTACATAAGGGCAGAAAGTTATATGCTCATTACAATTTTGAAAATGGATTGTTGGATGGTCAATATTATATTAAAGATAAGATGCCTTTTAAACCCTTCCGTTATTTTGAAAAAGGAAGCTATGCAAAAGGATTATTGAATGGAGAATTAAGCAAATGGTTTGTTTCAAAAGAGCAAAAATATCATTTGTCGGAATCGAATAATTACAATTTAGGCGTAAAGGTTGGTGCACAAAAACGATTTGGGCCGGAGAGCGAAATTTTAGAGAACTATTTCACTGATGAAAGAGGATTACAGCATGGTATGCAAATATCTTATATTAGAAATGGTGGATTTAACTATGCTAATTACTATCATGGAGACGTGAAGGGGTTTTGTTACTCGCTTTCGTTTAATGGTGATACCACTTCTTATTCCAACTACTCTAACAATATGCTGAATGGCGAATACATGAGTATAGAGGGCAACAGCATGGTGAAATGCTATGTGGTAAATGATTTGTTCAAGGGGAGATTATTGTTGTGTGATACCAGCGGAATAACAAGATTAATAATGGATATAGACAGTTCTTATTACAATTGGACGGGAACTTTTAGTGAAGATCTTTATAAAGCCCATAGCGTAAAATTTTATGATCAATTGATGGTAAAAGCCCATGTTAAGGTATATACCTCTTGGGGGGAATTATATGCAGAAGGGCAAAGGGACGTGAAGCATGATACCGTTCAGGTAATTAGAAAAAATGGGACGGTGAGTTTACGAAGTAATTATTTTCCAATTAAAACGGCCGAGTGGACTTATTACAATCCTAATAAAATAAAAGTGAATTATTCAAATGTGAATTTAGGTGCTGAAACTTTTATGGAATATTACGCTAATGGCCAATTGAAATATGTGGGAACCTATCGTGGAGAAACACATTTAGCCGACTGTTCCAGCGATTTGGATGAATTGCATTTTGATGTGATTTACAAATATTATTTATCGGAAAAAGGCGATACGATAGTGAACAATGGATATGGAAAAGTGAAAACATTTTACAACAATGGTGCGCTAAAATCGGAAGGAGAAATTCAAAATGGTTTGGAAAAAGGATGGTGGAAATATTACTCAAAAGATGGAAATTTAAATGAAGTAGGACAATTTATCGATGCGCAAAAAACCGGAAGATGGCTAGAAGGAGATCTCTATGGAATCAACTATCTGGAAGATAAATGTTTTGAATCGGAAGAAATAAAAAAAGCCGAACAGGAAGCTGATAAAAACAAAATAACCATCACAGAAACCATTTACGAAAAAGGAATAACATTGTCGAATAATTACTATCATTTTACCCGAAGCAAATGAGAAAAATATTAATTATTGTGTTGTTGTTTGGGGTTCAGTTGTTGGATGCGCAAAGCTTAAAAGTGGCCGATACTATTATCAATGGGAAAAAGTATTGGGTGTATCCTTATGTATTTCGAAATACTGATTTCTACAGAGATAACGAATCTTATTTTACCATTCCACCTATTTTAGAATCTTTGCCAGATGGCGATTATGTTTTGTATCAAAGAGCAGAGAAAAAGCAAATTGTGAAATGCCTTTTTCCTATCCAGAATGGATTAATTAATGGTGAAGCAGTATTCTTGGGTACAGAAGGGGAATTGTTAAGTAAGGGCCTTTATAAGGAGGGATTAAAAACAGGAAAATGGAATGGCTACAGTGATCATGGTGTATTGCTACAAGAAGAAAATTATTTGGAGGGAAAATTACACGGACGATATCAGCATGTTGGTGTGGTGGACGGTGAATATATTAATGGAAAAAAAGAGGGCGAGTGGAGATATTACAAAAATGGATATTTAGCGCAGTTGCAAAATTATAAAGATGGAAAACTGAACGGAGTACTTGAAATTTATAAGCGTAGGTATTCAGGAAATCCTACTGCCGATAATTATTGTAAATATAGAGTACAATGTAAAAATGATAGTATAAGTGGGCTTTTTCAGGAGTACGACATTAATCCCGACGACCAAAAAATTTATTTAGCAAGAGAGTTTTATACCAATGATAAAAATTTATTAACGCATCATCATGAACTTACTTATAATACTAAATTTCATGAGTTGCATCCTAAAACATTTTACAATTATTATAAGTGCTGGTATCCTAACGAACAATTAATTTTTGAGGCAAAAAGCGATAATATAGATTCTCTTAAATATGGAGTGTTAAAAGAAAATCAATTTTATTCTATCGGTTTTACTCAGTACATAATGCTGCCCAAAAAAAGTGCATTTGTTTTATATTATCCTAATGGAAAGAAGTGGAAGTATTACAACAGCAAAGAAATTATTCCATTAAGTAATGATACTATATTTTGGAAAACGGGTTTGTCTTCTGAAATACATGTTCCTATAGCAGATACTTTGAATAGCAGAAGATATATTTTGAATGTTTATGATAGGAATGGAAATATGGCAATACAAGCATTTCATATTGAGGTAAGTCCCAACTTATTTGAAATATACCGCTATCATGTTTTTAATAACGATAATGGAATTTTGTCGATGATTGATAACACCTACTTTATCCAACAAGAAAACCGACCAAAAACGGATACTACTATTTCTTTGATGTCGAAGTATATTGATGGTAATGGTGAATATGTTTCAAAATATTATTGTGCCTCCTCAGCTAACACCGCTTATTTCCGGGAAAATAAAAATGGAAAATTGGTGGATTTTGAAATATTGTCATTTTATCCTGTTATCCATTATTATCAAAAAGTAGTATGTGATGGCGTAACATTTATTACCTATTCTTCCGGTGATAAAGCGTACAAGTGGGCGAATACAAGTTCAAGAACATTGTTTTACGATAATAGTTTATATCAGCTCGATTTAGAATTCGGCTTTGGTGATTCAACTATTGTGATGGTGGGCAACAAGAGATTTACAGGTAAGTTGATACAAAAAAAAGAAAATCTTAAAAAGCATAGAGTTGTTGCATTCAATAAAATTTATTGGAAACCCTCTCCTCAAGATAAAGGGGCTAATGAACAGGTTTTTTATTTTAAAGAAGGAACTTTACAAATGGCAGTAAGCAAAAGTAAAGAGGCAGGAATGAAAACAATGGATACTTGTAGTTTTCAGAATAACAGAATGGAAGGAAGACGTGTTCGGATAGAAGAAAATTTCATGGGGCGCAGCAAAGAAGTTAGTCATTTTCATGAAGGATATTTAGAAGGAAAATTTGAAGAATATATTCAAGGGCTAGGAATTCACTTGACCGAAAGCAGAAATTATAAAAGAGGAATTGAGGTGGATACTTCCTTGGTTTATGATGTAAAAGGATCAATCGTTGAAAGAAAAATATTTGATAAAAATGGAAAAAGGGAAGGATTGCAATATCGAAATATGTTGAGTGGAAGGAGTTATAAAACGTATTCAAAGGATTTGTTAAATGGTTTGAGTTATGATATAAATGCCAGTGGAGATACCATCTATTGCGTTAACTATATTAATGATGAAAAAGAGGGATTAGAATATAGCGATCAGAATTATACTTGGTACACCAAGGGGAATATCGATTCGATGAAGAATTATAAAGAAAACCATATTATAGAAAAATTTATTTGCAGCTTAGATCAATACAAAGAATTTCGCGCTAATTATCACTATTTTAGTATCGATCCATTTTCCGGTTTGTGTGGAGAATTAACCACTTATTTTAAAAATGGCAAACCTTATTCTATAGGGAAATACAAGGCCGAAAAGAACAGCACTAATAAATTTGTTTATCATGATCCTTTTAAAAGCTTTAAAGTAGGAGAATGGAAATATTATCGTGAAGACGGAACACTAAAAAGTACAGTGAATTATGATCTTATTTTTCGTGTTGAAAAAGGAAAACCCGATACTACACATTTTCTTGGAACATATAGTGAATACTACCCTTCAGGAAAATTGAAATACAAAGGTGATTTGCTTTCTGAAAGCAAAGAAAATTATTGCGAAACAGGAATAAAAGAAATGAATTTTAAAGTGAACTATTCTTATTATGTTTCAGAAAAGGGAGATACATTGGTGAAAAAAGGCAATGGTAAATTGCAAGTTTTTAATGATAATAATGTACTGATTTCTGAAGTAGAAATGCTGAATGGAAAATACAATGGCTGGTGGAAAGCGTATAACAATCAGGGGAAAATTATAGAAATAGGCAAATATGTAAATGGTAAAAAAGAGGGCCGATGGTTAGAAGGAGACCTCACCGGAATTAATTATTTGGATGAGAAGTGTTTTCAATCCGAAACGGAAAAAGCAACACGACAGAGCACAATACGTTATCTGTACATTAGCGAGAAATTTTATGAAAACGATAAGATGATTAGTTCAACCTATCATAATTTTACCCAAAGCAAATGAGGAAAGTATTAATTCTATTATTGTTTAGTGTCAGCTCTTTGTGGGCACAAAATTTCAAAGTAGAAGAAACTATTATTGCTGGAAAAAAGTATTGGGTATATCCATTTAAACTTGCTTCTGCAATGGAGAGTCCGAGATATTCGTATAGTTATAAATATTCAGAAATCAACGGATTAAGCATTCCTCCCGTTTTTGATTCTTTACCCGATGGCGATTATGTGATGCTAAGAAGTAAAGGGGTGTTTAAGTACAAAAAAATCGATAAAGAGAATTATGAAGTAGCCTGTTTTTTTGAAATTCATGGAGGAAAAATTTCGGGAAAGGTTAAACATCTTCGCTATGGAAATTCTTTGATAGAAGGAACTCTGAAAGATAATGCTAAAGAAGGAGAATGGAATTTTTCTCAATGGGATAAAAAGCAAAAAGTATATCACAACAAAATAGAAACATACTTATACGATATATTGAAAGGCCCTTATTTACAATATGATTTGTCGTTGAAAGGCGATACTTTTTTTATTGAAAAAGGAATATATGGAGATCGATCTTCAAAAATAATTTATCGTGATAACGCCGTATTATCCGATTTGCATTATATCAATGATTCTGTAAGTGAATACAAATCCTACTATCCTAATGGTGCTTTAAAGTGCCATAAAATCCAAAAAGGAGAAATTTTTACTCAATCCACAAATTTACAATTCAGGCATATTGAGGTTTTCGATTCTATTTTGGTGAAGGCAAAGGGAAAGTGGACAATGGTTTTCAATAAGGCGTTATCGAATGAGGATTACGATACTTACCCTTATGGAAGTGTTACCTTGTATCATGCTAACGGACAATTGTTAGGAGAGATTTATGATCATACTGGTGAGGATTTACACGCAGGTTATGAGGGGGTACTTTTACATGGCGATTTGTTTTATTCATCGGGGAAAATTGCCTGCAAAAAAATCGATTTGCCTAAGCTCGATAGCTTTTCTTATTTTTCATGGAAGTACTATGATCTAGAAGGAAATTTAGCCGAAGAAGAATTTTATTTTGGAAAAAATGATTCGTACCGGCAATTGCACAAAAGAATTATTTATGATGAAAAGGGAAATGTTGTACAGAAAGAAGTGGTGACCAATTCTGCTTTATTAGATTGGAAGAAAATAATGTTGATGGAGGCTTATGAAGATGAGATCGAAAAATTTGAAACCTATTGTTTGCCCTATACTTACAATAGAAATTCTACTGCGGTACAAACTATAAATAAATACTACAATAAAAAGAGCGGATTGCGTGTTGATTTTGAAGTGCTTTCGGCCGATTCTCTTTACCATATAGTAAGAACAGTAACACAGGGAAAAGTTAAGGTAGTTCAGCACTTGTCGCCATTCGATGATCACATTCCTAAAGTTGATATGAGTATGATGGTAAGTTGTTCTCATAAATTTTTTAAAGGTCCTTTCGATTCACTTTTTATTTATTACAATGATCGTCCGTTTACAGGAAAAATAAAATCTATAGAACTTAACGGGAAAGGATTGCTCTTTGCTTCCAAACATTTTATTCTTATAGACAATTATGAGTTATATTGGACAGATTTTGAAAGAGAAAAAATAAAAGTAGATAGCGGTCTTATTGTTCGTGTTGATGAAACCTGGGTTGATTTTGAAACGTTCGAGGTAGATTACGACAGAAGCTCTTTTAAAAACAATAAGCTGCATGGCCCTTACTATGAAAAAACTTATTCCTTGTTCGGCCCAAAAATGTCGCATGAAGTAGAGAATTATAAAGAGGGAATGAGGGATGGAAAATTTAGTTCGAGTGAAAGAGATAAAAATATTTTTGGTAAATATTTTATAGAAAATGAAGCTGAATATTTAGATGGGAATATTGTAAACACTGAAAAACATTTTAATAAAAAAGGTAAAGTAGTACATGAAATTCCTTATAGTATCAATGGTTTGAGATCAGGAATAGAAAAAAAATACAACGACAAAGGAGAAATAATTCAAAGCACAGAGTGGTTGAATGGTAAAAGAAATGGACCCCATTTTATTTTAAATGAGCTAGGTGATACCTTACTTTTCGAAACCTATAGAAATGGCGAACTGGAGGGTTATTTTTTGTGTAGGATATTAGATCCCAAAAACAATGATAATGGATATTTAATTCGCACTTTTTATGATCAAAATAAATATGTTGATCATTTTGAAGTTACAGATTTGAAAGGTGTTCCAAGAATATCTATAAAAATCATGGAATCTTTTATAGATCCAAAACAGGCGGTATTTTACGGTCTTAATGATTGGAATAATTTGTATTTGCGTGGTGATGTAAAACTCTTTTATCCCGATGGAAAATTGTTTGCGGAAGGTGCTGTGAATTATCGTAAAAAAGTGGACCAATGGAATTACTATTCTCCTGAAGGAAGACTAAGAGAAAAGGTGATATATCACGATACAATTATGTTGTATAAAAATATCGACACCATTAGGGTAGAGGGTACCTATAAGTGTTTTTATAATAATGGATCAGTTCAATATGAAGGCTGGTTTTATGAGGAAACAGAAGAAGAAGATTGTGAGGATGATTTAAGCAAACCTAAGTTTTACTGTTTTTACACTACTTACATCAATTCACGTGGAGATACTTTATTAAAAAATGGTACAGGGAAATTAGAACTTTATGCAAAAAATGGAATTTTAATTTCGGAAGGTGAAATGGTAAATGGCGATAACAATGGCTGGTGGAAAAGTTATAATGACTTGGGTAAACTTATCAAAGTAGGGAAGTATGAAAATGGAGTAAAAGAAGGTCGCTGGCTCAGCGGTGATTTAACAGGGATTAATTATTTAGACGATCGTTGTTTTGAAAATGCAGAAGAAAAAGCCATTCAGCAAGAAGCAAATCAATACTATATCAATATTGAAGAAGAAATATATAAATCAGGAGTGCGTGTAAGTCACCGCAATTATTCTTTTACCAGAAGCAAATGAAAAAAATATTAATGATCGTGTTGCTGTGTTGCGTTCAGTGGTTGAGCGCACAAAGCTTAAAGGTAGGGGATACTGTTATCAACGGAAAAAAATATTGGGTGTATCCTTATGTTTTTGCGGAGTATCAGGGTGATGATACACCAAAGTTGATTTCTCATTTTGAACTTCCACCCGTTATAGATTCTCTTAATGATGGGGATTATGTGTTGATGCAATCGAAATATAGCTGGAAGCGAAAAAAGCAAAAGATTAAAAAAACAGTACGTGCCTATTTTTCAATTAAGAATGGAGTATTGGATGGTGATATGACTTATTACGATAGGCGGGGTATTTTATTTGAAAAGGGCAAATTTACTAATGGTTTAGAGGAAGGTGAGTGGAACACCTATTTTTCAAGTGGAAAAATAAAAGAGGTGTTGAGTTATAAAAAAGGAATACCTTATGGTATGCATAAAAAGTATGAGATGTTGGGTGAAAATTATTTTTTAGCCTTGGAATACTTTCAGGAAAGCACCTATAAATTTTCGAAATATTACAAGGGCTATTATCCTAACGGACAATTGATGATAGAATCGTATAGCGACACAGCCGTTTCGCTTTCGGCGAAAGGTCCGTCGGGTTATTTTACTTATCCAATAGGTTATACTGTTGGGGAAATAAAAGGAAAACTTCAAATTAAAAAAGGAGAATTAAAGTTTAATTATCAAACACCCTCTGATCAACATCCTTTTAATTTTTATCATCCCAATGGTCAATTGTTAGGTAAAATTTCTTCGAGCCAAAATAGCTGGAATTATAATGCTGCATGGGATTTTGATACTTTGTATAATTTTGTTGGTCGTGCTGTAGTAATTAAAAAAACACTTAGCGATACTTTGGGAGAAAAACGATTTGTATTTCACTTGTACGATAAAAATGGAGTGCATTATTCATCGCGTTATTTTATTAGTTCTAAAATTAATCAAATAGAAGAGTATCGATACGATGAATTAAAAACAGATGGCGTTTTGCATGTTGTTAGCAATCGTTTAGATCCGAATTACGATCCTTTAAAACACAAAAGAGATAGTTGTTATGTTGTAAAAATCGATACGTCCTTGCGTTACTCCAATGTAAGAACAACATATTACTGTAACAATAACACAGGAAATTTTGATAGGGTTAATGAATTGCAAGGACAATATTCTGTTGATTTTAAAGTTTTGGTTTTCGGCAAAAACAAACAATATCAAAAATCTTTAAATGCTGGTGATATAAAGATTGTAGCTCACTTTTCATCTTTTGATAAAAAAGAAGAAAGGATGGGTTTTCCTTCCTTTTTATATCGAAGTGAAGCCCTTCTTTTAGAGGTGATTAATCGAAGTGATTCTATAAAAGTGTATTATAAAAACAAACCTTTTTCGGGAAAATTATTTTTAGTGAATGCAAAAAATGCAGAGGATCGTTTTACGGTTAATGACACGTTAATTATTTGTACTACATCCTCAATAAATGAAAGTGATACGGCAGAAATATCTTTTGTTAACGGAGAGGTAAAATATTACCGTCAGGTGAATTATTACGATTTAAAAAAGAAAGTATATCACGTTAGAAAATCAAATTATTATCCTTTTGAAAATAATGTGGTACATGGAAATGTATTGTATACCGAATCAGCATTGGAGGAGATAAATAATTTTTTCAATGATTATGAATATCGCCCCAGAAGAATGTATTGGCGCCCTTTTTGGAAAAAGAAGAAACTATCTTGGGTTACGCTAAAAGATAAAACAGAAAATTATTGGTATGGTTTAAAGCATGGCGTTTTTGAAGAACAGTTTTCTGATAGATCTCCCCAATCATTTAACACCTACATTAAAGGAACTATTGTAGGAACATCGTTGAGTTATGATTACGATCAGCAATTAGAGTCGGTGGATAATTATGATATGAATGGGAAATTACATGGTTCTCAAAAATCTTTTACTCGCGGACTTTGTACTTCAGAAAGTTTTTACAATCATGGAGTTCAGGAAGGTTTTTATTATAGCTTGCACGGCTTTTTAGATACCAATACTATTGCATATTATAAAGATGATGTTTTGCACGGACCTTTTGAAAGAAGGTTTACTACTTATAACTATCTGGATAATTCATTTATTAATTATGTTGTAAAAGGAAATGCGGTGAATGGAAGATTAAAGGGTGATTTTGTTTTAATGACTAAGGGGGCAGATACTTTGTTGCATCTTTTTATTTCAGAATCGGATACCGTTCATTGGAGCGATATTGGAGATATTGAGGGAGGGGATTATAAAATTTGGCACGACGTACGATTGAAGGCATATTGCAAAATGTTTCGCGCCAATAATTTGTTGTATAGCGAAGGAGAAATCAATAATTTTCACTCCGCTGGTCAGTACAATGATGGTGTTGATTTCTATTATAAAAAAGGAAAATGGCAGTATTTTGATGTGTTGGGAAATAAAGTGGCTGAGGTAAATTATTTTGGCAAAAGTGTACCAGTTAAAAATACAACAGCATACACTAATGGTGATGTAACAGAATATTATACCAGTGGAAAATTGAAATACAAAGGACAATTATACAGCGAGGACGCAATTGTAGAATGTGAAGAAAAATTACACCCCATCAAATTCAATTTGTTGTACGATTTATACTTATCTCCAAAGGGGGATACTATCGTTAAAAACGGAACAGGTTATTTGAAAGTGTATGACGTAAATGGTTATTTATTGGAAGAAGGACGCTTAGATTCAAATCAGGAAAATGGCTGGTGGAAAGGGTATAACAGGGAAGGGATTTTAGTAAGTGTAGGAAAATATATGAATGGAAAAAAAGAAGGAAGATGGTTGTATGGAGATTTAACCGGCATTAATTATTTAGACGATAAATGTTTTAAAGATGAAGAAGCGCGTTTAATGGAACAAGAAGAAAACAAGTTTGACATACAAATAAGGGAAGAATTATTTGAAGATGGAAGAATGATGAGAATAAGATATTTCTCTTTTAAACGCAGTGGAAATTAACATGAGAAAAATAATGATGAGTAATCTCTTCCACTTTCTCCTCGGAGGAGGAGAGTGTGTAAAGGTTTTTAGCGATGGGAAGAGGATGGATTTTATAAACAATAAACTTGATCCATCCTCTTCCTCTGGCGCAAGCAAAATTGCACTCTCCTCCTCCGAGGAGAAAGTGGGAGAGAGGCGTTTTAATATGTGTTTCAAAAAAATACTTTTTACACTCTTATTTTTTCAAGCATTTAGTGCCTTTTCTCAAAATTTAAAAGTCGATACCCTTCTTATAAATGGAAAGATAAATTTGGTTTATCCTTACAAAATTGAAGTAGAAGGAAGTCGGTCTTCCTTATTTTATATGCAAGATGAAGATCCTGTTTTTTACACTCGTAACAGATCTGAAATTACTCCTGTTTTAGATTCACTCCCTAGTGGGGAATATCTTGTTTTATGGGCTTTTCCGGAAAGTATGAAAAAAATAGAAAAAAGCCGGAGAAAGAGAAATGAACATATAGCAGCCAGAATAAATATTGAAAAAGGAAAATTGAACGGATCAGCTATTTTTTATTTTTCGGATGCAACAATAAAAGCTACAGGGACTTATTTAAATGGGGTGAGAAATGGTGTTTGGAAAGAATATTATTTTAATCAAAAAAGTTTAACAGAGTCGAATTTTATGGATGGTGTAGAAGAAGGTTGGCATCGTTATTATAAAAGAAAAGCGGATAGTGCTTTCGTTTTAAAATCGGAATTTTTTCAGGAAAAAAATGATTCTGTTTCGCACTACACCTTATTTCATGATAACGGAAAAGTGCAGATAAAAATGGATTCTGCAATAAAAGGAAGAGTATTTACTAATGCCTATTGGAGTGAAAGTATTTATAGCGATTATCACGATTCAACAGAACAAAAATTAGTGCAACTTAAAATCGATTTTAAAAAACACAACACTTCCTTCAATAGAGTTTTTAGAAAAAAATATTTGCGAACTTTAAAAGTTACTATTTCAGGATATCACCCGGCAATGCACTGTTCAGTGCCTGTAGATGTACCTTTTAATGTGTATCATGATAATGGAAATTTTTTTGGCAGGTTTCAATGCCATGAAAAAACACCTTTTCAATACAACAGTACGTACATGTATATTGCTTTGGGTGATACGCTGTTCGGCTATAAGGGTCAGCCTGCGGTGGTACGACAAAATATGCCTGACTCCATAGGCTTACAACGTTATCAATGGCGTTCTTACGCAAAAGATTCCTCTTTTCATGCCATTGCTTATTATGTAAAAGATTCAACAGGATTTTTTCAAAAATATGAGCAGATAAATTATTTCAGAGGAGGTAAAGTGTATTCAAGATTTGAAGATTATAGCTACTTCTTCAATAAAGACAGTGCATATTTATTGAAAGATACTTTGATCTATTTGCGAACTATACCTGGCAGTGACAAAAAGAAAGAATATTATTCCCCATTAATTCCTAATAGAACATTTACTGTTGATCAGGATTTGTGTCCGGGAAAAAGCACCATCGATTTACACATCATCCAAGGCGGAGAAAATTATGCTTACTATTATGTAAAACGTTGTGGCGATTTAAAAGTAGTTTCTTATTACTCTAACTGGAACAACACTAACGGTGTGCGTTTAGGAAGTGTTTTATCGAGCGATGGAATAATGGAAGATGTATGGCGCAACAAACAAATTTATTTGGTGGGTGCAGGGTGGAATCAACTGGATTCTATAAAAGTATTCTACGAAAACAAACCTTATACGGGTGATATGTATGTGCAATTTGATGACGGTAAAAATTTAGGGGCAAGCTTACAGGATAATAAATTAATTGTTGAGTATAAACCTTTTGGTTACAGATGGCGACAGGAAAAAAAGCTGCCTTGTGTTCAAATGTATTTAAAACTCAATGAGGGAAATGTAGAACGCATTAAATTTTATGGTGAAGTAAATACAGAATTAGGGAAGGAAATGCGACAAATGGATTTTAAAAATAATTTGCTTCACGGCAGAGATCAGGTGTATTTTGAAAAGGTGCATTTAGGTTTATTTAAAACCAGAATACTAAATTATTATACCGAATATGAAAATGGATTGAAAAACGGAAAGCGTGAAAGATGGGATCAGGATTACAGCAATAAGAATAAATGGTATTTAGCAGAGGCTGATTATTACAAAGACAATCATTTCGTCGACACTTCATTTTATTATTATTTTCCTAATTCACGCCCTTCAACGTATCCTCATGATGAAAAGGGCAAATTACATGGTGTAGCAATAAGCTATGAGGGAGACCTTAAAGCCACTAAAGAATATAAACATGGCTTAAAACATGGATGGCAAATAAAGATTAATGAATATGGCGATACTTCGAGAATTCGTTTTATTGAAGATAAAGCAGACGGATTATTAGAGCTTCATGAAGTGAGTAGCAGTGATTATTTTCCTTCTTTTCACCTAACCAATTATTTTAAAAATGATACCATGGTGGGGCCGTTTATTTACAAAGACAAATACAATGTAACAAGATTGAAGATGGAAGTGCTTCGTTCTTTTGAAGCTTATGGAAATAGAAGTTGGCATTACTTTCACTTTAATGAATGGCAAGAAATGGCTGTGAGTGGAAGAGTATCCTTGTATCATTCGAATGGTAATTTGTATTGCACAGGGAGTGTTTTATTAGACGGAAGAAAAGCAAGCTATGATGATAAATGCAGAAAATTTGGTTTGTGGAAATATTACAATTCCGTGGGAAAAAAGATCAATGAAATTAATTATCCTTTAGAGGATTCTCTTTCAGCTGATTTCATTGAATTTTATTCGAATGGCAATTTAAAATACGAAGGCCAATTAGTGGATGAGTATGATGAACAAGATTGTGTTAGCGATTTAAAAGAGCAGGCTTTTGAGGTGAATTACAAAACTTACATCAATGAACAAGGTGATACTTTGGTGAAAAACGGAAATGGAAAAGTAGCAGTGTTTTACAGAGATGGCCTGTTAGAATATGAAGGAGAGGTGAAAAACAAATTACCCGAAGGGTGGTGGAAAAAGTACAACAAAGAAGGAAAATTAATACAGGTGGGGCAGTATAAAGAGGGATTAAAACACGGGAGATGGCTGCAAGGCGATCTCACCGGAATAAACTATTTAGATGATAAATGCTTCGAATCGGAACAAGAAAAAGTTGTAGAACAGGAGGAAGTGAAATTGAAAATTAGCATCATAGAGTTTTTCTACGACAAAGGAAAAATGATTTCTTCTAATACTTATAACATTGATAGAGGTAAATAAATAGTAAGTGTAGGACAATAGTTCCTTCGTGCCTCAGGATGACAATCGCTCTCAAAACTCACTCTCACTCTGTATTTAGGGGTGTTTGTCATCCTGAGGCACGAAGGAACTACCGCCCTTTATGTCAAATCAATTTATTAATCCCTTTTTGGCTCTTCCCCCGAAAACTAGTAAGTTTGATACGGCAAGGATGTTCAACTTATTTTTTACTATGAAAAACTATTTTTCGATTCTTCTTTTTCTTTGTGTTAGCAGTGGTTTTGCACAAAATTTAAAAACAGATACTATCATTATCAAAGGTAAGTTGTACTACTTATATCCCTACAAATTTGAGTGGAATCAGAATTACGAAGGTGAAAGTACTTATCAGGGAAATGATGAAATTCCTCCTGTGTTGGATTCTTTACCCACGGGCGATTATGTAATGTTGCACGCAGCAAAGAACACTTGGAGAAATCGTTGGAAAAAAAGAAGAGGAACGCTAAAACCTATGATAGGAGCAGAGTTTAGAGTAGATAGCGGAAAACTAAACGGCAAAGTGGTTTACTTCGATTACCAAGGCAAAAAAACGCGCGAAGGAAATTTTCACAATGGATTAAAACACGGTGAATGGCTTTATATCAGTAAGTATTACGATCCTCTTACTAAATCTCAAAAACCTTACCTGAGCTCAATGAATTGGTACAACAATGGTGTTGAAGAAGGGCTGCAAAAAACATTTTATGTAAATGGTGATGTAGAATTAGAATATTACAAATTAGGCGACAGTTTTGAAAAATATTACAAAAGGTATCATGAGAACGGACAAATTGAATTGGAAGCATATGCCGATTCTGCAACCACTATCGGTAATGAAAGTCCGTGGATTTTATCAATGAATACTTTTCTCTACGATACCGCTCAATTCGAAGATCAGCGCATTTTTACTAAAAAAGAATGGAGAAAGCATAGAAGAAATATGCGTCTTCGTCACATTTATTCCAATGAAAATATTTACGATTATTCCTATGATGATTATCGTTCTTATTCGTATCCCGAAGTTGTTCCTTTTAAAATTTATCATTACAATGGAGAGTTGTTAGGGAAATTTTCTGCTTATTCGGAAAATGATGAAGATGCCATGCAATTCGATACTTTGTACAATCCGCTGGGCCGTCCGGCTCTTGTTAAAATTCCTTTGCCCGATACGGTGAACCATTCTCGTTATCGATTGGATATTTATAAACCGAATCGCACCCTTTTTTCTCAAAAATATTACATCACCGATTCAGCGGGGGTTTATAGAAAATACAGAAATGATTATTTAGAAAACGGAAAAATGCAAACCGATTTTGCCAACTATAGTTATTTCTTCGAAGAGGATTTCAATAAAAAAAGAAAAGATTCTCTTTTTCTTTTTTCTATAGAAAGTGAATATGGAGTTCTCGATTCTGTTTTTGTTTGTCCGAATTTCAATGATAAAAAATTTGTGCACCGAACCGATAGCGCAACAGGGTACCGAAAATACAGTAGGGTAATTACTTTCGATAGTGCCTATCAATATGTGCGCGTTGCAGAATTTGGCAGAGTGGCAGTGCACGGCTATTATCATAACGACACCAATGAAACACCTTTGCTGCGTGTAACGTCGGCACATGCTATTTCGGGACACAGTTACGACTATTCCATAAAGGATATGGATTCGTTGCGTTTGTACGTTGATGGAAAACCTTTTACCGGAGAAGTTAAAGTAATTCGTGGCAATGGAAAAGAAGCTTTTAAAATTAAAAATGAGGTACTCACTTATGATAGAAATGCTCACCTGAGTTTAATTGAACGTTATTATGGTGGCGGAAAAATAAAAGCAAAATTTGTGAACGGACAAATGGAAAGGCTTGAAAGCAAAGGGTATAAATATCACAATATTTATACTTTCAAAAACAACAAAGCACAGGGCGTTGTTAAAGGCTATGAAAAATCAAAAGGGAATAGCGGGATCAAAAAATTTCGATTGGCATTTGAAATTCCTGTGAAAGATGGCTTGTACAATGGCACTGCTCGCCAGTGGGATTCACGTTCTTATAGAACCACCTCTTTAAAAGGTAGTAAGGCTTATTTCTTGTCGAAAGAACAACATTTCACCAATGGTTTACCTACCGATACGGCAAAAGAATTTATGAGTAATGGCGGTATGTATGAGCTAAAGGTGTATAACTCAAAAGGACAATTGCATGGTGATAATATTGAGTACCATACCGACGGTGCCTATAAGCTATTTGTGAATTATCAGAATGGGAAAAAAGAAGGTCCGCTTTTCGTAACTACCGATTTACACGATACCATCGCCAAAGCATTTTTTGTAAATGGAAAAAAAGAAGGAGTTTATTTCCGCGAGTATTACGATAGAGAATCAGCCATGTTTGATCATAAAATGACAGTGCATTTTCACGAAGGGAAATTGTTAGGCGATATCACTTTAAAAGACAGCTACAATACTTTGCGTTTGGAAATAAAAGTAGACAGCGGAGTTGTTTATGATAGATATGCCTACATTGACGAAAAAGAATTATTGAATAAATGGTCGGAAGAATTGGCGTTCACCGGCGAAGTAACAGTATTTCATCCTAATGGTAAAAATTACGCCAACGGAAGAATGATTATGAAAGTGGATAGCGGCGATGGATATCATTACAAATACATGAACAAAACAGGTATGTGGACTTACTACAACACGGTGGGGAGAAAAGTAGCATCATTGAATTTTAAAGACACCGTAGATTTGGTTTTTGGAACTGATACCGTAAGCGGTGTGGCTGAATACGAAGCATTTTACGACAATGGAAAAACAAAATACATTGGCATTTTAAATTACGAAGACGTTCGATTAAACTGCGCAACCGACATTCAGGAAAGTGATTTTGTGGGAACCTACAAAACATTTTTATCGGAATCGGGCGACACTTTAGTGAAAAACGGAACGGGTTCTTTAAAGCTTTTTGATGCACACGGAAAAGTGAAAGAGGAAGGAAATTTACTCAACGGCAAAAGAACAGGCTGGTGGAAAGAATACAATGAAGAAGGGGTATTGATATCGGTAGGACAATATGTTAACGACAACAGAGACGGACGTTGGTTGTTTGGAGATTTAACAGGAGTGAATTATTTAGATGCTCAATGTTTCCAAAGTGAAGAAGTAAAACAAGCCCAACAAGAAGCACAAAAAATGAGCATTGAGATAGAAGAAACTATTTACAAAGATGGTGATGAAATGAGTAATCAGGTGTTTGAATTTACGAGATCTGAATAAGGAAGAGTGAAGGGGAGAGTGGGTTTGGAGAAAATAGAAACGAGAGTGGGCGCGAAAGCGGTACTCTCGTTTTTGTTTTGTGGAGGTTTGCGCGCAGATTATATTTTTCGTGATGACTTAAGAGGATAGTGCCATTTGAGTTAAGAAACAACAATACCTTTACAATTATGTAGTAATATGGTGAAAAGCGTACTCTTTACTAATCTTATTTTTTAGGTTGAATTTAGATTATCATATCGTTAAGCATATTTTCTCTTTTTTATTGAATTAAAATAAAAAATACTTTTGCAAAGCAGGGTTGGAATAGATGGTGTTTCTTAATTGGAAAAACAGCGTTATGGAATTTAATTATGCTATTCAAAAACTAAAAGAGTTATTAAGGGAAAAGAAACCTGATAAATTTAATGGCTTATGGATAAAAATAAACTCAGTAAGCATTTATAATTATTTCTGTGAAAATATTAAAACTGAAAATGGCGATGTTGATTGGGATAAAATTACTAGTTATTTGGAAAGACGGTTTCAACGACGATGGATTGAAGTGATACCGAAACACAATGATGTTTATGAAAATAGGGCGGAGGTCGATTTAGTTTTGGCTAAATATTCAGATAAATTATACACATTTCTTGTGCCTATGGATGAAGATGATAAGCGCATACAACACCTCATGATTATTAGCTTGGTTAGAATTGGGCAAAAGGGAAATGTTACCGCTCAACACGAACTAATTAAATGGATCAAATACATAACCGACGATTGGATTGATAAATACTCGGAAATTAAAAGATGGAAAGGGTATTCTGATGAAGTTGAAATTACAATTAAAAACTGTGTCCGACTATACAGATACACAGGTTCATTTCTTAACTACTTATTTAGAACGCTTGAGTATTCGGCTAGAGGTAAACCTCCCGTGTTTTCATTGGATAAACCGATTCTTAATGGAAAGCGAACAAGAATCGATTATGTATTAACAAATTCTTTAGGAGAGATGGTTTGAGAAAAAGGACCATTATTAATTCTGTTAGAGCAGCTAAGATTAAAGATATTCCTGTCCGGACTGCAAGATCAATATTTAAAACGTGACAATTCGTAACGGGTTCATTTCTTTCCTTGTTTCAGCTTTTTGTTTCTCTTCCCTTCTGGTAAATAATTATCGGTTGAAACAACTTTTTTACCTGTCCTACTTTCAAGTTCTCTTCTTGCATTACCTGCAACAGCACCTCCTTGTTTAGCTGCTTTTTGATTTTCTATAAATCCTTTCGGATTTTGTGTTTTTACAATTTCAGTTGTCGAAGCTTCACCGAGCATTGAGAAAATTAATTCAAGATCAGTCATGTGGTCACGTAGATTTTGACTTTTCAATCCTTTGATCTTTTTATATTGAGAAGGGGTTAAACCAAAAGTTGCTTTTGAAATTTCGGCAGTAAGTATTGAGTATTCTATTTGCTCCTTTACACCCCTATTTTTCCATTCTTCTGTTAACTCCTCACGTATTGCAATACTTCGCATACGCTTTTCAATCCAGTCATCGGGGTAGCCTTTAAGTTTATAAAGTTCACGTGTCCGCTGTGTTGCCAACTCGGGATTTTCAATTTCATCTAATCTGTCTGAGCCAACTTGTGCTAACCAAAGTTTAAAAGGTTCTGCTTTGGGTGATGGCACAGATTGTATGATACGCAAAAGTCCTTTCGCATTGGCACAACCCATTCGTTGTTTTCCCCCAGCAGTTTCTACCCAAAGGGTGGGTACAATTTGTACCCACCCTTTGGCAAGCTCTTGATCTCGCTGTCGCATGCGTTTTATATATTGTTTAGGGTCTTTGCTTTCTGTTAAAACTGAAATAACATCTTCTACTACGAAATACCATTTCTCGTCGGATTCATTCCAAACGGTTCGTATCTGTTTGCTCTCAAATAATTTAATGCTGCTCATTTGCTTTTATATTGAAACTCAAAAATACTTAAAAAAAGTTCGAACATACATTTTTGAAAAATGACATTCTATGGAAATCAACAACAGCAAAGGATTCAAAAGAAAATAAAAAAGGGACTGTACATTTTTTATGTAAAGTCCCTTTTAAGTGGCCTTGGAGGGATTCGAACCCCCAACCCTCAGATCCGAAGTCTGATGCTCTATCCAGTTGAGCTACAAAGCCAATGAGGAGTAAAGATAAAATTTTAGCGCTTAGATTATGGAGTTATGAAAAAAGAGTCGATAAAATTTCTACGGAAATAGAAATCGTCATCATATTCAAACGCATATTTTATAGTTTTTTTCGAATCGCGCAATTCTAAAAAACAAAGTGCCTTTAATAATTTTATATGTTCATTCTTTTCTATTTTCTCTTCATTTTTCAAATATTGTAAAGCTTCTGTTGGTTTGTGGTTTACTATACTAATTAAGGCTAAGTAATAATTTGCATATTGCGTTTTGCTGTTTATTTTCAATGCTGCTTTTGCGTATTTTTCCGCTTCTTCATAATTGTGATGATGACAAAGAATTTCGGCTATTTTAATATCGTCTTTTGGATCTTCGTTGATCGAACATTTAACTCTTATTTTTTCTTCAAAGGTTTTTTCGTAATCAAGAGTATCTTTCGCTAATAAATACACTGCAGCAAGATTGTCGTAGTCTCCCGAAGGGTTATTCTGGAAAGAAAAAGGCTCTAATGATTTTAATCGTATCATTTCTTTGAAATAGGGGATACATTTTTTATCCTCTCTTTTTAGAAGATATAAAAATGCTAGAGATTTATTTGCGGCATATTTATAAGGGTAAGCAGGATCCTGAAGAGACAACAAAAAATAATCTTCTACTTTTTTCAAAGTAATTTCATCCATTGGCTCGAAGGTAAAGTGTGGGTCTTGAAAAAACGCATCATTGTTAGACTTAATATTTGCCAGAATATTTGTCATGATGACTTTATAACCGGTAACTATCTGTCTCGATATGGCGTCGGTTATTTGCAGAAGAGTATCGTTTGGATTTTCTTTCATTGCTTGGTTAATAAGATGGATGTCGAAAATCTCTTCTGTTTTTTTCCCTTTTAATAATAATATTTTATTTGTATCCGAAGGATGATAAATAAAGGATTGAATATCTCCCATACACGACAAGAAAGCAATAAAAGGAATTAAATTATAGCTCTTCTTATTTTTTGAAATGATCCTATTGGTAAGGGATTTCACAGAATTAAGGTTTTTAGAAAATGATTTTAAGTTGTTGCCATCTATTGGGATCTGTAAATTGTAAGAATATTTTGAAAAGTCGGAATCAAGATCCAATGCTTTTTGGTAAGCACTTGTTCCCTTTTCATAATCGTGCAAAGAAAAATAAACTACTCCCAATTTTACATAAGATGTGGTGCTATCAGGAAATGCATCTACTCTTTTCAATGCCCATTTCAATGATTTTTTGTAGTAATTTTGTGCTTTTTCAGTATCGAAATTATTGTCGTATATCCTGCCAAGATTATAGTAAATGGAGGCATCTTCGTAATTTCCTTTTAAATGGGTTAATAAACTATCCACTTCTTTTTTGTTAAAAGGATGTGAGGCGTCTAGAGGAGTGCGTATTGTAAGATCGTTTACAGAATAGGTATAGGATAATTGTGCTTCCCGAATAAGAGCATTATTGGTAATATTTTCTAATTGTTTTTTTTCGTTTTCGGTGAAAGTATTTTTTAATTCTGCTTTTTTGCTTTGTGCGAGCATAATTGTTTTTCTAATGGATAATGCTTTTTTATAGGATGGGTTGATAGCGATAGCGCTATCTGCATCTCTTCTGGCATCTTTGAATTTTTTAAGATGATATTCAGCAGAAGACCTGTTGTTCCATGCGACATAATATTTTGGATCAATTTCAATAGCACGGCTTGCGCAGTATATTGCTTCTTCATATTTTTTTAAACTCCTATAAGTTGAGGAAAGATTACTCCACCCCAAATCATTTTTTGGATCTATTAAAGTGACTTTTTCGAAGTCTTTTGTTGCCTCTTTATGTTTTTTCAAGCTCGAATAAGCAAAGCCTCTATGAAGGTAATAAGATGCTTCAGCAGAATCTAATTGGATTGCGTTATTAAAATCATCAATAGCACTTTTATTAAGCTTCAATTCTTCGTAGCATTTTCCACGATCGAAATAATACGATGCTTTGCGCTCCAGTTGAATCGCTTTAGTGTAATCTTCAATAGCTGCCGAATAATTTTTCAAATATTTTTTTGCATCTCCACGATTTGCATATGCAAATTTGTAGTAAGGGTCTAATTCCAATGATTTATTGTAGTCTTGTATTGCACCTTCATTATCGTCAAGCATAAACTTGGCGTAACCTCTCCCGTTGTAGTTTTTCGCGGAAGGCGAAATATGTACGCATTTATCGAAATCTATAAGCGCTCCCTTATAATCGTTAATTTTAATTTTGGCGTTGGCATTGAGAGACAACACTTTGATTGAAGAAGAATCTAATTTTAATGATAAATTAAGATTCTCTATCGCTTTTTCATAATTTTTTTCTTCGTAATATTTTTTACCTAGTTCGAAAAAAGGATCATTTGCTGTTTGAGAATATATTGGAAGAAAAAACAACAAAAAATAAATCAATATATATTTGCCCATATCCATAAATTTTGCACAAAATCGAAGATAGGGATTATATTTTCTTTAAGATATTTACTTAGTTAAATGATGTAAAAAACTCCTATTTATCGGTCGACAAACAGGAGCTTTTTGACTTCAAAAAACACAAGGAGAAAAATTATTGTTTTACAATGATTGCATTTTGTATAGCTTCATTATCATAAACATTTAAGAAATAAGTTCCTGCTTCTAACACTGATAAATCTAGTTGCTTTGAAGTGGTTTGAACATTTAAAACCTCTTGTCCTTGAACATTGAATACCACAATTTTGTTTACCGATTGGGTATTTAAATTTACAACAGAACTTACAGGATTTGGATAAACTGAAAGCAAGGATTTTTCAGAAGAGAATAATTCTGCTACAGAAGTAGTGATGCTGTTTTTTGTGGTCATGGTATATTGAGGAAGGTTGTTTGTGCCTGTTGCGCCAGTGCGGGTAGGGGAAGTTGCAGCACTTACAAGGTTTGCTACTGAAGCGGAAGAGGAAGGAGTGTTGAAATCGAAATAATGAATTAATCCGCTTTCATTTCCTGCTAATTCTCCGTTCATGTTTGCTTCAATTTCAGGTTGCGTTCTAACGATATTCCAAATACGCACTTCATCCAATTGTCCGCTAAATTGTTCATCTGTAGCGGAAGTGGTACTGCCTCCAATAACCATAGTTCCTGATAAAGCTAAGGTTACTGTGCGGGTACCTAATAAATTACCATCAACATAAATAGATAAAGTGGTTCCACTTTTAGTAAGCGCTAAATGATGCCATTGACCATCATTAAAAGTGGTATTGCTTACCGTAGCCCATGTTCCCTTATAAGTAGCAATTTTTCCACTGCTCATCGCTACTTCAAAACCATAGCTGGTCCATCCAAAAAACCTTCTATAATAACTGTTTGCAGTGGTAGTTTTGAATTGCGTTTCGAGAGTAAAGTCGGCATTAGCACTTAATGGAGTAGCAAAGGATACTTTGTCGTCGCTGCCATCATAACTTAAGGAGAAATCCTGGATATAGTCTTCAAAGTTGTTAGTGGTAAAAACCGGACTTGAAACTAAAGTAAGATTGTAATTCCCCCCGCTTACTTTGTTGGTTCCAACACCGGCATTGAAATCGTAGTAGGCAATTAAGCCACTTTCATTTCCTACCAATTGTTGATTTTTAACAATAGAAATTTCTATTGCACTGAGTGCTCTGTTCCACACGCGGACTTCATCAAACTGCCCGGGAAACCTTTCGCTTTGTGTTTGCGTTTTCCCTTGTGCACCGATGAACATTGTTTGTCCGGTAAAATCTCTTGCTACAGCTGCTTTCGTGTAAACCTGTACACCATCTACATACACCACAAAATTGCTAAGGTCGTTGGTTACCGCAACATGGTGCCACCCTGTTCCCATTCCTGTAACGCCTGTTGCTCTCCACGATCCATCATAGATACTGATTGTTCCACCGCCACCCGCAATTTCAAAAGCGAAATTTGAAAAGCTAATTAAGCGGGCATAAGTTGTTCCTGATGAACCTTTAAACCAGGTTTCAAAAGTAAAAGCATTGGTTGATCCGGTAAAGGGAGCAACAGTTGTTCTGGCGTAACCAGCGCTAACGGTGTTGAGCGCTTTATTATTAGCTAAAGCAAAATTGCTTAGCAAAGCAATCGTTAAAAAAGTAAGTACTTGTTTTTTCATGTTTTAATTTTTAGTTCAGCAAATCTAGAGGAGGAAGTGGGGTGTTTGTATCCCCCAGAGTGGGTAGTTTTTTAGAAGAGCGAGAGAAGAGAGCGAGGAAATGCTGAACACCTCGCCCTCACTCATTTATTTTATTTGTAAGCTGGTATTACTAACCACAGAATTATTTTTCAATTGTATAATATAGCTTCCAGCAGATAAATCGGCGATAGAGAAAGTATTTTGTGATGAAGCAATTACTTCTTCTTTTACCAATGCACCCAGTACATCATAAATTTTTACGCTTGTATTTCCTGTGTTGAAAGAAGAGGGCAACACTACAGAAACATTTTCGCTGGCAGGATTTGGATAAATGCTAAAAGAATTGTTGCTCATCTTTTCAATACCAGTATAATTGGTTGATCCTTCTTGTAAAATATAGCTAAGTTCTAAACCGGTGATTTCTGATGACCATAAAGCCATTTCATCAATTACTCCATCGAAAAAGTAAGTATTTACACTTCCTTTGGTGTAAGATCCGGCCTTGGCTACATTGTTGGCGTTGGCATTTAAATACACAAGGCTATTGGCATTACCTGAAAGTGTTGATGGGGCTAAAACGCCATTTACATAAATAGTGAAATTTGAAATAGAAGTAGCGATTACCACAATTTGATACCATGCACCCATTTGTGTAATTACAGGGGAATTGGTTACTGCCGATTTTCTTCCGTTTACGTTAGGTGTACCTCCGTTTCCTACATTAGCAGCAACTGTTCCATCAGATAAAATCTGAACCCAAATACCGCTGTATGATGCCTGATCATCTTCAGAAGTAAATAGTGGATTTACGGTGTTTAGGTTATTCACTTTTACCCATGTTGCGAAAGTAAAAGGGAAATTAACTTTGTAAGCACCTGTGTTAGCGTTCAGTTTTACTGCGCCACTGGTACTTACTAAAGCACCGTTAATTTCAGAACTTCTGCTATCAGCATAAGATACATTGCCTATGGCGGTGGTAGGAAAATAATTGCTGGAAGAATCATTCAAATTGTTGGTGAACTTAAAATGCAATACGGGTGCAGTTTGTGCTATCATTATAGATGTAGCGATTAGCGCGAGAAACAAAAGAGTAGATTTTTTTTTCATGTGTTGTGTTTTTAATGTTGATCCAAAACTACAGCACATAAGCCTTTACAGTACCCCCCAATTTGGGTAGTTTATGGTTTACAGTTTTACAAATAGCAAAAGAAGAATGGAAACAAGAAACAGAAAAAATTGAAATAGCTTGATGTTTTTCATATTCGTGATTTGGGTTCACGAATCTATTTTTAAAATAAAGAAATTGTACTCCCTAAAACGGGTAGTTTTTGGAGAAAAATTAAATCAATCGATCTTCGTTGGCGCGTTTAATTGCATCGGCTTTGTTATTCACCTGCAGTTTAATGTAGATGTTTTTGATGTGGTATTTTACCGTTTCTTTTGAAATGAAAATAGTATCGGCAATATTGGTGTAGCTTTTCCCTTCTGCAATTTGAGAAAGGATTTCTGTTTCGCGGGAAGTGAGTGGTGAGTTGGTATTTTTTTGAAACGATTGTACTACCAGGCGGGCAATTTTACTACTCATGGGCGCACCTCCTTTTATAACTTCATCAATAGCGCTCATCAATCTATCTCTATCGCTGTTTTTAGTTAAATAGCCGGTAGCGCCTGCGCATAAAGCATCGAAAACGGTTTTACCATTTTCAAAAACCGTGATGATGATAATGTTAGCTGCGGGTAGATTTTTCTTAATGATTTTAGTCCCTTCAATCCCGCTTATGCCTGGCAAGTCAATATCCATTAGCACTATGTTGGGCGCATCATCACTTAAATTTTTTATTGCCTCTTCACAATTTCCATAGTTTCCCACTACCGAAAAATCGTCGCGTAAATTCAATAATAAAGTAAAGGCTTCTCTAATTTGCTGGTTGTCTTCAATAATCACAATTCTCTGCTGCATGGGGCCAAAGGTATTATTGTATGAAATATGGCGCATCACCCACTTTGGGTAGTTCTCCTATTAAAGATATTATTGTTCCGTGAGGATCACTCACTATTTTTAATTCGCAATTGATATTTTTCGCTCTGTTTTGAATGGAGAGCAGACCCTTGCCATATTTGTTTTCATCTGAAAAACCCTTGCCGTCATCTTTCACAGAAATTTCAAAATGTTTTTGTTGAATATGCAATGCCAATGTAAGATTTTTGCATTGTGAATGTTTAGCGGCATTGGTCATTACTTCTTTAAAAATTAAAATAATGTGCCTACCTGAATACATAGGTAAATTAATATTTTCCTGTTCACTAAAACCTTTGCTTTCCACTAAAAAATTAACAGAAAGAGAAAGAAAAAAATCTTCACCAAAATCTCTCAAGTAGGAAAATATTTCGCGCAGATCGTCGCTTTTTGAATCTATCGACCAAATAAAATCCCGTGAGTGTTGGTATAATGATTTCGAAGTTTCTTCAATCTTAGCAATGATTGCCTTGCTTTCTGCATTGTCTTGTGATTGAATACTAAGGATATTAGAGTTGAGTGTAATAGCGGCTAATTTATTTCCCATTTCATCGTGAAAGTCATTGGCAATTTGTTTTCTAAGCATTACAATTTTTTTGTTTTCTAAAATTTTAGCGCTGATGTCTCGTGCCATGGAAATATAAATTTCACCAATACCCAGTTCATCTTTTATGGCTTTGTAAGATAATTCTAGCCATACTTCTGTGCCATTTTTATGAAAGCAGGAATATTCTTTGTTGGTGATTTTTCCTCCTAAGATTTTCGCATAATTATTTCCCAGCATTTCATTTTCTTCATAACCCAAAATAGTTTTGATTGCGGGAGAGATGTAGGTGACTTCGCCTTCTTTGTTGTGTAATGCTATGATTTCATTGGCATTTTCAGTGATATAGCGATATTTATAATCTAAACTTTTTACTTGTCGCTCCTTTAATTCATCCAATTCTTTTTTAATTTTTTCGGCACCGCTTACAAAGAAATAAGTAATAAAAGAAGCTAGTCCCAAGAGAAAAAACAAATTATACAATTTATATCCTACCCCTAAATCAGCACTATCTTTTGCAAAATTCTGCGCGCCCATTTTTTCCATAAAGTAGAAAACAAGAATGTACGTGAAGGATACTGTCATAATGAAAATACCGCCTTTATTGCCCACAAATAAAAAAGTAATAATGGTGATGATTACCATCCAAAGTAAATCAACGGAGTAAATACCACCACTAAAAAAAGTGCTTGTAAATACTAGTGATACAGCAAGAAACACCAATGCAAAAAGAGTGATTTTAATGCTACTTACTTTTTTCAATAAAATTAATCCGATAGGACCGGTTAATATTCCGAAAATATTGGCAATGTGTTTTACGATATGGAAATTACTGTGGGTTAATTCGAAGTAAACAGAATAAGAAGAAGAAAAAGCGGAGGTAATTAATAAAGCGTACAATAAAATTTTTGCTCTGCCTTTTTCTTCAATGTTTTTTTGAAGTTCGGGATGAATGAAATATTGTTCTGCTTTTAGAAAAAAATTCTTCATTCGATGAAGATAGGAGATTTAGCATAATTGGGAAATAGATTTTCTAATCTAAATGATATAATATTCCAAAATGAAAGGGCGACCAAATACTGGTAGGAATATTTGCTGCTTTGAGTGCATCATTCACCCACACATTGCAAGTATTCATGCAGGAATACCGGCCATTGGCATCGTAAAAACAATTTTTATTTTCTTCACCAATTTTTTTGCATGGAGTTAAAACCTTCTCTTTTTTAGCGAAACTTTCACTAATAAATTTATTCAATTGTTGAATTTGAATTTTGTTCACTTTCACGGAAATCCATTTTTCTTTTTTCTCTGAATAGGAGATGACATGCATGGCTGATTCTAAACGAAAAAACAGTGCGCGAAAAGCCAAACCAAAACTTAGGTCTTTCCATTCAGGAACATTGAAAAAAAATTCTTTGTTTCCCCAACCAAAACAAACGTATTGGGAGTTGGGGGGTAAATTTAGTTCTGTACGAAATGCTGAATCTAACTGAGAGGTAGGAATTACAATGTCGAGGTGGGTGCCATTAGATTGAATGTATATTTCATTGTTTTGCGTCTCTGTAATTTCATCTGTTGATGCCGGAACATAGGAGAGAATAATCGCTACAATAAAATAAAGTGCGATGAGAGATAAAATGAAAAGCAAGGTTCGTTTTAAATATTTCAAGAAAATTTTCATCGCCTCTTTTTACTTGATACTTCTTTTTGGTAAAGGTAACCTCAAAAATCTTCATCATCAGCGTCCTCCTCATTTTCTCTTTTTTTCTCGAAAAGAGAAAAAGGAATATTTACAGCAGCTCTCACTGCAGGATAAATTCTGTGACTGTTGTTTTGATTGTATAGAATCGCATCAGCTCCGGCGTGTACGTAGAGTTCAATACCGCTAAACAATCCTTTTGATCTTTCTAACTGAACTCCGAAATAAGCTTTTGCAAATGCATTATCACCTGCTTTCTTATTGTAAACGTAAGCCAATTCACCACCTAAAAATATTTTATTATTTCCCTTTTCTCCTGTTGAATTGATATCAATATAATCGTAGTTCATTTTAATTCTGCCTGGTGAAAAACTATAGAGCGTTTGCCAGTATTTTGCCTCAAATGCAATATTCCAATTCATATCGGTATTTATTCCGTAGCGCCAAATATTTAAATTTCTTGGGCGGGTTAAATAAACTCCTACGTAGGGAGTATTGGATAAATAAGGATGAATATATCCTACTTCAAAACTCGGTGTTCCAATATAAGATCCATTAGCATATCCACAACAAAAACCTCTGCAATTTCCCATTCCGTAACGAGTAGGATAGGGACAATATTTTTCATACGAATATTTGTAAATATCACGCAGGTACAAAGTATATCCTTTTTCAATACCATCAGGATCTAATTCTAATTGACTGTAGTAATAATTTTTTTTCAATGTCCATTTCACCTCTTTCAATTTTAAGCTATCACCACCAGCAGAGAAATTGGCAAAATATTCTTCTTCCTCATTTATGTTACTACTAGGCACACGTACATTTACCAGTAGCTGTTCTCCTTCTATTTTTTTTACTTGTACATGTCTTAGTACGTCGTATGCAGATACCATTTGGTATTCTACTCTTCCAATAGCCGGATTTGGCCTTGAGCATCTTCGTTTAACAAAGTGGACTACTATGCGATCTTCAATAGAATCGACCGATACAATAGCAACAGTTTCTGTTTTTTTCCACCACCACGCTCCTGTTTGTTCCGTTTTCCACTCAACAGGCTCAATGATTTTGGCTTTTTTATCGATAAGGTAATATTGCCTTCTGTAAACTTTTTCTGTTAGGAAATCTTTCGTGTATAGTTTTGCTTTTACTCCGCCATTCAATAAAAACACTTTTTTTACAATACTAATTTTAACGGGATAGGGAACATTGGTGAAGCAGGTGTCGAAGGGCCCCAATTGGGTAGTGTCTTCGCAAACTACACACTTTACATCACGGTATTGTGCTATTTTATAAAACTCCTTCGGATGAATAGATACGGTGGCATATACTTTCCATTTCTTTTTGAAAAATCCTTTTTTCTCTGATTGCCACACTACTTTTTCTTGTGTTTTTCCTTTTTCATCGAGAAAATAATATTTCGATTTGTCTCTGATTACTTTTGGTGAAACGTAGAGCTTCATAACTCCTTTATTTTTTTCCTTATTAGTAATTCTTATTGCCTTTTGTACCCGGTTGAAACAAACTACATTTTCTGCGGTATCTGTTTTTACAGTGTCTTTAATCACCACACTATCTTCAATTATTTTCTTTTCTTTTTCACGAATGAAAATATGCAATTCCACGCGACGGTTTAATGCTCTGTTTTCGGCAGAAGTATTGGGAAGCAAGGGCCAATTTTCACCCCTCCCGTAAACTACACATGAGGTGTTTTTAGAAATGCATTTCTTTAGCAATTCGTAGGTGTTATTGGCTCTTTTATACGACAATAATTTATTCAGTTTTTCTGAACCAACATCATCAGAATGCCCAACAATGGCAATAGAATCAACTAATTTATGGTGGAGATAAACACAAATGGAATCTACTGTTTTTTCATTTTCTTTTGATTCGTATTGAGCAGAAGGAAAATGAAGCGTATATGTTTTTTGTGCCACCGTTGTTAGCGCGAAAGAAAATAGAAGGGAGAAAAGAAAAATAATTTTCATGCTATTAATTTTTTGTGGTGGAATGTACTTTAATCTGCATTACTGTGGCAATCGATAAAGCTCTTGTTTTTGCCAACTCTGTTTTTTCTCCTTCAAATAATTCATCCAAAGTGCTATTGAAAAGCTGTAGCCATCTTTCGAAATGTTCTTTGTTTAAAGGTGATTTTTTGTTTAGATCAATATGAATAGGCATTGGATTACCTTTATAGTTGTGCTGGTTTAGAAGAATCGATTCCCAGAAATCGTACATTTTAGGTAAATGGGTTTCCCAATTTACTTGTGCAACATCATTAAAAAAATGTGCAATAACATTGTCGTTTTGAACTTTTTTGTAAAAGGTGTTTACCAAAAGTTCAATATGTGCGCGTGAGGAAATATCCGATTTCATGAGGCAAAAGTAATTTCTTTTTCCCCTTAATGGAAAAACTTTAAAAAGGTCACCTTTTCTATATCAACAATTTATTTTTAACAATTTTCCCTTTTTAATTCATGGAAAAGCGACTTAAAAATGCTATGTTTGAGTTACATCAACAGGACGGGTATATGTTAAATAAAAAAGTGCAGGAAACGCTGAACAAGCAAATTCAATTAGAAGCTGATTCTTCAAATCTATATTTAGCAATGGCTTCGTGGGCCGAAAATCAAGGCTTAAGCGGAACATCCGAATTTTTATACCGTCATTCCGACGAAGAAAGAATACATATGCTGAAGTTGGTGAGGTATGTAAATGAAAGAGGCGGACAAGCAAAAATTCCTGCAATTAAGCAACCAGCATCCAGTTTTACTTCGTTAACTGCTTTGTTTCAGGGCTTGTTTAAGCATGAGGTTTTTGTATCCGAGGAAATTAATAAAGTAGTAGATACTTGCTTGAAAGAAAAAGATTTTACAACACATAATTTTATGCAATGGTACGTGGCTGAACAAATTGAAGAGGAAGCTACTGCCAGAAAAATTATGGATAAAATAAATTTGATTGGTAATGATAAAGGAGGTTTGTATCTTTTCGATAGAGACCTTGAAAATCTTACCGGTCAATCGGTTTCAACGGGAGCAAAGGGACAGTAACAACTTAACCATTAGTTAATTTTTGAATCATTTTCTTTTATATTTTACAGTGCTTATCGCTGTGGCTTTTTCGGGCTGTAGCGAGAAGTATTACGACGATTCGGTGAAAACCCCTCGTGGCTCAACGGATTATCGTGATAGCTATAGCTCGTCGGGATACAGCAACAAACGACAAAAATACAAAGACTCCTATTCTACCCAATCAAGAAAACGCGGTAAGTCGGATTATCGAGATTCCTATTCCACTAAAGGGAACAGTAAAAGGAGGTTGAAATTCTACGATAGTTTTTCATCGAAAAAAAAAAAGAGACAAGCACTATTCAGGTGACGACTCTTACAGCGTAAGAAGTTCGAACAAACGCAACGAACGGCGGTTTAGTGATCCCTATGCTGTTCACTACAAGAAGGACAGAAAAGTTCGGCGATCCAATCCCAATGAAGCATATAGCGGAAGAATTAGCGACAAAAAATCACGCCGTATTAAACGAAGTTTTCGCAATAATGAAAATAAAGGTGCCGGTAAACGGGGCAAAGGCGATAGCTATTCTGTTCGTCCAACGAAACACAGAAAAATGAATTTTCATGATTCATATTCTTCCCCATCGCGGCAGCACAAAAAAGAAAAGTTTCATGACTCTTATTCCTCCGCAAGAAAACGTCCGAGAGGATACGATAGGCCGAAAGAAAAATACCACACCAAACGCTGGTATGATTATCTTGTTTTTTGGAAAGGCAAAAAACACAGAATTCGTGAAGAGCCTGCTAAAAAAAGGAAAAAACCGCAAATGGGCTTGTTTGATCCTAAAACAGGGAAATAAATTTTTCTTTCTTGTTAAAAACTTGCCCTGCTATTAAGGCAAGTTCACTTGAAAATCCCTACATTAGATTTCATAAATCACTGAATGAAAAGAATTCTATCCCTACTATTAACGATGTCCTGTTTTTCTGCGCTTTTTGCGCAACAAGAGGATATCAAATTCGGGAGGTTAAGCACGCATGATGGTTTATCGCACAATATCGTTACCGATATTATTCAGGATGGAAGAGGGTTTATGTGGTTCGCCACTCAGGATGGACTGAACAGGTACGATGGTTATAATTTCATTCGGTTTAAACCCAATCCTTTCGATAGTGTTTCTTTAAGCAATAACAGAATTACCAGTTTAGTATATGATCCCCGAGGTTTTATTTGGATAGGAACTTCTACCGGGTTGAATATTTACAACATTAGCAGCAATGAATTTGTTTCTTTAGCCAACGTAGCAGGCGCTTCTTTGGCTGCCAGTAAGTTGTATATTCAATCTTTGTGTCGCGATAGTATCGGATACATTTGGGTAGGTATGCGAGATGGCGGATTGAGTAGAATTGCACTCACTTCCGAAAAACTCGAATCCATTGAAGTGAAACACTTTGTTAATCGCAAAAAAGACGAAGGAACTATTCCGTCTAATAATATTACTTCTATTATTCAGGATGCTTCAGGATTTTTATGGATAGGTACCGATAAGGGTCTTTGCTACTATGATGCAAAGGGGGAGAAAATCACTCGCGTTTTACAAGGAAATAGCAATGGGAATAAGCTTTCTGATAATTATGTAACTAGTTTATATGAAGACTTTAAAGGGGAAATATGGGTAGGAACGGTACATGGCTTAAACAGATTAATCATTGATGAAACTAACGCAAAAGAGATTAAAGTTTTTAGTCAGATTTTCATGCATAGCGAATACAAATCACACAGTTTATCGAATAACAATGTACGCGCAATTTATGAAGATCAGGAAGGAGTGATGTGGGTAGGAACAGAATACGGTTTAAATTCTGTAGATCTCAATTTATATAAGGGTCAGGATTCTAACTTCGCTTTCAAAAGATATTTCAGTGATCCTATTAAAGAGCATTCACTATCGAATAACAGAATAAATAAAATATTTCAGGATAGAGGCGGAATCCTTTGGATTGCCAACGATAAGGGGGTTTGTAAATTCGATAAATTAAAACAAAAATTACAGTATTATTCTTTGGATGAGTATTGGGATAATACTACTCATTCCATTAACGTATGGTCTGTTTGTGAGGATGATCAGGGTTACACCTGGGTAGGAAGTGAAAAAGGATTGTGTAGAATAAACAGAAAAACCGGAAAGCTTATTAAAGTTAATGTAGGCGTTATTAAAGAGGTTTACTCTTTGTGTTTTGATAGTCAAAAAAGAGTTATTGCAGGAACCGATCATGGCGTTTTTGTGGTGCAAAAACAAGGCGATACCAGTTTTGTTTTAAAACCATTTATCCTTCCTGGAGTTAGTCGCTTCACCGAAGCGGTATATTCTATTCTTTGTGATTCGCGTGGAAATATCTGGTTTGGCGGAAGAGAAAATTTGATTGTGATGAGTACCAAACAAGACAAATCTTATTGGTATTCCTATAACGTAAATAATTTTAAGGGATTGGGACGAGGGGCCATCAATTGTATTTTTGAATCCTTGGACCGTACGGTTTGGATTGGAACTAACGGAAGTGGATTAAACAAAGTTTTAAATCCGAATCAAATTGAGAAACTTCAATTTGCACGTATCCTTCACGAAAAAAATGTAATGCATTCCTTAAATAACGATGCTATTTTATGTATCGAAGAATTTCCAAAAGGAGTATTGTGGCTAGGAACTTATGGAGGTGGAATCAATCAATATGAAATTACATCGGGAAGAGCCCAGCATTACACCGAACAAGAAGGGTTAAGCAACAACGTAGTATATGGTATTTTAAAAGATGTAAATGCAAAATTATTGTGGGTGAGTACCAATAAGGGCTTGTCGCGTTTTGATCCAGCCACCCGCAAATTCAGAACCTTTCATGAAGAGGATGGATTACAGAGCAATGAATACAACAGAGGGGCTTATTATCAATCGAAAAGCGGCGAATTATTTTTTGGTGGGGTGAATGGCTTCAATGCTTTTTATCCTGCCGACGTTAAGCTGAATAAAGTTCCTCCACAAATTTCATTGATTGGGTTGTTGCTTTCCAACAAGTTGATTGAACCCGGCGTGAACTCTATTATTCGCAAAGATATAAGTGCCTTGGAGCTGATCGAAATTCCTTATGTTGATAATGCTATTACCATTCGCTATACCGGTTTGCATTTTACCTCTCCCGAGAACAATCGCTACAAATATATGCTGGAAGGCTTTATTGATGAGTGGCAGGATGTAGGAAATAAACGTGAAGTGAGTTTTACGAATTTGGATCCGGGAATTTATACTTTTAAAGTGAAAGCGATGAATAGTGATGGTGTGGAATCAAAAGAATTTGCATCGCTTAAAATCATTATCAATCCTCCATTTTGGATGACCTGGTGGTTTAGAACTTTTGCCATTGCTATTATTTTAGCCATCGTTTTAGGGGTTTATTATTCTCGTGTTGCCATTATCAAAACCCAAAAAAGAGTGTTGGAATATAAGGTTCAGCAAAGAACGGAGGAAGTAGTTCAAAAACGGGCGGAGATTGAAGAACAAAAAGAAAAACTCGAAATAGAAAAAAATAAAACTGAGCAATTATTACTGAATATTTTACCAGCTGAAACAGCTAAGGAATTATTAAGTACGGGTAGAGCAGCACCACGTCACTATAGAATGGTAACCGTGATGTTTGCCGACTTTAAAGGGTTTACCCAGATTGCTGAGCGCTTGCGTCCGGCAGAATTGGTAGCAGAACTGGATAAAGCATTCAATGCTTTTGATGATATTGCCGACAAACACAATATCGAAAAAATTAAAACCAGTGGTGATGCCTATATGGCTGCCGGTGGTGTTCCCATCAGAAATAAAACCAATCCTGTAGATTGTATTTTGGCTGCAATGCGTATGCAGGCTTTCATGCTGGATTCGCAAACAAAGGCGGCTCCCGATGCTCCAAGATGGGAATTGAGAATAGGGTTACATACCGGAGAAATTATTGCCGGTGTGGTAGGAAAGAAAAAATTCGCTTACGATATTTGGGGCGATACCGTGAATACAGCCAGTAGAATGGAATCGAGCTCTCAGCCGGGCCATATCAATATTTCAGGAACTACTTACAATATGGTGAGTGAGTATTTCGATTGTGAGTATCGAGGTAAAATTCCGGTGAAAAATAAAGGCGAAATCGATATGTATTTTGTGAAGGGAATTAAGGCTGAATTATCGAAAGATCGCTTAGGTCAAATTCCAAATATTGCTTTTCAAGAGCTTCACCATTTCAATGTTTACAGCAAATTGAATTACAATAAGGTAAAACAATTTGTGTTGGCTAAGTTAGAAAAAGAACTTCCTGAAAATTTATACTATCATGGCCCGCATCATACCAGAGATGTATTGCATGCAGCAGAAAGAATAGGAAAGGCAGAAGGTTTAGATCCTGAAGAATTAATGTTGGTGAAAATGGCTGCGTTATTGCATGATGCAGGCTTCTTGAATAAATACTGGAGTAATGAACCTGAAGGCGTAAAATTCGCCAAAGAAATATTACCTGGTTATGGCTTCACCGATTCACAAATTGATATCATAGAAGGAATGATTATGGCCACACGTATTCCTCAAAATCCAACCAATCATTTGGAAGAAATTATTTGTGATGCCGATTTAGATTACTTAGGAAGAGATGATTTTGAAAAAATTAGTTCTACTCTTCAACAAGAATTGCTGGATTACGGCGGAATTAAAAATGCCGATGATTGGGATCCAATTCAAGTGAAATTTCTTGGAGCGCATAAGTACTTCACGAAAACTGCAAGCGAGATGCGTGAAGAGGCGAAACAAAAATACCTTCAGCAAATTAGAAAAAGATTGGAGCAGAAGTGAGATAGAATTAAAACATAGTTCGCAATGAACTCCGTAAATAAAAAAGCCTCTGTTTTACAGAGGCTTTTTTATTATATATATAACTCTTTTAATTATTCAATGCTTCAGCACCACCCACAATTTCCAGGATCTCGTTTGTAATGGCTGCCTGACGAGCTTTATTGTATTGTAAGGTAAGGTCACGAGCCATCGCTTTTGCATTATCGGTTGCTTTATGCATTGCCGTCATTCGCGCTCCGTGTTCACCTGCCTGAGAATCCAACATTGCTTTGTAAAATTGCGTTTTCAAAGATTTTGGAATCAAATTAATAATGATTTCTTCTTTGTTTGGATCGAAGATATAATCGTTATTACTTGCATTTCCATCGCTATTTTTAGTAGCAGTAATTGGAAGAAATTTTTCGTTTTGAACAATTTGTGTAGCAGCATTTTTAAACTGATTGTACACTAATCGAACTTCATCGTATTTTCCTTCGGAAAAATCATTCATTACATCTTGAGCAATTTCTGCTGCATTATTGAAATTCAATTCAGCGTATATCTCAGTGTTTGTTTTGGCAATTTTACCGCGGGTTTTAAAATAGTCGGTCGATTTTTTACCAATCGCCAATATTTCCACATTACCTTGAGCATTTAATTCAGCGTAATCGTTTTTAATGATGCTTAACACACCTTTTAAAACGTTAGCATTGAATCCACCACACAATCCACGATTGGAGGTAATGGCAATGATCAATACTTTTTTAACCGGACGAACTTTTGAAAACACCCCCCCTTCAATATCTTTAGTAGAAGAAGATACGTTAGAAAGTATTTCCTGAAGTTTTTCAGCATAAGGCCTCATTTGGGTAATCGCGTCGGTAGCTTTTTTAAGCTTTGCAGCCGACACCATTTTCATGGCGCTGGTAATCTGCATCGTCGACTTTACCGAGATTATTCTGCTTCTTGTTTCCTTTAAATTGGCCATATAAAATGTTCAAAGTTCAAGGTTTAAAGTTCAAGGTTAGAACAAACCCTGAACTCTAAACTTTAATTTTATGCGTATTTGTTAGCTAATTCTTTTGCAACTTTAGTCAGTGTTTCTACCACTTCATCAGTCAGTTTTCCTGCTTTGATAGAAGCCAACACATCTTTATGAGTTGCATCTAAAATACCCAAGTATTCTACTTCGAATTCTTTCACCTTATTCACCGGAACTTTAGATAACAAACCGTTGGTTCCCGCAAAGATGATAGCAGCTTGTTTTTCTACTGTCATTGGAGAGTTTTGTGCTTGTTTCAAAATTTCCACGTTACGCGCACCTTTGTCGATAACTCCTTTAGTGGTAGCATCTAAGTCAGAACCAAATTTCGCAAACGCTTCTAACTCGCGGTATTGAGCCTGGTCTAATTTTAATGTACCGGAAATTTTCTTCATCGATTTAATTTGTGCGTTACCACCTACACGTGATACAGAGATACCTACGTTGATGGCCGGACGAACACCTGCGTTGAATAAGTTCGATTCCAAGAATATCTGTCCGTCGGTAATAGAAATTACGTTGGTAGGGATATATGCAGAAACGTCACCCGCTTGTGTTTCGATAATTGGTAATGCGGTTAATGAACCACCTCCTTTAACGATTCCTTTCAAAGAAGCAGGAAGGTCATTCATGCTTGCAGCGATAGAATCAGAAGCATTCACTTTAGCAGCTCTTTCCAGTAATCTTGAGTGTAAGTAGAATACGTCACCTGGATAAGCCTCACGTCCTGGTGGTCTTCTTAATAACAAAGACACCTCACGGTAAGCAACTGCTTGTTTAGATAAATCATCATAAACAATCAAGGCAGGTCTGCCTGTATCACGGAAATATTCTCCAATCGCAGCACCAGTAAATGGAGCGTAGAATTGCAAAGCTGCAGGATCAGATGCAGTTGCCGCAACAATAACCGTGTAAGCCATTGCGCCCGCATCTTCTAATGTTTTTAATGTGTTGGCAACTGTAGACCCTTTTTGTCCGATAGCCACATATATACAGAATACAGGTTGTCCTGCATCAAAAAATTCTTTTTGGTTGATGATGGTATCAATTGCCACTGTTGTTTTACCGGTTTGACGGTCACCAATGATCAACTCACGCTGACCTCTTCCCACCGGAATCATTGCATCGATTGCTTTGATACCCGTTTGCATGGGTTCGTTTACTGGCTGACGGTAGATTACCCCTGGAGCTTTTCTCTCCAATGGCATTTCATACAATTGACCTGTAATTGGGCCTTTACCATCTATTGGTTCACCTAAAGTGTTTACAACACGACCTACAATACCTTCTCCTGTTTGGATAGAAGCAATTTTACCTGTACGTTTTACTGTTGCACCTTCTTTTATTCCTTTCGCACTTCCTAACAATACCAAACCTACATTGTCTTCTTCAAGGTTTAATACGATAGATTGTAATCCGTTTTCAAATTCCACTAACTCCCCTGATTGTACATTGTTTAGTCCGTATACACGCGCAATACCGTCACCGATTTGCAATACCGTACCAACCTCATCCAAATCAGCTTGCGATTTAAGTCCCGACAATTGTTGTCTTAAAATTGCGGATACTTCTGATGGTTTAACTTCTGCCATTGTTTTACTCTTTTTATTAAAAGGGTTCCTAAATTAAAAATCTGCTACGTATGGATTATCACTGAAATTTCTTCTCAGTTTTTCCAATTTTGTTTTAATACTTGCATCTACTTGTTTATCGCCTACCTTCAACACAAATCCACCAATCAATTTGGCGTCAAATTCTTCAGCAATTTCTACTTCACTTTTGTAAGTTTCACGAACGATTTCACGAACTCTGTTTTTAACGCTTTCGCCTACTCCGTTTACAGAGCGGATTACCGTACGTAAAATGTTTTTGTG
The DNA here is from genome assembly GCA_023251075.1 of Flavobacteriales bacterium. GTDB lineage: Bacteria > Bacteroidota > Bacteroidia > Flavobacteriales_C > JAHEZL01. The sequence goes on along the minus strand of JAHEZM010000008.1, from coordinate 1,110 downwards.
TTCGTAATATTTATCAATAAATGCTGCTGCAATGTCTCTTAAAATAGCTTCTCTTCTTTTTGCTGTTAAAATAACAAGAAAGGCTAAAGTAATAGCACTCACTTTATCTTGAAAGATAGCTCTTAAAATACTTTCTTTTTTGTCGCTATTTACTACCGGACTATTTAACAGAACCTGTAGTTCCTTAGAATCTTTGCAAACCGATTGAATTAACTGCATATCGGCAAACACTTTCTCTAACTCTCCTTTTTCCAAAGAAAGATCGATGAGTGACTTAGCGTATCTTATGGCTGCTCTTGACTGCATAATTAATTAAGATTTACATCTTCCACCAAGTTATCTACCAAAGCTTGTTGTTTGCCTTTTTCAGATAGTTCCTGTTTCAATATTTTTTCCGCGATTTCGATAGACAAAGAGGCTACTTGGTTTTTCAACTCAGTAACGGCTTTCATTTTTTCGTTTTGAATACTTTTTTTCGCGTCATCCAAAATTTTTCCTGCTTCAACTTTCGCTATATTTTTTGCCTCTGTAACTATTGCTTCTTTGGCTTCACGGGCTTCTTTCAACATTGAATCTCTTTCATTGCGGGCTTGCACTAACAATAGCTCATTACGGGAAGTCAACTCACCCAATTTAGCTTCAGCTTCTTTCGCTGATGACAATGCTTTTTCAATATTGTCTTCTCTTGTTTTTACGGCACCCATGATAGGTTTCCACGCGAATTTCCCCAAAAGGAAAAGCAAAATAAAAAAAGTTAGAGTCGTCCAAATAATGAGACCGAAATCGGGGGTTACTAAAGGATTCATTGGTTTTATCTTTTATTTATTTATTTGCATTTAAAAAAAGCTCCTGGGCCAACCGCTTCGGAGCTTTTTTGATTTTTACTTTTCAGTGTGTTAGTCAGCGAGTCCTAAGAACGCTACAACGATACCGAATAAAGCAGCACCCTCAACAAGGGCAGCGGCAATAATCATCACTGTTTGAATTTTGCCTGCTGCTTCAGGGTTACGTGCGATACCTTCTACGGCTTTTCCACCGATAAGTCCTACACCGATACCTGCTCCTACAGCTGCAAGTCCAGCTCCGATTGCTGCAATTGATCCTACCATT
>JAHEZM010000037.1 GCA_023251075.1 Flavobacteriales bacterium | reverse complement strand
GAGGCACATACTTTAACAGCTTCGAGCACAGTAACAGGAGGCGGTTCGGTGACCTACCAGTGGAAACTGGATGCATCGGGAACTAATGCCACAGTAAATGGCTTAACAACAGTAGGCACTCATAATTACCGAGTGGTAGCAGATGCAAATGGATGTAAGGATTCGTTGAGTAAAGCCATAGTGGTAGTAGATTTACCGGATTCGGTGATCAATAGTTTTGGTCCTTTGTGCGGAGATGGTTCAGCGGTAACAATGACTGCTCATACAGCAGGTGGAACCTGGAAAGTAGATGGCACAGCACTGGTGGGCAGCAGCTTCAACCCCAAGAATTACACTAGCGGCAATCATTTGATTACTTACAATGTAACCGCCAATGGATGTAGTTCACAGGATACTTTAACAGTAAAAATCAACAAGGCAGATACAGCAACGATCACCCCAGTAGCGGCTATGTGTAAGAACGCTTCAGCCATCACCCTGGTAGGAAAAAACACAGGTGGAGTTTGGAGTGGTAATGGTATCACCAACACAGCCACCGGAGTATTTAATCCCACTACAGCTGGCGTGGGAACTCACACAATTACTTACCGAATAACCAAAACCTGTGGAGATACAGCTACATTGAACATTACAGTAAATCCGATAGATAGTGCAGATGTGTTGCCATCGGGTCCATTCTGCTCCTCCTCTTCAGCTACAGCGATCCAGTTGCAAACCGGCTCCACCACAGGAGGTGTTTGGAGTGGTACGAATGTAAATGCAACTACAGGAGTATTTGATCCAACAGGATTAGCACAAGGAACTTATAAAATAAAATACACCACACCGGGTTCTTGTAAAGTATCAGATTCCATCAATGTAACGATCTCCAGCACGGTAAACTTCAACTTCATCAACCCTAAAACGAGTTATTGTAACAATGCATCCAAGGATACCATAGAGGTAGATGTGATGGGAGGAACGTTTAGAACCTTTAGTGGTAATGGTATTACCAATGCCTCGATGGGTTATTTAGATCCATCGTTGTTATCCCCTGGAGTGGATACGATTTATTATGAAAAATCAGGATTGTGTGGAGACACTATAAAAATAGCCATCACCATAAATACAGTAGATGTAGCCACGTTGAGTCCTTTCGGCCCATTCTGCCAGTCAGATGTTCCTCAGCAATTGGCAGCAGGAGCAGGTTCAGCAGCGGGAACGTGGAGTTCACAATGCGGAGCGTGTATCAATGGAAGTGGATTGTTTAATCCCACCACAGCCACTGCAGGAAAATATAAGGTAACTTACACCACAGGCGGATCTTGCCCTGTAGTGGTGAGTGATAGTGTAACGGTCACCACTCAAATGGTAGCCGATATCACCACGGCTAATACTAGCAAATGTAAAAATGCAGCAGCGTTTCAAATCGCCTTGAGTGGCGGAACAACACCAGGAGGAACCTGGGTATCATTGCCACTGGGTAAGGTGAGTAATACAGGAATGGTAGATCCTGCAACAGCAGGAGTAGGAGTGTTTAAAGTATATTATGGTTTACAGGGAGCCTCACAATTGTGTAGTGCTATAGATAGCGTTCAAATTACTGTCACCGCAATAGATACTGCGAAAATTACTTTGGGTCAGGGTCCATTTTGTGTGAGTGATCCGGTGCAGACTTTACAAAAAGAAACAGCAACGAGTGCCGGAACATGGAGTGGAACAGGCATCACCAGCGGAGCCAATGGCACTTTCAATCCTGCCACAGCGGGAGTAGGGAGTCATAAAATAACTTATACCACCTCAGGAGCATGCCCTGTGTTTGATACCTTAACGATAGGAGTGGTGAACCAAATGATAGCCGATATCACCACGGCCAATAATACCAATATATGTGTGGACAATGGCTTGTACCAGGTAGTGAAAAGTGGTAATACTACAGCAGGGGGAACGTGGAGTTCTTCACCTGTAGGTTTGGTAAACACTAGCGGACAGTTTAACCCTGCCACAGCTACAGTAGGAGGTCCATACAAAGTGTATTACACCGTATCAGGAGCAACACCTACTTGTAGTGCAAAGGATAGTGTTACTTTAAATGTATTGCCAAGAGAAGAAGCGCAGATTACCGATGGCTTAAGCAAAACGATGTGTACTTATGATGCACCTTTCCAATTAACTCCACTGAATGCAGGAGGCAGCTGGTCGGGAAGTGGAGTGAGTGCAACAGGCTTGTTTACCCCAAGCAGCGGAGGAACCTTCCCGATAAGATATAAAGTAAACGGCACCACAGGTTTATGTTCTGATGAAGATACGATAGTGATCACTGTTCTGGCCCCGCTGAATGCAGCGATCAATCCTGCAGGTCCATTTTGTGAGAACCTGACTCCTCAGCAATTAACATCAGTGGTTGCAGGCGGAACCTTCAGTGGAACGGGAGTGAGTGGAACAGGCTTGTTTAACCCAAGTGTGGCAGGTCCTGGAACTTACTGGATCAAATATACCCAGGGAGGCAGCTGTCCGAATAGTGATTCGATACAAGTAGTGGTGGAGACCCTGCCAACAGTGGTAGCTACTCCGAGTGTAATAGGAGGTTGTGTGCCTTTAACGGTTGGTTTTACAGATGCATCGACCTCGGCCTCACAACTGGCTATATGGACCTTTGGAGATGGCGGAACGGATGTTGTCACCACCTCACCAGGTAATAGCCAGCACACTTATACCAAGGCAGGAAGTTATGATGTATGGTTGCGCATTCAGTTCCAGAATCAATGTATAGACAGTGCACAAACGAAGGTAACGGTAACGGAGGTTCCTGTGGCAGATTTTAGTTTTGGTCCGAATCCAGCCAACACCTTGGATCCAACGGTGAGTTTTACGAATCATTCCACCGGAGCAACTAGTTATGCCTGGGATTACACAGTAAAAGGAACACCAGTTACCTCTACCAATTTAGAAGACATAGTGAAGTTTGATCCAACGGCTGCAGAAACCAAAGGGAAGGATACCATAGCCATTACCTTAATAGCTTCGAATGCAGTGTGTGCGGATACAGTGATAAAGAATATTTACATCAAAGATGTATTTACTTTATACACGCCTAATGCTTTTACTCCTAATGGGGACAATCTGAATGAAGAATTTTATCCATCGGGTTTGAATCATGTGTGTGATGTGTGTAAGAATTACGAGTTCATGATTTTCAACAGATGGGGAGAAGTGATTTATTATACCACCAATCAGGGAGATAAATGGAATGGTAAGCGCAGCAATACGATGCGAGATGCGGAGATAGATGTGTATGTATGGAAGGTGATTTACACGGATTCGTTCACTGGAAAAGAAGGCAAACAAATGGGAACCGTGACTTTGATGAGATAGAGGAGGAGAATAATATAAATTAAAATATAAAAGATCGAGTTAATCTCGATCTTTTATATTTTTAGGTAAATCACTTACTTTTTTCTAGATGTTTTTCAATTTGTTTTTCAACGGCTTTTATACTCATCTCTAAAGCAGCCTCAAAGCTCGTTCCTTCCGATTTAGAGAAAACTTCCTTACCAGGAATATGTGCTACAATTTCGCAATCGAAATGTTCTGTTTTGTGGTTGTTAGCCAGTTTGAAAATCACATTGCATTTTGTAACGCTGTTATATTTTTCTAGCTTTTTCAGCTTTTTTTCTGTGAATTCATTTAACTCATCTTTTGAATTAAAATTGATTGCTTGAATAGTTGTTTTCATGTAGTAAAGTTAAAATTAAATCAACAGATAAACTGGGAAGTGGTCAAATGAAGAATTGATTGAAATCAATTGAATAAAGAAGTTCGTCCCATGGGTGAACTAGTACATTGCTGTACCAGCACAGGAGAGGTAATTACTTTGTTGATCATGTCATAATAAGCAGCATCTTCAGAAGGATAAACCCCAATTAAATTTTCGTTTTGAATCATGACATACTGATTAGGGTATTTTTCTAAAAATTCCTTTTCGTTTTTTAAATAATATTGAAATTCTTTCTCTAACATTGTTATGCCCTCATACCGAATAATAACCAATACAGTTGCGTTAATTTATAAATATCATAAACGATGGACTCACGAAAAAACCGAAAGTTGTTAACATTAAGAACACAATATCGTTTCCTTTTGGGTGCTTTATTAATGCTGTTTTTTGCATGTGAGAAAGAAAAATCATTTTCTCTGAAAGGCACATGGAAGCTGGAGAAATATTCATGTGATGCATATTCAAATTACCGTCAAATCACCTTCTTTTTTGATACTATCGCAAGTGCTCCCGATTCAGCTTGGTACATCGATCCTTTAGTGCTGAACGATACGGTTTTTGTGAAATATAAATTAAGCAATCAGAATTCTTTGTTGATCATCGATAATCAAGTCAATGGTTGGAATGGAACTTACCCTTTTTCTTTTTTTAGTGCTTCGAATATGCAAATTACCAGGAATGGAAATATTTGTGGAAGTACCCGCTATTCTTTTAAAAAGTGATTACTTTACTAACATTCCATTCAATCGCATTAATTCAATCTCATTTATTTTAGTATTGTAGCGTGCATTTACCAATCTGACTTGTGCGTCTTCATAGCTTTTTTGAGCGGTTTTTAATTCTAAAGTTGAGCTGCCTCCCAAACGAAATCTTTCTAAAGCCACTTCTGCATTTTCTTTGGCTAAACTCAAATTTTCTTCTTCTAATTTTAAAATTTCTTTGGCGTTGTTGTAGGTCAAATAGGCTTTCAAAACATAGAATTCGATTATGCTTTTATTTTGTTCGAAAAGCAACTGAGAGTTTTGAATATTAAGTTTTGAATTTTGAACCTGACGCAAATCATTTCCTCCGTTAAAAATATTCCACGATAATGTTAAGCCCGTATTTAATCCTAAATTTTGATTGAGTAAGATGAATCCTGCCTGGTTTTTACTTTGCGTAAAATTGTAGTTGGCATTAGCTACCAATTTGGGTAAATAATTCGATTGGTATTCTTTTAGAGACAATTCATTTACACGAATATTTCTTTTATAAAAACTCAATAGATAATTACTATCAGCAACAGTTTTTTTCAATTCATCTAATTTCGGATCATAAGAAATAACAATACTGTTGCTTACTTCAAAGGGAGTTTCTGCAACGCGCGCTAAACTTTGATTCAAGGTGAATTTATATTCGCGTAAAGTGTTTTGTTGGGTAAGGTAATTCGATTGTACTTCGTTCATGTCAACCTTTGCCTGCAGCAAATCGGTTTTAGCTGCCGAGCCAATATTGAATTTGGTTTGTGCAATATTTACGCGTTCGTGGTACAATGCTAAATCGCTTTCTAATGATTTTACCAACTGATTTTGTTTTACAATCAGATAATATTGATTCATCACTTTGCTAACGGTAGTTTCAATTTGTATTTTTAATTGCACTTCTCCCAAAGTATTTAATTCATTGAGCTTCTCGTAAGTGGTAAACATTTTCATGCCATCAAAAAGAGTCCATGTTAAAGCAATGCCTGAGTTGATGCCTGTTGAACCTGCATTTGGTTTTGCAATGACAGAGCCATTTGATAATTCCTGACGAACATTGTTGTTGGCCCAGGTTCCACCAGTATTTAAATTCAGTTGAGGAAGCATTCCTGCGTTACCTGGAGTGAAATTATTTTCGGCAATACTCGCTTCATTCTTAGCTATTAAAATGGAGTGATTGTTTTTTAACGCGAGTTCAATAGCTTGATCAATTGTTAAAGTGTCTTGAGCGAAAGAAGAGGAAGATAAAAACAGAAAAAGACAAGTGACAAACTTAACAATAGTTCCTTCGGAGTACCTCAGGATGACACCAACTCTTAAAGTATTATTTACCCAGTTTGTCATCCTGAGGTACTCCGAAGGAACTATTGTTTTATAGGTTTTCATGTTTCTTTTCTTTGGATAAATACGAATACATTGCAGGAATAACAAATAGGGTAAGTGCCAGCGAAAATAAAACTCCACCAACCACTACGATTCCCATTCCCATTCTACTTACAGATCCTGCGCCTAAAGCCAATGCAATAGGTAATGCACCTAACGAGGTAGCCAAGCTGGTCATTAAAATTGGTCGCAATCGAGCAGTTGCTGCCTCTTGAATGGCTTCCATTTTCGATTTACCCTGTACTCTCAACTGGTTGGCAAATTCTACAATTAAGATTCCATTTTTGGTTACTAAACCGATGAGCATAATAATTCCAATCTGACTAAAAATATTAATGCTTTGATTGAAGTACCACAATGAAAGAATTGCCCCTGCAATTGCCAAAGGAACGGTAAGCATGATAACAAATGGATCGATAAAACTTTCGAATTGTGCTGCCAATACTAAGTAAATAAGTAGTAATGCCAATAAGAAGGCGAAAAGAACATTGGATGAACTTTCTTCAAAATCTTTCGATGGTCCGCTTAACGAAGTAGAGAAAGAATCATCTAATACTTTTTTAGCAATGGCTCTCATTTCCTGCACACCATCGGCAATGGTTTTACCTGGTGCCAAACCAGCGGAAACTGTTGCTGACTGGTAGCGGTTGAAATGATACAATTGTGGCGGACTACTTACTTCATCAATTTTTACCACGTTGTCTAATTGAACTAAAGATCCTTTTTTGCTACGTACATAAATAGATTTTAAATCTAAAGTTTCATCTCTGTTCTCTCGTGAAAATTGTCCAATAATCTGATATTGTTTTCCATTCATTGTGAAATAGCCAAATCGTTGATTACTTAATGAAAGTTGCAATGTTTGCGCAATATCCAATTCAGAAACAGATAAGCTGTTTGCTTTTTCTCTATCCACCAATATATTCAACTCTGGTTTATTGAATTTTAGATTAACATCGGGAGTAACCAGTATTTTACTTTCGCGCGCTTGTTCCATAAATTTTGGTAAGACTTCTTGGAGTTTTTTGAAGTTAGGAGCTTGCAATACCAACTGAACGGGAAGCGAACCTTTCGGCCCGCCACCGCCACCGGCAGAAATGGTTTGTTCCTGAATAACAAAAGTTTTTGCCTCAGGGAATTTTTTTACTGCTGCAGAAATTTGATCGGCTATTTGTTGTTGTGTTCTATTTCTCTTTGAGGGGTCTACTAATTTCAATCTTGCAAAGCCCGAATTCACGGCCCCCGAACCTGCAAATCCAGGAGCACTTACCGTTAATATTACATCTTTTTCGGGAACAGAATCATCTACATATTTAGCCAACTTAATCATGAAATTATCGGTGTATTCATATGAAGAGCCTTCGGGTGCAGTTACTTGTAAACGAATCCAGCTACGGTCATCCAGCGGAGATAATTCAGAAGGAAGCATAGCGCCTACAATAAAAATAAGAGCAGTAGCTACTGCGATAATAACAAAAGACCATCTTCTTTTTTTCAAGAATGCTTGTAAGCTATTGTGGTAAGATTCATTCAGTTTAACAAAGAAAGGTTCTGTTTTTTGGTAGAATTTCGATTTCTTTTTTCCAGCTTTGAATAAACGTGCATTCAACATGGGTGTTAAAGTTAGCGACACGAAAGCCGAAATAATTACAGCACTAGCAATCACTATTCCGAATTCCTGGAATAACTTTCCAACAAATCCTTCCAAGAAAATAATGGGCAAAAACACACAAGCCAACGTGATAGAAGTAGAGATAACGGCAAAGAATATTTCATTAGAACCTTTGATTGCCGCTTCCATTGGAGAAAGTCCTTCCTCCATTTTTTTGAAAATATTTTCGGTCACAACAATACCATCATCCACCACCAATCCCGTGGCGAGAACAATCGCTAGCAGGGAAAGAATGTTGATAGAGAAGCCCATTAAATACATCACAAAGAAAGTAGCCACCAATGAAACGGGTATATCAATTAAGGGACGAAATGCGATGGCCCAGTCTCGGAAAAATAGGTACACAATTAACACTACAAGAATAATGGCGATCAATAAAGTTTCTTCTACTTCATCAATTGAATTTTTGATAAATTGAGTATTGTCGAGAGCAACATTGGTTTTAAAATCTTTAGGTAAATCTTTTTTTACTTGTTCGTAGCGTTTGTAAAATTCTGTTGCGATATCTAAATAGTTTGCGCCAGGTTGGGGCGTAACACCCAAGCCTATCATAGGTACACCCGAGTTACGTAAAATAGTTTCTTCGTTTTCGGGTCCGAGTTGTGCGTAACCCACATCTCTAAATCGTACAGTACGATTGTTTTGATTCGATAAAATAAGATTATTGAATTCGTCTTCCGATTTTAATCTTCCTTTTACTTTTATGGTGAGTTCAGTATTGTCGCCTGCAATTTTCCCCGATGGTAATTCTACGTTTTCCTGATCGAGAGCATTTTTAATATCTAGCGGAGTGAGTTGAAAAGCAGCTAATTTTTGTGGATCGATCCACAAACGCATGGAGTATTTTTTTTGTCCCCAAATTTGAACAGCACTCACACCAGGAATAGTTTGCATTCTTTGTGCAATCACGTTTTCTGCGTAGTCGCTCACTTCCATGTGTGAACGAACATCACTTTCTAAAGTCATTGCTAAAATAGCATCGGCATTCGCATCGGCTTTGGTAACCACTGGAGCGCCATCAATATCTTTAGGCAACAAACGAACAGCTTGGGCTACTTTATCGCGTACATCGTTGGCGGCAGCTTCCAATTCAATACTTAAATCGAATTCAATCGTGATACTACTATTACCAGTGTTGCTGGATGAAGAAATAGTTTTAATTCCCTCAATACCATTGATGGCTTTTTCTAAAGGTTCGGTGATTTCTGCTTCAATAACTTCTGCATTGGCACCAGGGTAAGAAGTTTTAACGGTAATTACCGGAGGGTCGATAGAGGGGAATTCGCGCACTCCCAAAAAGGTATAACCAATTACGCCAAACAGCATAATGAGGAGGTTCATCACTATGGCTAAAACCGGACGTTTGATAGATATGGTAGATATGCTCATTATTTAACAGAGATGAATTTTAAGAAGCTACCGGCTTTAAGTTGCATGAGTCCCGTAGTGATTAGTGTGTCACCCGCTTTCAATCCATCAATGATTTGAATTTTGTCGCTGCTGCGTACACCGGTGATTACTTTTCTTTCTTCGGCAATTCCATTTTTACTTACAAAAACTTTAGCGCCTTTTAAAATAGGAATCAAAGTTTGTGTAGGAATCAAAATAGATTTTTCGTTTTTGCCCAATACCAATTCAATGTTAGCGAAAGAGCCCGGAAAAATATTTCCTTTCTCGTTGTTGGTAATGGCACGTACTTGCAAGGTTCGGGTGTTGATATCCACCTTAGGTTCAATGGCACTTACCGTTGCTTTGTATTGGGTAAGATTTCCATCAATAGTAAATTCTAATAAATCATTTACTTGTACCACAGAAGAATATTTTTCCGGCAAAGAGAAATCAATTTTAAGTGGATTGATTTGTTGTATTGTTGCAATTAAGGTAGTAGGTGTAACATAGGCACCTTCGCTAATTTTCCTGATACCAATGGTTCCGGTGAATGGAGCGTAAATTTCTGTTTTTGCAATTTGTGCTTGTAATACTTCAATATCAGCTTTTGCCGAATTGAGTTGAGTAACAGTAGCATCGTATTCTTCTTTGCTAATACCATTGATGTCGATTAGTTTTTTTTGACGCACTTCTTTTTCCAGTGCTAATTTTTCTTGAAGCTTTAATTTTTTGAGTTGAGCCTGTAAATCGGCATCGTTTATTTTAATCAATAATTCACCTTTATTTACTGCGCTTCCTTCTTTAAAACGAATGGAAATTACTTTGCCGGAAATCTCAGGCATAAGATTAACTTCTTCATTGGATAATACACTGCCGGCAACAAAAATTTTATTATCCACTATTTCTTCTTTTAAAACAAGTGCAGCAACTTTTGCTATTGGTGATTTACCGGGAGTAGGCATTGAAGGATTGGCTTCTTCGTTACTTAGAAATTGTATTTTGATAAAGGCCAATACGCCAATCAAAAAAAATATAATAATTAGGGTCTTGTTTTTTTGCATAGGGTTTAAAAATAGACAATTCGCAACGGCAAATAAAATGTTTGTACCAACAATTAACACTTTTTTTACTAAGTGAAATATTAAAATGTTAAATGCATTCTTATTTTTGCCGTGTGAAAGCTTCATTATTTATATCGATTTTCTTTTTAACTCTATTCACCTTCCAAGCAGCATTGAGTTTTTTTGTGCCTTTAAAATCAACTGAAGATTCTACTGAATTAATTGATTTTTCAGATAGTGAAGAAGGTTCAGATGAGGATGAGTCAAAGATGTTGGTAGAGATATTTCATTTCACTTATTTAAGAAAAGAAGATAATAATCTTCGTTTGAAATTAGAAGACATCATCTTTCTTTCTTCTCATTTTTTCAAACTTCTTTCTCCGCCGCCAGAGTGCGCATAATGTAATCGGTAAAATTTAATTATTCATTGTCGCGGTGTATACCGCGATGTTATTACATAGCATTATGTCATCATATTACAATCAACTTTTAGATAACAATAAAAAATGGGTAGCAGAGAAGCTATCTGAAAATTCTCAATATTTTTCAAAATTGGCGAAAGGTCAGAAACCACCGGTATTATGGATAGGCTGCGCTGATAGTAGGGTTCCTGCCAACGAGATTATAGGTGCAGAAGCGGGAGAAGTTTTTGTGCACAGAAATGTTGCCAATATGGTTATTCATACCGATATGAATATGTTGAGTTGTTTAGATTATGCGGTAAGTATTTTAGAAGTGAAACATGTAATTGTTTGCGGACATTATGATTGTGGCGGTGTATTGGCTGCAATGTCTGATCAGTCGTTTGGTTTAGTCGACAATTGGATTGATCACATCAAGGATGTGTATCGTTTCAATAAAATGGAATTGGATGGTATCAGCGATATGGAAGCAAGATCTCGTCGTTTTGTGGAGTTGAATGTGATGGAGCAAGTTGATGACTTGAAGAAATCGGCCGTAATAAAATCAGCATGGAGTAAAGGTAAAATGCCTTCGTTACATGGTTGGGTTTATGATGTGGCGAATGGTTTGGTGAAGGAATTAATCACGATAGATAAGATTAATAAATAAAGTATAAACCATTCCTATTAATAGATAGAAAAAATAGTTCGTATTCTTCAACAGTTTACTTTAGATTTAACAACAAATTAAATTAGAAGAATATGAACTATATTTTATCAGTACACTGGATTTTAGCAGCTGCTATTTGGTTTTTTGGTGCAGGTGTTTTACATGATATTTTTGTGTTGAAAGCACATCAAGGTGATTACAATAGAGATTTATTACGCTTGTTAATGGATGGGCATGTGCTTATTCTTTCCGGGGTAATTGCTTTCGTTTGCTATTTAATGATGTTGAGTAAAATTCAATGTGGATCTACAATAGCTATCATCGTTGCTGTTTTTATGTTGATTTATTGTGCTATGATTTATCCTTTTCTCCCTTCGTGGTTCACTATCTTTTTAAGTATAATGATGATTGTTGTTTCTATAAAATTATTTAGAGAATTTCCTGATATTTACGAAGTAATGAAACCCTATAGAGAGGTTAAATAAATTCATAAATAGTTGATATGAAAAAACCATTAGATACAAACGAATACATCAAAGATTTTCCAAAAGATGTTCAGGAAAAATTAGAAATTCTTCGTGAAACAATTTACAAGGCCGCTCCTGGTGCTATCGAACGGATTAGTTATGGAATGCCTTCTTTTTATTGGAATGGAAATCTGGTTTATTTTGCAGCGTATAAAAATCATATTGGTTTTTATCCAACAGCATCAGGAATAGAAAATTTTAAAGAAGAATTCACGAAATATAAATTTTCTAAAGGCGCAGTTCAATTTCCTATTGATGAGCCATTGCCTTTAAAATTGATTACAAAAATCGTGAAATTCAGAGCGAAAGAAAATTTACAAAAATCAAAAAACAAGAAAAAATGATAAAGCCAATCTACCCTTGCTTATGGTTTGATGGAAAAGCACAGGAAGCAGCAGAATTTTACTGTTCTATATTTCCTAATTCAACTATTCATTCTTCTAATCCAATGGTGGTGATGTTTGAAGTAAATGGTCAGAAATTTATGGGCTTAAATGGCGGACCACAATACCAATTCAATGAAGCAGTATCATTTTTTGTAAATTGCGAAACACAAGGAGAAATAGATTTCTTTTGGCAAAAATTAACTGAAGGAGGAGAAGAGGGAAGATGTGGTTGGTGTAAAGATAAATATGGCGTTTCATGGCAAGTAGTGCCCACCATATTAAGTTCCTTAATGAGTGATCGTGAAAAAGCACCACGAGTTGTGGAAGCATTTATGAAAATGAAAAAATTCGATATCGAAAAATTGAAACAAGCGTAGTTTGATTTCCTATGAAAAGTTTTTTAGTGATTTTTTATTTTAATTTATTTCTTCTGTTATTTATTACAGCATGCAATCATGATACTGAAATAAAATCACCCATTGAAAAACAAGTTCCTATTAAAAGTGTAGTAGAGAAAAAGGATAGTATTATTGAGGATGTTGGCGATTCTATAAAAGGAGATTTTAATGGTGATGGCAAAGCAGAATACATGTGGATGATTGCTCCAAAAAACAACACGGAAGAAATAGAGTGTGAAGGTTCTTGTGATTGTTACATCGCTTTTTCTGATTCTACAATTCCAAAAATTAAAATTGAAAGTTGTATAGGAGGATACCCGGTAAATGAGGGTGATTTAAATAAAAATAAATCAGATGAAATAGGTTTACTGCCTCATTGGTTTACGAGTTGTTGGAGGAGTTATTTGGTTTGGACTTTCAAAGATGGAAAATGGGTGAATGCTGTTGATCCAATTTCTACACATTGTAGTCAGTGGGAGGAAGGAATTGAGCCCATTGAAATCGATAAAGAACAGGAAGGCAATGTTATAGTACGTTATAGCCAGCTAACGGAAGATAGTATGATTGTGGTTTCTAAATCTGTGCGCATAATTAAATGATTGTTTATCATAAATCCGTTTTAATATCTTCGTGTACTTAACTAAACTTATGTCTGATTCTATTTTAATTTCTGAGGCAAATCTTTTCGATGTAAAACAAGCAAATGATGTGTTGATTATGCTGCGTAAATATGCTTGTGATATTATGGGTGGAAATGCTGACTTATCTGATTACGTGAAAGACAATCTTGTTTTGGAATTACAAAAACGACCAAGCTCAATCGTGCTTTTGGGGTATGATGAGGAAAATCCGGTAGCATTGTGTTTGGCTTTTGAAGGCTTCTCGAGTTTTTATGCAAAACCATTAATTAATATTCATGATTTTGTTGTTTCATTAGAGTATAGAGGAAGAGGAATTGCTAAAATGCTTTTGGATAAAGTAGAGGAAATTGCCATAAATAGAGGGTGTTGTAAATTAACTTTAGAAGTTTTGGAAGGAAATATTCGCGCCCAAAAAATTTACAAAGATTTTGGATTTGCAGGTTACGAGTTGAATTCAAACACAGGTAAGGCTTTGTTTTATGATAAAAAATTGGTTTACTTTAATGAACACTAAATAATATTATATGAATATTGAAATTCGCAAACCCTTGGTAAATGAGATGTCTCAATTGATTGAACTTTGTGCTTTGCACGCAGCGTATGAAAAATACGATTTCACTATAGAAGGAAAAACTGAAAAATTGAGTGCATTCTTATTTAGTGATGTTCCTCCTTTACAATGCTATATTGCATTGGTAGATGGTGAAATGGTAGCGTATACTACTTTTTCAAAACAGTTCTCTACATGGCAAGCTATGCATTATGTTCATATGGATTGCTTGTTTGTTCTAGAATCGCATCGTGGAAGAGTTATAGGCGAAATGTTGGTAAATAAAGTAAAAGAAGCAACCAAGGAAATGGGCTGCAATCAAATTCAATGGCAAACTCCACATGATAATGTTAGGGCAATAAAGTTTTATCATAGAATTGGAGGAAAAGCAAAACAAAAATTGAGATATAGTTTAACGATTGATTAACCACATCGTACATTATTATTTGCTGATTAAAGCGTAAATAGCTTTCTTTCCAAACTCTCCACTTTCAAATTTCATTCCTGTGGGAATATTTTTTTCAATAAACATTTTCCAGCTTTCCACACTCCAGAAATTGATGTGCCCTTTGTAGGTGTCGGTTCTTCCATTGGGCACCGTAATAAAAACATTACCGCCTTGTTTTACTCCAGCCACTAAATTTTTCAAAGCTACTTCCGGATGTAAAAGATGTTCTAAAACTTCTGTACAAAAAATCATATCGAACTGTTGTGGCAACGGAAGGTAGATATCGTGCTCACCAAATTCTCCGGTAGGAATTTTGCTTTTTGCTTGTGCTAAAGCTGATTGAGCAAAATCGTAACCATGAATTTTAGCAGGTTTAAAAGTATTGTTGATGTTCACTAATAAATTACCATTTCCACAACCTACATCTGCAATTGATTTATTATTCAGATCAATATTATTCGTTTTAATTGTTAAAGCTACATCTTTGTAAAACTTTAAAAGCTCGGGGTGATAAAGGTTTTCTTTTGATTTAGGATCTTTAAAAAAATTATCTTGATTTTCTTTTGAGTTGTGAGCAACGGAGTCAAAGTTTTCTTCTTTCTGTAGAAAATGAATATCGATTCCTATGACATTTACGCTTCTCCTGAAAAATTTTAAAACTTTTATTGCGTAATACTTCGCTTTTACCATCGCTAATTGATTTATTGGTCAAAAATAGGATAAATAAAAAACTAAAAAAATACAACTCTCTTTCGTTGTTAAATCTATTTGTTTGTGTGGAGTATTATAGATCGTCTTCTTTTTCTTATTTTTACGGCCCTTATTAAAAGATATGATTAAGATTACCTTGCCCGATGGCTCTGTTCGCGAGTACCCACAAGGGGTTACTGGGATGGATATTGCCAAAAGCATTTCTGAAGGCTTAGCCCGGAACTGCTTATCAATTAAAGTAAATGGTGAAGTGCAAGATTTGTCGAGAACGATTACCACCAACTCATCAATAGTTTTAAATACGTGGAATGATAAAGATGGAAAGGCCACAATGTGGCATTCCTCAGCGCATTTGTTGGCCGAAGCAATTGAAGCCTTGTATCCAGGAACCAAGTTTGGTATTGGTCCGGCTATCGATAATGGATTTTATTACGATATTGATTTAGGTGGAAAAACTATTTCTGATGCTGACTTCAAAGCTATTGAAGATAAAATGCTGGAATTGGCTCGTGCAAAAAGTGAATACAAAAGAAAAGAAGTTTCTAAAGCCGATGCAATTGCTTACTTCACTGAAAAAGGAGACGAGTATAAATTAGAATTATTGGAAGGACTTCCAGATGGGGAAATCACTTTTTATTCTCAAGGAAATTTTACCGATTTGTGTCGTGGACCGCATATTCCCGATACTTCATTTATTAAGGCCGCAAAAGTAATGAGTGTTGCTGGTGCTTATTGGAGAGGCGACGAAAAACGAAAACAATTAACTCGTTTGTATGCCATCACTTTTCCTAAGCAAAAGGAATTGACTGATTATTTAGCGATGTTGGAGGAAGCTAAGAAACGTGATCATAGAAAGTTGGGTAAGGAGATGGAGTTGTTTGCTTTTTCTCAGCGTGTAGGACAAGGTTTGCCTTTGTGGTTGCCAAAAGGTGCCGATTTAAGAGATCGTTTGACTAATTTTTTGAAGAAAGCACAGACTCAAGCTGGTTATTCTCCTGTGATCACCCCTCATATTGGTAATGTTGAATTGTATAAAACATCTGGTCACTTAGAAAAATACGGTAAGGATTCATTTCAACCCATTAGCACTCCGCAAGAGGGAGAGCAGTTTTTCTTAAAACCCATGAACTGTCCGCACCACTGCGAGATATTTAAATTGAAACCTCGTTCTTATAAAGATATGCCGGTTCGCTTTGCTGAATTTGGTACTGTTTATAGATATGAGCAAAGTGGAGAATTACATGGTCTAACAAGGGTTCGGGGGTTTACGCAGGATGATGCGCATATCTTTTGTCGCCAGGATCAATTAACTGATGAGTTCGAAAAAGTAATTGATTTAGTGCAATATGTATTTAAGGTATTCGGCTTTACAGAATATACTGCTCAAATTTCATTAAGAGATAAAGAAGACCGCTCTAAATATATAGGGAGTGATGAAAATTGGGAGCAGGCAGAGCAAGCTATCATTCATTCTTCGGCGAAGAAAGGTTTGAAAACCGTTACCGAGTATGGGGAAGCTGCCTTTTATGGTCCGAAGCTCGATTTTATGGTGAAAGATGTTATTGGTCGATCTTGGCAATTGGGTACTATTCAGGTGGATTACAATCTTCCTGAACGTTTCGATTTGGAATATGTGGGTAGCGACGATAAAAAACATCGTCCGGTAATGATTCATCGTGCGCCTTTTGGCTCATTGGAAAGATTTATCGCCATCTTAATTGAGCATTGTGCTGGAAACTTCCCGCTGTGGTTGATGCCTGAGCAGGTGGCTATATTGCCGTTGAGTGAAAAATACAATCCTGATTCTCAAAATGTTTTGAGTTTGCTAAATAATTCCGATATTCGCGGATTCGTTGACGACCGTAATGAAACCATGGGGAAGAAAATACGTGACTCAGAGATGCAGAAAGTTCCTTATATGATAGTGCTTGGAGAGAAAGAGATTAATGAAGGAGTAGTAGCTGTGAGAAAGCACGGTGGAGAAGATTTAGGGAAAATGAAGCTTGAAGAATTTGTAGAGATATTAAAAAAAGAAATAAATAAAGCGTTAGAATATTAATGAGAAAACCAGGACAAGGAGGATTTAATCCAAACTTCAAAAAACCAGTAGGTACAGGTGGCCCTTCTAAGCCTTATGTACCTCGCCCAAAAGGAGGTAGATTCATTAAAAAGAATCCACATCGTACCAATGAAGAGATTACCGTTCGTGAGGTAAGGGTTGTAGGTGAAGGAATTGAATCTGCTGTTTATCCAATCAGAGAAGCAATTGCTCTGGCAGTGGAGATGGAACTTGATCTGGTGGAGATTTCTCCTAATGCTGAACCACCGGTATGTAAGATTACCGATTATAAGAAGTTCTTGTACCAACAAAAGAAGAAACAGAAAGAAATTAAGAAAAATACCCAGGCGGTAGTAATTAAGGAGATTCGTTTCGGACCCAATACTGATGACCATGACTTTAACTTTAAATTAAAACATGCTCAGGAGTTCTTGGCTGATGGCGCTAAAGTGAAAGCTTATGTGTTCTTTAAAGGTCGTGCAATTGTATACAAAGAAAGAGGTCAGATTTTGTTGTTGAAATTTGTACAGGAATTAGAAGAGTTCGGGAAAGCAGAAGGGATGCCACAGTTAGAAGGAAAGAAAATGATTGTGATGATTGCTCCGAAAAAATAGATTGATTTAAGAATTTTATTAAATAAGTGTTATGCCAAAAATGAAGACCAATTCCAGCGCTAAGAAAAGATTTTCTGTGACGGGTACTGGAAAATTAAAAAGAAAGCATGCTTTTAAACGTCATATTTTGACGAAAAAAGCTACTAAAAGAAAAAGAGCTTTGACTGCTACCGGATTAGTACATTCTACTAATGAAGGAAGAATCAAGCTTTTGTTGACCATAGGGAAATAGTTTCCTTAGGTTTATTGTTTAACCCGATGCTTAGCTTGCAAGTTCCATCAGTTGATGGGCGCTAATCGTCAAAAAACCAAATTTTATGCCTAGATCGACCAATTCAGTCGCTAGTAAAGCGAGAAAGAAAAAGGCCCTCAAACACGCGAAAGGGTACTTCGGAAGAGCGAAAAACGTGTGGACAGTTGCTAAAAATGCAATTGAAAAAGGTTTAGTGTACGCTTATAGCGGACGTAAACAAAAGAAAAGAAACTACAGAGCATTGTGGATTCAAAGAATTAATGCAGGTGTGCGTGAGCACGGAATGTCTTATTCTGAGTTTATTGGTAAATTGAACAAAAGTGAAATTCAATTGAACCGTAAAACATTAGCCGATTTAGCAGCTAATCATCCAGAAGCATTTAAAGCAGTAGTTGATTCTTTGAAGAATTAATAGAAGCATTTTTATTGAAAAGGTCATTGGTGAAAATCAATGACCTTTTTGTTTTACTAACTAATCAATGTTTATACTTTCCTTATTGTTTTCCTCATTTTGTGTATAATCGAACTAATTTTAAAGGGCTACAGTATAATACCATGAATAATTATTTTAATAAGCTTATTTGCTGCTGAAATCTTTGAAAAACAAGATTAAATATTTGCTTTCTATTTCGCTGATATTCTCGGCAATAACCTCTTTTTCACAATTAATTAGTAAGGAATTTCGTCCGCAGATTGGTATCGGTTCAGGATATTTTAATTTTTTAGGTGAAGTAAATAACCAAGGTTATGGTTCTCCTGCTGTAGGACAATTGGGTTTAACTTTCGATGTATCGAGAAAAATTACTCAGGAAATCGATTTAGGGTTTACTTATCTACATGGTACAATGACTGCCAATCAGGTAGGTGGAGATTACCTGAATTTTCAAACAGATATTAATTCTATCAGTGTTTATGGAATGTACAATTGGGGACATTTTGTAAAGAATGATATTGTAAAACCCTATACTTATTTAGGTTTTGAAACCTTTGAATTCAATTCTAAAACCGATAGGGTAGATGCTTCTGGTAATCCTTATTATTATTGGAGTGATGGTTCGGTAATGAATTTAACACAAACAGCACCCAATGCCAGTGATGCCAATAAATTAAAACGTGATTACAATTACGAAACAGATTTAAGAGGATTGAATTTAGATGGCTTAGGAAATTACTCACAGGTAAGTTTTGCCATTCCTGTTGGTTTAGGTGTTCAATTCAATATTAGTGAGCGTTGCAATATGCGTCTAGGAACAACTTTTCATTTTACTTTTACTGATAATATTGATAATATTTCTTCGGCAGGAAAAGGGAGCAGAAAGGGAAATGCTGCAACGGATTATTTTATGTTTAATGCTGTGTCGCTTCATTATGATTTAATTGCCGGCGCTGCCAGATCTAAAAAAGATTTTCAATTTGTTGATTATTTCGCTGTAGATATTAGTGATAATGATCGTGATGGAGTTTTTAACTGGTTTGATAAATGTCCGGGAACACCTAAAGGTGTGGAGGTAGATTCATGTGGCTGCGGTGTTGATACCGATTTAGATGGAATCCCTGATTATAAGGACAAAGAAGTTTCTGCACCATCTGCTTTTGTTGATTCAAATGGAGTGGAGGTTTCTGATGCGGCTTATGAGAAATGGTATAGAAGATATATTGATTCGGTTGATATATCAGTAGAGTCGATGGAGAAATTACTAGCAGCTAATAAAACAACTCCTAATATTTATAGAGTTTTGGTAGGAGAATATCCTCATAGAATTCCTGCAGAACATGTAGAGAAATTTCTGGCTCAACCAGATATTATTGCGGCCTTGGTTCACGATACGAATACTGCTTATTTAGTGGGAAAATTTGCAGATATTGAAACAGCAAAAAAACGCCAGAAAGAATTATTGGATCAGAAATTTCCTATGGCGAAAATTGTTATTCAAAAAGGAAATGAATTTATTCCGGTGGATGATTTTGATAAGTTGATTCAACAAGAGAAAGAGGAAAAAGCAAAAGAAAAATTAAAAGATTTCGATGGTCAGTATGCTATTCAATTGGGTAGTACTCCCGCGAGTGCCAATGCAGAAGATAAGATCAAATTTTTAAATGCCGATAAAAATGTGAAAACGGTTGAAGGAGAGAAAAATTCAACTAATTTCTTGATAGGGGCTTATAAGGATTTAACTACAGCATCGGTGGATTTAAGCAATGTGAAAAAAGAATTTAAAGATGCCAAAGTGGTGAAGGTGCAAGATGGAAAAATTGTGGATGATAAAGATTCCTCTTTTTTCACTCCTCCGGTTAAAAAAGAACCAGATCCTTTAACTTTGTTGAATGGAAAATATGCCGTGAAAACTACTAAAATTACCGACAAAACTACGGCCGCTGAAAAACAAAAAATTGATAAGATTACTCCCGATAATTTAAAGGTTAACAATCAGGATGGAACTAAAGATGTATTGTCGAATAAATCAGGATTTGAATCTTTTGAAAATGCTAAAAAAGAAGCAGATCTTTTAAAACAAAAAGGATTTAAAACTGAAATTGTAAAAGTTGAAGATGGTAAATTAAATACAGTTATACCACCGGTGGTTGTGCCTAAGGATCCCATCGTAACGCCGGTTGAAAATAAATTGAAAGAAGGTGAATACGCAGTAAAAATCGGAAAAATAGATGCCAATACTTCTCCTGAAGTTAAAGCTAAACTAGAAAAAACAGCAGGCGCTGTTAAAATTAAAAATGAAGATGGATCTGTCGATGTGGTTTTAGGAACCACTACCCCTGATTTAACGATGGCCACTAAAAAATTAAATGAAGCAAAAACTAAAGGGTTTAAATCTCCTGAGATTTTAAAAGTACAAGACGGTAAGTTGGTAAAGGCAACCGGAGGTAATGATATTGCTGATAAAACCGAATTACCTAAAGATACTTTAAAGAAAAATCCTTTGGAGGGCAAGTTCAGTGTGAAAGTGGGTGAGTTTGATAAAGGTGTATCCACAAAGGACATGGATAAAATTTTAAACATTCCGGATGTAGTAGGAACCAGTACTGTTGATCCTAGCAAAACTACTTACACCGCAGGAATGTATAACACTTTAGATTCAGCGAAAGCACGTTCTAAACAGTTGAATGAAGGTGGGTTCAATACTGAAGTAGTGGAGTTTGATGGCAAGAAATTTAAAAATGTTCCGGGTACTAAATCAGAAGCTACTCAGCAGGTTGTTAAAACTAATAAAGTGGTATTCCGTGTTCAGTTAGGTGCCTTTAAAAATAAAGTTTCTGATGCTGCTTTCAGAGGAGAGCATGTTGTTGAATTTAAGGGAAATGATGGGTTGATGCGTTATGCTACCGGATCATTTGATAATTATAAATCTTGCGCAGAACATAAAATTAAAATGAAGGAAAAAGGTTTTTCTGATGCATTTATTACGGCATACAAAGATGGGGAAAAAGTGTCTGTGACAGAATTAGTAAATCCTGATGAATTCAAAAAAACGAAACCAGATTCAGTTACTGTAAAAACTCCGAAAACGAATCTTCAAAAAGAAATAGAACAGAAAAAAGTTCAGGAACAACCTATCTCTACTCCATCAGGAACAGTTTATAAAGTACAAGTTGTTGCCGTAGCTGTAAGTGCCGGAAAACCTGAGGCTGCAAATAAGATAGCTGATTTGGAAATTGAGGTGGCCGATACTTTAAGAAGATATATGTCGGGAAATTTCAAAGACTTTAGCGAAGCTCAAAAACGCAAAGATGAAATTACATCGATGGGTTTCCCTGGTGCGTATGTGGTGGCTTATAAAGATGGTAAAAGAGCTCCTCTTTCTCCTGCTATAAGTGAGCCTACAGGTATTAATCCTGTTGAAACGAAATACGATAACAAGAAAGATTCTATCAATTTGGCATTGCTTGAAATACATGTTCAAGTGGGATTATTCAGCCAGGAACCACCGGAAGAAATCAAAAAAATATTTGCAACCATTCCAGATTTAAAGATTGAAACTACTCCGCAAGGATTAAAAAAATATTCTGCCGGTAATTTTAAAAATCCATCTGAAGCTGCAGCCTACAAAGAGAGTTTAAAAGCTAAAGGCCTACAAGATGCTTTCTTGGTTGCATACTACCAAGGAATTAAAATTAATCTCGCGACAGCTATTCAATACTACGAAAAAAGAAAGTAATCTCTTTTATTCCTATTGACTTAATAGACATTTTGTAATCCTTTTCTGTCCTTAGATATAGCTATTTCATATGTTTTCTAAAACCAAAATCTTTAGTCTTTGGGTGGATTATACTACTTGATTTTGTAAATTTGCGCTCTTCATTTAAAGAGGTTATATATGAGTAAAGTGAGTATAGATCAAATCATCAGTATTTCTATCGAGGCAGGAAAAGCCATAATGATGGTTTATGGTGATGAAGAAAAATTTAAACATGTTGACTTTAAGTCGGATGATTCTCCTTTAACAGAGGCGGATACTTTATCGAATAATATCATTGTGGAAAAGCTCAGTGCTTTGTATCCCGAAATTCCTGTTATTTCTGAGGAAATAGAATCGATGCCTTATGAGCAAAGAAAAGATTGGAAAAGTTTTTTCTTGGTTGATCCTTTAGATGGCACTAAAGAGTTTATTAAAAGAAATGGTGAGTTTACAGTGAATATCGCTTTGATTGAAAATGGAATTCCTGTATTGGGCGTTATCTATGTGCCTGTGAAAAAAGAGGTGTATGCCGGTGAAATAAGTAAAGGCTCATTTAAGATAGTTGGAGAAGATAGAGTGAGCTTGGGAGCTTTATGCATTAAAGAAATAAAAACAGCTGTGGGTAGTCGTTCTCATGAAAGTGCTGAGGAAAAAGTGGTGTTGGATAGATTTTTTGTTCAGGATAAAATTTCTATTGGGAGTTCTCTTAAGTTCTGTTTGATTGCAGAAGGAAGTGCCCATGTTTATTTTCGTTTCGGACCAACGATGGAATGGGATGTAGCAGCCGGACACGCTATTTTGCGTGCTGCAGGTGGTGAGGTTTTCAAAGGCGATGAAATGAAAGAAGTGTTTACTTATAATAAACCCGATTTAAGAAATGGAAGTTTCTTGTGTGTGGGTAAAGAATATTTAAAGAATTAAAATGAGCAATAATATACACTCCATAAAACACACTTTGCTTCAAAAGGCCGATAAAGAAAAGCTTTTGAAGCAACGCGGAATTGTTTTGTGGATGAGCGGTTTGAGTGGAAGCGGAAAAAGCACTTTGGCTCGTGCTCTTGAAAATGATTTGTTCGAAAGAGGTCACTTAACAAAGCTGTTAGATGGTGATAATTTAAGAACTGGCTTGAATAATAACCTTGGTTTTTCTGAAGCTGATAGATTGGAAAATATTCGTCGTGCTGCTGAGGTAGCCAAACTTTTTGTAGAGAACGGAGAGATAGTGATTTGTTCTTTTATTAGTCCGACCAACGAAATTCGTACTCTCGCAAAATCCATCATTGGTGAAAAAGATTATTTTGAAATTTATATCAATGCATCTTTTGAAGAGTGCGCCAAACGTGATGTTAAAGGATTGTATAAAAAAGCATTGAATGGAGAAATTAAAAACTTCACCGGTTTAGATGCTCCTTTTGATGCACCACAAAATCCCTTTGTTGAAATTAAAACAGCTGATGAAGATTTCGAAATCAGCAGAAATAAATTATTGAATAAAGTATTGGAAGTAATAAAACTATGAGCTACAATTTAAATCATTTAGAACAACTGGAAGCGGAAGCGATTTTCATCTTTCGCGAAGCAGTGGAGCAGTTTGAGAATCCTGTGATCCTTTTTTCTGGAGGAAAAGATTCCATCACTTTGGTGCACTTGGCATATAAAGCCTTCTTTCCTGCTAAAATTCCTTTTCCGTTATTGCATATCGATACCGGACACAATTTTCCTGAAACGCTTATTTTTAGAGATGAATTGGCGAAAAGATATGGAGTGAAATTAGATGTTGGTTATGTGCAGGATTCTATCAACAGAGGAACTGCTGTGGAAGAAAAGGGGTTGAATCCCAGTAGAAATACTTTGCAATCTATTACGCTTCTAGAGAAATTAGAAGAAGGTAAATACGATGCCGCTTTTGGAGGAGGAAGAAGAGATGAAGAAAAAGCTCGTGCTAAAGAAAGATTCTTTTCTCATCGTGATGAGTTCGGACAATGGGATCCAAAAAATCAACGTCCCGAGTTGTGGAATTTATTTAACGGTAAAAAAGCACCGGGAGAATCGTTTAGAGTTTTCCCTATTTCAAACTGGACGGAAATGGACGTTTGGCAATACATCAAAAAAGAGAATATTGCTTTGCCAAGTATTTATTTTGCACATGATAGAAATATTGTAAATAGAGGTGGAGTGTTGCTGGCCGAATCTCCTTACAACACTTTATTACCGGGTGAAAAATACGAGCAAATGCATATTCGCTACAGAACTTTAGGTTGTATGACCATCACGGGAGCAATTTTTTCTGATGCCGATAATCTCGATAAAGTAATTGAAGAAGTTGCTGCTGCACGCTCTACAGAGCGTGGAAACAGGGCTGATGACAAACGTTCGGAGGCAGCAATGGAAGACAGAAAAAAACAAGGATATTTTTGATTTTAGAATTATGGAAACTAAAGGATATTTAGATATGGATTTATTGCGCTTTACCACTGCGGGAAGCGTTGATGATGGTAAAAGTACCTTGATTGGACGATTGATGTACGATACAAAATCGATCTTCGAAGATCAGCTAGAAGCAATTGAGCGTTCGAGCGAAAAACGTGGTGATGAAACAGTAAACTTGGCTTTATTGACTGATGGTTTAAAGGCTGAGCGTGAGCAAGGAATTACCATTGATGTGGCCTATCGTTACTTTGCAACACCCAAAAGAAAATTCATTATTGCTGATACTCCGGGGCATATTCAGTACACTCGTAATATGGTGACTGGTGCTTCAACAGCGAACTTGGCCATTATTTTAATTGATGCCAGAAATGGTATTATTGAGCAAACATCTCGTCACACTTTTATCGCTTCAATGTTGGGTATTAAACATATTGTGGTTTGTGTAAATAAAATGGATTTAGTGGATTTTAGTGAAGAAGTTTTCTCTGCTATCAAAAAGAAATATCAGGAGTTTTCGTCTACATTAAATTTAGCCGATATTCAATACATTCCTATTAGTGCACTGAAAGGAGATAATGTGGTGGATGCTTCAAAAAACATGGATTGGTACACAGGTAAAACTTTGTTGCAAACATTGGAGTCAGTGCAAATTATTTCCGACTACAATTTTGAAGATGCTCGTTTTCCGGTGCAAAGAGTTATTCGTCCGCAATCGGCTCAATATCCCGATTTCAGAGGTTTTGCCGGTAGAGTAGAAGGAGGAGTGTTTCGTCCGGGAGATTCTATTACCGTTTTACCTTCGGGGTTAACTACCAAAATTTCTAAAATATACAATGCCGATGTAGAGTTACAAGAGGCCTATTCTCCAATGTCGGTATGTATTACACTAGAAAATAACATTGATATTAGCAGGGGGGATATGTTGGTGAAAAGTGATAACCTTCCTAATGTTGAGCAAGAAGTGGAGTTGATGGTGTGTTGGATGAACGACAAAAAAATGAATCCTACGGGGAAATACCTTCTTCGCCACACTACAAATGAGGCGAAGTGCGTAGTGAAAAATATAGCCTATAAAATGAATATCAACACCTTAGAAAAAATTGTTGATAATTTTGAGGTCGAAAAAAACGACATAGTTAAAATCACCTTAAAGTCGGCTAAACCTTTGTTTTTCGATAGTTACAAGAGAAATAGGGGGACGGGATCTGTAATCTTAGTAGATGAATTTTCAAATGAAACTGTTGGGGCAGGTATGATAGTGTAATAATTTTCTATATATTCACAATCACAGCAACCTGCCTTCTCTACACTTTTGATAAACTTTTTACTTTTTTTTCCGTAATGGGGAAATGGGATTAAAGTTATCGTGTATGCAGAAGTTTTTCTCTAAGTCTTTTTCATTGATTAAATTGAATGGAGTACTGAAAAAAGATCAGTTCGTAGCTTCTTTTATTTTATCTTTTATTCTTACTTTATTATCAAGTCAGTTAAGTGCTCAAACCTATTCTACGTTACCATTAACCGATAACTTTACTGGTGGACTTGGTGCTTCGTGGACCACATCCTATACTAACGGTGCAGGAGTTATTGAGGCTAGAGCTCTTGTTGGAGCATGGCCAAAATTCACATTAAATAATGGAATTACTGCGCCAGCAGGAAATGGTATGGCTATATATAATACTGCTGATTTAGGTGCAGATAATATTTTGTCGGCAATGCTTCATTTAAATCTGAATGGTAGTTCAGGAGTTTCTGCTGGCTTTGATATTGTTGACTGGGGAACAGGTTATGGAGGTAGTAGTGACCAGCTTAAAGTTTATATTTCTACCGATGGCGGAGCAACTTATGGGGCAACGCCTCAAACAGTTGCCTTAAACTTGGTGCCCTACAGTGATGGTATATGGAATCATGTTACTGTTGATATTGATGCTTTGAAAACAGCTAATGGTTTTTCTTATACAGCAACCACAGTGCTTAAATTTAATTTTAATCTTAAAGGTAGTGGTACTAACGTTAATGTTAATCAACCAAAAGACAATCATCAATTCATCTATCTTGATGGATTTACTGCCACAGGTGCAGTAGTTTGTGGCGATACTACTCTTGCCGCTTCTATTCCCAACAGATGTACGAGTGGAAGCACTTTCGATTTGGATGCTTATAATGGAGTTTCTGATCCGGGAACTTGGACTATCACTAGTGGACCTGGAGGTGCTTCAATCACCGCTGGACATACCTTTAATATCAATAACACTTCAGGAGCTGTTACTGTTCGACACACTCTAACAACTGTTGGGGCTGGTTGTCCTGCTTATGCTGAAAGATCTTTTACAATATACGCCTTACCAGTAGTAACCTTCACTTTACCCGATGATCAGATGTGTATCGATGAGGCAGCAGTAGCTTTATCAGGCGGAGCCCCACTAGGCGGAACATACAGTGGAACAGGCGTAGCAGCAGGAAACTTCACCCCAGCCACAGCAGGAGCAGGCGCTCATACATTAACCTATACTTACACCAATGGTAATGGCTGTACGAGTTCAGCCACCGATGTAATGACAGTAAATGCCTTACCGGTAGTAGCTCTTACCTTAACAGATGATGCAGCTTGTATTAACGAAGCTGCTTTTAATTTGAGTGGAGGTACTCCTTTAGGCGGAACTTATAGCGGAACAGGAGTGGGTGTTTCCCCAAGCTTTAATCCAGCTACAG
>JAHEZM010000036.1 GCA_023251075.1 Flavobacteriales bacterium | reverse complement strand
TGTTTAATTCCGAAATGATTTGTATTAAGTCCATAAGTGTTTTTTCTTTCAAAGAAACACTTGTAAACCATAACCAATTTACGGTTTGCCTTAATATGGGTCATCGCCTTTTTAAAGGGAGAGTGCGGAATTGCCTGTGAATTGGAAAGAGGGATTTCTTGAAGTATAATTTTGGGAACCCTCAGGAAATCCCTCTTGCCTTTACTCACAAAAGCCAACACACTCTCCCTTTAAAAAAGGGAGAAATAGGATTACCGACCTATTGCTTAAATAGTGAGGAAAAACTAAACTATGTTTGAATCACACCAACACTAAACTGTTTGGTAATAGGAGAATTATTTGCTGCTAAAATTCCCTGACCTATCCACTTTCGAGTATCTAGTGGATCGATGATCGCATCTACCCACAACCTTGCGGCTGCATAATATGGCGAAGTTTGCGCATCATATCTTGCTTTTATTTTCGCAAACAATTCATCTTCTTTTTCCTTATTCACTTCTTCACCTTTTGCTTTTAAAGTTGCTATTTGAATTTGAGCTAAAACTTTGGCTGCTTGCTCCCCTCCCATTACAGCAATTTGTGCCGTTGGCCAAGCTGCAATTAAACGAGGATCATATGCTTTTCCACACATGGCATAATTTCCAGCACCATAAGAATTACCTATTACAATCGTGAATTTAGGAACAACAGAGTTCGCTACTGCATTTACTAATTTTGCTCCGTCTTTAATAATTCCGCCATGTTCAGAACGCGACCCCACCATGAAACCCGTTACATCTTGTAAAAAAACCAATGGAATTTTTTTCTGGTTACAATTTAAAATAAAACGAGTTGCTTTATCAGCAGAGTCGGAATAAATAACACCACCAAACTGCATTTCTCCTTTTGCCGATTTAATTACACCACGATTGTTTGCTACGATTCCCACGGCCCACCCATCAATACGGGCATATCCACAAACTATGGTTTTTCCATATCCCTCTTTATATTCATCGAATTTAGAACCATCAACTATTCTTGCAATAATATCCTTTACGTTGTGAGGTTTATTGGAAGCAGAAGTAAACAATCCATAAATCTCTTCGGGTTTATCTTTTGGTGCGATGGCTTTTTTTCTGTCGAATCCGGCTTTTTCACCCGCACCTATTTTATCTACCAAGCTTCTTATTTTCTCCAAACAGGCCTCATCATTTTCACATTCATAATCGGTAACTCCAGATATTTCACAATGCGTTTTTGAACCTCCTAAAGTTTCATTATCAATATCTTCACCAATAGCAGCTTTCACTAAATAAGAACCTGCTAAAAATATAGTTCCTGTTTTTTTTACGATTAAAGCTTCATCACTCATAATAGGCAAATAAGCACCACCCGCTACACAACTCCCCATTACCGCAGCAATTTGAGGAATACCCATCGACGACATGATGGCGTTGTTTCTGAAAATTCTGCCGAAGTGTTCTTTATCGGGAAAAATCTCATCCTGAAGAGGAAGATAAACTCCAGCACTATCTACCAAATAAATAATGGGCAAACGATTTTCCATAGCTATTTCCTGAGCGCGTAAATTCTTTTTACCAGTAATAGGAAACCAGGCACCGGCCTTTACTGTAGCATCATTGGCCACCACTACACATTGCTTTCCACTCACTTGTCCGATCACTACAACTACTCCACCCGCCGGACAACCGCCATGTTCTTCATACATACCATCTCCTACAAAAGAACCAATTTCCAAAGTTTGAGAATCTTTATCGAGTAAGAGATTTATTCTTTCTCTGGCACTGAGTTTTCCTTTCTCGTGTAACTTCGCCACTGCTTTTGCTGAGGGCATAACACTAAGAAGCTTCTTGTTCATTTCTGTAACAAGAAGCTTCATTTTATCTTCGTTCTTAGTATAATTTGTGTCCATGCTTTATTATAAGTTAATGTTAAGTGTAGATTAAACACTTGGACTCATACTCTTAATTTGTCTTCTTGGTTTCCTGATTGAAAGATTGTACCGTAATACTTTGTCCGTTTTTGAAATAATAAACACCACCCCAACCATACTTTATTTCTTTGTACTCATTGGCCGCTCCTGATTTAACAACAATTACTTTAAGAATAGTTCTTTTAGGTTCAGTAATAGTTTCTTTAGTTACTCCTTCTGGATATTTTTGGGCCAATTCCGATAAGTATTTTTCTCGTTGTTCTTTATTACTGTAATCTACTTCTTTTGATTCAGTAGTTTTCACAATGGTAGATTGTTCTTGCGCCAACTGTTCTTTGTACTTAGCAATAAGTGCTTCCTTTTTCTTTCTTTCAATTTCAGCAGCAGCTCTTGCTGCTTCTTCTTTTTCAGCCACTACCACCATGCTATCTGCAATTTCTTTTTCACGAATAGATTTCATGTCGGCTAAACGTTTTTCTTCAGCCGCTTTCGCATTGGCTATTTCAGCTGCCTTTCTTGCTGCATCGGCTTCTGCCGCTAATCTTGCTTCTTCTTCTTTACGTTTTAATTCGGCTGCGTCGGCTGCTTTCTTTGCTTCGGCTGCCAACCTAGCCTCTTCCGCAGCTTTCACTTTTTCTGCATCAGCCAAAGCCTTAGCTTCTTCTGCTTTTTTCTTCGCTTCTATAGCTTTAGCATTTTCAATTTCTGCCAATCTTTTTGATTCTGCCAATTGAGCATTGTAAATAGAATCCTGACGCATTTTTTCCTGCGCATCCAACGCTGCCTTCATTCTTGCAGCCTCTTCATCTTTCTTAATTTTTTCTTCTGCTAGTTTTCTTTGTTCAGCTTCCAATCTTTCTCTTTCTGCCTGAGCCTTTCTCTGCTCTTCTAACTTAGCCAACTCTTCAACTTGTTTTTTAGATTTCGCTTCTTCCTCCAACTTACGCATTCTCTCTGCCTCCTGAGCTTTTCGCGCATCGGCTTCTTTTTGTTCTTGTTCTATTCTCAAACGCTCTGTCTCTGCTGCTTTTTTTGCCTCTTCAGCTATACGGGCTTCTTCCTGCATTTTAGCTATACGAGCTTTTTCTTCCGCTTCTTTTTTCAATTTTTCAGCTTCAGCTGCTTTAACCAATGCAGCATCTTTTTCTGCTTTTATTCTCTCCTCTTCTAATTTTATTTTTGCAGTCTCCTCTTCTTTACGCTTCAACTCTGCTAACTCTGCTGCCTTCTTTTCTTCTGCCAATTTCAACTCCTCTTCTTTTTTCTTTTTTTCTTCTGCTGCAATTCTTGCCGCTTCAGCTGCAGCATCGGCTTCTTCTTTTGCCTTAGCCTCTTCCTTCGCTTTAGCCTCCAACGCCAATTTCTCTGCCTCGTTTTTCTTTTTAGCTTCTTCCATTTTAATTCTCTCCTCCTCTTTCTTGCGCTCTTCTTCAGCTGCCTTTGCTTTAGCAATTTCAGCTTCTTTAGCCTGACGCTCTTTCTCAGCCTGAACCTTTGCCATCTCTTCTTCCTGACGACGTTTCTCTTCTGCTGCTGCTTTATTCGATTCTTCTTCTTTTCTTTTCGACTCAATAGCTGCAAGTTTATCAGCCTCTTCAGCTGCTTTGGCATCAGCCGCTTTCTTTTTCTCTGCCTCTTCTTTTAACCTTGATTCTTCAGCGGCTTTTACTGATGCTAATTTTTCAGCTTCAAGAGCTGCTTTCTTTTTTTCAAATTCAGCTTTGGCTACAGCATCTCCTTCTGTTTTTTTAGCGGCATCAAAAGCAGCATCTTTCTCTGCAATGTTTGCTTCTAATTCATCCATCTTTGCTTTAATGGTTTTTTCATAATCGGCATCGTAATCAAACGTTCCCAATTCGTCTTGATAAAAGACTTTAGCCACTGGTTCATCGAAAGTAAAAGTGCTTCCATCTTTGGCAAAATGATACATCTTCAACGCTAAATCTTGGGTATGCTCTACCGCAGGACTAGCATCTGGCAATTTCGTGTTTACTAAAAAGGTTTCTTTAACGTAGCCCTCTTTTTCAATAATCACTTTGAAATCTTTATTGAAATCCAAGTAAAAAACCTGACTCCCTTTTACACCTACTACTTTTGTTTCCACAATTTTAGCCCCCTCATAAATAGTAATTTTAGCCCCCTCTACCGGCTTACCTTTATCTTTCAAAAACACAGCCAATTCAAGTGTTGGAGTCTCCTGAGCCTGTGTTATTCCAAAAACAAATAATGTCGCTATTAATAAAAAATGTTTGTGTAAATTCCCCTTCATTTCAATGTAAATGTTAAATTGTAAAGATGCGTTTTACGATAAAAATCTAGAAAAGTTTCTTATTTCAAATATGCTGAAATCATTTCAGAAACGATACTTAATTTAATTTTCTTCGAAGCCTTAATATATGCATCTTCCGCAGCCTTTTCAAAACTCAGCTGGGTTCCCTTGATAGCGTTTAATGAAGTTTGATAAATCACATTATTACTTGCTTTTTCTTTCAAAGTAATTACACTATTTAATGTAGAAGAACAAAACTGCATATCCTGATCTCGCATCACCCCCGCATCCACAGAATTGGTTTTTACTTCCACAATCAAATCTGCTTTTTCAAAAACATCTACCGGTATAAACCCATTACTAACAAAGGTTTCTTTAAAAGCACCTTCCAACATTTTCTGAGCCAATGAAACACCATTCACATTCTCCTCGCTTTTAATCATCACATAAACCGGTTGCGTTTCAATATTTATCTTCTCTATATTTGAAGGGATAGACGACAGCATTTTACTAATCACAGAACCAGCTAAAGCCTCTTTACAAATTTGTTTTACATCAATACCTACTTTTATATATTGCTCCGTATTTTGTTTGGATACCTTCTCAACATCTAAAGAAAATACTCCCGATTGATCACTCACACCTTGTACATAAGAATAAATTTGTCGCTTTACTTCACCTGCTAATGGTAAGCCACCTAGTGCTTTTCCTTCTAAATTCTTTATTGTAAAAAACACTTTTCCTTTACTGCCAATTTTTGTTCTCAACGTTTCTACATCGGCATCAATCACAATTTCATTCAGTGTACTTCTATATCCATTAAACAACTCATTACCCAAATAAATAGTTTTTCCTTCAAATTGTGTTTCTAAAGATTGGTTGAGATATGCTTTTATTTTTTCTAATCCCGAAACATAAGAAAGTAAAGCTTCTTTATATCTTCCTTGCACTTTAAAATCATTTGCCTTTTTCAAAAAATCAGTTCCTTGGGCAATTACATCATCCACCTCTTTTTGTTTTTTTTGCTGGTAATCGGATTTCGATAACTGAAAATAAACATAGTAGTCATCATTGTTTTCATACACCCCTACTTCATCATATTTATCAATTTGATCATTTGAATTCATTTTAATTTCCCGATGAAATTCTTCTTTAAAGGAATTATTAATCTCTACCTGCGACAAAACAGATTGAGCTGAAATGGTAACAGAAATACCACTTACTAAATCACTTAATGCATTCTTTTTTGCAACTTCTCTATAATCTGCGGGTGATGTTTTTTTAGATGATTTGCCAATACCTACATAATAAAAATCACTTTCGGGGCGAACCTTCACCCATTCGGGAATTGCGGTGGATCGCTTGGAATACGACTCTTCTGTCTCCGTCGCTTTTTTACTTCCTCCACACGAAAAAAACACAAAGAGCAAAGATAGTATCGAAAAGGAGATTCTCATTTTTCAGGGTTATAAGTGTAAATTTCTCTTGCTACTTCTCCACTAATTTGACTGTATACTTTATATAACAATGCCTCTTTAGTCTCTAAAATTTGGTTGCCGTTGAGCAAAGATTGCAAATTATTTCTTGAGTTCATATCGGTATATACCACATCTTGGGGACTATCATAATTTATCGAATTCCAGTTGCCCTGATGAAGATTATTAGCAGATCCAGTATATGAAACATAATTCACATTACTTACCTGTGAAAAAGTTTTTATACCTGTTAAAATAATTTCACCGGTTGTAGCAGAAATCATTTTGTATTGGAAGGTACATGACACGTCTCTATGGCCGGTATATAAGTTGTAAGTTATTTTTTTGAACTTGGTTTCTATAATCTGTTGTTTAGTGGTGGGATCTATCTTAGTGATATTATAAGACTCGAAGCCTTTTTTTGTAGCGCCTGAAACCGGACTCTCATTCACTTTCACTTCTAAAACTTTTCCCAACACCACCGCCTTTGCACCTATTATATTACCTGTTTTTGCAGCTGTATTATCATCTATAACACCTGTCATCCCTAATTTTTGCTCCTTCATCAACAATTCTAAATTATCTCTGTCGATCACTTTAATAAAAGGACCTTTGTTTTGAATTACATCATTAATAATTCTAGAGGACAATTGTTCTGCTGAAGCATATTCATAGGTTAAGTTTGAAAAATGCATGAAAGCAATTGTGTATTGTGCATTTAATAAAGCCTCTTTCAACTGAGCATCAGAATCTTTGTATCCGGCTTGATTATTTCTAACCGACTCAAAGGCATAATACGCTTCTCTGTATTTTTCACGTTTCACTGCCTCAATACCTTTTCTATAAATGGGTTCAACATGTGCATATTTCTTGAGTGATTCAACATCTTTATAATTAGGGTCCAAAAATATAATTTCATTAAACACTTCTTCCGCTTGAGAAAATTTCTCTTCCTGCAAAAAACGATTGGCCACCTGAAAACGATCTTCTAAATAAGAGGATTTAACAATTAAAAAATCTTCAGTGTAATGAGAAGCTACCGACACATCAATTCCAACCGACTTAACTTTTTCGGCATATTTTATCATATCCAAATAAGTGTATACCACTTGTCGTTTATCCTCTCTATTGTTCGCAACAAAAAAAGTATCTTCTTTAATATCCAAAACTTTTTCAGCACAAGACTTCAATGCAATTTGTGCTTCAACAAACTTTGGATTTTTTTGCAAAGCCTGAATAAAATAATCCGACGCCTCTGAATACAAACCAGCATTTTGCAACTGCACTCCCTTCTTTGTAAGTGACTTAGGTGTGTTACACGCAAAAATTATTAACAATAGAGCGAGGGTAAAATATGAGTAAGATTTCTTCATTGTAAATATTTAAAGAATAGTTTTATTGCCGTGAATTAACAAATATTGTTCCACTTGAGCAAAGGTATTTACAGTTTTTTTAATCGGCCAGCAGCACTCCTTAGCAGCGCAATGTTATTAGGGACATTTGTTTTGTTTTCCTGTGAGAATTCAGAACCTGCTAAACCTACTCAAAAACCTAAAGAAATTGTTGTTGAAATTAACGCTCCACATAGTGTACCTCTCGATACCGCTTTAGCAGCAAAAGTGAAAGCTTTTTTTGAAAGTCATTTTGCAGATAATTTTTTTAGCGGTACTGTACTGGTCGCCAAAGACGATAACATACTTTACTCCTCTTGTCAGGGCTTAGGAAACTACAAATGTAAAGATGATAGTTTATGCCTAAACTCTAATTATCAGCTGGCATCAGCCAGCAAACCTTTTACCTCCTATGCAATTCTGAGATTAATCCACACCGGAAAATTAAAATTAACGGATACTGTAAGTAATATTTTGCCCGATTTTAATTACAAAGGAATCACCGTGGAAATGCTGCTCTCTCACTTCTCAGGATTACCTAACTACATGTACTTAACTGATGAATATTGGGGATGGGATGAAGGAAGTATTTCTAACAACGAAGTCCTTCAATTGTTTAATACCCATAATCCACTAGGAGCAAGACCAAATTCTCACTTTTACTACAACAACACGAACTATTTAGTACTTGCTTCCATTATAGAACACCTCTCTGGAATGTCATACGAACAGTTCATGCAAGATTCTATTTTCACTCCTATAGGAATGATGAACACCACTATCTTCAACAATAAAAACAGAGATGACCTGATCAATGCCACCTACGGACACAAAGGAGATTTAAAACCTATTTATTTTGATTACTTAGATGGCGTTGTGGGTGACAAAGGTGTGTTTTCAAATGTTTATGATCTATTGAAATTTGATGAAGCTCTTTACGATTGTAAACTAGTTCCTTGTTCTCTGTTGGAAGAAGCATGGACTCCTCGTACAGACAGCATGGAAACAGCAGGTGGAGCATATGGATTAGGCTGGAGATTGCGCAACAATAACAAAGTAGGAAAAATCATATTTCATAGCGGCTGGTGGAAAGGCTACAGAAGTTTATTTATTCGTGTACCAGAAGTTCACGGAACCATCATCATACTCTCTAATTCTGTTAGAGGACAATTCTTCAAAGTAAGCGAATTGGTAAATTTATTTGCCGATTGATTTTTTTAACACGCTGTTTTTCAATAAATTTAGGGCACTAGCTTTAAATTATGCAACCCGAAGAAATTATCAACGCAAAACAAAAACTGATTGCTCAGCTTGACGAATTGGTTCAAAACGAACAACAAATCGGCAAAGCTATTCAGCAAAAAAAAGATATTCAAAATCAATGGAATCTTTTAGAAGATAATGGTTCGCAGAAAGTAAAACAACTCAATCATCAGTTCTATAAATTAATTGAGGATTTCAACTACAACATCAATATCTACAAAGCTATTCAAGAACATGATTTAAAGAGAAATCAACAAATCAAGGAAGAGATTTTAACGAAATTAAATGACCTTTTGGTGAAAGATCAAAAAATTATTGAATCACTTAGAGTTCTGCAAAAAGAATGGTACGAAACAGGTCCGGTAAAAAGAGAATTAAGAGAAGAGATCTGGCAAAAATTTAAAGATGTTGTTCAAAAATTAAACGAAAAGCTTGAAACAATAAAAGGTGAATCAAAACAAAAAGAAGTTGAGAACCTTCAAAAGAAACAAGAAATTATTTCCTTCATCCATTCTCTACTAAACGAACTCCCTTCCAAAGAAAAACACTGGAAAATAAAAACCGATTTATTACTCACCAAACAAAATGAATGGAAGCAAATTGGCCACGTACCTAAAGAATCAACCAATGATATTTGGAATCAATACCGTAGTGCTTGCGACAATTTCTTTACAGAAAAATCAAAATTTTATGATGTTTTAAAAGAGAGTTATAAAATTCATAAAAAACAAAAAACGGATTTGCTGGATGAAGTAAATCGTTGTGTTCAAAATACTTCTTTATCTAACGACGAAAAAGCCAATACTCTCACGAAATTACAAAGACGCTGGAAAGAAACCGGTCAGGTTCATCCTAGAGACGAACAAAAATTATGGATGAAATTTCAAAATGATTGTAATCAGTTTTTTGAAAGCTTAAGGAAAGTCAAAGAAGAACAAAAAACAAACAACCAAGCCGCATATAGCTCCAAAAAGGAATTGATAAACTTATTTACTCAAACCACTAGCAGAGAAGCAGTAGAAGAAATTATAAAAAAATGGTATTTACTCGATTCAATAAAAGTACCTAACGAAATTTCAAATCCGTTTTTCGACAAAGCCAATGAACTCTTATTAAGCTACGGAATCAATAGAGAACAAGCTTCAAATTTGAAGTTTAATTTAAAATTGCAAGCTTACTCCGAACTCAAGAATGCAGACTTATTCCAAAATGAAAGCGGTCAGCTACGCGAACATATTAGTAAGCTGGAGGAAGAAAAAAACAAGTTCGAAAACAATCTTGGTTTTTTTAAAAATGCAAAAAAAGATAATCCAATGTTAATCGAATTAAACGAGAAGGTTAACAAAATGAATGCGGATATCGCATTTTTTAAAGACCGGTTAACTATGCTCAAAAAAGCCATGAAAGCTTAAAATTGACTAGTAATGTTTTAGTCAATTTTGCTATCTTCGCCCCATGAAAAAAATTGCTCTATTTATTTTTTCTTGTTTAACAATCAATTTGTTAGCCCAAGATTTCTTAGGTCTTCAAAACAGCAACTACGCTGGAATTAACGGATTAGATTTACAACCTGCATCTATCGTAGATAATAGATATAAACTAGATATCCTTCTGGTAGGAGACAACTTAAGTTTTCAAACCAATAATTATGCTATTAAAGCTGGCTTCATGAACCGTAAAATGGATAGTACATTCATTTACAAAAACTTCTTATACAGCACTACTTTTCCAACTACCGAATTATTTCTTTCCAATAGAACTTTAGGTCCCTCTTTCATGCTTACCATAAATGAGAAAAACTCTATTGCTTTCTCTATGCAGGCGAGATTTATGATGAATTTCGATGGAATGTCAAAAGACTTCACTAAATCTTTAGTGGAAGATTACAGCACCCCTGAATTAATGGTTGCGCCTATGTACAGAAGTGGTTTTGATATTAAAGCGATGGCATGGACGGAATACGGCTTAAGTTACGGTAGAGAAGTTTATAAAACCGAAACACATTATTTCAAAGCAGCCACAAGATTGAAGCTTCTACAAGGTTTAGCGAATGTTCAAATATACAGTGCTCCTCTTAATTATTCAGAACCTACAGATAGTACTATTTCAATTACAGGAGATCACTTCGGGTATTCTTATTCTCAAAATTTAAATGGAGGAGATCCTGTTTATCAACCTTTCCAAAAAGGTGCTGAATTAGGTTTTGGTGCTGACATTGGAGTAGTTTATGAATGGAGACCTCATCCTGAAAAACATCAGTATGAAATGGATTGTAAAAAACATTCCGCACGTGATGAAAATAAATACAAAATAAAAGTAGGTGCTTCATTATTGGATTTGGGAGGAATTAGATTTAACAGAGGAACATACAGCAGTCAGTATTCCCCTAACGGCGGACAACTGCAGGGAAACATGTTTAATCCAGATCATGGATTGAAATCTTTCGATTCAACTATGTCACTAGCCTTCCCAAGAACGATATTAAGTCCTACCTATACAGCTTCTCTTCCAACAGCACTATCACTGCAAATAGATTACCATATCTGGAAACCCTTTTTCGTGAATTTCACAGCTTTCCAGGCTTTACGTTCTCCTTACTCAAAACACAACATTCATGACATAAGCACCTACTCTATTACCCCAAGAATTGATGGGAAATGGTTTGGACTGTATATACCCATTAGCTATAATGAATATCAATTGTTCAAAGTTGGTGCTGCTGCTATGATTGGTCCATTTATCGTTGGAACCAACAATTTAGGCCCTGTTCTTTGGGAAACCAAACACAGCTCAGTAGATTTTTATGTGGGCTTAAAAGTATCTTCTCTTCATCATAAAAAAGACGATAGAGATAAAGACAAAGTTTCTGATGCAGAAGACAATTGCCCTGAAATTCCTGGTATTTGTGAATTTAAAGGTTGTCCTGATACCGATGGTGATAGCATCCCTGATAAAGATGATGCCTGTCCGAAAATTCCTGGTTTAAAAAAATTCAAAGGTTGTCCTGATACCGATATGGATGGCGTTGAAGATCAAAAAGACAAATGTATGGATGTTCCTGGTTTGATTGAATTTGATGGTTGTCCTGATAAAGATGGTGATAAAATCATCGATAAAAACGACTCTTGCCCTGATATTAAAGGTTTACCATACTTCCATGGTTGTCCTGATACCGATGGTGATTCGCTAATTGATAAAAATGATACCTGCCCAACTCTTGCCGGACCAAAATCTCAAATGGGTTGCCCTGATACCGATGGTGATGGTATATTGGATCATAAAGATAGCTGCGTAACGCTTAAAGGATTAATTGAAAATCATGGCTGTCCGGAAAAAGACGAAGACTTTGATGGTACTCCTGATAAGATTGATGATTGTCCGAAAACACCAGGCCCTGCAGATAACAAAGGTTGTCCGGTATTGAAAAAAGAAGAAGTAGAAATTTTAAATACTGCTTTCGCGAACCTTGAGTTTGAAACATCTAAAGCAATTATTAAACCTGAGTCGTTTAATTCACTAGATGAATTGGCAGCGTTGATGCTGAAAAAACCAACTTGGAAATTAAGATTAGCAGGTCATACCGATAATGTAGGCGACAAGAAAAAGAACTTAAAATTATCTAAAGACAGAACTGAAGCTGTTGCTGCTTACTTAACATCAAAAGGTGTTGATACATCAAGATTGGTAGTTGAATTCTACGGATCAACAAAACCAATTGCTGATAACAAAACTGCTGAGGGTCGTCAACGCAACAGAAGAGTGGAGATGAGTATCATCTTCGAATAAGAAATTGAGAAAATTGTGCTTCATACTGTTTGTTTTTCCTTCCATTGTAGAAGCACAATTTATCGATTCAAATTTGGTAAACGCTGCTCCCCAATTTTCCGGACAAGTGGCTGTATGTTCTAAAGATTCAGTTTTGTATTCTTTCTATAAAGGTTATGCGAATTACGAATTGCGTATTCCTATAAAAAGTAATTATACTATCGAGTTGGCTGATTTGAGTATGCTTTTTACGATCGAAGCTTGTCAGGATTTAATCAATAAAAAAATACTACATCCAGATTCTTCCGTTTCTTTTTACCTAAAAAAATTTCCGTATAAGGAAATGAAAATCAAACATCTTATCGATCAAAGCTCAGGTTTGCCTTCCAATTATATCAAGTTGTATCATCGAAATATTTATGATGATCAAAATATTAAAATGAAAGACAAAACCTCCATTCACAATTCTGAAATCATTAAAATTATTGAGGACAAAAAGCCCATATTGGAATTTGTTCCTGGGGAAAAGAAGGTATTAAGTAAAACCAATTTCATTATACTTGCTCAAATCATTGAACTACTGTATGAAACCAACTATGAAATTGCTATCAATCGAATGATTGCCAAAAAATATCCCACACTGCATATATTCGATAGAGATCAATTCTATGGTGATTCACTTTTTCCGCACATATCAGGTTTAAAAAAAACCGGAATAAATGAATACATCACTTTTGAAAATCTTTCTGATCTGGGATACAAATACAACGACTACACTTATGGT
The DNA here is from genome assembly GCA_023251075.1 of Flavobacteriales bacterium. Lineage (GTDB taxonomy): Bacteria > Bacteroidota > Bacteroidia > Flavobacteriales_C > JAHEZL01. The sequence continues at coordinate 16,274 of JAHEZM010000036.1, read as the reverse complement.
CAGCAACATATTTTTGGTAGTGCCACAGATTTAGCTTTATACTTTGAAATGAATAAAGAATATTTCTCTTCTATTTTCACCTCTCCCATCAGTGGGTATGCTGCTGGATTTCATTCCACTTTATATTATGATAAAAATAAAACGATTGTAATACTATCTAATACTAGTGATGAGTACGACAATAAACTTCTGCTAAAAGAACTAACGAAATAATATTTAACGTTAAATTAAAAAGCCCAAAGATTGAATTCTTTGGGCTTTTACTTTTTATCGATTCAACTAGTAAATCACAGCTACTGTTCCTATTTTTTCTTGTTGCTTGGTTTTACCTGTATCTAAATTCTCAGTATAACCCAGTTTCCAAACGTAAACATCTTGCTGAACTTTATGTCCTTTATAAGTACCATCCCATCCTTTAGAAATATCGGTACTTCTAAAAATTAATTCGCCCCATCTATTAAAAATTAAGAATTCATATTCATTAACGTTCGCTCCTTTTGGTCCAAACACAGCATTCAAAGGATCATCATTTGGCGTGAAGGCATTAGGAATAAAAATACTTGTAGGACAGTAGTCAATAATTCCTACCTGATCTGTTTCCTTGCAACCTTTTAAACTCACCTCTACGCTATACGTACCTTTTTGCGTCACTACAATAGATTGTGTTGTAGCACCAGTGCTCCATAAATAACTGTATGATAAACCATCCATTCCCACTGCGGAAAGTGTTACTCCATTCAATTCCTCAGCAAAGCAATAATTTGGTTCAACTGCTTTTAAAGTATCTGTTAACACCCCTTTAGGCAATATGATTGACTGAATATAAACCTCATCAGTATCTTTACACATTCCATTGCTTACAATAACATTGTACAAACCACTTGTTGAAGCAACTACTGATTGTGTGCTGGTTTTTGTTGGTTCCCAATAATAAGTCATACCGGCATTACCCGCATTCAATGATTGAGTTTGTCCCTCACATATCACCGCAGTATCTGCTCCATTTATTAAATCTACTACCGGCATTGTTCTAAACAAAGCAACCATCGCATCACTGTTTTTACATCCAAATGCATCTGTTGCTGTTAAAGTATAGGTATCACTCGTTGTAATCGCTAAAGTTGAAGCCGAACCTATACTAGTATTACCAGTAGTTGTTTTAGTCCAATCATAAGTCAAACCTGCCTGCCCTCCTAAATCTTGTAAAGTCACTGTAATACCCGCACAAGTATCTAAATCATTTCTTAAAGACACTAAAGGTTTTGGATTCGTTGTTACAACTACATCAGTATCTGCCTGACAACCGGTATTGGTATTCGTTACAGTAAGGGTATATGTAGCTCCTGTTACAGTGCTAATGGTTGAAGTAGTAGCTCCTGTATTCCATGAATAGCTATAGCCTGCACCATAATTATGGCCAATCACAGCAGCATCTCCGCTACATACTGTTGCTGATACAGGAACTAATGACATATCAGGAAGTGGATTTTCAGTGATGTGTACTACATCAGTTCCATTACATCCATTTCCATCATCAACTACTAAAGTTATATTGACAGTGCTTTGAACAGTAATTGTTTCTGTTGTTTCCCCTGTGCTCCAGTTAAAATTAAATCCACCGGCAACAGTATATTGAGAACTTAAAACTACATTATCCCCAGCACAGAATGTAGTATCTGCAACACCCGTAATTTGAACTGGCAAGCTTGATTTGATAGTAATGTTAGCACTATCTCTTCCTGTACAACCATATTTATCAGTAACATCAACCCAAACAGTAGAAGCTACCAGAGCATTGGTAACTGTATAGGTTGTTGCAGTTGAATTATCCTGCCATTTGTAAGTATATGGTCCATTACCATTATTATAAGCACTTTCATCAAAAGGAACATTTGAACCCGGACAAGTTTGAATATCTACTATAGTATTAGGTGTTGGTTTAGCGATACTATTTACAACAATAGTGTCGCGATCTGTACACTGATTAGCATCAGTAACTTTAACATTATAAGTTCCAGCTCCTTTGGTAACGGTAGCAGTAGTTTCTAAACTCGACCATAAGTACGAAGTAAAAGAACCTGCATTCAAAGTGGTAGTGGTCCCTGCACAAATATTTACATCGGCACCCAAATTAACTACCGGTTGAGGAAAGTTAGCCAATAACATCGAATCCTTTCCACTACATCCTCCACCATTGGTAACATTTACCACATATTTACCAGGTGTTTTAGCAAATATTGTTTGGGACGTTTCATTAGTTGACCATGAGATATTGTAATTAATAGCATCATATCCACAATCTAAAGAAATACTATCTCCAACACAAATAGTTTTATCGCTTAAATTAACGCTTAAGTTATTATCTACTTTAACATAAATACTGTCTTTACCAGTACAATTTTTCGAATCGGTAACAGTTAATTTATGCCATCCTTGAACACTTGCTGAAAATGTACTCGCTATTCCACTTCCTGCTCCACTCCATGCGTAAGTATAATTAGGAACACCTCCGGTAGTAGTTGCAGAAAGATTGATGCTTCCTCCCGGACAAATAGTAATACTGTCGTTTGCAAAAGCCACATCAACTTTAGAATTCACTGTAATAGTAACACTGTCTTTTGCTGTACATCCTGCTGCATTTGTAACTAAAATTTTATACAAACCTGTTACATCAGCAACTATTGTTTGACCAGAACCTGTTTTCGCACCAGTCCAAGCATAAGTTGTTATTCCCGATCCTGCATCTAAAGTAGAAGTAGTGCCAAAACATAAGGTTTGATCAGGACCTAGCTCAACTGCTGGTGGAGCGCTAACAATCACATTTATAAACTTGGTTACCTTACACCCATTAGCATCAGTAACTTCCATCTTATATAAACCAGGAACTGTAATGTTTACTGTGTAAGTGGTTAAGTTGGTAGTGTAAGGCACACTATTAGCACCTAAAGAAGCAACAATATTAAATGGAGCTGTTCCTGTTAAGGTTAGCGTAATTGCAGCTGATTCTCCAGCACAAATAGTGGTGTCTCCCGATAAAACTAAAGTGGGACTGGCTTTCATAGTAACCACTGCACTTCCTGTTCCCACTTTTTTACATGATGTGTCGTAAACAGTATCGATAGTATAAGTGGCAGCTGTTTTAGCGTAAAACGTATACGGACTAGTAGTAATTCCTGTAACTGTTTTAACCGTTGACCCATCATTTATTTTTATCGTCCATGGTTGAGTTCCCGTTAAAGTCACACTCAATTGAGTACTATCTCCAACACAAATACCTGCACCACCGGAAATAGTTGCCGTAGGTAAAGCTTTAACTGTAATTACAGCAGAACCAGAACCTAAAGAATCACAGCTTGAATTCCACACTGAATCTATTACATAAGTGGCAGCCGTTTTAACATAAAATTTATAAGGTGATGTATTAATATTTTGAACTTTCCATTTAGTAGTACCATCACTGATTTTAATTTTATAAGGGCCAGTTCCTCCAGACAATGCTACCGATAACTGAACACTATCTCCTTGGCAAAGAGTTGCTGTACCGGTGATAACCGCCTTAGGCTTAACACATGATGAACAAATATTGATGGTATCATTTACTGGTGTGCCACAGGTATTAGGAGAAATTGTTGTAATGATATATTGTCCCGACAAAGGCGTGTTGGACACAGTATAAGAGGTGGTGTTTGCTGGAAGATTAATATTTTGAGTAGCTCCACCATCTTTTTTATAAGATACTGTAACAGCACCCGGACCAGTATTTTTGATAATCAATGGACCACTAGTACACTTGGAGCTTCCTGTACCGGTAACAGTACTTTTATCCCATGTAACAACATTTCCATTTTTACTTTGAACAGTTAATTTACTAAACAAGCAATTTGGATTCCCTACTTCATCATTATCTTCAAAATAAACTACCTCATAAGCACCCGGCTGAGTAATTGGAACTACATAAGGGGAATGATCTACATTAGAAAAAGTTTGAGTGGAATTATCGGGATATTTCAAAGTGAATTTGAAATTTTTATCACCCGATAACCATACTTGTAATTCTCCTGTAGTTCCCGGACAAATAGTATCGTTTGTTCTTAATGAAACACCCAAAGCATTGGTAGGGCAAGTTTTAGCTGCACTAAATTGAGTGGCAATATATTTTGATGGGTCATGACCTCCCATTTGAATTACAATTTCATCGATTACCGGCCCCAAATCTTCAAAATTCACATTAGCACCACCGTTAATTCCATCGAATACCGCCTTAATAGCAGCCTGAATTGGCGCATTTTGCAATTTCGGGTACAATATTTTTATTTGATCTAAATAGAATACCACGTCAGCCCATTTGATAGGCGCATTGTAGCAACCTAAATACTGAGTAGTATAATTCGTTTTTGTTTGTCCGGGATAAAGCAACCCGCTTCCTCCATCCAATAAACTTGTAAAGTTACCTACCTTTTGGCTACTACCCCCATTAGGTGCACTCCAGGTGCCACCAGTAGTAATTACTGTATTCATATTAGTAGCATTGGTAGCATTGGTATAGTTTGCTTTAATATCATTTAATAAAGAAATACCTGCATTTGGACCATCATGATAAGCATGGTAAAAAATCTTTTCTATTGCATAAGGATCCTTGGCATCTTTCCATGTTTTAGGAACATTAAAGCAATATATCTGATCCCAATATCTCATATCCTGATAATGATAATAAGCTACTGCTAAAGCTCCTGTTTCCCAGTTACCTCCATCTACAACATTAGAATACTGAGCCGTCCCGTAGGCATTGGTTTGGGCAAATAAATCGGGTTGATTGTTTTCAATTTGAGTATACCCAATATTTAAAACTTGAAAACAGTTATTGGTTGTATTTGATATCCCTGAACCAGGAACACCCGAATTAGCATTTGCATTAATATAGGTGTGGCCACCGGTTTGATTAGCAACAATAGTTGGATCACAAGTCATTCTAGATTCATTCATGGCTGTAGCCATCCAAAAGTTAGGAGACACAATGTCTTGTCCCACTAAATTGGTAAACAAACGGTGAGCTACCATATCAGCAATAGCCCAACTCGGTCGGTCGGTCGGTATCATTGCATCAAAAACACCTTCACCTTGCCAAATTTCAGTAGCTGCTTGTCCTAAACATAATTTTGTTGGAGAATATAAAAAGCATTCACGCTTAAAATCGAAAGTAGCATCAAACAACTCATAATTTTGAGTTTGATTACAGTTTTTTACTTCAACAGTATAAGTAATGCCTCCTTCTTTATAAGTACCTGAAGTAGGAAATTGCAAAACACCTGAGTATTCACTATTATTTACAGATAAGTTAGCCGTTTGTCCTACCGCCAAAGTACCTGGCCAATTCAAATTAATAATAAAACTCCATGTAGTACCTACCTGTACTCCATTAGCAAAAGGCCATGGTAAAGAGACTAAACTTGGCCAATCCATTGTGAATTTGTTATTCGCTAAATCTAAAACTTTGTTGGTATTGTTTTGAATGGTAAAGGGTGCCGACCAACCTTTAGGAAGTGCTTGGGTTTTTGTGACCGGACAAAAACTAATAACAAGATCGGCCGCCTGAAGATTTAAAGAAAATAAGAAAAATAAGATTAAGCTGTATTTCAGCTTATAAACGAATTGCTTACCTGATAGTAAAATTGTCCCCATTACGAGTTATTTGTAGTAAATTGTAGTTTCTATTTTGACAAAAACCTCTACAAGGTTTGGGATCTAAATAAAGGTTTTCATCAAAAAATGTAGTTCTCCATAGTTGCATCAAAAGATGCCCACTGAATGCTGGAACAATTTAAGAAAGGAAATGTTACTAGCCAAATAAAATAAAACAAGAAAATTACTTTCCGACAGTACTGAATACAGGGTATCACCTTATTAATCAATCCATTAAAATAATTAACAAAGACAAAAAAAATAGCTACTTTAATTTAAAGGGGTTAAGACATTCTCCCTTTGTAATCAGAATATTCAAATTTTCTTACCAATTTGAATTTACCATTCTTCTTCAATATGCCAATCGACGGATGATTCACTCCATTAAACATTGTAGTTTTAACAAAAGTGTAATGCATCATATCCTCAAAAATAAGGGTGTCGCCTTTCTTTAAAGGCTTATCAAAACCGAATCCTTTTATGAAATCTCCTGATAAGCAGGTTGGCCCACCAAAGGTATAGACATACTTAGGTTTCTTCGCTTGCGATTCACCGCGAAGTGTCGGTTTGTATGGCATTTCCAAACAATCGGGCATATGACAGGTAAAAGAAACATTCATAATTACCGTTTTTTCATTGTTTGCCTCAACAACATCCTCTACACGAGAAAGCAAGAATCCTGTTTTCCAACCAATAGCCTCACCCGGCTCCAAAAAAACCTCAACATTATAATTTTTTTTGAAATTCTTAATCAATTCAATCAACAGCTCAGTGTCGTAATCATCACGAGTGATATGGTGTCCACCACCAAAATTCACCCATTCGGCCTCGTGTAAAAGGTGACCGAATTTCTCCTCTACTGCTTCCATTACTCTTTCCAAAGAATCAGAATTACTTTCACATAAGGCATGGAAATGCAAGCCCGTAATGCCTTTTGGTAAATGTTTAGGCATGTGCTCAACCGTAATTCCCAAACGAGAACCTAAAGCGCAGGGATTGTAAATAGCCACACCTACATCAGAATACTCAGGATTCACGCGCAACGCACACTTCACCTTCTTTTTATTTTTTAATATTTTTCCTTTCAATCCTTCCCATTGAGAAATAGAATTGAAGGTTAAATGCGAATTGTATTTGATATACTCATTGATCTCATCTTCCTGATAAATAACAGCGCAAGCATGAGAATCAACGCCCATTTCCTCATAACACAACTTGCTTTCGTACAATGAACTTGCAGTACACCCGGCTAAATATTTTTTCATGATAGGAAAAGTACTCCACATCGCAAAGCCTTTCAAAGCACACAATATTTTGGCACCACTTGCCTCTTGAACATACTTCATTTTCTCCATGTTAGCGATAAACTTTTGTTCATCTAAAACATAACAAGGATTGGGAATATTTGCAGGAAGTTTCATGTTCAATGTTTACTATTATTTTCCGAACTCTAAAGGTTGGTTAACCGCTTCATGCCATGGTAAACCATATTCACCCAACACAGCTAGGAATGGATCTGGATTGAATTCTTCTACGTTCCAAACTCCCGGTTTCATCCAAGTACCATTGGCCATTAACAATGCACCAATCATGGCAGGAACACCAGTAGTATAGGCAACACCCTGCCCTTGAACATCATTGTAAGCATCTTGGTGTTTACAGTTGTTCCAGATAAAGTAAGTTACTTCTTTTCCGTCTTTCACACCGCGAATCTGACAACCGATAGAAGTCTCTCCAGTATAGTTTTCACCCAATGAACCGGGTTCAGGTAACAATGCCTTTAAAAATTCAATTGGAACAATATCATGACCTTGGAATTTAATTGGCTTAATACCAGTGATTCCAATGTTTTGCATTACTCTTAAGTGCGTTAAATATTCTTGTCCGAAAGTCATCCAAAAACGAGCTCTCTTCAAAGTAGGAAAGTTTTTCACCAACGACTCCAACTCCTCGTGGAAAAGAAGATAAGATTCTTTTGGCCCAACACCTGGATAGCTCACTGGTTGATGAACAGAAAGTGGATCGGTTTCTTTCCACTCACCATTTTCCCAATAGCGACCACGTTGCGTGATTTCACGAATATTGATTTCAGGATTGAAGTTGGTCGCGAAAGCCTTGCCGTGATCTCCTGCGTTGCAATCTATAATATCTAAATAATGAATTTCATCGAAATAATGTTTAGCTGCATAAGCCGTAAAAACCCCCGTAACACCAGGATCGAACCCACAACCTAAAAGTGCCATGATACCAGCATCCTCAAAGCGTTTTTTGTAAGCCCATTGCCAACTATATTCAAACTTAGCCACATCTTTAGGTTCATAATTCGCAGTATCTAAGTAATGTGTTTTAGTCGCTAAACACGCATCCATAATAGCCAAATCCTGATAAGGAAGAGCAATATTTAAAACGATATCGGGAGTATATTTTTGAATTAATTTGATCACATTTTCGGCGTAATCAGCATCTACTTGTTCAGTTTTGATTCTACCACCACCTATTTCAGCAGCAATTGCATCACATTTCGATTTGGTTCTGCTAGCCAGAACAATCTCAGTAAAAATAGGCAAACGAGCACATTTCTTAGTAACTACGTTACTCACTCCTCCTGCACCGATAATTAATATTTTAGCCATTGTTTTTATTTTTAGTGGCGCTAAAATATAAATTAATATCCCTTTGGAAAGTGTTGTTAAAAAATAAGTGGAAAAGTTAAAGATTCAGTTACAATTCTCCTCGTTCGATTTTAGTAACAATTTCTTCAATTGTTCTATCATCTTCATTATTCAATGGATCAAATTTTTCTTTTAAATCATGATCAAATAGTTGTGCTACACCCTGCCACATGACAGCCGCAAAAGAACCACGCATTTCTTTTAAAAAATCATAAGAACTTGATCCTGTCTCTCGATCAACCAATTTAAGAAGTACGTTTCCTTCAGAAACATAGAGTCCACGCAAAGTTGATCCATGTTCTTTAATCAGTTGTTTTTCGATTTTTCTCATTACCTTTTTCTGTTCAGCTTCAGTTTTACATTTAGATAGTTCTTCTTCACATTCATCTAATAGTTTTGCTGCTGTTTGTGCTATAGGATAAACCTTTCTCACCCTCCTCAACATATCCTTATATTTCTTAGTATCCTCCTTACGAACTATTTTCCCTGTCTTCTTATCAACCATAATATCAACTGTCTTCAAAAGATACAATGTATCTTCCCCCATAGTAACCCATTGTCCTTGCAAAGGATATTGCGCTTTAAGTTCCAATGAAATACCTATAGCACCAATAAAAAATATGATGATTAACTCTTTTTTCACTTTGTGTTGTTACGCTTTAACCATGCTTCTTGGTATTGTAAATCTGAATATTTTTTCAAATTCAATTCATTTTTCGAATAATTCCACTCCGAAAAAAGTGCCACAATTTCATTTAATTCATTGCTGTTTAGAGAGTCTACTTTGAAATTATCAGCAATAAAGGATGTTCCATAATTACCATCTACAAACAACTTATGACGCAAAACGAATTGTGCCAGTGGCAATGTGGTTTTAACACCAACAATAGTATATTCATCTATCGCTCTTAGCATTTTGTTGATCGCCTGCTCTCTTGTTGGAGCATATACAATCAATTTAGCAATCATGGAATCGTAATAAATAGAGACCTCTCCCCCTTCTTCAAAACCATCATCCACCCTAATTCCGTGCCCCTTAGGTATATTATAATACTTAAGGAAACCACTATCAGGAGTAAAATCTTTTGATACGTCTTCTGCGTTAACGCGCACTTCTATAGAATGTCCAACTATCTTTAAATCCTTTTGCTCAAAAGACAATTTTTCACCTTGTGCTACTTTAATTTGCTCCGCAACCAAATCTAAACCAGTAATCATTTCCGTAACAGGGTGCTCCACCTGAAGTCGGGTATTCATTTCCAGGAAATAAAACTTATTATTTTCATCCACCATAAATTCTACAGTTCCTGCACCTTCATAGGAACATGCCTTCGCCACATTCACTGCGCTTTCTCCCATTTCTTTTCGCAGTGCGTCAGACAAAACAACCGAAGGAGCTTCTTCCACCACTTTTTGATGACGTCTTTGAATGGAACAATCTCTTTCAAAAAGATACAATACATTGCCATGTTGATCGGCTAAAAGCTGAATTTCGATATGCTTTGGATTTTTTAAATATTTCTCCACGAAAACCGCCCCATTACCAAAAGAAGCTTCTGCTTCACCTGTTGCCCTCTCAAAAGCACTTTGTAATTCTTCATCATTATTAACTACTCGCATACCTTTCCCTCCTCCTCCTGCAGAAGCTTTCAACAACACGGGGTATCCAATTTTTTTAGCAATAGAAAATACTTCTGTATGATCTTTCAACGCACCATTTGAACCTGGAATTACGGGAACATTAAATTTTTGTACCGCTGCCTTAGCAGAAAGTTTATCGCCCATTAAATTCATTGAATATGAACTAGGTCCAATCAATTTAATCTTATTCTTTTCCAATAAATCAGCGAAAATGGGGTTTTCCGACAAGAACCCATAGCCAGGATGAACTGCATCAACTTTATAATCTAAACAGACCTTTAAAACCTTATTCATATCTAAATAGGATTCCTTAGATGTTTTTCCTCCTATACCTACTGCTTGATCAGCTGCTCTAACAAAGGGCATATTTTTATCAATTTCCGAATAAACAGCAACAGTCATTATCCCCATTTCCTTTGCAGTCCTAATGACCCTTAATGCAATTTCCCCTCGATTGGCAATTAGGATCTTATTTATTTTCTTAATCATTTAATCACTTTTTTTTGAACAATATGATATGAATTTCGAACTTTTTTTTCTCATTTCAGTATGCTACTTATAATTTAGTTAAGTTAGCCGTAGTATTACACTCCTTGATAAATGTTAAAAGAGACCACTGATAGCAGAGATTTACTTTGGATGATTGTGTTTACGTGCGTTATCGCATTGGGATACATTATTCTTACTGCTATTAGTTTTAGAGTTTACAAAAGATTGAAAAGACACTTTGCCATCCAGTTCTCTATTAGTAAAGAGCACCAAAGACAGGATTTACTTAAAGAAAGTATTTCTGTTGAAAATGGATTTAAAACCCGACTATATCTGCAACTGATTCTAGCATTTTTTCTTCATATTAATCTTTTTTTCATCTTAGCTGAATTCCTTCACTTTTTTGAATGGTGGTACGTATACGTTTGTATTGGCTTATTCTTAATCAGTTTATTTTTCACATACAGAGCATTGGTTTATATCGACAAAAGAAAAGCCCGAAAATCAGAAGATGAATTAATACAATTATGAGTATCGAACAATTTTCTCAAGAAATTCAAAATCAGTACAAATTTAGCGGTAATTCGATCAACTTAGGATTCGCTATTTTTAATAAAGAGATTCAAAAAAATTTAGCAGTAAACATCCCTCTTTCTACCATCAACCGACATGGTTTAATCGCTGGTGCAACAGGTACAGGTAAAACAAAAACCATTCAAAGATTTGCTGAAGCTTTATCGGAAAAAGGGGTAAATGTTTTATTGATGGATATCAAGGGTGACGTTAGTGGAATTGCTAAACCTGGCGCATTCAATCCGAAATTACAAGAAAGACTATCTCAAATGGGAGCCTCATGGACTCCCACACAATACCCTACAGAATTGCTTTCTATTTCAAACGAAAAAGGGGTTCGTCTTAGAGCGACGGTATCGGAATTTGGGCCAATTTTATTTTCTAAAATTTTAGAATTAAACGAAAATCAAGAAGGTGCCGTAACCATTGTTTTTAAATATTGCGACGATAACAAACTTCCTTTACTAGATATCAAAGATTTTCGTGCTGCTCTTCAACATTTGGCAGAAGGAGAAGGCAAAAAAGAAATTGAAAAAAACTATGGTAGTATTTCTTCCGCAACATCTGGCGTAATTATGCGAAAATTGCTGGAAGTCGAAATGCAGGGAGGGGATAAATTCTTTGGTGAAAAATCATTTGAGGTAGAGGATCTTTTACAAAAAAGCAGCGACGGAAAAGCTTTCATTAATATATTGAGATTAATAGATATACAAGACAAACCTAAGTTATTCTCTTCCTTTATGCTTTGTTTACTAGCGGAGATTTACAACAAATTTCCTGAACAAGGTGACAAAGGAGAACCTCGCTTGGTGATTTTTATTGACGAAGCTCATTTGATATTTAAGGAGGCTTCTAAAACTCTGCTTCAGCAATTGGAAACCATCATTAAATTGATTAGAAGTAAAGGTGTAGGGATTTTCTTTTGTACTCAATCACCTGCCGATATTCCGGATTCTATACTCGGACAATTAGGTGCTAAATTCCAACATGCTTTAAGAGCTTTTACTGCAAAAGATAGAAAAGACATAAAATTAGTATCTGAAAATTTCCCTATAACGGCATTCTATCAAACAGATCAGATTATAACAGAACTAGGAATTGGAGAGGCTTTTATAACAGTATTGAGTGAAAAAGGTAATCCAACAGCACTCGTTCATACGATCATTTCTCCTCCCCAATCTCGAATGGATATATTGAGTGAATCTGAGCAGGAAGAGATTGTTGCTAATTCTGAAATAGCCAAAGTTTATAATGAATTTATTGATCGACAAAGTGCTTACGAAATATTGAGTGGGAAAATAAATTCAGAAGAAACCGAACCGGAAGAGGATAATAAAGAAGAAATAAAAAACAAAGGAAAAGAAGTGGATGAAGAATCTGGATTTGGGAAATCCCTAAAAGCCGTTGCTAACAGTAGCGTTACCAAAACGATTGTAAAAGAACTTACAAGAGGCTTATTCGGTGTTCTCTTTGGTACAAGCAGTAGAAAAGGTTCTAGTAGAAGAAAAAAAAGTCAAGGATTTTTTTAACACCAAAAAATCAATTCCAAAAGGTCCATCGAACTCCTAATTTTATAGTCCGATCGTTTAAAGGATAACGAGGAATGATTTCATAATTATACCCTAATAAGCCAGCATTAGCATGATCCACTTTAAAATAAATTTTAGCACTTCCAAGTACTAAAGAACCAAAGAAGTCAATCAAATAAACATTTCCCACCCTTGTTTGATTCTGTATATAAAAATCTCGTTGGGAAGGATCATAATTAGAGGCATAAAAATCAGAAAAATAACTCGCCAAAACACCCAACTCTATATGAATGGCTTTATGATTTATTTTGAAAGCCACCTCTTGGCGAGCCATTACATTAGGCACCCTTATCAAACTACTTGCATATTGATACTCAACATAACTTATTGTTCGCAACCACTTATTTTGCAAAACCTTAAAACCAGAAATATAATAATGTAATTGTTGAGAAGCCATTTGGTTGACATCACTATTTTGATCCAGATAAACCATATTTGAAATTGAAGTTACCCCTGTAATAACTTTAAAATGTCCCGACTGAGCTCCAAATTCTGAATTAAGATTAAATCTTTGTGTTTTTGAGAAATTATTATTCCAGAGATGATTGTTAGAATAGAAAAAATCATCAAAATACGATACTTGCTGATTCCCATAAAATGCTACTATCGAAATTTTATTTTTTAAATTAACTAAATACTCAAAATTAGCATTTACTTTAATGTCTCCCGACCTTCTTCCCAACAATCCATAGACAATGGCTAGATTAACCAACATTTTTTCTGATATTTTTGTATAATCAAATGTCGCATACGAAGAATTCATTATAGTAATATTTTGCCAATTCTGACGATATCCAAGTTTCACAATTGGTAAACATCGTCCATCCTGACTCTTTCCTAAAAATAAGCCAAATGAATTTTCAATTTTATTAAGCCAAATAGAATCTCGAGTTAATGTAGAATCCAGAAATATCTTATTAAAAAAACCAGAACTTAAATCCAGCTTATTATCTGTATATAAAGCAGAACTTTCAGAATAATTAAATTCATTATAAAAGCCTACGGATTTCTTTAAACTATCCAAAGAATCTTTTTGAAAAAATGGTAACCAATAATTATTGAAACTAACTGTTTTATGTTTTATTAAATTATTCGCTCCCTGTAAATTGGTTTTCATCCCTAAACGATTGCTAGCATTCTCTCCGAATCGAAATGAATAAATAGAAGAAGTACTTAATCCACCATTTTCCTGAATATTCATTGAATTTGATGCCGCCATTAACGTAGAAAAAAAACTCTTGTTTTTTGAATGGTATTGAATATTTGCAAACACACTATTTCCAGAAGTAGTTTGCAATTTATAATTCCCTACAGAGGAAATTACTTTATATCCAGCACTAATAGATACTTGCGAACCCAATTTTTGAGTATGTAAAATACTAGGGAGATGTTCTTGAGTTAAACCTTGAGTATAATTGAATTCCGTATAGGGTCTTTTACTAGAATATAACCTGATCGAGTCTGCAGTTAAAAAATACTGATTAAATCCTCTAAATAAATTCTCGTTTTCACGATTGTACATAAATTTCAGAGGATAAATAGCACTACCTGTATTCCCAAGATTTAAATTAAAATTAGAAAAATTACTTCCTGGTAAATGAAAATAGATATTGGAAATAGAAGTATCTAACTTAAAAATTTTGAAAGGATTTTGTGAGTAAACAAAATTTAATGAAGTAGAATCAGGTGAATAATTCTTTGCACTCAAAAGGCCAGAAGAAAGTATTAATGCGAATAAAATAAATCTCAATTTCATTTGTAAAAAAATGGAATGTGAAGATAAAAAAAAAGCTTCATCCGTCTTGCGACGAATGAAGCTTTAAAGACCGGCAACGACCTACTCTCCCGGATGTTACTCCAGTACCATTGGCGCAAGTGGGCTTAACTGCTCTGTTCGGAATGGGAAGAGGTGAACACCACTGCTAAAGTCACCGTAATTCTTAAATATCATAACATATTGAATTGAGAAGTCTATATCGAAAAAGTAAAAATTATTCCGCCGATAGAATGACACGAGTAATTAGTATTGCTCAACTTTGACATTACTGTCTTTACATTTGCAACCTATCAACCTAGTCATCTTCTAGGACTCTTAAGGGAAATCTCATCTTATGGTGAGTTTCGTGCTTAGATGCTTTCAGCGCTTATCTCATCCGAACGTAGCTACCCTGCGATGCACTTTTCAGCACAACAGGTACACCAGAGGTTCGTCCAACTCGGTCCTCTCGTACTAGAGTCAGGTCCATTCAAATTTCCTCCGCCCGCATCAGATAGGGACCGAACTGTCTCACGACGTTCTGAACCCAGCTCGCGTGCCACTTTAATCGGCGAACAGCCGAACCCTTGGGACCTTCTCCAGCCCCAGGATGTGACGAGCCGACATCGAGGTGCCAAACCCCCCCGTCGATGTGAGCTCTTGGGGGGGATCAGCCTGTTATCCCCGGAGTACCTTTTATCCTTTGAGCGATGGCCCTTCCACATGGAAACCACCGGATCACTATGTCCTACTTTCGTATCTGCTCGACTTGTCAGTCTCACAGTCAAGCCCCCTTATGCCATTGCACTCTACGGACGATTACCGACCGTCCTGAGGGGACCTTTGAAAGCCTCCGTTACTCTTTAGGAGGCGACCACCCCAGTCAAACTACCCACCACGCAATGTTCCCCGCGAGGGGTTAGACATCAGATAATCATAGGGTGGTATTTCAACGACGACTCTGCGACACCTAGCGGCACCGCTTCAAAGTCTCCCACCTATCCTACACAATAATTACCCAATGTCAATGCGAAGCTATAGTAAAGGTTCACGGGGTCTTTCCGTCCCGATGCGGGTAGACGGCATCTTCACCGTCACTACAATTTCACCGAGCTCACGACTGAGACAGTGCCCAGATCATTACACCATTCGTGCAGGTCGGAACTTACCCGACAAGGAATTTCGCTACCTTAGGACCGTTATAGTTACGGCCGCCGTTTACTGGGGCTTCAATTCAAAGCTTCTTCTTGCGAATAACCTCTCCTTTTAACCTTCCAGCACCGGGCAGGTGTCAGACCCTATACATCATCTTTCGATTTAGCAGAGTCCTGTGTTTTTGTTAAACAGTTGCCTGGGCCTTTTAACTGCGGCCCCACTTGCGTGGGGCGTCCCTTCTCCCGAAGTTACGGGACTAATTTGCCGAGTTCCTTAGCC
The DNA here is from genome assembly GCA_023251075.1 of Flavobacteriales bacterium. GTDB lineage: Bacteria > Bacteroidota > Bacteroidia > Flavobacteriales_C > JAHEZL01. The sequence goes on along the minus strand of JAHEZM010000036.1, from coordinate 441 downwards.
GTGGATCACTCGAGCACCTGAGGATACTCTCCTCGACTACCTGTGTCGGTTTGCGGTACGGGTCGCTTTTATCTGAAGCTTAGGGGTTTTTCTTGGGAGTTTGATTAGGATCACTATCCACTTCTCTGACGAGTTGTGGTACTATCACCTTCAGCAACTATGGTGGATTTACCTGCCAATGTTATACCTACGGTTTTTAACGAACTATTAAGTCAGTTCGCGAATCTTTCACTACTCCGTCGCCCCATCGCAATAAAAGCGAGTACTAGAATATTAACTAGTTGTCCATCGACTGTCCCTTTCGGGTTCGCCTTAGGTCCCGACTAACCCGCAGCTGATTAACATGGCTGCGGAAACCTTAGTCTTACGGTGGGCGGGTTTCTCACCCGCCTTATCGTTACTTATGCCTACATTTTCTTTTCTGTCCGCTCCAGCAAGCCT